>NZ_JABBWU010000004.1:0-408613 GCF_012999525.1 Microbispora sp. H10836
GCGGCGGGCGGGCCGCAGGAGTCGGCGCCGTCGACGTCGCTTGTGCTGGATCAGTTCGGGCGGAACCTGACGCAGGCCGCGCGGGAGGGCAAGCTCGACCCGGTGATCGGCCGGGACAAGGAGATCGAGCGGGTCATGCAGGTGTTGTCCCGCCGGACGAAGAACAACCCGGTGCTGGTGGGTGAGCCCGGTGTGGGCAAGACCGCCGTGGTGGAGGGGTTGTCGCAGAAGATCGTCAAGGGTGAGGTGCCCGAGACGCTGAAGGACAAGCAGCTCTACACCCTGGATCTGGGTGCGCTGGTGGCCGGTTCCCGCTACCGCGGTGACTTCGAAGAGCGCCTGAAGAAGGTGCTCAAGGAGATCCGTACCCGGGGCGACATCATCTTGTTCATCGACGAGCTGCACACGCTGGTCGGTGCGGGCGCCGCCGAGGGCGCCATCGACGCCGCGAGCATCCTCAAGCCGATGCTGGCCCGCGGCGAGCTGCAGACCATCGGCGCCACCACTCTCGACGAGTACCGCAAGCACCTGGAGAAGGACGCCGCGCTGGAGCGGCGGTTCCAGCCGATCCAGGTGGCCGAGCCGTCGCTGTCGCACACGATCGAGATCCTCAAGGGTCTGCGGGACCGGTATGAGGCGCATCACCGGGTGTCGATCACCGACGGGGCCCTCGTCGCGGCCGCCACCCTCGCCGACCGTTACATCAGTGACCGGTTCCTGCCGGACAAGGCGATCGACCTGATCGACGAGGCGGGCTCCCGGATGCGGATCCGCCGGATGACGGCGCCGCCGGACCTGCGGGAGTACGACGAGAAGATCGCGAACGTGCGGCGGGAGAAGGAGTCCGCGATCGACGCGCAGGACTTCGAGAAGGCCGCGGCGTTGCGTGATCAGGAAAAGCAGCTGCAGCTGAAGCGGGAGCGGCGGGAGAAGGAGTGGAAGGCCGGCGACATGGATGTCGTGGCCGAGGTGACCGAGGAGCTCATCGCCGAGGTCCTGGCCACCGCCACCGGTATCCCGGTGTTCAAGCTGACCGAGGAGGAGTCCCAGCGGCTGCTGCGGATGGAAGACGAGCTGCACAAGCGGATCATCGGTCAGGACGACGCGATCAAGGGGCTCTCGCGGTCGATCCGCCGCACGCGCGCCGGCCTGAAGGACCCGCGCCGTCCGGGCGGGTCGTTCATCTTCGCCGGCCCGTCGGGTGTCGGTAAGACCGAGCTGTCCAAGGCGCTGGCGGAGTTCCTGTTCGGCGACGAAGACGCGCTGATCATGCTCGACATGTCCGAGTTCATGGAGAAGCACACCGTCTCGCGGCTGTTCGGCTCCCCGCCCGGTTACGTCGGGTACGAGGAGGGTGGTCAGCTGACCGAGAAGGTGCGGCGCAAGCCGTTCTCGGTCGTGCTGTTCGACGAGATCGAGAAGGCCCACCCCGACATCTTCAACTCGCTGCTGCAGATCCTGGAGGACGGTCGGCTGACCGACGCCCAGGGCCGGGTGGTGGACTTCAAGAACACCGTCATCATCATGACGACCAACCTCGGCACCCGGGACATCTCCAAGGGCATCGGGGTCGGGTTCGCCCGCGCCAACGACACCGAGTCGAACTACGACCGGATGAAGGCCAAGGTGCAGGAGGAGCTCAAGCAGCACTTCCGGCCCGAGTTCCTCAACCGTGTCGACGACATCGTGGTCTTCCACCAGCTGACGCCCAAGGAGATCATCCAGATCGTGGACCTGATGCTCGCCCAGGTGGCCGAGCGCCTGAAGGACCGCGACATGGGCCTGGAGCTGACCCCGGCCGCCAAGCAGCTGCTGGCCGACCGCGGGTACGACCCGGTCATGGGCGCCCGCCCGCTGCGCCGGACCATCCAGCGGGAGCTGGAGGACACGCTGTCGGAGAAGATCCTCTACGGCGAGCTGCGGCCCGGCCAGGTCGTCAAGATCGACATCGAGGGCGAAGGCGACGCGGCCAAGTTCACCTTCGCCGGCGAGGCGAAGAGCCCGTCGGTCCCGGACTCGGCGGCCTCGATCGCGGAGGCGATCCAGCACTGATCGGTCCGCGATAACCCGTTCTACCTGAGGGGCGCTCCGCACGGAGCGCCCCTCGGTCGTTTTCCGGCCTACCGTGTGCGATCGCCCGGGTCCCGAAAAGCGAGAACCGGTATCACGCCACCAAACGTAGTACTACACTGTGTAGAGTCAGCCGCGCGTCCGGCATGCCGCGAACGCGTGGGGACAGGCATGTCATCCCCGCGGCGTACCGGACAATCCGCTGCGGGGCGGACGCGCCGGACCGGGCGCACGGGGGAAGCTCGGTCCACCCGGGCGAGATCCCGGTGGTAGGAGGACCGGAGTCCCGTGCGGTCGGGACACGCCCTGTGGGCGAAATAGCGGTCCGGAAGTGCACAAGCCTTGGAGGCAGCTGATGCGCCTGTTGCACGACGACGGGACGCTGGTTCACCTGGCCTACAACGCGGGCGTACATCCCGCCGAGGATCTGGAGAACCTGATCGCCCACCTCACGCGCTACGCCGTGCCGGTGCGCAGGAAGCTGGGAGTCGACCGGCTGGGGATCGGCCTGTGGCTCGCCCCCGCCGTGGCGGACCATCTCATCGCCGATCGCATCGAGCTCGTACGGCTGCGCCGGTCGCTGGAGGAGCGCGGCCTGGAGTGTGTGAGCCTGAACGGCACCGGCGGGCGCAACCAGGAGGTCCCGGGACCCGACTGGGCCAAGCCCGAGCGCTACCGCTACACCATGGCGCTGGCGAAGATCCTCGCGTTCCTGCTGCCGGATGACGTGCAGTTGGGCAGCATCTCCACCATCCCGATCGGCTGGCGCCGCGACTGGCCCGCCGACCTGCACTCGATCGCCTCCCGCCGGCTCGACCGGCTGTCGCGTGAGCTTCGCGGCCTCTACAGCGTCACCGGAAAGACGATCAGGGTCGGCTTCGAGCCCTGGCCCGGCTGCGTCCTGGAGACCACCGAGCAGGCCCTGGAGCGGGTCTGCGACATCGACTCCGATCACCTCGGCGTCTGCCTCGACGCCTGCCACCTGTCCTGCGGGGCAGAAGAGCCGGACGCGGCGCTGCGCGGGCTGGCTCTCGCCGGGGCTCCCGTGGTCAGGTTGAACCACGTGCACAACCACAGCCAGGAGATCCCCAGCACCCAGCCGGTGATCGCCGACACGCTCGCCGCGATCCTGTCCGGGGCGGTGAACGGCACCGCGCACATCGAGGTGGAGGCCCACGACGGGACCGCCCCCAAGACGAAGGGGCCGGCCGCGCTGGTGGCGAAGCTCGCCGACGATCTCGACTGGACCCGCCGCAACCTCACCGCGCTCGGCCTCAAGCTCGCCGCCTGACAGGCGCCCCCGGAGCGTCCGCGACGAGCGGGTCGCGGGGGCCACTGTGCGGTGCGGCACCGGGGCGGCCGCCTTCGCCGCCGCCCCGGTGCCGCGACGTCGGTCAGCCGTCCCAGCCGGGTGGGGGGCCGAGCGGTGCCTCGTCGCTGTCCACGAGCGTGCAGGGCGCGACGGGCCCGTTGGAGATGTTCGCCCAGATGCCGGCGGTCTTCTCGTCGGCGGAGACGCTGAACTCCAGCACCGCCGTCTGCCCGGGCTTGACCGCGGCCGGGTCGATGCGGAACTCCGGCTCGTCGGCCGGCCAGATCAGGAACGGCCTGCCGTCGGCAGGGTGCTGTGCCTCCTGCCGGGACAGGAAGCTCGTGCTGCGGGGCTGAGGCGAGCATCGCTTTCCTATGGGGATGTAGTCGACGACCGCGTTCACCCCCATGCCGCGGAGCGTGGCCTCCAGCGGCTCGGGGTCCTTCGCCTGGTTGATGGTGATGGTGAGCGTCCCGTCGGCGTTCTTCGACACGGCGTACGCGGGCGTGCCGCCGCCGAGGAGCGCCGGAACGCCCACGGCCACTGCGACGCCCAGGGCCAGCGCGGGGGCCAAAAGGGCGGGGCGGAGCGGGCGTCGCCGGGGGCACCCCGCCGACCTGCGGATTTCCGACATGACGAACTCCTTGAGTACGCGGTGGCGGCCGTTCGGGAGTCGTGGTTCCACCTCGAACGGCAGCAACCCGGCCAGCGCCTCGCGCTCACCCTTGTTCATGGGTTCTCCTCCCGTACGGACCGGACCACGCTGTCGTGGTCACCCTTTACCTGTCGCCGCACGGAGGCCCGTTGCCGTTCCGCGGCGAGTTTCTCCAGCTTCTTGCGCGCCCTGGACAGACGGGACCTGACGGTCCCCACGGCGACGCCCAGCGCCTGGGCCGCCTCGGCATGGTCGAGCTCCGACCACACGCAGAGCGCGAACACCTCCTGCTCCTGGCGGCGTAGCGAGCCGAATGCCTCCTGGATCGCGGCCAGCCGCTCGGCAGCGTGAATGCGGTCGATGAGCTCGTCGGTGAAGTCGGGGACGGGATGGCCTCTGGGCATCCTGGCCAGCGCGTCGTCGTACCGCCTCGCGGCCCGGCGCAGATTCCGCGCCACGTTGGTCGCGATCCCCAGCACCCATGGCCGCAGGGACCCGCCGTCGGCGTCGAGCCGATCTCGCAGCCGCCACGCCTCCAGAAAGGTCAGCGACAGCACGTCCTCTGCGGCCGACCAGTTCCCGGTCAGCCGTAAGGCGTGGCTGAACACCGGCCGGGCCATCTCCTCGAAGAGCGCCTCGAACGCCTCGGCATCGCCGTCACGTATCCGGGCGCGCAGTGACATGTCCACACACAAGCACTGTCCGACCGGTCACCCTCATTCCCGCCGGCTTCTTCCGCGGTGCCCGGTAAGGGCTGCGGCGCGCAGGGATGATGATCGGCCCGGTTCACTTCCGGCGGGCAGGCGGCTCCTCCGGAGCGCCGAGCAGGGCGCCGTGCCCCGCCTCCCGGACGGCCGGGGTCAGGAGGGAAGCTGGTAGGTGCCGTCGGGAAGGACCTCGGCCAGGCCGTCGTCCAGCAGGCCGTCCAGCGCGCGCTCGCGCTGCACGTGGTCGGCCCAGACCGCGTCGAGCGCCTCCTTGGGAACCGGTCCGTGCGCCTCGCGGAGCACGGCGAGCAGGCGTCCGCGGCACTGCCGGTCGGTCCCCGCGTACGTCTGGCCCTGGCGCGCCGGGCCGTCGTGGGCCGGGCGCCCGGCCAGCCGCCAGGCGCACTGCGCGGTGACCGGGCAGCGCTCGCAGCGGGGCGCCCTGGCCGTGCACACCAGCGCGCCCAGCTCCATCACGGCCACGGCCCAGCGTGGCGCGCCGACCGGGGGCACGAGCGACTCCGCGAGCCGCCGCTCGGCCGCCGTCGGCGCCTTCGGCGGGTACTCCTCGCCGCGCACCGTCCTTGCCAGCACCCGCCGCACGTTCGTGTCGAGCACCGCGTGGCTGCCGCCGTACGCGAAGCTGGCCACGGCCGCCGCCGTGTAGTCGCCGATCCCGGGCAGTGCCCGCAGCTCGTCGTACGTGGACGGCACGCGGCCGGCGTGGTCGGCCGTGATGGCCCGGGCACACGCGTGGAGGTTGAGCGCCCTGCGCGGATAGCCGAGCCGCCCCCAGCGGCGTACGGCCTCGCCGGGGGACTCCTTCCCGAGCGCCTCCGGGGTGGGCCAGCGCTCCATCCACTCGGTCCAGATCGGCAGCACCCGGGCGACGGGCGTCTGCTGGAGCATGATCTCGCTCACCAGGATGCCCCACGGGGTCGCGTCGGGCCGCCGCCAGGGCAGGTCGCGGTTGTGCTCGGCGTACCAGTCGAGGATGGGCTCACGCAGGGAGGCGGACACGCACCGACTGTACCGGGCCGCACCGGGCCGCACCGGGCTGGAACGGGGCGCCTGATTGCGCAAAGGTCCGGCGAGGCTCCGACCTGGGAAAGGGCAAGGTTCAGCGAGCCGTTCCCTCTGACCCGCCAGGGCTCTCCATACTGTCCGTATGGATCCGGACACATTCCGTGGCGACGTGGGTGTCGAGGGGGCGGACGTCTACTGGCGCCGCCGTGTGTCGGTGCTCACGGGGATGCTCGTCGTGGTGGCGGTCGTGGCATGGGCGTGCAGCAGCGCCTCAGGACGGTCGGACGAGACCGCCGCGGCCGTCAGGGCGACCCCGTCCGACCGGCTGGTCGTCTCGTTGCCCGCCGGCCTGGCTCCGAAGACGCCCGCCGCCTCCGCCGCCGTGCCGGGGCAACCGTCACCGTCCGCCTCCGCGGGCGTCTCGCCCTCGCCCGGCAAACCCCGGCGCCCGGGCGACCCCTGCGACGAGAGGGACCTCGTGCTCGCGCTGCAGACCGGCCAGGACGTGTACGGCAAGGGCGTCACGCCGAACTTCCTGCTGACGGTCGTGAGCACGGGCAAGGTCGAGTGCACCGTCGACGTCGGGCCGCGCACGCTGGAGATGCGGGTGCTGTCGGGCGGCGAGCGCGTGTGGTCGACGGCCGACTGCGTGGCGGGCGACGGCGTGGACAGGCAGTTGCTGCAACGCGGCATCCCCTATGTCCAGAACATCCGATGGGACCGCCACCGCTCGGGGAGCACGTGCGCGGGCAAGCGGTCGCCCGCCGACCCCGGGACGTACGTCGCGACGGCGCACGCGGGCCGGCTCAAGAGCCCGAAGATCGTCTTTCACCTGCGCTGAGAGAGGGCACTGAGAGGCGGACGCTGAAAGACGGGCGTCATGGCGGGGGGCGGGCTGCCGCCCCCGCGAGCCGCCATCGCCGGCATGAGCTGCACGCCCACCTCGGTGGGCTGTAGCGGATCAGGGTCTCGTGCCTCAGCCATCGAATCTGATTGCACTTCGCAACCGGTCGTGTTAACGTCACCCAACAACTTGCATACTGCAATCAGTTTCTGGAGGCGTGGTGCGACCGACGCGCGAGCGTATCGACCGGCGCTACAGCGACGAGCGGGCCGAGGCGGTCCCGTGGACCGACGCCGAGGCGAGGCTGGCCGCGGCGGAGGTCGCCTGGATTGTGACCGTACGGCCGGACGGCCGTCCTCACACGACGCCGATGGTCCCGGTGGTCCATGAGGGGAAGGTCTACTTCCACACCGGCAGCACGGAGGTGAAGTACGACAACCTCCAGGCCAATCCACACGTGCTCGTGCTTGCCGGCGACACCGCCTGGGACCGCGGCCTCGACGTCGTCGTGGAGGGGACCGCCGCGCCCGTGACCGACGACGCTCTGCTGCGGCGGCTCGCCGAGCTGTATCGCGGTCGCTGGGACGGCCGCTGGCTGCTCGACGTCCAGAACGGTGCCGTGGACTCCGAGAGCTCCGATACCCAGGTCGTGGTCTTCGAGGTCAGACCGGACAAGGCGTACGGCCACGCCAAGGGCGACCCGTTCGGCCAGACCAACTACCGCTTCTGACGCAGGGCAGCGACAGAGCGCTCAGGAAAGGGCATCATGCGGCTTCTTCTCACATCCGCCGGCATCGCGAACGCGAGCATCCACAACGCGCTGGTCGACCTCCTGGGCAAGCCGATCGCCGAGTCCAACGCCCTCTGCATCCCCACCGCGGCATACGGGCACCCCCAGGTCACTCCTGTCGGCGCATGGCGTTTCATCAGTGGGAAGTCCGCCCTGCCCATGTGCGAGCTGGGGTGGAAGTCCGTGGGAGTGCTGGAGCTCACCGCGCTGCCTAGCATCGGTGAAGAGCGCTGGGTCCCCTGGGTCCGGGAGGCGGACGTCCTGCTGGTGAACGGCGGCGATGCGCTCTACCTGTGTCACTGGATGCGGCAGTCCGGGCTGGCGGATCTCTTGCCGTCGCTGAGCGAGACGGTCTGGGCGGGACTGAGCGCCGGGAGCATGGTGATGACCCCCCGTATCGGGGAGGACTTCGTCCAGTGGAAGCCGCCCTCCGGTGACGACAGCACCCTGGGCGTCGTCGACTTCTCGATCTTCCCGCACCTGGATCACGAACTCCTGCCGGAGAACACCATGGCCGAGGCGGAAAGATGGGCGGCCGGCATCCCGAATCGGGCGTATGCGATCGACGATGAGACCGCCATCAAGGTAATCGACGGTCATGTCGAGGTCGTCTCCGAGGGGCACTGGAAGCTGTTCACCCCCTGAATCATGAACGTCGAGGACCTTCCCGTCCTCGTGCTCGCCCCGCTACGCCGTGACCGAGCGCTCCTCAGCCGCTCCGGCAGGTCATCGGGTCGACCTGCCGCGCATCGATCAGAGATAGCGCTCCAGGATGGACGACTCGGCGAGCCGGGACAGGCCCTCGCGGACGCTGCGCGCCCGGGTCTCGCCCACGCCGCCGACGGCCTGGAGGTCGTCGGTGCTTGCCGCGAGCAGCTTCTGCAGGCCGCCGAAGTGGCTCACGAGCCGGTCGACGATCGCCCCGGGCAGGCGGGGGACCTTGGTGAGCAGCCGGAAGCCGCGCGGGCTGACCGGCGTGTCGAGCGCGTCGCCGCCGTGGTGGCCGAGGATCTGGGCCACCTTCGACAGGTCGAGCAGGTCGCCGGAGGACAGCTCGTCCAGCTCCCGCATGGCGTCGGCGTCCCCGTACGGCCGGGCGCCGAGCGAGCCGGGCGCGTAGTCGCGGATGATCTGCACGCGGTCGGTCTCCACGCCGGCGAACAACTCGTCGAGCTGCAGGGACAGCAGCCGCCCGTCGGTGCCGAGCTCGACGACGTATCCCTCGATCTCACGGGCGATGCGGCGGACCATCTCCAGGCGCTGCACGACGACGGCCACGTCGCGGACCGTGACGAGGTCCTCGATCTCCAGGGCCGACAGGTTGCCGGAGACCTCGTCGAGCCGCTTCTTGTAGCGTTCGAGCGTCGCCAGGGCCTGGTTGGCCTTGGACAGGATCGCGGCCGACTCCTCCAGCACGTGACGGATGCCGTCGAGGTAGAGCGCGATGATCCGCATCGACTTGCTGATCGCGATGACCGGGAGCGAGGTCTGCCTGGCCACCCGCTGCGCCGTACGGTGCCGGGTGCCGGACTCGTCGGTGGGGATGGCCGGGTCGGGCACGAGGTGCACGGCGGCCCGCACGATCCTGAGGTGGGCCGTGTCGAGCACGATCGCGCCGTCCATCTTGGCCAGCTCGCGCAGGCGGGTCGCGGAGAACTCGACGTCGAGCGTGAAGCCGCCGGTGCAGATGTCCTCGACCGTGCGGTCGTACCCGAGGACGATCAGGCCGCCGGTGTGGCCGCGCAGGATGCGCTCCAGGCCGTCACGCAGCGCCGTCCCCGGGGCGAGCGAGGCGAGCACGGCCCTTCTGCGGTCGTCGATCGCCTTGTCGTTGTCCAGCACATGCACCCCAGTGGGCTCGCCCGGTCGTATCCGTCAGATCGTCGTCCTACCGATCCCTTGTCGTGGCGAGGTCCGCGAGGCGCTCCGCGGACGGCCCTGTGAAAGCCCCTCGGGACGCGGGGGCGAGACCACGGCCGACGGGCAGGCAACAGAGCTTACCGGCGTCACGCCGTGCTCACCGGCGTCACTGCCGATCACGGCGCTCACCGCATGAGGTTGAGCGCGTCCCACACGTTCTCCACCTCGGTAACCTCGAAGCCCGGCGCGAACGGCGTCGTACGGCCGGCCGGTGAGCGCAACGCCACGAGGCGGCCCCGGCTCGCCGACGCCTCCAGGCGGGGGCCTTCCTCTTCGAGCGAGCCGGAGGGCACCAGCGCCCTGGTGAAGCCGAGCCGGGCCGCCTCGGCGAGCCGCCGCCGCACCTCCCGCACGGGCCGCAGCTCGCCAGCCAGGCCGACCTCGCCCAGCGCGACGAGCCCGGCGGGCAGTGCCTGGTCGCCGGCCGCGCTCACGACCGACAGCATCAGCGCCAGGTCCACGGCGGGGTCGGTCAGGCGGATCCCGCCCACCGTCGCCGTGAAGACGTCGCACTTGCCGATCTTGGCGTGGAGCCGCCGCTCCATGACGGCGAGCACCATCGCCACCCGGTAGGAGTCGAGGCCGGAGGAGGTGCGGCGGGGCTGGGGAGCCTCGGTCGGGCCGACCAGGGCCTGCAGTTCGGCGGGAATCGGCCGGGTGCCCTCGATGGTCACGGTGACGCAGGTGCCCGGCACCGGCTCGGGATGGCGGGAGACGAACAGCCCGCTCGGATCGGTGATCCCGGTGATGCCGCGCTCGTGCAGGTCGAAGCAGCCCACCTCGTCGATCGGGCCGAACCGGTTCTTCACCGCGCGCACCAAGCGCAGCCGTGAGTTGCGGTCGCCCTCGAAGTGGAGCACGACGTCGACCAGGTGTTCAAGCACCCGGGGCCCGGCGATCGTGCCGTCCTTGGTCACGTGGCCCACGAGCACCGTGGACATGGCCCGTTCCTTGGCGAGGCGCACCAGGTTGCCGGCGACCTCCCTGACCTGGGTCACGCCGCCGGGCACTCCGGTCGCGTCGGCCGAGCCGATCGTCTGCACCGAGTCGACGATGAGCAGGCTCGGCTGCACCTTCTCGACGTGCGCCACCAGGGCGGACAGGTCGGTCTCCGCAGCCAGGTAGAGCCTGTCCTCGATCGCTCCGATGCGGTCGGCCCGCATGCGCACCTGGGCGGCCGACTCCTCACCGGTCACGTACAGGACGGTCTCGCCCCGGGCGGTGCGGGCGGCGGCCTCCAGGAGCAGCGTCGACTTCCCGATGCCGGGCTCTCCCGCGAGGAGCACGGCCGCGCCCGGGACGAGGCCGCCGCCGAGCACGCGGTCGAGCTCGGGCACCCCGGTCGTCCGCGCGCTGACGGACTCGGCCTTCACCTGGCCGATCGGGACGGCGGGGGCGGAGACCGCGCCCGGCTTGACGACGTGGACGCCCTGCCGTGCCCCGGCCTCCTCGACTGTGCCCCACGCCTGGCACTCCCCGCACCTGCCGACCCACTTGACCGTGGTCCAGCCGCACTCGCCGCACCGGTACGCCGGTTTCGCTGCCTTGCTCACGTGCCGGAGGTTACCGGCCGCCGCCGACAATCCGTCTAGTTCTCCGGCTTCTCCGGCTTCTCCGGCACGTAGAAGCCGGTGGTGCCGGCGACCGCGGTGGCCACCACGTCCTCCGGCGCGCCGGAGGCCCGGTATGCCTCGCCCCACAGGTCGCTGCTGAGCCTCATGAGCTCCCGTGCCTCCTCCGACTGCTCCCACGCCGAGGGGTCGTCCATCATCTCGCCGCGCAGATGCAGCCCGAGACCGAGCAGTGCCAGGTCCCAGCCGACGCCCGTGGCCCCCGGCCCGAACCGGTCCCAGAACTCCGGCGGCACCACGGCGACGTGCTCCAGCTCGAACACGGTGCGCTCGTCGCCCTCGGCGCTCAGCCGCACCTCGACCTCGCTGAAGCCGGGGTTCTCGCCGAACAGCCAGCTCACCCGCAGCAGCCGCGGCGGCTCGCAGGCCAGGATCTCCCCGCCCGCGTTGCCCTGGAGCTGGTAGTGCCCGCCGAGCTTCAGTTCGCCGCTCACCGGGAGGAACCAGCGGCCGATCCGCTCGGGGTCGGTGCAGGCGTCCCAGACGTCCTCGACGCCGGTGTCGTAGGTGCGCCGCAGCAGCACCGTGCGGGCCTCACCCTCCGGCAGGTCGCGCCTGCCGACCGTGCGGTGGGCTCGGTTGATCATTTCGGTGTAGTCGCTCATGGCCGCTCTTCCTCGTCGGTCCGCCCGTCGTGGGCTGTGTCGTGGGCTGTGTGGTGGGCATCCCCGCCGCTGAGCCGCCGCTCCCGTTTTCCCCGCGCCAGCTCGGTCCCGAGCGCGTCGAGCCGCTGCTCCCAGAAGCCGCGGAACCGCTCCAGCCATGCGTCGACCTCCCGCAGGGGCGCGGGGTCGACGGCGTACAGCCGCCGGGTGCCCTCGGCCCGTACGGACGTGAGCCCGGACTCGCGGAGCACCCGCAGGTGCTGGGAGACCGCCGGCTGTGTGATCCCGAACTCGGCGCGGATGACCGAGGTCAGCGCGCCCGACGTCTGCTCGCCCCGCGAGAGCAGCTCCAGGATTCGGCGTCGCACCGGATCCCCCAGCGCGTCGAATGCGTGCACGCGCCCACTATGCCGAGAGCCGCTTATAGAAGTCAATGCTTATATAAGCGGCTCTCGGTAAAGGAGGAGGCCGGGCTAGAAGTGGCCCGCGAGGTCGGCGAGCAGCAGGCGCTTCGGCTTGGCGCCCCTGATCTGCTGGACCACCTCGCCGTTCCGATAGAGGTTGAGCGTGGGGAAGCCCAGGATGTCGTAGCGCTGCGCGATCTCCTGGTGCTCGTCGGCGTTGATCTTGGCGACCGTCAGCCGGTCGCCGTACTCGGCGGCGATCTCCTCGAGGATCGGGGCGATCATCTTGCAGGGCGGGCACCAGTCGGTCCAGAAGTCCACCAGCACCGGCTTGTCGCTGCGCAGCACCTGCTCGTCGAAGTTCTCCGCGGTCAGCGTGATCATGATTCTCCTCGTCGTGGCAACAGGCAGCCGGGGCACGCCTCGGCGAACTGGGCGGCCACCTCGGACCGGCGGGCCAGCAGGTCGCGGATCTGGTCGTCGATCTCGGCCAGCTTGCGCCGGTAGACCGCGACCGACTCGGGACAGGAGCTCCCGGACGGATGGCCGGACCGCAGGCAGTCCACGAACGGCCGGGCGTCGTCCAGCGTGAAACCGACCGACATCAGCCCTCGGATCTCGGTGACGATCCGGACGTCCGACTCGTCGTACTCGCGATATCCGTTCGCCGAGCGGCGCGACCGGATGAGCCCCCGCTGCTCGTAGTAGCGCAGCGCCCGGGTGCTCACTCCCGCGCGCCGGGCCAGCTCGCCGATCCGCATCGGCCCTCCTCGGCCTCGTCCACCCGCTGCGGCCCTCGTACGGGACACGACGGTAAAGCTTGACGCCAACGACAAGGTCAAGCGTGGAGCTCAGAATTCCCGCCAGCGCAGGACGTTCGGGTAGGCGATCTCCAGGCCGTCGATCTCGCGCAGCGCCTCGGCGGCCACCTCGGGCGTGAACTCGATGCGCAGCACCGCCTCGAGGTCGGCCCTGGACCGGAACGTCATCCGCAGGTCCAGCTCCTCGCGCCGCCAGCCCTGCCGGGACCAGAAGCGTTCCACGGCGTCGGGGGAGTACGACGGCAGCGACTGCCGGAACCAGCGGCCGAAGTCGCCGCGGGCGGCGTCCACGTCCACCACGAAGGCCGTGCCGCCCCGGCGCAGCACCCGCCCCAGCTCGCGCAGCCCCGGCTCGCAGCCGGGCCCGAAGAAGTACGCCCAGCGCGCGATCGCCACGTCGGCCGAGGCGTCGGGCAGGGGCAGCGCCTGGGCGGTGCCCGTACGGACCGTGACGTTGGGCAGCGGCGCGCAGCGGGCGGCGGCCGTGGCGGCCAGGCCGCCGTGCGGCTCCACGCCCACGACCCGCCCGGCGGACGCGGCGAGCGCGGGCAGGTGGAAGCCCGCGCCGCAGCCGATCTCGACCACCGTCGCGCCGTCCCAGGGCCGTACGGCCCGCATCGCCGCCTCGGCCGCGCCCGCGGGTCCCACGGCGAGGTTCTCCAGCTCGTAGATCTGGGGAGTGTTCCAGATGTTCGGGCTGGGCACCGCCCCGCTCACGATCCGTGCCATGGCGCCCACATTAGTTCGCGACCTTGGGTAGTTGATTGTGGCGAAGCGGCGTACGGCGCGGGTGCGGCTTAGGCTGGATCCGTGAACGGGCGCAGGGAGCGAACGGACGGCCACGGCCACGGGACTGGAACGTGCCCGGGGGCCGCCAGGGGAGGCTGGCCTCATGAGTGACATCCGCGTGCCCAGTGGCAAGGTGGCGCTGTCGACCGCGTCGGTGTACCCGGAGCGTACGCCGGACGCCTTCGAACTGGCCGCCCGGCTCGGGTACGACGGCGTAGAGATCATGGTTGGACAGGACCCGGTCAGTCAGGACGTCGAGGTCCTCCAACGGCTGCGCGACCACTACCAGATTCCGATCCTGGCCGTGCACGCGCCCTGTCTGCTGGTGACCCAGCGGGTGTGGGGCCGCGACCCGTGGATGAAGCTGCGCAGGGCCCGCGAGGCGGCCGAGCGGCTGGGCGCGCAGACCGTCGTGGTCCACCCGCCCTTCCGCTGGCAGCGCGACTACGCGAGAGAGTTCGAGAAGGGCCTGGCCCGGATGCGCGAGGAGACCGACGTCGTCTTCGCGGTGGAGAACATGTTCCCGCTGCGGGCCAGGGGCAACGAGGTCGTGCCGTACGCGCCGGACTGGAACCCCGTCGACTACGACTTCCCCGACGTGACGCTCGACCTGTCCCACACGGCGGTGTCCGGCACCGACGCCATGGAGATGGCGACCAAACTGGGCGACCGGCTGGCCCATCTGCACCTGGCCGACGGCGTGGGCACCACCAACAAGGACGAGCACCTGGTGCCGGGCCGGGGGACCCAGCCCTGCGCGCCGATCCTGGAGCGCCTGGCCGGCAACGGGTACCAGGGGCTGGTCGTCCTGGAGATCAACACGCGTAAGGCCACGAGCCGTTCCGAGCGCATCGAGGACCTGACCGAGGCGCTCGCCTTCGCGAGGCTCCACTTCGCCGCCTCGTCGACGGCCTCATGAACGAACGACTCGCCGACAGCCATCGGGTTTTCGACCGCGTCTCCCAGGAGTACGACGCGGCCAGGCCGCACTACCCGGAGGCCCTCTACCTGGCGCTGGAGACCCTGTCGGGGATCCGGCTCGCCGGGGCGACCGTGATCGACGTCGGAGCGGGCACCGGCATCTCGACCCGCGGCCTGCTCGACCGCGGCGCCCGGGTCGTCGCCGTGGACCGCGGGGAGCGGATGCTGGCGCGCCTGCGTGTCCGTACGGACTGCCCGGCGTTGCTGGCCGACGGGAACGACCTGCCCCTCCGCGCGGGCGCGGCCGACCTGGTGACGTACGCCCAGTCGTGGCACTGGCTGGACCCCGCGCTGTCGGTGGCCGAGGCCGTACGGGCGATCGGCGACGGCGGCGCGGTCGCGGGCTGGTGGAACACGGTGGACCCCGGCAAGGCGGACTGGCTGGCGGCCAACCAGGTGCGGCTCGCCGAGTCGTGCCCCGGCTACATCGGGCCCGTGCTGCCCGGATGGAGCATGCCGCCGATGGCCGCGGCGATGTCCGAGTCGGGACTCGCCGTCGCCGAGACCTGGGTCGACTGGACCAGGTCGGTGCCGCTGGAGGACTTCCTCACCGACCTGCGCTCCCACTCGTACATCGCGAGCATGGAGGGCGGTGTGGCGACGGAACTGCTCGCCCGGGAGCGCGCGGAGCTCGGCCGGGTCTTCCCCGACGGGCGGCTGACCGTCCCCATGCGCGTGTATCTCGCGGTGGGCCGCAAGGGTCGGCGGGGAGCGATGTGACGACAGATGTGCCGGAGGTCTCGGGCGGCACGCGGCGACCGGGACGGCGGCCCGGCCGGCGTCCGGGTGCGGCGGACACGCGCGGCGAGATCCTGGCCGCGGCGCGCCGGGTCTTCGCCGAGAAGGGGTTCGACAAGGCCACGATCCGCGGCATCGCCCGGGAGGCCGGTGTGGATCCGGCTCTCGTCCACCACTACTTCGACAGTAAGGAGGGGATGTTCGTCGCGGCCATGCGGCTGCCGATGGACCCCTCGTCGGCGCTTCCCCTCATCCTGTCGGGACCGCGTGAGGAGGTCGGCGAGCGCCTCGTCCGCTTCATCCTGACGATGACGGCGGATCCGGCGGCCAGAGAGCCGCTGCTGGGGCTGGTGCGGACGGCGATGGTGAACGAGCAGGCCGTCGGCATGGTGCGGGAGTTCTTCACGACGGCCATCCTCGGCCGGGTGGGCGAGGCGCTGGACGTTCCGCCGCTGCGGATGCAGGCCGCCTTCGCGCAGTTGTTCGGCGTGGTGATGACGCGGTACATCCTCAGGTTCGAACCGATGGCCTCCGCCGACATCGAGGAGCTCGTCGCGCTGCTGGCCCCGACCGTGCAGCGTTACCTGGCCGGATAGGTTGGGACCACCCCTCGCATACCCTCTTGTAGAGCTTTGTTCTAGTATCGTGCCGTCGGCGGGAACGCGGTGACCAGAACCACTCGCCGAGCGTGACGCAGAATAAGTTACTCGCCGGTACCATTCGGGAAGCGTAGGCGTTATCCACAGGGCGGGACTCGGCCGCCCCCACGAGGCGCCGCGCCCCTAGGCTGGCCGCCGACGTTCGACTTGGGAGGAACTCGTGCTCTGGGTAGCGATTGTGGGCCTCGTCGCGACCGCGGTGGCGGTCGCGTTGGCGGGCCGTCGCGTGCTGTTCCTCTACCGGCTGGCCCGCAGTGGCCAGCCGGCCCCGGAGCGGATCGAGTACGCACGACAGAACGTCGGCGCGGAGGTCAAGGCGCAGCTGGTCGAGGTGTTCGGTCAGCGCAAGCTGCTGAAGTGGACGCCGTCGGGCACCGCGCACTTCTTCGTGATGTGGGCGTTCTTCATCCTGGCCACGGTCTACCTGGAGGCCTACGGCGCGCTCATCCAGGGCGCCATAACCGGTAAGCCGGACTTCCACATCCCGCTGATCGGGACCTGGCCGGTGCTGGGCTTCCTGCAGGACTTCATCGCGGTCGCGGCGCTGGCCGGCCTGATCGCCTTCAGCGTCATCCGGATCAAGAACTCGCCCACGAAGCTGGGCCGTGGGTCTCGCTTCTCCGGCTCCCACCTGGGCGGGGCGTGGTTCACCCTGTTCATGATCTTCAATGTGATCTGGACGATGTTCCTGTTCCGCGGGGCGGCGGTCAACACCGGCAACCTGCCCTACTCCTCGGGGGCCTTCGCCTCACAGGCGGTGGCGAAGATCCTGCCCTCCAGCCAGGTGCTGGAGGAGATCGGCCTGCTGCTGCACATCGGCGTCATGCTGGTGTTCCTGGTCTTCGTGGTGAACTCCAAGCACCTGCACATCTTCACCGCCCCGTTGAACGTGTTGTTCTCCCGCCGCCCCGACGGGCTGGGCCCGGCCCAGCCGATGCGCAGCGACGGCAAGGTGCTGGACTTCGAGGAGGCCGACCCGGAGACGGATGTGTTCGGCCGGGGGAAGATCACCGACACGACGTGGAAGGGCTTCCTGGACTTCTACACCTGCACCGAGTGCGGGCGGTGCCAGTCCCAGTGCCCGGCGTGGAACACCGACAAGCCGCTGTCGCCCAAGATGCTCATCCTCGACCAGCGTGACCACGCCTTCGCGGTCGCGCCCTACCTGCTGGCGGGCGAGAAGGACAAGGAGAGCTTCGGTCAGGACGTGCTGGCGCTGCTGGACAAGCCGCTGGTCGGTGAGGACGGGGTGATCCACCCCGATGTGCTGTGGTCGTGCACCAACTGCGGCGCCTGCGTCGAGCAGTGCCCGGTCGACATCGAGCACATCGACCACATCCTGGACATGCGCCGTTACCAGGTGATGATCGAGTCGTCGTTCCCGTCCGAGGCGGGGGTGATGCTCAAGAACCTGGAGAACAAGGGCAACCCCTGGGGCATGTCGGAGATGAAGCGCGCCGAGTGGATCGAAGAGCTCGACTTCGAGGTCCCGATCATCGACTCGACGATGCCCGAGGACACCGAGTACCTGTTCTGGGTCGGCTGCGCGGGCGCGCTGGAGGACCGGGCCAAGAAGACCACCAAGGCGGTGGCGGAGCTGCTGCACATCGCCGGGGTCAAGTTCGGCGTGCTCGGCCCGATGGAGGCCTGCACCGGCGACCCGGCCCGCCGCCTGGGCATGGAGTTCCTGTTCACCATGCTCGCCCAGCAGAACATCGAGACGCTCAACGACGCGGGGGTGAAGAAGATCGTGGCGACCTGCCCGCACTGCTTCAACACCCTGGCCAATGAGTACCCGCAGCTGGGCGGCACCTATGAGGTCGTGCACCACACCCAGCTGCTGGCGCACCTGGTCGAAGAGGGCAAGCTCACCCCGATCACGCCGATCGAGGAGAAGATCACCTACCACGACCCGTGCTTCCTCGGCCGGCACAACAAGGTCTACGCCCAGCCGCGCGACATCATGGCCAAGGTGCCCGGCGTCCAGACCCAGGAGATGCACCGCTGCAAGGACCGCGGTTTCTGCTGCGGCGCCGGCGGCGCGCGGATGTGGATGGAAGAGCGGATCGGAAAGCGCATCAACACCGAGCGGGTGGACGAGGCGCTGACCACCGACCCCGACACCGTCTCCACCGCCTGCCCGTTCTGTCTGGTGATGCTCGGCGACGCGATCAACGAGAAGAAGAACGCCGGTCAGGCCAAGGAGTCGCTCGAGGTCGTCGACGTCGCCCAGCTCCTCATCAAATCCATCAAGCAGGGGTAAAGCCCTCTTTGCCGCAAGTGTGAACTATTTGTCGAAATCCATGGTCAAGGCGATGGAATGAACCGTGTTTCACGAAAGAGTGACAAAGGCTTTCTCCACATAACAGGAAAATCACGGTAACCTCAACGTTGGCTCAATCGACGGGGAGGGGGCTGGACGGTGGGTGTGGTCGTCACCGATGCGGAGGTCACCCTGGCGGACGTCCTCTCCCTGCGTCTGGCCATCGCCGAGCCCCTGGCGGACGGCGCCCGCCTGGTCCTGCGCCGTCGGGGCGCGGGTGAGGAACGGCAGGTGGCACTCGGCGTATCCGGCGTGCGTACCAGGGACGCCAGCGTCGCGGTCTCCCTCGCGCCCCTCGACCTCGGTCCCGGCCGCTGGGACGCCTACCTCGACCAGGACGGCGTCCGCGCCCGTATCCAGAGCGTCGATCCCGGGTTCTCGCTCGACCGCCTCGACGCGTACGCGCTGGGCCGGCGGACGCTGGCCTACCGGGCCTACCGCACGCGCAACGGTTTTCTGGCGCTGAAGATAGACCCGGCGGAGCCCGTCGCCGACGTCCGCGCGGTGTGGTTCCGCGAGGGGCGCTTCGAGGTGACCGGGCTGCTGGCCTACACCGGCCTGGACGACGACGACCAGCACCGCCACGCCACGCTCGCACTGCATCACAGCGATCGGGGTCACAGCGATCCGGCCGCGACCGTGCGGGTCGCCGCCACCGTCCAGGGAGTCCGGTTCCACGCCGCGCTCTCGCTGTGCGACGTGCTGGACGCCACCCCCGACTCGCAGGGCTCCTGGGAGCCCTACCTGGAGGTCGACGGTGTCGACGGCGCCCTGCCGCTGGGCGCCCGGCTCGACGACGTCGAGGGAAAACGCCGCCGCGTCCACTATCCCCGGGCGCTCGTGGACGGTGTGCCGATCCGGCCCAGCTTCACCACCGGCGACGAGCTGCTGCTGGAGGTGGGAGCGTGAGGATCGCCTTCCTGCTTCCCTCGGCGTACGGCATGCGCGGCGACGTGCGGGCGATGCTGAACCTGGCAGGAGGGCTGGCCTCACGGCACGAGGTGGAGGTCGTGAGCGTCCGGCGCACCCGGGAGACCCCGTTCTTCCCGGTCGACCGCCGGGTGACGCTGCGCTGGCTCGTGGACGCCCGGCCCGGTGTCCATCACCTGCTGCCCCGCGGGCAGGTGCGCACCGAGGTGGCGCTCTGGCGGATGCTGCGCGGCCTGCGCGCCGACGTCCTGATCACCAGCCGGCCGTCGCTGAGCGTCCAGGCCGCACGGTACGCCCCGCGGGACGTCGTCCGCATCGCCCGGGAGTGGGGCAGGCCGTCGGTGCCCGCCCCGGTGCGCCGCTTCTATCCCCGCCTCGACGCCGTGGTCACGAGCACCGCCGGCCGCCGGGACGAGTGGGTGCGGCTGCTCGACGACGACCTGTCGGTCCACGCCATCCCCGACGCCCTGCCCGCGGCGCCCTGGCCGCGCTCCCGCATGGACAACCGGATCGTCAGCGCCGGGGGCAGGCTGGTGGCCGGCAAGTCGTACGACCAGCTCGTGCGGGCCTTCGCGATCGTCGCCGACAAGCGGCCCGACTGGCGGCTGCGGTTGTACGGCGGGGGCCCGGAGGAGCGGCGGCTGCGCGCGCTCGTCCGCGACCTCGACCTGCACAACCACGTGTATTTCATGGGCACCACCCCCGACCTGCCCGGCGAGTTCGCCAAGGCGTCCATCGTCGCGGTGCCGTCCCGGCACGAGGTGCTGGGCATGACCGTCCTCGAGGCGCTGAGCTGCGGAGTGCCGGTCGTGGGCTTCGCCGGGTCCCGCGGGCCCGCCGAGTTCCTCCGCCCGGACCGCGACAGCGTGCTCGTGCAGGAGGGGGAGGGCGGCGACGCCGAGTCGTTCGCCTGCGCGCTGCTCGCGCTCGTCGACGACGAACGCCGCCGCATGCAGCTGGCGGCCGGGGCACTGGAGAGCGCGTCCGCGCACGCGGCGCCCGCCGTCGCGGTCCGCTGGGAAGAGCTCATGTACGGCCTGCGCTCCCGCCCCTGACGAGGAGCACCTGCGGCCTTGATCAGATGAGGCGGCGTTCAACGCCGCCGCTCCCCAGTGAGCCGCAACCGGGTCGCAAGAGCCCGTCGTGATGCTGGTGCCGTACGAACGATGACCATGGAGATCGGGAGGAAAGCGGGATGACGAACACGGCTGCGCGTCTTGGGGGCCCGGTGACGGTGGCGGTCCTCGCCGTGGGCGTCGCGCTGGGCGGCGCCACGTCCGCGGGTGCGGCGTCGAGCGCCTCCGCGAGTGCCGGTGCGAGCGCCTCCGCGAGCGCCGCCGGCAGGCTGGGGCCGTACGGCTACGGCGGCGTGACGCTGGGGATGAGCGCCAAGCAGGCGCAGAAGACCCGCAGGGTCGTCAAGAAGTTCGGCGGCGGGGGCGGCTGCTCGGGCTGGGACCTGAAGGCGCACCCGACCGGCGAGGACGGGGTCGGCCTGTTCATCTCGAAGAAGCGCGGCGTCGCCGTGATCTTCGCGCCCAAGGGCGTCAGGACCCCCGAGGGCATCGGGATCGGCTCCACCCGGAGACAGCTGGAGAAGGCCTATCCCCATCTCAGGACGGCCGCCAGCGGTTATCCCGTCACCACGGTTCCCGGCAACCGCAGGGCCGACTACGTCTTCCTGCTGTCGCGCGGCGGCAAGGTCTACCAGCTGGCCCTGAGCCTCAAGACCCAGGACTGCGTCAACTGACTAACCGCCGGGCCGGGTGAGGTGTGCGGCGGCGTCGGTGGCGGTGTCGTGGATCGGCAGCTCCGAGTCGAGGCCGGTGATCCGGAGCATCCGGGCGAAGCGCCCGTGGGCGCCGCTGAGCGCCAGGCGCCCGCCGGCCGCCCTGACGGCGCTCAGGGCACCCATGAGGACGCTCAGCCCGGTCGAGTCGCAGAATCGGAGCCCTTCGGCGTCGACCACGATGCGGGGCGGGGTGCGCAGCCCGACCGCCTCGGCCAGGCAGGCGCGCAGCGAGGGGGCGGCGATCAGGTCCAGGTCACCGAACATCCGGATGACCACGACGTTCTCGTCCAGAACGGTGAGCATGGAGAAGCTGTCGGGCTGTCCGTGCCTTCCCGGTTCCACTCGTGCTCGCCCCTGCTCACCCCGGCCTTGCGGTCCGGCCCGCCGTACGGCTGGGGCCAGAACTGTCCGTCAATGATTGCACATGGCAAACGATGCCTGGGCCAGGCCGTCAGGGGCGTTCCCTGCGCACGAGCAGCATGGCGGCGTCGTCCGTGAGGGGCCCGCCGACGTGCGCGACCAGGTCGTGTTCCAGCAGGTCGAGTGTGGTCTGCGGATCGTCGCCGGCCCGGAGCAGGCGGGGCGCCCGTTCCTCCAGGGGATAGAAGGCGCCGTCCCGGTCCCGCGCCTCGATCACGCCGTCGGTGTAGAAGAGGATCTGGTCGCCCTGGCGGAACGCGCACCCGTACGGCCGCGGCCCGGTGGGGGCGAGCCCGACCAGACCGAGTGGCGGCGTCTCCTCGCGTGGTTCGAGCAGGCGAACGCGGTCGTCGCCCGTCAGCAGCAGAGGCGGCGGGTGGCCGTAGTTGAGCAGCGCGATCTCGTCCTCGCGCACCTCCGCGAGCACGGCGGTGACGAACTTCTCCCCGCCGAGCCGCCGCGCGAGGTGGTCCTCCAGGCACTGGCCGACGGCGGCGAGCGTCGGCTCGTCGTAGGCGGCCTCCCGGAAGGCGCCGACCACCGAGGCCGCCGTCTCCACGGCCGCCAGGCCCTTGCCCTGCACGTCGCCGACGATCAGCCGGACGCCGCCGGGTCCCCTGGTGATGTCGTACAGGTCCCCGCCGATGCGGGCCTCAACGGTGGCGGACGTGTAGGACAGGGCGATGCGCAGATCGCCCGCGTGGTGCGGCACCGGGCGCAGCAGCACGCGCTGGACCGCCTCGGCGACGAGGCGGACGTTCTCCAGCGTGCGCTCGCCTTCGGCGCGGAGCCGGCACGCCAGCATGGCGGCCGCGGTGACCCCGACGATCGCGACCAGCGTGACCGTGATCACCGGGCCACCGAGCAGGCGGTCGTGGTAGGCCAGCGGCACGGACAGGACGAGCGCGACCAGCCCGGCCAGCACGGTGTGGCGCGTGCCGCCCGTCACCGCGGCGAACGCGGGCCCGAGGGTCAGCAACGGCAGCAGGCCCAGGGCGGGCCCGGCGAGCAGGTCGAGCACCACCACAGCCGCCATGGCGGCGAACGGCAGCGTACGGAGGACAGCCTGGGTTCCCATCGGCGACTCCAGCACCGCTATGAGCCGGTCCATGGAGGCATTCCCGGGAGCACCTGCCCTACCCGCCGGATCGGAGCGGCGCCCGCCGGATACCGGTAACGGGTATCGTGGGAAGATGCACGGGTACAGCGGGGACAAACAGGCCTACCTCACCCGCCTGCGCCGGATCGAGGGACAGATCCGGGGGCTGCAGCGGATGGTGGACGAGGAGGCCTACTGCATCGACATCCTCACCCAGGTCTCGGCGGCCACCCGCGCTCTCCAGGCGGTGGCGCTCGGCCTGCTTGAGGACCACATCGCCCATTGCGTCGCCGATGCCGTCAAGAGCGGAGGCCCGGAGGCGGGCGAGAAGGTGAAGGAGGCCTCGGCGGCCATCGCCCGGCTCGTCAGGTCGTGATCACTCTCCTGTGACGAACGGCTCGTGATCACCGTGAGTGATCACCTCGGTTGAGCGGATCGTCCGGTTGAGCAACCGTCCCGGGTCCCATCGGTACCCGGGACGGTCCGTGCTCTCAATGCCTTCAGCGGCTCGCCGAAGTCCGCAATCCGAGCGCGTTGTCGAGCTCTTCCAAGGTCAGTCGGTTCTCCGTGATGTTCACGGCCTCCAGCACCTCGGCGTAGAGCGCGATCTCGTCCAACGCGACACGGTCGTGGACCCGAGAGTCCAGGTCGTCGTGCCCCACCGCGTCGTCCTTCCTTCCGCAGCCCACACCCATCCCGAGGTTACGTCCGGGTACCTTCCCGCGACATGGCCCATCGTGACCATTCCGCCCGGCGTCCCTCGTCCCTCCGGGACCATTTCCCCGATACCGAGATCACGATTCGATGAAAAAGACGGTGATGCGGGGAAGGGATTGCTAAAGCGGAGGTAAGGACGAAATATCCGAATTAGAAGTTTCGAACAGCCAGCTCCCGGACTCCTCCAGGTCGCGCCTGTGCTCCGCCGCCTCCTGCGGGCGCGGATCGTCGCGCTGGTGGATCAGGCACTGCACGACCGCGGCGCACACCGGGAAGCCCACGGTGGGCGCGGGCGTGCCCGTCAGGGCGCACCAGGCCAGGCCGGTCGCGTACGCGGAGCCGAGCAGGGCGGCGGCCGTCTCCCGGTCGGGCGGGACCAGCCCCGGCGGCAGTTCGCCGCCGGCCGGCCAGCAGCCTCGCAGCGGATGAGCGGGATCGGTGAGCGCGAGATAGAGGGCCTGCCGGAGTTCGTCGTCCATCCACGGATACAGCGCGGTGACCACCTGCGCGGTCCGCGAACTGCCCGGCGCGGCCCAGGCGGGCTCGGACACCCCGCACACGCCCGCCACGTCGGCGGCAAGCAGCGCGGCCGCCACGGCCCTCGGATCCATCCCCCGGGCTGCCGTGTAGCCCAGGGCCTCGATGAGGTCGTACAGGGTGTGCCGGAAGTGCTCGCCCGGCGCCCACTCCGGGAGCGTGGCGGGGACGAGGTGCGGCGGGCAGCGCGCCAGCCAGGCCTGCCGTACGGCGCCGCCGGGCATGGCGTGCTGGTCCAGCCAGGGGCTGGTGAGCAGCGGCTCGGCCATCGCGATCAGCGCGTCGGCCCGCGGCCGGAACCGAGGGTCGGCGCGCAGCACCGTGGCCGTCTCGGCCATCAGCCCGGCGAGGCGCAGGCCCGCGTCCCCCGCGCCGGAGCGCATCCGCTCGGCGTACAGGGCCACGAGCGCGTCGAGTGACCCCATGGGCAGCCAGCGCACCCAGTCGTCCCCGGGCAGGGGCCGGGCCAGGAACTCGCCGAACATCGACAGCATGACCTCGTTGCCGTCGAAGGCGGGCGCGTAGGCGCACCACATGATCGTGCCCCACACGGCCGCCACCGTCGCGGCCACGTCGCGGGCGAAGATCTCCTGGTAGACGCTGCCGCCGAGGGGGAAGTCCTCCCGGCGCAGCCCGCGGTGGGCCAGGAGCAGCGCGCGGAGCCGTTCGGTGATCTCGTGCGGCACGTCCGGGCCGACGAACGCCTGGGTGGACCCGCGGTCGTACGCGAAGTCGGGACCGGTGGGGATCAGCGCCGGCGGGATCGCGACGTCCGGCGGATGCGGCCGGGCGGCGGTACGGACGGCCGGGTGCAGCGGCGGCGCCGACAGGTGCCAGCGGCCGTCGACGCGGTCCAGGCGATACCAGCGGGCGTGCGCGCCGAACAGCCACCGGACGCCGTCCGGGGTGACCAGCGCCCGCTGGGTCAGGGTGTGCGCCCGCGCGAGCGGGGGGAGCAGCGTCCACCGGGGGTCGCCGACGACGGCGCGCACGTCGCGCTCCATCGCCGTGAATCCATCCCAGTACACGCGGCAGTGACTCCTCCGTCCTCTGGAGAGGACGGCTTCTCGCCTGTCCGGTCGAGGCGGCCGGAGTGGGCGACGGCCGAACTCCGGCCGATGCCCCTCCGGGGCACCCGATTGCCGGGACGATCTCCGGCGGTCCCCTCGCTGGCTCCGATGGTAGCTCGCCGGTCCGGCAGGCGGCGGGAGCCCGTCGCGCCCGGGAGGCCGACGGTGAAAGTTTCACGGGCCGGGAGGCGTTGAGCAGCACATATCCGTATTTCCCGGGATTGCGACGTATCCCGGGGGCGCCCGCCACTTGGCATGAACTGCCGTGGCGTATTCCATAGGTGCTCGTGACGGAGATCCAGCAGGCCGGGACCGCCCGGGAGCAGGGCGCGGACGAGGCATCGGAGAAGATGACGTCCGTGGACAGCTCTGGCGGCACGGCGACCGGCGAGCAGGCGGGGCCGCACTCGGGCCGGACATGGCGGGCGGTGTGGTGGCTCGGCCGGCCGAGCGACCGCACGGCCCTGCTGATCTGGTTCTTCTGGCAGATCGCCTGCTACATCTATCTGATACTCGCGGCGCCCGGCCGTACGGAGGACCCGATCCTCGACCGGTTCAACCGGTACGACTCCTACAACTTCATGGACATCGCGCGGTACGGCTACGACGGCCGGCCGGAGGACCAGGACTCGCCGCGGCTCGTCGCGTTCTTCCCGGGTCTGCCGCTGCTGCTGCGCGCCGTGCAGGTGGTCATCCCGGACCTGAGGCTCGCCCTCGTCCTGATCTCGTTCGTCGCGAGCGCCGTCGTGGCGGTGGCGCTGTCGCGGCTGAGCGAGTCGTACCGGGAGGGCAGCGGCCACTGGACCGTGCTGGCGTTCTTCTGCAGCCCGTTCGCGGTGTTCCTGCTCGCCGGCTACACGGAGGCGCTGTTCCTCGCACTGGCCATCCCCGCGTGGCTGCTGGCGCGCCAGGGCCGGTGGGAGGCGGCCGCCGTCTGCGCCGCCTTCGCGTCGTCCATCCGCATCTCCGGGCTCTTCCTCGCCCTCGGGCTGGCCGTGCAGTTCCTCGTCTCGCGCGACGGGCTGCGTGCCCCGAAGGGGTGGCGGAAGGCGCCGTGGCTGGCGTTGCCGGGCGTGCCGGTGCTGGCGTACATGCTCTATCTCTGGCACCGCACGGGCGACCTGATGGCCTGGAAGGCGGCGGAGGCGCAGTATTGGGGCCGCTACCCCGAGGCGCCCTGGAACGTGTTCATCAACACCTGGCACAGGTCGATCGACGAGCCCTTCCTGACGACGTCGTACCGCGAGGAGATCATCGCGGCGATCGTGCTGGTCGTGCTGATCCTCGCGCGGCTGGTCCGGCGCAGGTGGGCCGACTTCGCCTACCTGGCGCCGCAGGCGGTGGCGCTGCTGGCGATGTCGTCGTTCTACATGTCGGTGGGCCGGGCCTCGCTGCTGTGGTGGCCGCTCTACATCTCCGTGGGCGTCGCCGGCAGCCGAAGGCCCTGGATGTTCATGGCCTACATCGCGGTCGCCGCGCCGGTGATGGCAATCAATGTCGGAAATTTCACCACAGGCGCCTGGGTGGGTTGATCGCTGCTGACTAGCTTCTCCATGTATGGGGGCGTATGTGGCAGGAGCGGCAATTGTGGCGCTTGCGGTGGCCGGTCTTCCGCCGGCCGCCGGCACCTACCGGGTGAGCGTGCTCACCTACAACGTCTGCGCGGCGGGCAACAGCGCCGGCACCTGCGTACGCGACCTGACGCCGCAGCGCCGCAGGACCTGGGCCGGCCAGGTCTCCGCGCTGATCCGGTCGAGGGACGTGGACGTCGCCTCCTTCACCGAGATGTGCTACGCGCAGGTGGGCCTGCTCCGGCGTGAGCTGCCCGGCTACCGCCTGGTCTGGTACGGCTACGCCAAGGGTGGCGGGCCGGGCCGCGAGGACCGGTGCCGCACGTTGTGGAGCGACCTCACTCCGGACACGGCGCCGCCGGACGGCAGGACCTTCGGCATGGCGCTGGCGCTGAAGAACGGCGTCGAGGGCCCGCCGCTGCGGCGGCTGCTGCGCGCCGACCACGCCCCGGCCGTGCCCGGTGAGACGATCCACCCGCGCGGCCTGCTGTGCGCCACGGGACGGGTCGGCCCGCGCCGCTCGGTCTGCTGCGTGACCCACATCTCCGACACCGAGACCCCGCGGCAGGTCACCGGACTGGTGGCGCGGTACGCCGGCGGCGCGCCGGTCATCCTCACCGGCGACTTCAACCGCGAGCCCGGCCACGACCAGCTCACCGGCGTGTACGGCATGGGCCTGGGCGACGGCGGCTACGTCGAGGCCGACGCCGAGTCGTGCGGGCTCGCGCGCCGCGGCGGCGAACCGACCACGCGCGGCGGCCGGAAGATCGACTACATATTCGCGACCGAGGCCGACTACCGGCCGGGCGGAGCCGAGGTCATCAGGACGGACCCGGAGCTGTCGGACCACCTGGCGCTGGCCGGCACGCTCATCGGGACCGAACCGAGGCCGCGGCGTGACGGCGGGCCTTGGCGAGGTAGTTGTCCGGCGTACGCGCGAAGGAGGCGCGATCGTCGTCGGTGAGCTCACGGACGACCTTCCCCGGCACGCCCGCGACCAGCACGCCCGCCGGGACGCGGCGGCCGGGCGGCACGACGGCCCCCGCGGCGATCAGGGAACCGGCCCCGACGACCGCCCCGCCGAGCACGACCGCGCCGATGCCCACGAGCGCGCCGGTCTCCACGCGCGCGCCGTGCACCATCGCCCGGTGGCCGAGGCTCACCCGGTCCTCCAGGATCGCCGGCTCGCCGGGATCGGCGTGCAGACAGCACAGGTCCTGGATGTTGACCTCGTCGCCGACCTCGATGCGCTCGTCGTCGCCGCGCAGCACAGAGCCGTACCAGACGTTCGCGCCGCGCCCGAGCCGCACTCTCCCGACGACCACCGCCCCCGGGGCCACCCATGCCTCGGGATGGATGATCGGCGTGGCGTCGTCGTCCAGGTCAGCTATGTACGGCATGCCGCCATGATCCCATGCGGCCCGTCCGGGTTCGGTGAGACGCCCCGTGTTCTGCCCGGCGCCTGTGGCGTTCAGGTTGCGATGTGCGACGGATAGCAGGAAAGTCGTGTCCTGGCTGCGTTACCGTCGTTATCTCCAACCCCAGGGTTTCTCATGACGAATCAGACCGACAACTTTCCCGACCTCATGAGTGACGACTCCTTCGAAGTCGTGATGCGTGGGTACAGCCGCAGGCAGGTCCACGACTACATGGTCCGGACCCGCAACCAGATCCGGGACCTGGAGGAACGGCTCGCGCGCACGATCGACCAGGCGGAGCAGAGCCGGCTGGAGCTGGCCGAGGCGCGGCGGAGGATGGCGGAGTCGCCGCAGAACCCCGACGAGCTGGGTGAGCGGCTCAGCCAGATACTCAAGCTGGCGCAGGAGGAGGCGGCCGCCAACAAGGAGGCGTCCGAGGCGGAGGCCAGGAGGCTGCGCGAGACCTCGGCGGCCGAGGCCGAGCGGCTGGTGACGTCGGCGCGCGAGCAGGCCGACGCGATCAGGACCGCCGCCCAGGACGAGGCCGAGCGCCGCGTCGCCGACGCCACCTCCACGGCGGACCGGCTGCTGGCGCAGGCGGGCGCGAACGCGGAGGAGACGCTTGGCACGGCACGCGCGGAGGCGGAGGAGATCCTGCGCACCGCCCGCGCCGAGGGCGAGCGGCAGCTCACCGCCGCCCGGATGGAGGCGGAGCGGGTGCTCGCCGAGGCGCACGGGCAGGCCGAGGCCATGCTGGCGGCGGCGCAGCAGCGCGTGAACGCGCTGGACGAGCACACCGGCCGCCGGGTGGCCTACCTCACCGACACCCACGCGGAGGTCGTGCGGCGGCTCAACGAGATCGGCTCGGTGCTCGGCGACCTGATGCAGCGTGAGACCGCGGCGGGACCGGTGATCGACGAGGCCGCCGTGCTGCCGCCCGCGCCGCAGGTGCACGCCATCGCCGCGGGCGCGCCGGACCAGCAGTACGACCAGCAGTACGAGCCGGGCGACGACCAGAGGCAGGCACTGGAGGCCGCGCCGTCCGGGCAGGAGGCGCACCCCGAGGACGCCGCCGGTCAGGGACGGGCGGACGACGAGGACGACGCGGTTCTGATCGTGGACGACGGACACGACCAGGACGGTCACGTCGTGGTGTCCTCGCCCGAGGACACCGACGTCAACCTCGGCCGCGTGCGGCGTGCCCTGCCGGACGGGGAGTCGGTCGCCGGCAACTGAGCCGCGCGACCTGAGCTGCGCGACCTGGGCCGCGCGACCTGGGCCCGGCCGCGCCGGGTGAAGGACTGGTAGCGGAAGCCCCCGCCCCCGATCGGGTCGGGGGCTTCCGCGCTCATGGATCGGCGGTGCGGGTCTCCTGCTCGCGCAGCAGCTCACGCAGCCCGTCGGCCTCGTCGGCGTCGACGGTCATCGCGCATCCCGCCGCCCGCTGCGCCGAGGTGAGCGGGTGGTGCCGGGTCGCCCACCACCGGCCCGCGTCGCTCCGCCAGATCGTCCACTCCGGAAACTCCCGGGCGATCTCGGCGAGGCGTCGGTCAAAGGACATCCGTACACCTTCCCTCGCCGTGTGCCCGGTGTTCTTGACGTCTTCTCCTCAAGGTGCGGGACATCTCTAGAGAAATCAATGATCGGGATGGTCAGGTCAACGTTGCCTCTTGACCTAGGCGTCGAAGTCGTACTGGAGTACATAGGACGCCGCGTCCAGGATCATCTCGTTGACCTCGACCGGCACGCCTCCCTCCGCGAAGGCCACCCGGGTGACGGAGATCACCGGGGTGCCGGCGGGAAGGCTCAGCGACTCGGCCTCGCCGGGCAACGGCATCCGCGCCCGCACCTCCTCGCTGAAGTGGACGGGGGCCCGGCCGAGCTCGCCCAGCCGGGCGTACACCCCGCCGGGACCGGTGTCGGGCAGGACGATCGCCGTGCCCTCCACGAGATCGGCGGGAAAGCAGGAGGCCGCGAGCTGCACGGGACGGCCGTCCACGGAGTAGCGGCGCCGGCGCACCCACACCTCGCCCGCGCCGAGCACACGGGCGACCTGCTCGCTCGCCGGCTCGCGCAGGATGCTCACCTCGTCCACGGCGTACGACCGGCCCCGGGTGTCGGAGTCCCAGATGGCCAGGCCCCGGGCCCACTGCTCGCGGGAGAGCCGGCGGGACCCGTGGCGGCGGATGGGGCGGAACAGCCGCACGTAGACGCCTGATCCCCGCTTCGGCACGGCGAGCCCTTCGTTGATCAGTACGGCGAGCGCCTGCCGTGCCGTGGCCCGGGCGACGCCGTGCTCCTTCATGAGCGCGTTCTCACCCGGTAGCCGGTCGCCGTCACCGAGTGCTCCGGACAGGATCTGATCGCGCAGCCTGTCGGCGATGCGGCGATAGATCGGGGACTCGTGATGCACCGACGGGGATTCCGTCACGTTTGATCACCCTCTGTCACCAACGGGGGTTTGGCGTCTCCAGAGAACTTGCCCCGTCTTGTCCACGATCGCACAGAGCTTTGGGTGCGTCTTGTGCTTACTTTGCGCTGATCGTGCCGGTGTGGCGATCTCTGGCGGTTATAGCCGTCCGTTACGGTGGAACGGTCCCTGCCGGTATTGCCCACGCCGTGAACGCTCCGTCATCGCCATCACGACAAGATCGGATATTTCGGTACATAATGCGGTGACGAAGGAGTTGCCGATGGTTCTCAGCCGTGCCGAATGCCAGGACCTCGACGCCAAGGACCCGCTCGGGGAGTTCCGGGACGAGTTCTCGCTGCCGCCCGGGGTCGTCTACCTGCTGGGCAACTCGCTCGGCGCGCTGCCCCGGCGGACGCCGGAACGGGTGGCCCACACGGTCGAGACCGAGTGGGGGGTGCATCTCGGAGCCAGCTGGAACACGGCCGGCTGGTGGGACATGCCGCAGACCACCGGCGACCGCATCGCGCCCCTGATCGGCGCGCGCACCGGCGACGTGCTGGCCGGCGACTCCACCTCGGTGAACATCTTCAAGCTGGTCACGGCCGCGCTTCCGCTGCGGCCCGGCCGTCGCGTGATCGTCTCCGACCTCGACAACTTCCCCACGGACCGGTACGTCGTGGAGGGCGCCGCCCGGGCGCTCGGCGCGTACGAGATCAGGGACATCGGCGGGGGCGGCGGCGCACTTGAGGACGTCCTCGGCGACGACGTCGCGCTCGTGCTGCTGTCACACGTGGACTACCGGACGGGCGCGGCCAGGGACATGGCGGCGGTGACCGAGCGGGTCCGGGCGGCCGGCGCGCTCATGATCTGGGACCTGTGCCACAGCGCCGGGGCGCTGCCCGTGCGGGTGGGCGAGGCGGACTTCGCCGTGGGCTGCACGTACAAGTACCTGAACGGCGGGCCCGGCGCCCCCGCGTACCTGTACGTCGCGCCGCGCCACCAGGACGCCGTCCAGAACGTGGTGTCGGGCTGGCACGGGCACGCCGCGCCCTTCGATTTCGAACCTCACTACCGCCCCGCGGCCGGTGTGCGGCGCTTCGCCACGGGCAGCCCGCCGATCCTGTCGTACGCCGCGCTGAACGCCTCGCTCGACATCTGGGAGCGGGTGGACCTCGACGAGGTCAGAGCCAAGAGCCTGGCCCTGACCTCGCTGTTCGTCGAGTTGCTCGACGATCTCGTCGACCCGGGGCTCGGGCTCGCCCTGGCCACCCCGCGCGACCCGGAGCGGCGGGGGAGCCAGGTCAGCTACCGTCACCCGCAGGGCTACCCCGTGGTGCGCGCGCTCGCGGACCGGGGGGTGATGGGCGACTACCGCGAGCCGGACTTCGTCCGTTTCGGCTTCGCGCCGCTGTACCTGCGCTACGTCGACGTGTACGACGCGGCGGCCACGCTGGCCGAGGTGCTGGGCGAGGAGCTGTGGCGGGACGAGCGCTACGCGCGACGGCTCACGGTCACCTGACGTGCGTCAACGGCGGCGGCGGGCCAGCCCGGCGACGATGTCGCCGGCCAGCGCCACGCAGCGGTCGCAGATGCGCCCGCCCTCGCCGTGGACCATGTGGACGCGCGGGCCGGGCGGCCTGCGGCAGAAGGAGCAGGCGGCGTCGCGCTTCATGCGGCGGTTGACCAGGTGGCGGTGGGCGAAGGCGGGAGTGAAGCGCCGCCTGCGCGCGTTCCGCCTGATGTAGCCGAACCGCTCACCGATGGCGATCCAGGACGCGCCGGCCTCACGGGCGCGGCGCACCGCGAGATCGAGCAGGGCGTCCGCCTCGCCGCCCAGTTCGGGAACCAGGGCGATCGCGGCGGACAGGATTTCCAGGGGATCTTCGGGGTCGCGTGCGCTCGAGCGGGCCCGCTCGAGTAACTCAGATGCCTCCATGGCGGACACCATAGGCCGCCGTACAAAGACGATCAAGCGCGACCACGCTGCGTAGGCTGGCCTGATGAGGATGCCCGAGGAGCGGGCCCGCGCCCTGTTCTCGGCGGCCCGCGTGGCCCGCCTCGCGACCGCCGGGGCCGAGGGCGCGCCGCGGCTCGTCCCCGTCACGTTCGCCGTGGTTCCTGGTGAGCTCGTGCAGGAGGGGGAGAAGGGCGTCGTGGTGACGGCCGTGGACCACAAGCCGAAGGCCACCGCCGACCTGCGGCGGCTGCGCGACATCCGCGACAATCCCCGCGTCTGCCTGCTGGCCGACCACTACGAGGACGACTGGGAACGGCTGTGGTGGGTGCGCGCCGACGGGCACGCCCGCGTCGTGGAGGGCGGCGCCGAGCGCGAGCGGGCCGTGGCGTGGCTGGTGCGCAAGTACGCCCAGTATCGCGAGCGTCCCCCGGCCGGGCCCGCGATCCTCGTCCGGGTCGAGCGCTGGTCGGGCTGGTCGTACGGCGAACTGTAGGCCGGTGGACGTGGTCAGGCGGACGGGAAGGGGTCCTCTCCCCGGGAGATCGTGTCCAGCATGCGGGCGGTGAACGCCTGGGTCGCGCGGTGGACGCCCGGCCCGAAGCTGACCCTGGCCACGCCGAGGGCCGCGAGGTCGCGGATGGCCGGCACACCGGGCCGCATCAGCACGTTGATCGGGCCGCCGATCTCCCGGGCGAGCGCGCCGATCGTCTCGGGATCGCTCGCGAGGATCGGGTAGGCGCAGTCGGCGCCGGCCGCGAGGTAGCGGCGGCCCCGGTCGATCGCCTCCGCGAGCCTCTCGCCGGGGGTTCCGGCGCCGTGGATGAAGGTGTCCACCCGGGCGTTGATCACGAGGCCGATCCCGGCCTCGGCCGCCGCCGCCCGCACGGCGGCGAGGAAGTCCGCCTGCTCGGTGGCGTCGATCATCGAGCCGGTCGCCGGGTCGGAGTCCTCCAGGTTGCAGCCCACGGCGCCCGCGGCGGCCAGTCGTTCGACGAGTTCGGCGGGCTTCAGTCCGTAGCCGCGCTCCACGTCGGCGGTGACGGGGACGGCCACGACCCGGGTGATGCGGGCCACGGCCGCGAACATCTCGTCCACGGGTGTGTCGTGCCCGTCCTCGTAGCCCAGGGCGGCCGCGACGGACTCGCTGCCGGTGGCGACCGCGGGGAACCCGGCCGCCTCGACGGCGCGCGCCGACGCGGCGTCCCAGGCGTTGGGCAGCACGACGGGGTCGCCGGGCACGTGAAGCGCGCGCAGGACCGCCGCCTTCTCGTGGATCTCAGTCATACGGACACCCTAGGGACCACGACCGGTGAGAACGCCACCCGTTTACGGCGGGATGAGGGGAAACCGCCGCGGGTTTGAGGGGTCAAGTCCGGTGACGTTCGCGCGGAGCCCTCGGATACGCTCGCGGAACCGGCCCCCCGATCCCCCGACCATTTCCGTCAGGAGAGTTTCATGAGCGACATCGACAGCGCTGTCGACCAGGCCGGGGCGGACAGCCGTCCCAGAGTGGACTTCTACTTCGATCCCGTCTGCCCGTTCGCGTGGGTCACGTCGCGATGGATCCTGGAGGTCGAGAAGCAGCGCGACATCGACCTGCGGTTCCGCGTGATGAGCCTGTCCGTGCTGAACGAGGGCAAGGAAGACCTGTCCGACTTCTACCGCGAGGCGGTGCCCAGGTGGCGGGGCCCGGTCCGGGTGTGCGTCGCCGCCGCGCAGCACCACGGGGAGGCCGTGCTGCGCGACCTCTACACCGCGATGGGCACCCGCATCCACAACCAGGACAACAAGGACTACGGGGTCGTGGCCAAGGAGGCGCTCGCCGAGGTCGGGCTGCCGGCCGAGCTGGCCGACGCCGCCGGCACCGACGAGTACGACGAGGCCCTGCGCCGCATGCACCACGAGGGCATGGACCCGGTCGGCGACGAGGTCGGCACGCCCACGATCCACATCGACGGCGTGGCGTTCTTCGGACCGGTGATGACGCGCATCCCGCGCGGCGATGAGGCCGCCCGCATCTTCGACGGCGCCCTCGCCATGGCGAAGTTCCCGTACTTCTACGAGATGAAGCGCAGTCGCACCACCGACCCCGAATTCGACTGACAGAGTCCGGCTGAGGGGCGCTCACCTCGGCGGTTCCTCCGGGGACCGCCGGGGCGCCGCCTTGCCCGTGCTCCTGAACAGCGAACGCATGGTCGCCAGCGCGGGGGACCTGTCGTCGGACCGCCTGGCCAGGCTGATCGTGCGATGCAGGCCGGGCGGGGCGAGCCGCCGTACGCTGAGGGGGTTTTCCGCCAGCTCGGCGACGGTCCTCGGCACGAGGGCGAGGCCCATCCCCCCGCTGGCCAGAGCGCACGACATGCCGTAGTTGCCCGTCTCGTACGCCACGACGGGCGGCGCCAGCCCCTCACGACGGAACAGCGCCTCCAGCGCCTCCCGGTTGGCCAGCCCGCGCGAGCCGCTGATCAGCGGCCGCCCGGCGAGCTCCGGCCACGGCAGCGGCTCGGCCGCGTCGGTGAGCGCGTGCCCGGGGGCGGCCACCAGCACGAGCTCCTCCACCAGCAGCGCCTCGACGGTGACCCCCGAGGGCAGCGCGGGATCGGGCTGATGCTCGTAGGTGTGGGTGAGCACGAGATCCGCCTCGCCCGTGGCCAGCGCGGGCAGCCCGGACGGCGGTTCGTACTCCCTCACATTCACCTCGACGGCGGGGTGAGCCCGCCGGAACGCCGCGAGGACCGGCGGTAACAGGTGGATGCCCGCGGTTGTGAACGTGCCGATCGTGATGTGCCCGCCGGACAGGCCGGCGAGCGCGGCCAGGCCGTGGCGGGCCCGTTCCAGCTCGTCGAGCACCCGCCGGGCGTGCTCCACCAGCAGCTCGCCCGCCGCCGTGAGCGTGGCGCCGCGGCGGTGCCGGATCACCAGCACGGCTCCCGCCTCCCGCTCCAGCTTGGCCATCTGCTGCGACAACGCGGGCGGCGTGTAGCCGAGGCGGGCGGCCGCCCGGGTGATCGAACCGGCCTCGGCGACCGCCACCAGCGCCGCCAGGCGCGTGACATCGTGCATGAAGCAATGCTTAACACCGCCTCGCCAAATGTGACATACCTCACCAAGACTCCGGTCCCGCATTCTCGACTCACGACCAGACGGGAACTGGAGGAGCGGATGTCCACAACACGATCGACCCGGCCGTTCGAGGTGTGCGTGATCGGCGCGGGGCCGCGCGGCATGTCGGTGGTCGAGCGGCTGTGCGCCAACGCGCGGCGGCTGCCGCCGCGGGCACGGGTCCTGCTGCACATCGTGGATCCGTACCCGCCGGGGGCGGGCCAGGTGTGGCGCACCGACCAGCCCGGTCAGCTGCTGATGAACACCGTCGCCTCGCAGGTCACGCTCTTCACCGACCCCAGCGTCGACATCCGCGGGCCGCTGGAGACCGGCCCCAGCCTGTACGAGTGGGCACGCCACCTGGTGCTCTTCCCTGACGGCGTCGAGGAGGACGTGCTCGCCGAGGCGCGGCGGCTCGGGCCCGACACCTACCCCACCCGCGCCTTCTACGGCCGCTACCTGCGCTGGGTGTTCGAGCGGGTGGTCGCGCGGGCGCCCCGGCAGGTGGAGGTGCGGGTGCACGCCACCCGGGCGACCGCGCTCGACGACGTGCCCGGCACCGGCGCGCAGCGGGTGGTGCTGGAGGACGGCAGCGTGCTCGGCTCGCTCGACGCGGTGGTCCTGGCGCAGGGGCACCTGCCGGTCGAGCACACGGACGCCGAGCGGGAGGCCGCCGCGTACGCCGCCGCCCACGGCCTGGTCCACGTGCCGCCCGCCAACCCCGCCGACGCCGACCTCGGCGACGTGCGGCCGGGGGAGGCGGTGCTGCTGCGCGGCCTCGGGCTCAACTTCTTCGACCACATGGCCCTGCTGACGCTCGGGCGCGGCGGCCGGTTCGAGCGGGACGAGGCGGGCCGCCTCGTCTACCGGCCCTCCGGCCGCGAGCCCCGCCTGTACGCCGGATCGCGCCGGGGCATTCCGTACCAGTCCCGGGGCGAGAACGAGAAGGGCGTCGAGGGCAGGCACGAACCGCTGCTGCTCACGCCGGGCAGGATCGCGTCGCTGGCCGCGCGCTCGGCCGCCCGCGGCGGGCTCGACTTCCGCGCCGACCTGTGGCCGCTGATCGCCAAGGAGGTGGAGACCGTCTACTACGCCACCCTGCTGGCGCGGCGGGAGTGCGAGTGCGTCGCCGGCCGCTTCCGCGCCGCCTACCTCGCCCACCCCTGGGGCGACGCAGGGGAGGCCCTGGTGCTGGACGCCTTCGGCATCGGCCCGGCGGTGCGGTGGGACTGGGAGAGCGTGGCCGAGCCGTACCGGGGGATCGGCTTCACCGGCCCGGACGACTGGCGCGAGTGGCTGACCGCCTATCTGCGCACCGACCTGGCCCAGGCCCGCGTGGGCAACGTGAGCGGCCCGCTGAAGGCCGCCCTCGACGTGCTGCGCGACCTGCGCAACGAGGTCAGGCAGGTGGTCGACCACGGCGGGCTCACCGGGCGCTCGCACCGCGACGACCTCGACCGGTGGTACACGCCGCTCAACGCGTTCCTGTCCATCGGACCGCCGGCCGAGCGGGTCGAGCAGATGATCGCGCTCATCGAGGCGGGCGTGCTCACCGTCATCGGTCCCGGCATGCGCGTCCACGCCCGCGACGGCGTCTTCGAGGCCGAGTCGGCCGCCGTGCCGGGGTCCGTCGTACGGGCCAGGGTGCTCGTCGAGGCGCGGCTGCCCGAGATCGACCTGCGGCGCACGGCCGACCCCCTGCTGCGGCACCTCCTCAGGACCGGCCAGTGCCAGGCGTACGTGATCGGCGGGCGGCGCGGCGAGGACGGCCACGAGACCGGCGGCCTGGCCGTCACCCGCCGGCCGTACCGGCTGCTGGACGCGGACGGGCGGGCCCACCCGCGCCGGTTCGCGTACGGCGTGCCGACCGAGTCGGTCCACTGGGTGACCGCGGCGGGGGTGCGGCCGGGGGTGAACTCCGTGATCCTGGGCGACTCCGACGCCATCGCCCGCAGCGTGCTGACGTTGACGCGGGCGCGGGCCCTCGCGGGTGGTCGCAGGGTCGCCCGTGTGGCCGCCGGACCGCGTACGGCCCTCGCCGCCTCCTGCGGCGCGACCCGGGCGGGTGTCCGGTGAACGACCTGGATGTGGGCCTGCTGTCCCCGGTCCGGGTGGGCACGGCGGCGGAGCGGGCGACCGGAGACGGCGCGTGGCTGCGCGCGATGCTCGACGCGGAGGCCGCCCTGGTGCGCGCGCAGGCGCGGCTGGGTGTGGTCCCCATGGAGGCCGCGGAGACGATCGGCAAGGTGGCGGAGGCGGGCGGCCTCGACCTGGCGGCCCTGGCGCTGCGCGCCCGGGAGGCGGCCAACCCCGTCGTGGCACTGGTCGAGGACCTGACGGCAGCCGTGGCGGCGGTGGACCCGGACGCGGCCGAATACGTGCACCGGGGCTCCACCAGTCAGGACATCATGGACACGGCCGCCATGCTGGTGGCCGCCCGGACCCTCGACCTGATCACCGCCGACCTGGACCGGGCCGCGGCCGCGCTCGCGGGGCTCGCGGCGGCGCACCGCGACACGCTGATGCCGGGCCGCACGCTGACGCAGCAGGCGGTGCCCACGACGTTCGGCCTGAAGGCGGCCGGGTGGCTGCACGCCGTACGCGAGGCGGCGGCGCGGCTGCGGCGGGTGCGCGCCGATCTGCCCGCCGAGCTCGGCGGCGCGGCCGGCACGCTGGCGGGCTACGTGGAGTACGCGCGGATCGCCGGGGTGCCCGACCCCGAGGCGTACCCGGAGCGGCTGATCGCGGCCTTCGCCGCCGAGGTGGGGCTGGCCGAGCCGGTGGTCCCCTGGCACGTCCTGCGGATCCCGGTCGCCGACCTCGCCGGGGCGCTGGCGCTCACCTCCGGGGTGCTCGGGAAGATCGCCGTCGACGTGCAGTCGCTGTCGCGGACCGAGGTGGCCGAGGTCGTGGAGCCGGCCGCCCCCGGCAGGGGCGTCTCGTCGGCCATGCCGCACAAACGCAACCCGGTCCTCGCCACCCTCGTCCGGTCGGCGGCGATCCAGGTGCCCGCGCTCGCCGCGGCTCTCGGGCACTGCCTGCTCGCCGAGGACGAACGCCCCGCGGGCGCCTGGCACGCGGAGTGGCAGCCGCTGCGCGAGTGCCTGCGGCTGGTCGGCGGTGCCGCCGCCGTGACGGCCGAACTGGCCGAGGGACTGGTCGCGTTCCCCGAGCGCATGCGGGCCAACCTCGCGCTCACCGGCAGCCTGACCGTCACGGAACGGGCGGCCGCCGTGCTCGCGCCGGTCCTGGGGAAGACCGCCGCCAAGCGGCTGCTCGGAGAGGCGTCCGCGGTCGCCGCCGCGTCGGGACGTCCCGTGGCCGAGGTGCTGAGTGAGCTCACACCGGTGCCCGAGGGGCTGGACCTGGCCGGGCTGTTCGACCCCGCCGGGTACACGGGGGCCGCCGGAGCGCTCGTCGACCGCGTTCTACGCTGCTGTCGAGACGAATGAGGAGGTCCCGTGACCGGTCGCGCCCTTCCCTTCGGGCCGTCGAGCCCGATCATCCAGGCGCCCATGGCGGGCGGCGCGTCCACCCCGGCTCTGGCGGCGGCGGTGTCCGGGGCGGGCGGTCTCGGGTTCCTCGCGGCGGGCTACCGCACGGCGGAGGACGTGCGCCGGGAGATCGCGGCGGTGCGCGAGCGGACGGACCGGCCGTTCGGGGTGAACGTCTTCGTCCCCGATTTCGCGGCCGTGCGGCAGGAGCCCGGTGACGACGCGGCGGTGGCCCGGTATCGCGAGGAGCTCGTCCCCGAGGCCGGACGGTACGGCGTGACGCTGCCCGAGGCGCCCGCCTGGGACGACGACGCGTGGGACGCCAAGATCGACCTGCTGGTGGACGAACGGGTGCCGGTGGCCGGTTTCACCTTCGGCTGCCCGCCGCCCGAGGTGACGGCCCGGCTCCACGACGCCGGGGCCGTCGTCATGGTCATGGTCAACACCCCGTGGGAGGCGGTCGCGGCGGCCGAGGCCGGAGCCGACGCGGTGGTGGTGCAGGGCCCCGGCGCGGGCGGGCACCAGGCGGCCTTCCTGCCCGGGCCTCCCTCGTGGAAGACACCCGATGACCTGGCGGAACTCGTGGGCCTCGTGCGGGAGGCGGCCGACGTGCCGCTCGTGGCCGCCGGAGGGATCATGGACGGCGCGGACGCCGCCGCCGTCCTCGCCGCGGGCGCGGTCGCCGCGCAACTGGGCACCGCCTTCCTGCGCACCCCGGAGAGCGGGGCGCACCCCCTGCACAAGGCCGCCCTCGCCGATCCCCGGTTCACCCGCACCGCGTTCACCCGGGCCTTCTCCGGACGTACGGCACGCGGCCTGGCCAACCGGTTCATAGCCGAGCACGAGGCGTCGGCGCCCGCGTGCTACCCCCAGGTGCACCACCTGACGAAGGGCCTGCGCCGCGCGGCGGCCGAGCACGGCGACCCCGAGGCGATGGCCCTGTGGTGCGGCCGGGGGTATCGCCGCTCCCGCGACCTCCCCGCCGCCGCCCTCGTCGAAGCCCTCATGGAGGAACTCGCGGCCGCCCGCGCCTGACCGCGACCCGGGCGTCCCCCGCGCTCAGCGGGGAACGACCTGCGCCCGTACGCCTGGCAGGTCATCGAAGGGCGCGGACGAGTCCATCGTGACCACGGTCCGGGCGGTCGCCGCCGCCGTTGCCGCGATGAGCAGGTCATAGGCGCCGCGCGTCTTGCCCTCGCGCCGCACGTGTGCCATCAGACGCGCATGAACTCTGGCTATGTCGGTCGTGTATTCCTCTACGGGAATCAGCGCGAGGACTTGGTCCACGAACGCCTGCCGGGCCGGACGCCGGACCGGATCGGCCAGCTCGACGCCGACGAGCAACTCGGCGATGGTGATCGCTGCGACAGCCACGTCGTCGGCGTCACCGATGACGGAGTCCACCTCGGCTCTGCCCCGCTCCGCGGCTATGAGAACGCCGGTGTCGAGAATCAGGCGTCGGGCCACGTGGTCCTCATCTCGTCGCGGATGCTCTCCCTGGCCGCTGTGACGTCGGCCTCGAACTCCGCGTCGAGGGTGCCGGCGCTTCTGGCCAGAAACGCCTTCACCATGCGCCCTGGCGCGACGGGAGCGGGACCGATAACCGCGATCCGCCTGCCTCCGCGGGTCACGACTATCGTCTCCCCGTGCTCGGCCTCGTCCAGCACGGCTGCGAAGTTACGCGAGGCCTCGGTGGCGGTCATCACCTTCATGACATCAGATTATCTGAGTTCGGCACGGACGGAGCGCCCTGACGTTGGTTCACGGCCTGGAAGAAGGGTGGGGACGACACGGCGGCGTAATGGGCGGGTAACCGGGAGATGCCACCGTGAGGAGGCCGGCGGAGGGCACGGGTGCTTGTTTTCGCCTCTGAACTAAGATGACCGTGTCGACGGGGAGGTTGGTCATGGCGAGGCCTCAGCGCAGGACGGTGCGGGACATCCGCAGAGGCAACCGGGCCGTGTTGCTGCGCGCGCTCTACTTCTCCGGCCCGACCAGCCGCAACGACCTCACCGCGCGCACCGGCCTGAGCGCCGCCACGGTCAGCACGATGACCGCCGACCTGCTGGGCGAGAACATCGTCGTCGAGGCGGGTCAGGTGGAGTCGGACGGCGGCCGCCCCCGCGTGCTGCTGCGCGTCAACCCCGAGTACGGCTTCGCGGTGGGCGTCGACGTGGCCGAGACGCACGTCCGGGTGGGGTTGTTCGACCTGGAGATGACCGAGCGGGCCAAGGTGGACTACATGCTGCGCCCGGCCCGGCACGATCCCGAGCTGGTCGCCCGGCACATTCTGGCGGGCGTCGAGGTCGTGCTGTCCGACGCGGGCGTGTCGCCCGAGCAGGTGCTCGGCATCGGCGTGGGCGTCCCCGGCATAGTCGAGCCGGGCGCGGACGGCGTCATCCACGCCAAGACCTTCGGCTGGGACGGCGTGCCGCTTGGAGCGCTCCTGCGCCGCGGCACCTCGCTCCCGCTGTACGTGGACAACGGCGCCAAGACGATGGGCCAGGCCGAGCTGTGGTTCGGCTCGGGCCGGGGCGCCTCGGACGCCGTCATCGTGCTGCTCGGCGTGGGGGTGGGCGCGACGATCGTGGCCGACGGCACCACGTTCCGCGGGGTCAGCAGCAGTGCCGGGGAGTGGGGGCACACGAAGATCGTGGCCGGCGGGCGGCCCTGCCGCTGCGGCGGACGCGGCTGCCTGGAGGCGTACATCGGGATCGAGGCCATCCTGGACCGGGCCGGCGTCACGTCGGGGGGCGACTGGGAGGAGGACCTCGCCCGGGTGCTCGCGTCGAAGTCGCCGGTGGTGGAGGAGACCGTCACCTACCTGGGCGTCGGCCTGGCCAATCTCGTCAACCTGGTCAACCCCGAGAAGATCGTGATCGGCGGCTGGGTGGGGGTCCAGCTCGGCGAGAGCCTGCTGCCCGGCATCCGCCGCGCCACCGCGGCCAACTCGCTGGCCGAGCCGTACGCCGCGACGTCGATCGTCCTGGGCCGCCTCGGTCCCGACGCGGTCGCGCTGGGGGCCGCCACGCTCGTCCTGGAGGAGTTCCTCAACGCGCCCCAGGTGGCCAGGATCACCGCCGCCGGCTGACGACTCCGCCCGGATTCCCGCGATCTGGACCTCCCGGTGAAGGTGGGACTGTGAAGGGTGGGACCGATTCGCGCCCGGGGGGTCGCACCCGCGGGCGTCCCACGTCGGCGCCGCCGTATCGGGGAGGAGGCGGCCGGTAGGGGGACCCGCATCGGCGGGGCGCGAATCGGTCGGGGGCCGGATTGGAGAGCGCTCTCCCGGAGAGTAGCACCCGGATGTCCATTTGAGCACTACATATTTCGCGTCGTGAACTAAGCATTGACATAAGCGGGTGAAGGGGCGCACTCTCGGTCCGCTGGACCTCTCTCATCCCCCAACCCTCGCCCGAGGGGCTCCGCACCCAAGGAGACGTGCATGCCTCCATCCTCATGGCCTCATTTCCGGCCCCGACGCCGGCGGATCGGCCTGGTCGCCGCCGGGTTCGCCGCCCTGTCGACCTTCGCCGCCGTGGCCGGCGTCGTCCCCTCCACCTACAGTGCCGCCGCGGCGGCCTGCGGCACGACCAACGTCGCGCAGGGCAGGCCCGCGTCGGCCTCCTCGACGGAGAACGCCGGAACCCCGGCGTCGGCGGCCTTCGACGGCGACACCGGCACCCGGTGGTCGAGCGCGTTCAGCGACCCGCAGTGGATCCAGGTCGACCTCGGCAGTTCGCAGCAGATCTGCAAGGTGGTGCTCAACTGGGAGGCCGCCCGCGCCCAGACCTTCAAGATCCAGGTGTCGGCCGACGGCTCAGCCTGGTCGGACGCCACCGCCACGGTGAACGGCGTGAGCGGGACCCAGTCGCTCGACCTGACCGCGACCGGCCGGTTCGTCCGGATGTCCGGCCTCACCCGGGCCACCGCGTACGGCTACTCGCTCTGGGAGTTCGCCGTCAACACCGCGTCGGGTGACAGCGGGACGACGTGCGGCACCGCGAACGTCGCGCAGGGCAGGCCCGCGTCGGCCTCCTCGACGGAGAACGCCGCGTCCCCGGCGTCGGCGGCCTTCGACGGCAACACCGGCACCCGGTGGTCGAGCGCGTTCAGCGACCCGCAGTGGATCCAGGTCGACCTCGGCAGCTCGCAGCAGATCTGCAAGGTGATCCTGAATTGGGAGGCCGCCTACGCCAGGACGTTCAAGATCCAGGTGTCGCCGGACGGGTCGTCGTGGTCGGACGCCACCGCGACGGTGAACGGCGTGAGCGGGACCCAGTCGCTCGACGTGTCGGCCACCGGCCGGTTCGTCCGGATGTCCGGCCTCACCCGGGCCACCGCGTACGGCTACTCGCTCTGGGAGTTCGCCGTCAACACCACCGGCGGCGGTGACGACGGCCCCACCCTCCCGGGCGGCGGCGACCTCGGGCCGAACGTGCGGGTCTTCGACCCGTCGATGTCGAGCGCGAGCATCCAGAGCACGCTCGACACCATCTTCAGGCAGCAGGAGTCGAACCAGTTCGGCAGCCAGCGGTACGCGCTGCTGTTCAAGCCGGGCACCTACAGCGGCCTCAACGCCCAGATCGGCTTCTACACCTCGATCGCCGGCCTCGGCCAGTCGCCCGACAACGTCACGATCAACGGCGACATCACCGTCGACGCCGGGTGGTTCAACGGCAACGCGACCCAGAACTTCTGGCGCTCGGCCGAGAACCTGGCCGTGGTCCCGGTCAACGGCACCGACCGGTGGGCCGTGGCCCAGGCCGCGCCGTTCCGGCGGATCCACGTCCGCGGCGGGCTGAACCTCGCCCCCAACGGGTACGGCTGGGCCAGCGGCGGCTACATCGCCGACAGCAAGATCGACGGCACGGTGGGCCCGTACTCCCAGCAGCAGTGGTTCACCCGCGACAGCACGATCGGCGGCTGGACCAACGGCGTCTGGAACATGGTGTTCTCCGGCGTCGTCGGCGCGCCGGCGCAGAGCTTCCCGAACCCGCCGTACACGACGCTCGCGACCAGCCCCGTCACCCGGGAGAAGCCGTACCTGTACGTGGACTCGGGCGGCGCGTACCGCGTCTTCGTCCCGTCGCCGCGGACGAACTCCAGCGGCGTGAGCTGGGCGAACGGCGCGACCCCCGGCACGTCGATCCCGCTCACCCAGTTCTACGTCGCCAAGCCGTCCGACAGCGCCGCCACGCTCAACCAGGCGCTGAGCCAGGGGCTCAACCTGCTGTTCACGCCGGGCGTCTACCACCTCAACCAGACGCTCAACGTGACCCGGCCCGACACGGTGGTCCTCGGGCTCGGCTACGCCACGCTGATTCCGGACAACGGCGTCGTCGCGGTGAACGTCGCCGACGTCGACGGCGTGAAGATCGCGGGCCTGCTCCTCGACGCCGGCACGGTCAACTCGCCGGTGCTGATGCGGGTCGGCCCCGACAACGCCTCGGCGAGCCACGCCGCCAACCCGATCTCGATCCAGGACGTGTTCTTCCGGATCGGCGGCGCGGGCCCCGGCTCGGCCACCACCAGCCTGGTCGTGAACAGCGACAACACGATCATCGACCACATCTGGGCGTGGCGGGCCGACCACGGCGCGGGCGTGGGCTGGAACACCAACCCCGCCGACACCGGCCTGATCGTCAACGGCGACAACGTGACGGCGTACGGCCTGTTCGTCGAGCACTACGAGAAGTACGAGGTGATCTGGAACGGCCAGGGCGGCAAGACGATCTTCTTCCAGAACGAGCTGCCGTACGACCCGCCGAACCAGGCGTCCTGGATGAACGGCTCGACCCGGGGCTACGCCGCCTACAAGGTGGCCGACTCCGTCACCAGCCACGAGGCCTGGGGGATGGGCAGCTACTGCAACTTCAGCACCGACCCGTCGATCGTGGCCGAGCGTGGCTTCGAGGCCCCCAACAGGCCGGGCGTGAAGTTCCACGACCTGCTCACGGTGTCGCTGGGCGGCGTCGGCACGATCGCCCACGTCATCAACGACACGGGCGGCCCGGCCCAGGGCACGGCCACCGTCCCGGTCAACGTCGTCAGCTACCCCTGACGGCCCGCACCCCCTGAAAAGCGGGGCGCGGCGGGAGGCTCATCGCCTCCCGCCGCGCCCTCGCGCGTTCGCCGGGCTCACATCCGCACGCCGGTGGGCTCGGGAGCGAGCGCGTGGATCCGTACGGCGTGCCGTACGCGCATCTCGAGTTCGTCCAGCTCCGCCGGGGTGGGCGCGTCGATGAGGAACGTCACGGCGCGGTCGTCGGAGCTGTGCAGCGGCCCGAGCTGCGCGCCGCGGTCCTTCAGCACGAGCACGGCCCGCAGCGTGGGCGGGTCGTCCGGGGCGCCGGGCGCGATCTCGGGCCACAGGCCGCCCTCGCCGACCCAGACCGGGGAGACGTCCGGCCAGTCCACCGTCACGTCGCCGAGCCGCCCGGGCTCGTGCTCCAGGTAGACCTGCCGGGCGTACCGGCGGGGCGCGGGGTAGGCGGCGGGCTCCCCGAGGGCGATGCGGACGATCTCCGGCTCCATCGGCGCGCCGGTGGCGAGCGAGTAGAGGATCGACAGGCCGTCGCCGGGAGTGCGCGCGGCGACCTCCATCAGGTACGGCCGGCCCGTGCCGTCCACCCGCCACTCGGCGTGCGCGATGCCGCATCCGAAGGCCAGCCGTTCGAGCATGCGCCGGTTGGCGTCGAGGATGACCCCGTCCACGCCGTCCAGCTCGTTCGGGACCGAGTGGGACAGCTCGACGAAGGTGCGGGCGCCCGACTCGGTCGTCTCCTTGCGGGTCACCGAGGCGAAGACGATCCGGCCGTCCTGCACCAGGCTCTCCACGGAGAACTCCTGGCCTGTCACCTTCTCCTCCACCAGCACCGTCTCGTGCGGCAGGTACGCGTCGAGCTGGGCGCGCAGCTCGGCCGGGTCGCGCACGGTCTCCACGCCCGAGCTGGAGTGGCGGCCGGTGGGCTTGACCACGGCGGGGAACGACACGCCGTCCGCGGCGAACGCGGCGCGCGCGGCCGGCGGGACGACCGCCGAGGCCGGGCTGAACTCCGGCAGGTACCACCGCTGCAGATACTTGCTGCGGCAGGCGCGGGTGGCCCGCAGGCCGGGGGAGGGCAGCCCCAGGGCGTCGGCGAGCAGGCCGGTCGGCTCGACCAGCGTCTCGCCGACCGCGTAGACGCCGGCGATGTCGTAGCGGTCCCGCCAGGCCCGTACGCCGGAGATCACGCCCGCGGTGAACGAGTTCTCCGTGTTGACGTCGCCGTCGGTGAAGGCGATCTCCTCGATGACCGAGGCCGGGTGCGCGGGGTCGCGCATCTGGGCCACCGCCTGCTCCCGCCAGGACGCCGGCGTGACCACGAGGATCCGCAGCCCCCGGCGGGACAGTTCGCGCAGATAAAGAGGGGCCCGGCAGATCACCAGGAATGATCCGGTAAGAACGAATGCCCGAGGTTTCACTTTCGCCACCGCCGTTTCTCTCACATGCTCACGCGACCGGAGGCTAGTTCCGGTGTTTCGGGCAGGTCAATAAAATTTCCCGATAATTCGGGACGAGTCGTTTCCCGATAGGGGTGAACCGGGGTCGCCGGCGACTCTTCCGCCGGGGCGGGCTGGGGCCATCGAGAAGTCCGAGGTCACCCCGGATCGTCCGGCCGCGCTGTGGGGCCGTTAGGGGTTGTGAGAAATACCCGCCGGATCGAATCCTGAATTAGCCCGACAGGGCCGGAACATCCCGTGCACCCCCGATTGGAGGGCTGTTCACATGGCTGGCAACGGCGCCGGAGTAGACGGTCTGGAGACGCTGCGGGCCTCACTCGACCGTATCGACGAGTCGCTGCTCGACACGCTGCGCAGGCGTATCGAGTGCTGCGTGGAAATCGCGCATTTCAAGCGCGAGAACGACGTCCCGATGATGCAGCCCCACCGCATCGGCATCGTGCAGCGGCGGGCCGCCCTATACGCGCAGGACCACGGGATCGACCCCGACTTCCTGCGCCGGCTCTACGAACTCGTCATCGCGGAGACCTGCAGGGTCGAGGACCTGGTGATCGGCGATGTCGCCGCTCGGTGAGCGCGACGCCGGCGGCTCACCCGGCTATTCCGACACGGCTTGGAGGAACCCCGGAATGAGAACGATCCTGATCGACAATTACGACTCGTTCACCTACAACCTCTATCAGCTCCTGGGCGAGGTGAACGGGCAGCCCCCCGTCGTGGTGCGCAACGACGCCGACTGGTCGCAGGTGCCGATCCACGAGTTCGACAGCGTCGTGATCTCCCCCGGGCCCGGCCGGCCCGAGCGGGCCCGCGACTTCGGCGTCAGCGCGCGGGCCATCCGTGAGAGCGGGCTGCCCGTGCTCGGCGTCTGCCTCGGCCACCAGGGCATCTGCCACCTGTTCGGCGGGACCGTCACCCACGCGCCGCAGCCGATGCACGGCCGCGTCTCGCAGGTGCGCCACACCGGGGCCGACATCTTCGCCGGCCTGCCCTCGCCGTTCTCGGTCGTGCGCTACCACTCGCTGGCGGCCACCGACCTGCCGGACGAGCTGGAGGCCGTGGCCTGGACCGACGACGGCGTGGTCATGGGGGTCCGGCACCGCACCGAGCCCGTCTGGGGCGTGCAGTTCCACCCCGAGTCGATCAGCAGCGAGCACGGCCGCGAGCTGCTGGCGAACTTCCGCGACCTCGCGCTGGCCCATCGCCGGGCCAGGCAGGAGGCCGCCGCGGCCGCCCGCTCGCCGTACCGGGTGCATGTGCGCAGGCTGCCGCTGCTGCCGGACGCGGAGACCGCCTACCGCGAGCTGTTCGCGGGCAAGGAGCACGGCTTCTGGCTCGACAGCAGCTCGGTGATCGAGGGGCTGTCGCGGTTCTCGTTCATGGGCGACGGCTCCGGGCCGCTCGCCGAGTACGTCACCTACCGGGTGGCGGAGGGAGCGGTGACCGTCAGGCGGTCCGGCGGGTCCGCGCAGCGCGTCGAGCAGCCGTTCTTCGAGTACCTGGACGAGCGGCTGCGCGAGCGCGCGGTGCCCGCGAGCGAGGGCCTGCCGTTCGACTTCAACCTCGGGTACGTCGGTTACCTGGGCTACGAGCTCAAGGCGGAGGCGGGCGGCCAGGCCGCGCACCAGGCCGAGGAGCCCGACGCGGCGCTGCTGTTCGCCGACCGGATGCTCGTGCTCGACGACGTGGAGGGCGTCAGCTACCTGCTCGCGCTCACGGAGGACGGGGGGCCGGACGCCGGCGACGCACTCGCCTGGCTGGACGAGACGGGAGCCCGGCTGTTCTCCCTGCCCAGGCGTGAGCCGTCCGAGCCGGCCGCGTTCACCGGGGTCGGCATGACCGACCCGGCCATCGCGGACGCGGTGGAGCTGCGGCACGACAAGCAGGGCTACCTCAGCCGGATCGGCGACTGCCTGGAGGAGATCTACCACGGCGAGTCCTACGAGATCTGCCTGACCAACGCCGTCACCGTCCGCGCCGAGATCGACCCGCTGCGGACCTACAGCCACCTGCGGACGATCAGCCCGGTGCCGTACGGCGCGCTGCTCGACTTCCCCGACGTCGCGGTGATGAGCGCCTCGCCCGAGCGGTTCATGACGATCGGCCCCGACCGGGTCGCCGAGTCCAAGCCGATCAAGGGCACCCGGCCGCGCGGCGCGACGCCCGAGGAGGACGAGGCGCTCCGCCACGACCTGCTCAGCCGCGAGAAGGACCGCGCGGAGAACCTCATGATCGTCGATCTGATCCGCAACGACCTCAACACGGTCTGCGAGGTCGGGTCGGTGCACGTGCCCCGGCTGTTCCACGTCGAGACGTACGCGCCGGTCCACCAGCTCGTCTCCACCATCCGCGGCACGCTGCGCCCGGAGGAGTCGGTGGTGAGCTGCGTGCGGGCGGCCTTCCCCGGCGGGTCGATGACCGGCGCACCCAAGATCCGCACCATGGAGATCATCGACCGGCTGGAGGAGGGCCCGCGCGGCGCCTACTCCGGCGCGCTCGGCTGGTTCTCCCTGGGCGGGGCCGCCGACCTCAGCATCATCATCCGCACCCTCGTCGCCACCCGGGACCGGGTCAGCTTCGGCGTCGGCGGCGCGATCGTCGCCCTGTCGGACCCCGAGGAGGAGTTCGAGGAGACCGTCGTCAAGTCCCGCGCCATGATCACCGCGGTGCTGGCCACCGCGGCCCAGACCGTGGGGGCCTGACCATGACCCGCGGGGAGACGGACCTGCTGCGGCGCTGTGTCGTCGTGGGTGGCGCGGGCGCGGTGGGCGGCCTGTTCGCCGGGCACCTGCTGCGGTCCGGCGCCGAAGTGGTCGTCGTCGACCCCGCGCCCGGCGCCGGCCAGCCCAGCGCCGGCCAGCACAGCGTCGACCAGCACAGCGCCGACCAGCACAGCGCCGGGGAACCGAGGTTCCTGCGAGGCGACATCACGGACATCGGGCCCGATCTCGCCGTGGAGATCGGGCGGGCCGACCTCGTCCTGCTCGCGGTGCCCGAGCCGGTGGCCCTGGCGGCGGTGAAACAGGTCGCCGCCGCGATGCGGCCGGGCGCGCTGCTCGCCGACACGCTCTCGGTCAAGGGCCCGATCGCCGAGGCGATCCGGGCGCACGCCGGGGACGTCGAGGCGGCCGGCCTCAACCCGATGTTCGCCCCCTCGCTCGGCTTCGCCGGGCGGCCGGTCGCCGCCGTCGTGGTCCACGACGGTCCCCGGACCCGGGCGCTGCTGCGGCTGGTCGAGAGCTGGGGCGGCCGTGCCGTACGGCTCGGCGCGCACGAGCACGACCGGCTGGCCGCGGCGACCCAGGCGCTCACCCACGCGGCGGTGCTGTCGTTCGGCTTCGCGCTGGCCCGCCTCGGCGTCGGCGTCGCCGAACTGGCCGCCGTCGCCCCGCCGCCGCACGCCACGATGCTCGCACTGCTGGCCCGGATCGCCTCGGGCACCCCGGAGGTCTACTGGGACGTCCAGTCGGCCAACCCGCAGGCCGCAGCCGCCCGCGCGGCGCTCGCGGAAGGCGTACGCACACTCGCCGGCCTCCTCGACGGCCCGGCGGACGGGGAGGCGGAGTTCGCGGCGGCCCTGGGCGGGCTGCGCGAACTCCTCGGCCCCGATCTCGGCTTCTACCGCGACACCTGCGCCGGCATGTTCGGCGCACTGCGCCCCCCTGAGCACGCCCTGGGCCCGTACGAGTCCAACCCCTCTACGAGCACGTCACGCCCTGTCACGACTGAAAGGTGAGACCGATGACCATCTCCCACGAGACCGTCCTCACGCCGGAGCAGCGCGCCAGGTTCGCCGCGGACCCGGACCTCGGCGGCGGCAACCTGCTGACGAAGGCCATCGAGGCGAACCCGCACCCGGAGCTGCCGTTCATCCACCTGGGCCGGCCGCTGACCAACACCCGGGGTGAGCAGCAGACCGAGTTCAGCCTGCTGGAGCTGGACGAGCTGGCCCAGAGCTGGTCGGTGTGGTACCTGCGCCAGGGCGTACGCCCCCGCGACCGCGTGGCCATCTACCTGGAGGACTCCTTCGCCTACTCCCTGCACTTCTACGCGCTGGCCCAGATCGGCGCGGTGGCGGTGCTGGTCAACAGCAAGGCGTCGCGGTACATCGCCACCGAGCTGTGCCGCCAGACCAACCCGGTCGGCATGTACACCGACCTCGCCCACCTGGAGATCCTCGGCGAGGAGTTCCACCTGCTGCCCGGCCTGCGGTGGACGCAGGTGGCCGAGGAACTGCCCGCGCCGCCGCACGCCGCGCTGCCGGAGGAGGCCCGCTTCCGCCACGTCGGCGAGGACCCGGTCTCGATCCTGCACTCCTCCGGCACCACCGGGCGGCCCAAGCCGGTCATCCAGACCCACCGCTCGTGTGTGGCCGGGCCCCGCTTCCGCCTCGTGGACCACCACGAGCAGCCGGGCGCCGTGATGATGACCGCGCTGCCGCAGTCGCACCTCGGCTGCATCGCCTACACGACGTACGCCGTGCTGGGCGGCACCCCCCTCGTGCCCTGGTTCGACACCAGCGGCCCCGAGCTGGCCAAGGCCGTCGAGAAGTACCGCCCGACGACCGTCATGGCCTTCGGCCACGCGTACGCCGAGCTGGCGGGCGCGGACCTGCCGGCCGGGGCGATCGACTCGGTCAACGTCTGGATCTCCATCGGCGACGCGGTCCACGAGAAGCACATCAAGGGCATCCTGGCCATGCGCGACCCGTCGCTGCCGCCGGCCGCGTTCTTCGACCGCCTCGGCACCACCGAGCTGGGCTGGGGCGTGCTGCTGAAGGTCCGCACGCTGGCCGACGAGCGCAACGACCGGTGCGTGGGCAAGCCGGTCGGCGTCGCCGAGGTCGCGGTGCTGCGCAGGGACGGCACGGTCGCCGACGTCAACGAGGTCGGGCTGCTCGGCGCGAAGGGCCCGGCGATCACCGCCGGATACTGGAGCGACTCCGACACCACCTACCGCAGCAAGCTGTCGGGCTACTGGCTGACCGGCGACATGGCCTACCGCGACGAGGCGGGCAACTACTTCCAGGTCGACCGGGCGGTGGACGCGATCGAGACCCCGAGCGGTACCGGCTACTCGGTCTTCATGGAGGAGCTGCTGCTCAACGACCTGCCCGAGGTCCTCGACTGCGCCGTGGTGGCGGGCATCCACCGCGGCCGCACGGTCCCGGTGGCGGTCGTGACGTCCAGCGCCGCCAGGCCGGACGCGCAGAGGCTGCTCAACGAGGCGAACGAGAAGCTGAAGGCCGCCGGTCACCCCGAGCTGACCATGCTGGAGGTCGCGCGCAACGACGAGGACTTCCCGGTCGGCGTCACCGGCAAGGTCCTCAAGCGCCGGCTGCGGGAGAAGTACAGCTCGCTGTCCACCTACATCCGCGAGAACGGCGGCAAGTCGCTCGGCACGATCCTCACCGACGTCTTCGTCTGATCCCCCACACCCGACGCCCGATCCCGCGATCGGCCCGCGATCCGCACCTGATCCGCGCCGCCGGGCCGGAGGTTCCCCCCCAAGGCCCGGCCCGGCGGCGTGCACGCGGAGGCGACCGCCGGCCCGACCCCCATGCCAGACCCGACCACATGGATGTGGAGAGGATTCCCATGACTGACGCCGAGCTGTTGCTGGTGTTCGACTCGACGATCGATCCGTCCGGCTTCGCCGGGTGGGCCCGGCACTTCGACTCCACCGGAACCACGGCCAGGACCTACCGGCTGGGCGGAGCGGACGTGATAGTGGCCCAGGGGCCCGCCACGCTGCTGCCCGCCCCGGCCGACCTGCCCCGGCCGCGGCAGACCGTACGGGCGGGCGGCGGCTTCCGGCTCGGCCGGCGCGAGCTGTTCCCCTCGGGCACGGTCGTGTCCATCGGCTCCGCCGTGGTCGGGGACGGGGACATCGCGGTCTTCGCCGGACCCTGCGCGGTGGAGAACCCCGGGCAGATGATGTCCACGGCCGCCGCCGTCGCCCGGCACGGCGCGGTCGGCCTGCGCGGCGGCGCGTTCAAGCCGCGCACCACGCCGTACTCCTTCCAGGGCCTCAAGTGGGCGGGCCTGGAGCTCCTGGCGCAGGCCAGGGAGGAGACCGGCCTGCCGATCCTCACCGAGGTCGTCGACCCCCGGCACGTCGACCGGATGGCCGAGGTGGTCGACGGCTTCCAGATCGGTACCCGCAACATGCAGAACTTCGAGCTGCTGATCGAGGTGGGCCGCAGCGGCATGCCGGTCGTGCTCAAGCGCGGCTTCGGCTGCACGGTCGACGAACTGCTCACCGCGGCCGAGTATCTCCTGGCCGAGGGCAACGACCAGGTCGTGCTGTGCGAGCGGGGGATCAGGACGTTCGAGGGGGCCACCCGCTTCACGCTCGACCTGTCGGCGGTGGCGCTGCTCAAGCGGCGCACCCATCTGCCGGTGATGGTCGACCCCAGTCACTCGCTCGGCATCCCCGAGCTCATCGAACCGCTCACGCTGGCCGCCGTGGCGGCCGGCGCGGACGCCCTGCTGATCGACGTGCACGTCCAGCCCGAGCAGGCGCTGTGCGACGGCAAGCAGGCGCTGCTGCCCGAGGACTTCGCCCGGCTGATGAACCGGCTGGAGATGCTCGCGCTCGGCGTCGGCCGCCGGCTGGCCCCCGCCCCGGCCGCCGACTACTCCGGGATCCACGACGCCCTCACCCCCGACGTCGTCTAGTCCGGCCCGGCTGCTTACGAGTGCCGGTCGAGGAGGTGGAGCGATGCGCGCGGCGACGAGCACGCGCCCGGCGGACGCCGCTGTCGGTGCCGTCGACACTCACTGCCCGTACTGCGCGTTGCAGTGCGGCATGACCCTCAGCCCGGCGGGCCGCGCCTCGGTCCGGGTGCGGCCCCGCGACCCGTCCGAGGGCGGCCTGTGCCAGAAGGGCTGGACCGCCGCGGCCCTGCTCGGCTCGCCGGCCCGGCTCACCACGCCGCTCGTCCGGGACGGCGGGACGCTGCGCCCGGCAAGCTGGGACGAGGCCCTCGGCCTGGTCGCCCGCAGGATCAAGGAGATCGTCGCGGCACGAGGGCCGGACGCCGTGGCGGTCTTCGGCGGCGGCGGGCTCACCAACGAGAAGGCCTATCTGCTCGGCAAGTTCGCCCGGGTGGCGCTCGGCACCTCCCAGGTGGACTACAACGGCAGGTTCTGCATGTCGTCGGCGGCGGCCGCGGCGCACCGCGCCTTCGGCCTCGACCGGGGGCTGCCGTTCCCCCTGGCCGACCTGGACGGCGCGGACGCGGTGCTGCTCGCCGGGGCCAACCCGGCCGAGACGATGCCGCCGTTCATGTCGCACCTGCGCCGTGCCGTGGACGCCGGCGGACTGATCGTGGTCGATCCCCGGCGCACCCCCACGGCCGAGCGCGCCGCGCTGCACCTCGCGCCGGCCCCCGGCACCGACCTCGCGCTGGCGCTCGGCATCCTGCACGCCGCCGTGGCCGACGGGCACCTCGACCACGCGTACGTCGCCGGCCGTACGACGGGATTCGAGGAGGCCTGGCGGGTGGCCGCCGGCTGGTGGCCCGAGCGGGTGGAGCGGGTGACCGGCGTCGCCGCCGCCGACCAGCGCAGGGCCGCCGCGATCCTGGCCGGGGCCGCGAGCGCGTACGTGCTGACCGCGCGCGGCGCGGAGCAGCACGCCACGGGTGTGGACACGGTCGGGGCCTGGATCAACCTGGCGCTCGCGCTGGGCCTGCCCGGCCGCCGGGGCTCGGGCTGGGGTTGCCTGACCGGCCAGGGCAACGGGCAGGGCGGGCGCGAGCAGGGGCAGAAGGCCGACCAACTCCCCGGCTACCGGCGGATCGACGACCCGGCGGCCCGCGCGCACGTGGCGCGGGTGTGGGGAGTCGAGCCCTCCGCGTTGCCCGGCCCGGGACGGTCGGCGTTCGAGCTGCTCGACGCGCTCGGCACGCCGGACGGCCCGTCCGCGCTGCTGGTCTTCGGCAGCAACCCGGTGGTCTCGGCGCCGCACGCGGGCCGGGTGGCCGACCGGCTGGCCGCGCTCGACCTCCTCGTGGTCGCCGACCTCGTGCTGTCGGAGACCGCCAGGGCCGCCGACGTGGTGCTGCCGATCACGCAGTGGGCCGAGGAGGACGGCACGATGACCAACATCGAAGGGCGCGTGCTGCTGCGCCGCCGCGCGCTCGCCCCGCCGCCCGGGGTGCGCACCGACCTGGAGGTCCTGCACGACCTCGCCGTACGGCTCGGGCAGCCGCCGGAGCGCTTCCCCGCCGACCCCGAGACGGTCTTCACCGAGCTGCGGGCGGCCTCGGAGGACGGCCCGGCCGACTACTCGGGCGTGACGTGGGACCGGCTGCGGGCCGGAGAGCGGCTGCAGTGGCCGATACCCCGCCGGCCCGGACACCGGGGGACGCCGCGGCTGTTCCTGGACCGGTTCGCCCACCCCGACGGGCGGGCCAGGTTCGTCCCCGTGGACCACAGAGGGCCGGCCGAACCGCCGGACGAGGAGTTCCCCCTCTACGCCATCACCGGGCGGGTGCTCCAGCACTACCAGTCGGGCGCGCAGACCCGGCGTGTGGAGGAGCTCCGCGCGGCCGTGCCCGAGGCGTACGTCGAGGTGCACCCGGACACCGCGCGGCGGGCCGGGCTGCGGGACGGCGCGGCGGCGGCGGTCGTCGGCAGGCGCGGGCGGACCCTCGCGACGGTGCGCTGCGTGCCGTCGATGCGGCCCGACGTGATCTTCCTGCCGTTCCACTTTCCGGGCGCCCAGCGCGCCAACCTCGTGACCAATCCGGCGCTCGATCCCGTCAGCCGGATGCCCGAATTCAAGGTCTGCGCCGTACGGCTGTCGCCGGCGGCGGAACGGGAGGCCGCGCGATGACCGGTGTCACCAGGGTCGTGATCGCCGGCTACGGCATGGCCGGCGCCCGGCTGGCGGAGGAGATCCGCCGCCGGGACCCGGCGGGGGAGCGCGTCGCGATCGTCGCGATCGGGGACGAGCCGCACCCGCCGTACAACCGGGTCCTGCTGTCGAACGTGCTGGCGGGCGCGATGTCCGCCGAGTCGGTGCGGCTGCAGGAGGAGGGCTGGGGCGCCGGGCACGGCGTCGAGGTGCGGCGGGGCCGGACGGTCGTGTCGATCGACCGCGCCGGGCGCGGCGTCGCGCTCGACGACGGCACACGGGTCGGCTACGACGTGCTCGTGCTGGCCACCGGCGCCCGCGCGTGGGTGCCGCCGGTGGAGGGCCTGATCGGCGACGACGGGGGTCCGGCCCCCGGCGTGGCGACGTTCCGCACGCTGGACGACTGCGCCGCGATCACGGCCGGCGCGCGGGGCGGCGTGCGGGTGGCCGTGCTCGGCGGCGGCCTGCTCGGACTGGAGGCGGCCAGGGGCCTGGCGGCGCGCGGCAACGCGGTCACCGTCGTCCACCACACCGGCCACCTCATGGAGCGCCAGCTCGACCACGGCGCGGGCCAGGTGCTCGCCCGGGTCCTGGGCGGCCTCGGCGTGCGGGTGCTGCTGAACTCGCGGGCGGCCCGCTACCTGCCGGGCGACGGGCTCAAGCTGGACGACGGCCGGCTGGTCGCCGCCGACCTCCTCGTCGTGGCGGCCGGGGTGCGCCCGCAGACCGCGCAGGCGTCCGCCGCCGGGCTCGCCGTCGACGGCGGCGTGCTGGTCGACGACGACCTGCGCACGAGCGACCCGCTGATCCACGCGATCGGCGACTGCGCGCGGCACCCCGGCACGGTGCCCGGCCTGGTGCAGCCCGCGTGGGAGCAGGCCGCCGCGCTGGCCGCGCTGCTCACCGGCACGCGGTCGCCGTACCGCGGCACGAAGGTGGTCACCCGGCTCAAGGCGAGCGGGGTGGACCTGGCCGCGCTGGGCGACGTGCACGCCGCGCCGGACGACCCGCGCGCCGAGGTGCTGTGGCTGAGCGAACCGGCCCGGGGCCGCTACGCCAAGCTCGTCGTCCGCGACGAGCGGGTGGCGGGGGCCATCGCGATCGGCGTGCCCGACGCCGCCGCCGCGATCACGCAGTTCTACGACCGCGGCCTGCCCGTGCCGCCCGACCGGCTCGCGCTGCTGCTCGGCCGGGCCATGCCGTACGGCGAGGGCGCCGCCTCCGGCGACGGGAACGTGGCGGCGCTGCCGGGGACGAGCGTGGTGTGCCGCTGCAACACGGTCAGCAAGGACGCCCTGGCCGCCGCGTGGCGGTCGGGGGCCCGTGACGTGACCGCCCTCGCCTCCGCCACCCGGGCGACCACGGGGTGCGGCACCTGCGCCGACGCGGTGTGCGGCATCGCCCGCTGGCTCGCCGAGTCCGAGAACGCCTGACCCGGGGAAACGCCCGACTCCAGAACGCCCTACTCCCGAGAACGCCTGACTCCCGAGAACGCCTGACTCCCGAGAACGCCTGACTCCCGAGAACGCCTGACGAGGAGACGCACATGAGCGCGCGAACCAGGGCCGCCCGGCGCGGCCGCGGCTGGATCGAGCACTGGAACCCGGAGGACGAGGAGTTCTGGGAGACCACCGGACGCCGGGTGGCCCGGCGCAACCTGATCCTGTCGGTCTTCACCGAGCACCTGGGCTTCGCGATCTGGGTGCTGTGGTCGGTGGTGGTGCTGAGCCTGCCCGCCGCGGGGCTGCCGATGAGCGTGTCGGAGTCGTTCTGGCTCGTCTCCGCGCCCAACCTGGTGGGCGCGGCGATCCGGATCCCGTACACGTTCGCGGTGCCGCGCTTCGGCGGCCGGGTGTGGACGACGATCTCGGCGGTGCTGCTGCTGATCCCGTCCTCGCTGCTCGCGTTCGTCGTGCCGAGCGGCTGGCTGGCCGCGCAGGACCACGACACGAGGTTCTGGATCCTGCTCGCCTGCGCCGCCGTGGCCGGCGTCGGCGGCGGCAACTTCTCCTCCTCGATGGCGAACATCTCGTTCTTCTATCCCGAGCGGCGCAAGGGCTTCGCGCTCGGCCTCAACGCGGCGGGCGGCAACCTCGGCGTCGCGGTCGTCCAGCTCCTGGTGCCGCTGGTGGTCGTCGCCGGGGTGCCCGTGGCGGCGTCGGGCACGCGGGTCCACCTCGCGTACGCCGGGCTGATCTGGATGCCGTTCATCGTGGTGGCCGCGGTCTGCGCCTGGCTGTTCATGGACGGCCTCGCCGAGGCCAAGGCCGACCCCCGGTCGTACGCCGCGGCGCTGCGGCACGGGCAGACCTGGATCGTGTCGCTGCTCTACGTCGGCACGTTCGGCTCGTTCATCGGGTTCTCCTTCGCGCTGCCGCTGGTGATCAGGACGACGTTCCCGGAGTTCCTCGCCCAGCATCCGTTCGTGCGCGACTACCTCGCCGGGCTCGGCTTCGTCGGGGCGCTGGCCGGGTCGGTCGCCCGGCCGCTCGGGGGCCGGCTGTCCGACCGGTACGGCGGGGCCCGTGTCACGCTGGCCGTCTTCGCCGGGATGGTGGTGGCGACGGTCGCGGCGGCGGGCGGGGTGATCCGCCACGACTTCGGCCTGTTCTTCTGCGCCTACCTGGTCGTCTTCGCCTGCTCCGGGGTGGGCAACGGCTCGACGTACCGGATGATCCCGGTGATCTTCGGCGAGCTGGGGCGCAGGGAGGCGGCCGCCCGCGGTCTCGACCCGGCGCTGACCGCGCCGGACTACAAGCGCAAAGCCGCGGCGGTGATCGGCATCGCCGGGGCGATCGGCGCGTTCGGCGGGTTCCTGATCCAGCAGGTGTTCCGTCTGGCGAGCACCGACGCGGCGAGCGCGATGAAGGGCGCGACCGGCGCCGCCGCGGCCCGCGTCGCCCAGGAGCACGCGGGATGGTCGCTGCCCGCGCTGTGGATCTTCGTCGGCTCCTACGTGCTGCTCGCCGGGCTCACGTGGTGGACCTACCTGCGGCGCGGGCCGAGCCGCGCGCCGAGCTTCGCCTACGCGCGAGTGTGAATTTTCGTAGCACCATTTTCGTAGCACTGCGGCGTAACCAAAGTTGTAGGCCGTGTGCCCCTTCCGTCATCCGGCCTGGTCATTAGGGTGCGCGGCCGTTGTGGCGGCCATACGTGCGTGCCAACGTGCTGGTCAGAGGGCCCGCGAAACAGGCCCGTACGGGGATTCGGAGGATTTCGATGGCACGTCGCATCCGCGTGAGCAAGCCGACCAGGAAGCCCCAGTCGAACTCGCCCGATCTCCGCACGCCGTCCGGCCGCGAGCTGCCCTACTGACCCTAACCGCTGCCACAGAAAGAGGGGAGGATCCCGGATGAGCGACCTCGTCATGGTCATGCCCTACCGGGCGTTCGTCATCAAGGCCCGTGAGGAGGGGCACCGGATCTGCGCTGTCTGGGATCCCACCCTGCAGACGCCGGACTACCTGGCCGGCATCGCCGACCTCGCCGACGCCCTCGTGCTGACCGACTTCGCCGATCCCGTCGCGTTCGACCGGTCCGTACGGCAGGCCGTGCGCGACTTCGGCGCCGACCTCGTCTACCACATCGGGGCCGAGGAGAGCATGCTCGCCACCTACCGCATCGCGGAGGACCTGGGCAAGGCGGTCAACCCGGCCAGGTCGGTCGAACTGCTCAACGACAAGCTCCAGTTGCGCCGGCTGCTCGCCGAGCACGGCCTGTCCCCGGTGCGGTTCGCCCACGCGGCGCGCTGGCAGGACGTGCCCGGCCTGCTCGGCGGCTTCGAGCTGCCGGTGGTCGTCAAGCCGACCGAGCTGGCCGGCAGCCGGGGCGTGTACCTGCTGCGCGAGCCCGGCCAGGTCGCCGAATGGGGCGCGCTGCTCGACTCCTACGGCTACCGCGGGCCGGTCCTGGTGGAGGAGTATCTGCGCGGCCCCGAATACAGCGTGGAGTCGCTCAGCGACCACGGCCGCCACCAGATCGTGGGAGTCACCCGCAAGGTGCTCGGCCCGCCGCCGCTGTTCGTCGAGGCCGGGCACGTGCATCCCGCGCAGGCGGGGCCTGACACGGCGGCGATGGCCGAGCTGACGGCCGAGATGCTGCGGCTGACCGGATACCGGACCGGCCCGGCCCACACCGAGATCATCTGGACCGCCGCGGGCCCCCGGATCGTCGAGTCGCAGGCGCGGCTCGGCGGCGACCAGATCCCGCGCCTGGTGCAACTCGCCACCGGGCTCGACATCGAGCGGGCCGTCTTCCGGATCCTCGACGGCAGGTCGCCGGGCACGGTGGAGCGCCGGGCGGTCGCCCACATCTCCTACTTCAGCCTGACCCCCGGCGAGGTCCGCGCCGTCGCGGGGGTGGAGGAGGCCAGGGCCCTCGACTTCGTGGACATGCTGGAGTTCCCCTTCCGGCCGGGCGACCGGATCCCGGAGACGGTCGACTGGCGCACCCGGCACGGCTTCGTCGTGGTGACCGGGGAGACCGAGGAGCAGGCCGTCGCGCGGGCGCGGCACGTCCACTCGCTCGTCCGCGCCGAGGTGGCCGAGCCCGTCGCGGCCGGGGCGGGCGTGGCGCCGTGAACCTGTCCGCGCTCCATCCCAATCTGCGGATCCGCATCGCGGTCGGGTTCCTGCAGCGCCTGCTCGACTCGATGGTCATGTCGTTCATGGCCATCTACCTCGCCTTCGAGTACGGCGTGGCGGTCGCGGGCGTGCTGGTCGTGACCGTCATGGTGCTCGGCGTCGTGGGCACGCTCGCGGGCGGGCACATGTCCGACGCCCGCGGGCGGCGGCGCACGCTCCTGCTCGGCGAAATCGGCGTCTGCCTGACGTTCGCGCTCATGGCGGTCGCCGACGCGCCCGCCTGGCACAGCCCGGCGCTCGTCTACTGCGGCTACCTCGTCAACAAGTTCGCCGCGAGCTTCGCGATGCCCGCCAACGACGCGATGATCCTCGACGTCACGACCCCCGAGAGCCGCAAGCTCGTCTACACGATCAACTACTGGTCGATCAACCTCGCGCTGGCCTTCGGCGCGCTGCTCGGCGGTTTCCTCTACAACGGCCACTTCACGCTGCTGCTCGCCCTGGCCGCCGGGGGCACGGTCGTGATCGCCGCGGCCACGTACTTCCTGATCGCGGAGACCAAGCCGGAGCAGACCGGGCCGGAGGAGACCGGCGCGGCGGCCCAGCCGCGCGGCTCGATCCTGCGGGACTTCGCCTCCGGCTACCGGCTGGTGCTCCAGGACCGCGCCTTCGGCCGGTTGCTGGTGGCCGCCACGCTGTTCATGTCCATCGAGCTGCAACTGATCAACTACATCGGCGTACGGCTGGCCAGGGACCTGCCGGAGCAGAACCTGCTGGCGATCGGGTCCTGGGCGGTCCGGGTGGACGGCGTGGAGATGCTCGGCATCCTCCGCGCGGAGAACACCGTGCTCGTCGTGGCGCTCGCGCTCGTCGCGCACCTGGTGCTGCGCCGGGTGCCCGACCGCGTCCGGATGTACGCCGGGGCCGGGCTGTTCACCGCCGGATACATGGTGCTGGCCGTCAGCGACACCGGCTGGGTCCTGCTCGTGGCCGCGCTGGTGCTCACCGTGGGCGAGCTCATGGACGTGCCGGTCAGGCAGGCGCTGCTCGCCGACATGGTCCCGGCCGCGTCGCGCACCCGCTACATGGCGGTCTACAACCTCAACATCCGGGTGGCCCTGGTCGTCGCGTCGCTGTGCATCACGGTCGGCTCGGTGCTCCCGCCGTGGGGCATGGCCGCGCTGTACGGCGTCTTCGGCCTGGTGATCATCTGGCAGTACCGCGCGATCCTCACCCCCTCCGCCGCCCGCGCCGAACTCGCGCGGGTGTGACCCGGGAGAGCCCGATGAACCTGACCAGAGTAGAGACCGGCACCAGGCATGAGACCGGCACGAGGCACGAGACCGGCGCGGTGCTGCGGGCGGCGGAGCTGGAGTATCGGCGCCACGGCGACTGCTTCGTGAGCCCGGTGACCGGCCCGCACGTCGGCGCGCGGCACGCCGCCGTCGAGGCGGTCCGCATCCCCGCGGGCCGCCAGTGGTCACCGCCCGGCGCGGCGGCGGCCGAGCAGATCGCGGTCGTGCTGGCCGGCGCGGGCGTCGGCACCGTCGGCTACGAGATCAGCCGGATGCGCGCCGCCTCGGCGCTGTACTCGCCCGCCGGCAGTACGTACTCCCTGTCGGCCGGCGACCGGGAGATGACCGTCTACGTCTGGAGCGCCGTGCCGTCCGAGGGCGGCCCGGCAGGCAGCGTCCGGCCCGGCACCGGCCCGGCCCGGTTCCGCTCGCTGTGGAACGGCGAGACCTGGCTGACCCCGCCTGCCGCGAACGTCCTGTTCCGGCCGGGGGCCGGCCGTGCGGGGCTCTGCCTGCGCTGCGGCATCATGCAGCCGGGAGAGACGCTCGGCGTGCGCCCGCACGAGGAGAACGAGGCGGTGTACTTCGTCTTCGAGGGTGAGGGGCAGTTCTACCTGCACGACCGGTGGGTGGACCTGGGGCCCGGCGACGCCGTCTTCGCGCCGCCGGGCGTCCGGCACGGCGCCCGCAACCCCCACTCGGGCCACCTCGCCAGCCGCTTCGTCGTGTTCGGCGGTTCCGTGGCCGGAATTCCGCCATATCTGGCCGATGATTTGCCGGATTTGTAGCACGAACGGTCGTAGCAGTGGGGAAAAATAGGGGTGGAAAATCCGCCTCGTGCAATCCGAGAGGTATCGGGTGCATCCTCGCGTTTCTCATACCTCCATTACTTCCAGCGGTGTCCACGTGAATGACGAAGCGATATCGAAGCCCTTCAAGCGGTCACGGCCACGCCGGTCGCGGGCGGCGTCATGCGGCGCGTGAGCCTGGGCGGGCAGGGACTCGTCGCCACGAGCCTCGGGCTCGGCTGCACCGCGCTGACCGGCGCCTACGGCGCTGCCGACCCCGACGAGGCGATGCGGGTCGTCCGGCGCGCGCTCGACGGCGGCGTGTCGCTGATCGACCTGACCGACGGCGGCGGCGAGGCCGAGCGCCTGGTGGGCAAGGCCGTCGCCCACCGGCGTGACGAGGCCCTGATCGCGGCCGGCCCCGGTTCGGGACCGAGCGGCTGCGTCTTCCGCCCCGAGGACCTCGACAGGGCCTGCGACGCCTCGCTGTCCCGCCTGGGCGTCGAGCGGGTCGACCTGTTCGTGGTGGACCCCGGCGCCGGGGACGCGCCGATCGAGGAGACGATGGGGGCCGCCGGCCGTCTCCAGGACGCCGGGAAGATCGCGCACATCGGCGTCCGCGGGCTGGACGGAAAGCGGTTGCGGCGCGCGCACGCGGCGCGGCCCGTCGCCGCGGTCGCGGTGGAGTACTCCCTGTGGCGGCGCCGGGCGGAGCGTGAGCTGCTGCCGGCGGCGCGCGAGCTGGGGATGGGCGTCATCGCCGGCAGGCCGCTCGGCAGGGGCTTCCTGACCGGCAGGATCACCTCGCCGGTCCAGCTCGCCGCGGGAGACGTGCGCCGCCGCGACCCGCGCTTCTCACCGGAGAGCCTGGAGACCGAGCTTCTGCGGCTGCGCGAAGCCCAGCGGGTGGCGGCCGATATGGACATCGGTATGGGCCGGCTGGCCATCGCCTGGCTGCTGGCGCAGGGCGACGACATCGTGCCGGTGCCGAGCACGCGTGACCTGGTCCATCTGGAGATGAACCTCACCGCGACCGGCATCCTGCTGCCCGAGCCGGTCAAGGCCCGCCTCGCCGGGACGTTTCCCCTGCATGACGACTGAGGATCTCCGGCGCCCGCGGGTCAGGGGACCGACCGCTGCCCCCGCAGGCCGGGGTTGGGGCGGGGCCGGGGCGCCGGCTGGTCGCGGCGCGGCGTGATGAGCGAGGCGGCCAGTGCCTTGTTGACCGCGTCGATCCGGGAGACGGCGCCGAGCTTGGTGAAGATGTTGTGCAGGTGCCGCTTGATCGTCGCCTCGGTGAGCGTGAGCCGGGTGGCGATCTGGTAGTTGCTCAGCGCCTGGGCGGCCAGCTCGAGGATCTCCCGCTCTCTGTCGGTCAGCACCACCTTCGACCCGCCCCCCTGCACCTGGGCGAACGAGTCCCGCGAGACGGCGAGCACGAGCCGGTCGGGCTCGGCCCTGACGCTCCTGACGGCCGAGATCAGCTCCTGGCGGTGCACGCTCTTGAGCAGATAGCCGCGGATGCCCGCCGCCAGCAGGCGGCTGAGCAGTTGGGGGCCGTCGTACATGCTGAGGATGATGATCTGCGACTCGGGCGAGATCTGACGCATGCGGGCCACGGTCTGGGTGGCGTCGTCGCCGGGGATCTCGACGTCCAGGAGGACCACGTCGGGCCGCTCCCGCTCGACCAGGGCCACGGCCCCGTCGGAGTCGCCCGCCTCGCCGACGACCTCGAAGTCATCCTGGGCCTCCAGGATCTCGCGCAGGCCCTCACGGAACAGCGCGTGGTCGTCGATGACGGCGATAGTGATCATGTTGTCCCCGATCGGGTCATGCGGTGAGCCCTGAGAAGGGCACGTACAGTTCGACGTGCGTGCCGTGACCCGGCCTGCTCGTGATGGTGGTCGTCCCGCCGATGATCGCGGCGCGTTCCTGCATCGACAGCAGGCCCACGCCATCCGACCGGCCGCCTCCTCCTTCCGTGAAGCCCAGGCCGTCGTCGTCCACGGACGCGCGCAGCTCGTGCGGGGCGAAGTCGACCCGGATCAGCACCTTGCTGGGGTTGCCGTGGCTGAGCGCGTTCCTGGCCGCCTCACGCAGGATGAGGAAGGACTCGTCGCGGACGGTCGGAGAGGCCCACGTCTCGTCCCCGCTGACCCGCAGCCGGATGTCCACCTCGTCCATGTCCACGGTCTCGAGGTAGTACAGCAGGGCCTTCTCCAGGCTGTTCAGCGGCTCCTGTGGGTGCAGCTCGCTGGTGACCGCGCGCAGGTTCTGCATCGTCTCCAGGATGGCCTGCTGGGCGGTCTCCACCTTGGCGGTCGCCGTCGCGGGCTTGTTCGCCCGGTGCAGGTCGTACAGCTCAAGTTGCCGGTGGGCGACGCTGAGGCCGTGCCCGAGCCGGTCGTGCAGTTCGCGGGCGATCCGGCGGCGCTCCTCGACCTGGGCCTCGTGGACCTTGTCCAGCAGGAAACTCGAGTAGCTGGCCGAGGACTCCCTGATCCGTGTCGTGATGCTGCGCTCCAGCCCCAGCACGACCAGCGTGAGCAGCCGCATCGACTCGGCGTCCCCGGGCATGCGCTCCAGCAGGCAGGTCACGACCGCCTGGAACCACACCGACGCCGCGCGGAGCGACTCGTCCGGGTGGACCCCGCTCGCCGCCCTGGTCGCCCCCACCTCCCAGGCGATGATCTTGTGGGAGTCGCCCACCCTGATGCTGCCGGACCGCAGCGTCTCCGCGACGTCGTCGAGGATCTGCTCGGCGTTCGCCAGCGCCTGCCGCAGGGCGGTCGGGTCGCGGCTGATCGGGCTGTCCAGTGCCGCCAGGTTCCGTGCGTACGCTTCCAGAATCTCGGAGCGATGCGCTTCGAGGAAAGCCTCGAAGTCCGGGACCTGCGGTCCCAGCTCTCCATCTCCCGCCAATGGACCCTCCGAGAGGAAGCGGACGAGTGCCTCCATCCTGGACTAAGCCGCACGCCCAGACAATAAGAATTGTGACACCAGCGGGAGAAGAACAGCCAAATGCACAGCGTATTGCGTCGTCATGAACGCCCGGTAGGGCAGGCGGCGGCGCACCCGGGACCCCCGGGAAAGCGGAGTAAGGGTGACGACGGCGAGCAGCGTGGCACCGGCGAGCATCGCGGCCGGCGCCATGCCGAGCGGCACCCGCAATAGCAGCGCGACCGCGCAGAAAGCGATCGCGACGGAGGCGGCGACGGCCGACAGCAGCAGCCTGACCGGCCATTCTCCGTGGCTCACCGCGAACGAGGCGCGCCCGGCGGAGCGGTCGCCCGCGATGTCGGGCAGGTCCTTCGCCGGCGTGCCGACCAGGCCCATCCACAGCGAGGCCGCGAGGGCGAACGCGGGCAGCGCGATCGCCTCGCGCCCGGTGGGGCCGGTCCCGCAGGAGGTGTAACCCGCGCAGTAGGAGAGCAGGCCGGCCACGCCGCCGACCACGACGGTGGCGCTCGACCACCTCTTCAGCGGGAAGGGCGGCGCCGAGTAGAGGTAACCCAGCACGAGCACCGCCGTGACCAGCCAGACCATCGCTCCGCCGAGCAGCAGCGCGCCGAGCAGGGCGGCCGCGGCGGCGGTCCAGGCGACGATCAGGGCCAGGCCGGCGTCGAGGTCGCCTCGGGCGATGGGCCGGTGTGAGCCGTTCACGCGGTCCTCCCGCATGTCCGTCACCCCGTTGAAGAGGTAGACGAAGAAGATCGCGCACTGCCACACCAGGGCCCCCGCCACCAGGCGGAACGGGTCGGCGGGGGCGAGGCCGGCGTCCAGGGCCGCTCCCGCGGCGAACCGCAGGAAGAAGATGGCGAGAACGGACGGGCGCGCCTCGGTCACGCACATTCCGAGGATTCGGAAAGGCGAAATCGAAATAGCCGGGAATACCGCTCTGTTGATCGACATGATCCGGAGTATGTGTCCGATTCAGGGGGTCGTTAAGGGGGTCGCCCGGGAGGTTGTACCGGATCTACAACTTTCGATACCCCTACCGATCGTCCGGGTGATCCCGGCCGCACTCTAGTTGCTTGTCTCTTGCCCCTTGACCAGCGCGCTTGTAGCTTCGGCGACGTACCGGTCAGCGAATCACCAGGAATTTCGGCGGCCTTCCGGAAGGGAGTCGGCGCGATTCGCGGACAGCTTCTCGGAAAACGGTCGGTCGCGAATTCGGTGACATGGTCGCCGATGAGAAAGGAATTCCTCATGAGCAGCTCTCCTTCCCGTTACTCGGCCTTCACCCCCGTCCGCCTGGCGGACCGGCGCTGGCCGGACCGGACGATCGAGGCCGCACCGCGATGGCTGTCCACCGACCTGCGCGACGGCAACCAGTCACTGGTCAACCCGATGAGCCCGGAGCGCAAGCTCGCGATGTTCGACCTGCTCGTACGGATGGGCTACAAGGAGATCGAGGTCGGGTTCCCGGTGGCGAGCCAGGACGACCACGACTTCGTGCGCATGCTCATCGAGGAGGACCGGATCCCCGACGACGTGCGGATCTCGGTTCTCGTGCAGGCCCGGGACGAGCTGATCCGGCGGACCGTGGAGAGCCTGGCCGGCGCGCCCCGGGCCAACATCCACCTCTACAACGCGACCGCCCCGCTCTTCCGCCGGGTCGTCTTCGGCATGACCCGCGACGAGTGCCGGGACCTCGCCGTCGAGGGCACCCGGCTGATGATGAAGTACGCCGAGGCGACCCTGGGCGACTGCGACCTCGGGTTCCAGTATTCGCCCGAGCTGTTCAACGAGACCGAGCCCGAGTTCGCGCTTGAGGTCTGCGAGGCGGTCATGGACGTGTGGCAGCCGGAGGAGGGCCGGGAGATCATCCTCAACTTCCCGACCACGGTGGAGCGGTCGCTCCCGCACGTCTTCGCCGACCAGATCGAGTGGCTCGACCGCAACCTGTCCCACCGGGAGCACGTCTGCCTGTCGATCCACCCGCACAACGACCGCGGCACCGGCGTGGCCGCCTCCGAGCTGGCGCTGCTGGCCGGCGCCCAGCGGATCGAGGGCTGCCTGTTCGGCAACGGCGAGCGGGCCGGCAACGTCTGCCTGGTCACGCTCGGCCTGAACATGTACACCCAGGGCGTCGACCCCGGCATCGACTTCTCCGACATCACCGAGATCCGCCGCACCGTCGAGTACTGCAACGAGATGCAGGTCAGCCCCCGCCACCCGTACGGCGGCGACCTCGTCTACACCGCCTTCTCCGGCTCCCACCAGGACGCCATCAAGAAGGGTTTCGACGCCCTGGCCGTGGAGGCCGCCGAGGCGGACGTCAGCGTGGACGACCTGCCGTGGCGCATGCCGTACCTGCCGCTCGACCCCAAGGACGTCGGCCGCACGTACGAGGCGGTGGTGCGCATCAACAGCCAGTCGGGCAAGGGCGGCGTGGCCTACATCCTGAGCGCCTGGCACGGGCTGAACCTGCCCAAGGCCCTGCAGGCGGAGTTCGCCCGCGTCGTGCAGGCCCACGCGGACGGCTCCGGCGGGGAGATCACCCCGGCGGTCGTCCGCGGCCTGTTCGACGAGGAGTACCTGTCGCGGACCGAGATCACCGTCCCCCTCGGGCTCGGCGGCCGGCCGCTGCAGACCACGTTGTACGTCGACGGCGCCCGCTTCGACGTCGCGGGTTCGCAGGCCGACGCCATCCGCACCCTCGGCGCCCGTCTGGCGGTCTGGAACGTGGACGTGCAGATGGTCCACCGCACCGGCGTCGAGGCCGCCGGCGGCGCGGGGGACCGGGAGGTGGCGGTCTACGCCGAGTGCGTGATCGACGGGCGGCAGGTCTGGGGCGTGGGCCTCGACCGCGACGTGGTCGCCGCGTCGTTCGCGGCCGTCCGCTCGGCGCTGGCCCGCTCGGGCGAAACGAACGCGGACGGAGCGCAGGAGCGGGCCGGCGACGCCGTTTCCCCGCGAATGTCGCTGGTCGGCTGAACGTCACTCAACTCACGACCTTTACCGAAAGTCACGGCAATTGTGAATCCGGCCGCGCGGCCGCGTATCGAACGGAATTCGGGAGGCTCATTATGGCCCTGGTGGAGCGGGAAGAGGTGTTGGCCTCCCTTGAGGACATGCTGGCCGACGCCGTCACCGGCAGAGGAAAGATCGCGATCGTCGGAGGGCCCGTCGCGACGGGCAAGACCGCACTGCTCAACACGCTCGTCGAGGACGCGCTGGAGCACGGCGCGCTGCCGCTGACCGCCACCTGCTCGCAGGCGGAGTCGGGGCTGGCGCTGGCCGTGCTGTCGCAGATCCTGCACAACGCGCCGCTCACACCCGAGGAGGAGGAGCGGACCCGCAACCTGCTGCACGAGGGCGCCCGCTGCGCCATGTCGGCCGACCCGCTGGCCGACTACGTCGACCAGGTGGACGCCCACATCGTGCACGCCCTGTGCATGGTGCTGCTCGAACTGGCCGAGCGGCACCCGCTGATGATCGTGGTGGACGACATCCAGCACGCCGACCGCGCCTCGCAGCTCTGCCTGGCCTACCTCGCCCGCAGGCTGCGCTTCGCCCACATCCTGGCGATCTTCAGCCAGTCGGAGGAGGCGTGGAACGCCCCGTCGCTGTTCCAGACCGAGCTGCTGCGCCAGCCGCACTGCCGCCGCCTGCCGCTGTCGGCACTGTCCCGCGAGGGCGTCGAGATCATGGCGGCCGACATCGTGGGCGACGACACCGCCCGGCGGTTCGCCGCGGACTGGCACGTGGTCAGCGGCGGCAACCCGCTGCTCGTGGGCGCGCTCATCGAGGACCACCTCGCGGCGGCCGACGCCGCGGGCGCCCCGGCGGAAAGCGAACCGGCGGCGGAGCCGGACGAGATCGCCGCGGGCGACGCCTACCGCCAGGCGGTGCAGTCGTGCCTGCACCGCGGGCACCCGCTCGCGGCCCGCGTCGCGCGGGGCCTGGCGGTCGCCGGCGACCCCGGCCACCTCGACCGGCTGCTCGACCTCGACGCCGGCGTCGTCGTCCAGGCGCTCAACGCGCTGCACAACGCCGGGCTGGTCGGCGCCGACCTGCACCTGCGCCACCCCCAGGCGCGCGCCGCCGTGCTCGCCGACCTCGACCGGCACGAGCGGACGGACCTGCACCGCAGGGCCGCCGAACTGGCGTACGGCCAGGGCGCCCCGGCCGCCGTGATCGCCGAGCACCTGCTGGCCGCCTCGCACAACGGGGGCCCGTGGGCCGTGCCGATCCTGGAGGAGGCGGCCCGGCAGGCGCTCAGCGAGGGACGGGTCGAGCCCGCCGTCGACTACCTGCGGCTGGCCGACGGCGCGTGCACCGACGACCAGCGCCGGGCCACCATCAAGACGACGCTGGTGCGCGCGGAGTGGCGGCTCAACCCGAGCGCCCCCGCGGCCCACCTCGACGAGCTCACCGACGCCATGCACCGCGGACACCTGCGCGGCTCCGACGCGGTCGTGCTGGCCAAGGCACTGCTGTGGCACGGCCGCTTCGACGACGCCCGCGACGTGCTCGACCACCTGGGCAGGATCGGCACGATCATGGACGCGGAGACCGTGGCCGAGATCCGCGCCGCCCGGCCGTGGCTGCGCTGCTCCTATACGCCGTTCCTGGCGCACATCCCGAGGGTCACCGACGTGAGCACTCAGGCGCCGCCGTCCGCGCCGGTCATCGGCCGGCTGGAGGCCGCCACCGCGCTCGCGGCGGTGCTGACCAAGGGCCCGCACCCGCAGACGCTGGCCGACGTGGAACGCATCCTGCGCGGCTCCCGCCTGGACGACATGTCGATGGACGCCGTCGAGTGCGCCCTGCTCGCGCTCATCTACGGCGAGCGGCCCGACCTCGCGGCGCCCTGGTGCGACCTGTTCTTCGAGGAGGCCGCCAGCCGCCGGGCCCCGAGCAGGCAGGCCCGCCTCGCGGCGCTGCGCGCCGAGATCAGCCTGCGGCAGGGCGACCTGGAGGGCGCCGAGGGCCTCGCCCAGATGGCCGTGCGGCTCATCCCGCCCACGAGCTGGGGGGTCGCGATCGGCGGGCCGCTGTCGGTGCTGCTGACGACGGTGACCGCGATGGGCCGGCTCGACGAGGCCGTGCAGCTGGTCAACCAGCCCGTGCCCGAGGCCATGCTCCAGACCAGGTACGGCCTGCACTACCTGAACGCGCGGGGCCGCTACCACCTGGCGACGGGCGACCTCGGCATGGCCCTGCGCGACTTCCAGACCTGCGGCGAGCTGATGGGCTCCTGGAGCCTCGACGCGCCGGGGCTGATCTCGTGGCGGACGGGCGCGGCCGAGGCGCTGATCGGCATGGGCCGCCCGGAGCGGGCCCGGCCGCTGCTGGACGAGCACGTGACCCGCTGCGCCCCCGGCCCGGTCCGCGCCCGGGGGATCGGGCTGCGACTGACGGCCGCCGCGAGCGAGCCACGGCAGCGTCCCCCGCTGCTGCGCCGCGCCGCCGACATGCTGCAGGCGAGCGGTGACCAGTACGAGCTGGCCCGGGCCCTGGTGGACCTGGCCGACGCCTACCAGGCGGTGGGGGAGCTGCGGCGCGCCCGTACGGTCGCCAGGCAGGCGCAGCGGATCGCGGAGGAGTGCGAGGCCGTCCCGCTGGTCAACGCGCTCACCCAGGGCGGTCCCGGGCAGCCGGCCGAGCCGCCCAGGACCGAGAGCGGCTCGGGGGCGCTGAGCGAGGCCGAGCGCCGCGTGGCCTCGCTCGCCGCCGTCGGCTACACCAACCGCGAGATCGCCGACAAGCTGTACATCACGGTCAGCACGGTCGAGCAGCACCTGACCAGGATCTACCGCAAGCTCAACGTCACCCGGCGGTCGGACCTGCCCGCCAGCCTCGAGTTCAGCACCTCAGGCTGAGACGGGCGGCTGAGAGGGGCACGGCGACCCCGGCCGGCCGGTCACCCCGGCCGGCCCGTGGTGTCCCGCGAAGCGCGACGCCGGCCGGCATCCGTCCGGCCGGTCCGCGCGTCCCTGCCGCCCGCGCCGCCTGCCGCCCGTGCTCCCTTGCTGCCCGTGTTCCCCGCTGCCCGTGCTCCCTGCCGCCCGTGTTCCCCGCTGCCTGTGCCTTGGGCCGGTCCGGATCATCCGGCCGGCCGTCTCCCTGACCGGCCACGACTCCCTTGACCGGTCACGACTCCCCCGACTGGAAGGTGTACGCGAATGGCTCGGACGAGCGTCACATCCGGCGTCACCCCTGCCGTCACCCGTGCCGCCCCGCCTGGTGCCGTCACGCCTGGTGCCGCCCCGGCGGGCCGCCTCACGGCGGCGCAGGGCACCGCCATGTACGTCGGCGCGGTGCTCGGCACGGGCGTCATCGCCCTGCCCGCGCTCGCGGCCCAGGCGGCCGGGCCGGCGTCGCTGCTGGCCTGGCTCGGCCTGGTCGTGCTGTCCGCCCCGCTGGCCGCGGCGTTCGCCGCGCTCGGCGCCCGCCACCCCGACTCCGGGGGCGTGTCGACCTACGCCCGCCTCGCCTTCGGGGACCGGGCCGCCGTCGTCGTCGGCTGGTGCTTCTACTTCGCGATACCGCCCAGCGCCGCCGCCGCGGCGCTGTTCGGCGGCGAGTACGTCGCGGCGGCGGTGGGCGGCGGAACCGGCACCGCGACGCTGACGGCGGCGGGGCTGATGGCGGTCGTGACCGTGTCGAACGCCTCCGGCCTCCGGGTGACCGGCCGGGTCCAGCTCGGGCTGGCCGGGCTGCTCGTCGCGCTGCTCGTCGTCGCCGTCGCGCTGTCGCTCCCGCACGCCGATGTGGCCAACCTCCGGCCGTTCGCCCCGAACGGCTGGGCGGCCATCGCCCCGGCGGCGGCCCTGCTGGTGTGGAGCTTCGCCGGCTGGGAGGCGATCACGCACCTCGCCGCCGACTTCCGCAGGCCCGCCAGGGACCTGCCCAGGGCCGCCGCGGCCGCCGTCGTGCTGGTCGGCGTGCTGTACCTGTCGGTCGCCTTCGCCACCGTCGCCGTCCTCGGGCCGGCCGCCGGAGCGGCGCGGGCGCCCCTCGGCGACCTGCTGGCCCTCGGCCTCGGCGGCAACGCCCGGCTGCTCGCCGCCGTGGCCGCGCTGCTGCTGACGCTCGGCGCGATGAACGCGTACTGGGCCGGGGCGGCGAAGCTCGGCGCGGCCCTCGGCCGCGACGGGGCCCTGCCCGCGTGGCTCTCCCGCGGCAGCGTCGCCGGGGAGGTGCCCCGGCGCAGCCTCGGAGTCGTCGCCGTGCTGTCCTTCCTGTCGCTCGCCGTCGTGTACGCGGCGGGGACGGGCATCCGTCCCCTGGTGCTGATGACCAACGGGTCGTTCGTGGTGGTCTACGCGATCGGCGTGGCGGCCGCCATCCGGCTGCTGCCGCGCGGCCGGGCCAGGGCCGCCGCCCTGCTCGCGCTCGTGGCGGTCGCCCTGCTGGTCGCCGCGTCGGGGGTCTACCTCGTCTGGCCGCTGCTGGTCGGCGGCGCCGCTCTGGTGTACGCGCGGTTCACCCGCCGGGAGGCGGCCGTCCCGGCCGGGGTACGGAAGAAGGAGACCGTGCCGGCGGACCATTGACGAAAGTGAAGGGTCACCGGCGACTTTCCGTGAGTGCGCGCCGTGCTGTCCGGTCCCTAGGTTCGAGGGGCCGGACGGACCGGCGGAACACGGCACGGAGGGGAACCGGTGGGCACCGAGATCGAGGACGTCCCGGACATCAGCGCCGAGTGGTACCGGGAGGTCACGGCGTTCGCCCGGAACACCCCGGAGTGGGTGCGCGACGCGGCCGAGGTCGCGACGGACGCCGTCCCCGCGATCCTCTTCGCCCTCCTCGTCTTCGGCTGGTGGCGGGCGCGGCGGGGGGACGACCGCCGGATGGCGCTCGCGCTGCTCGCGCCGGTCGCGGTGGTGGTGGCGTACCTCGCGAGCGAGGGCGTCAAGAGCCTGCTACGGCTGCGGCGCCCCTGCTGGGACCTGGCCGACGTGGTCACGGTGGCGCCCTGCCCGCCGTACGGCGACTGGTCGCTGCCGAGCAACCACGCGACCTTCGCCGCGGCGGGGGCCGTCGCGCTGGTCGCCCTGTGGCGCGGCACGGCGGTGGCGGCGCCCGTGCTCGCGCTGCTGGAGGCCTTCTCGCGGGTCTTCGTCGGCGTCCACTACCCCCACGACGTGGTGGCGGGGCTGCTGCTCGGCGCGGTGGTGGCGCCGGTGGTCCTGCTGGCCCTGCGGAACCCGGTGACCGCCCTGGTCGGTGCGATGCGGCGGCGGCCCGCGCTGACGGCGCTGCTCGCTACGACTCGCCCGTCAGCCCCGCCTCGTGGGCGATGACCGCCGCGCGCACCCGGTTGGGCACGCCCAGCTTGGCCATGATCGTGCTCACGTAGGTCTTCACGCTGCCCTCGGCGAGGTGCAGCCGGTCGGCGATGCCCGCGTTCGACAGGCCCTCACCGACCAGGGCGAGCACCTCGCGCTCCCGGTTCGTCAGCGCCGCGACGCGCTCGCGGGCCGCGGCCGAGCGCGTCAGCCGGTTCCCGGCGAGCCCCCGGATGACCCGCGCGGCCACCGGCGGCGACAGGTACGCCCCGCCCTCGGCCGCCGCCCGGACCCCGAGGGGGAACTCGCGCGGGTCCCCGGTCTTCAGCAGGAACCCCGCGGCGCCGTCGCCCAGGGCCCGGGCGACGTAGGCGTCCTCGCCGAAGGACGTCATGATCAGTACGGCGGTGCCCGGGGCGGTCCTGCGCACCTCGGCCGCGGCGGCCAGCCCGTCCAAGCCGGGCATCCGGATGTCGACCAGCGCGACGTCGGGCCGGTGCGCCAGGACGGCGTCCACCAGCTCACGCCCGTCGGCGGCCTCGGCGACCACGTCGACGCCCGGATCCGCCGCCAGGATCGCCCGGACCCCGGCGCGGATCACCGGTTCGTCGTCGGCGAGGACCACCCGGATAACGTGCACGACCCGATGCTACGGAACCGTTGCTACCAAACCGTGGGGGAGCCTCCGGCCGCGGCTCAGGCGGGCAGGTGCGCCTTGCTCACCAGCCGGCCTCCGGCGAAGCACAGCCGGTAGAGCTCCAGCTCGCGGAACGGATCGGGATTGGTGCCGTAGTAGCGGCACCGCGCGCCCGGCGGGATCGGCGGCTCGGGCCAGGACGGGTCGTCGATCCGGGTCCTGACCGGCAGCACCGCCGCGACCTCGGACTCTGCCTGGCCGGCCCGCAGCTTCGCGAACTCGGCCGGCGGCAGGACCGAGGTGGCCGCGTCGTAGACCGTGAACCCCAGCACGAACGCCACCACGCCGGCCGCCGCGGCCAGGGCGACCAGCGCCGCGGCCAGCCGCGTACGGCGCACCCGCCGCCGGGCCAGCGCCAGATCCAGCTCCACAGGCCGCGCTCCCGCCGGCAGGTCGTCCGGCACACCCGGGCCCGCGTCGGCGGGCCTGTCCGCGGCAACGGCGAGGTCGGTTCCCCCGGTGTCGCTCGCCCCGGGAGGGGAGAGATCCACGGCGGCGGCACGCGCGGCGGAGGGAAGGCCGGTCCGCGAGGGGGCGTCGTGGCGGGACACGTCGTGTGGCAGGCGGACGGTGAGAGTGAATCCACCGTCGGCGCGGCCGCTCCGCAGGGATCCGCCCTGCAGACGGACCCGCTCCGCGAGCGTGCGCAGCCCGTATCCGCCCGAGACGGCCGGCCGGGGTCGTCCCGTGGCCTCGTTCGCCACGGTCACCGTGGTCACCACACTCACCACGGTCTCGCCCGGTGCCTGCGCGAGCCGTACGGTGACCGGGGCGCCGGGCGCGTGCTTGGCGGCGTTGGTGAGCCCCTCCCGGACGACCCGCCGCACGGTGACGAGCGCGGGCGCGGGGATCCGCGCCTCCTCCCGCCCGCCATGGAGCGTGACGGGCATCCCGGCGGCGGAGGCGCGCCGGACCAGTTCGCCCACGCTCTCCCCGGCCGGACCCGCGTGCGCGACGTCCCCCTGCCCCGTGTTGCCCTGTTCCGTGCCGCCCTGTTCCGTGTCCCCGCGCGCCGTGTCCCCGCGCGCCGTGTCCCCGCGCGCCGTGTCCCCGCGCGCCGTGTCCCCGCGCGCCGTGTCCCCGTACGCCGTGTCCCCGTACGCCGTGTCCCCGTACGCCGTGTCCTCGCGTGCCGTGTCTCCCTGCGCCGTGCTCTCGTGGGGGATGTGTGCGTGTGCCGGGCCGGGACCGTCGCCGTCTCTGAGCACGGCGACGATGTCGCGCAGACGCTCCGCCGCGGCCGTGACCGCCTCGCGGGCCTCGCCCGCCGCCCGGCGGTGCGTCTCGGGCAGGCCGGCGGCGACCTCCAGAGCGCCGATCCGCAGCGCGACCAGGCTCAGGTCGTGACCGAGCAGGTCGTGCATGTCCCTCGCGATGGCGGCCCGCTCGCGCAGCCTCGCCTGCTCGGCGAGCATGCGCCGCTCGCGCTCCAGATGCCCGGCGCGTTCCCAGCCCGCCCTGGTCAGGGCCAGGCTCTGGTGCCGGGCGTGGCCCGCGAGCCAGGGGACGAGGCCGAACAGCGCGATCCCCGTGACGGAGAAGAACCACGCGCCCAGATCCCACTGGGCCGTGAGAAGCCACCGTACGAGCGGGACGACGGCGGCGGCGATCACAGCGGCGGCGGACAGGCCGAGCAGGGCGGGCCGGGTGCGGGCCATGCGCACCCCGGCCAGGTAGCTCATCACCACCAGGGCCAGGAAGAAGACGGTGGGGTCGCCCCGTACGGCCACCGAGCCCGCCCACAGAGCGGCCGTCACGAGCATCGCCCCCAGCGGCCGGGGCCGGGCGAGCGCGACGGCGGCGCCGATCGCCGCCAGCCCGGCGATCACCTCCGGCCAGGTGTAGCTGTCGGCCAGGGTGTGGGTGAGGCCCGCCCACACCGCCGGCACGCCGAGGACCGCCCACAGCAGGACGTCCTTGAGATATGCCGCTTTCCTCCCCACTCAGGCAACGGTATCCGCAGGTCGCGGGACCCGGACGAATCCGTGCAGGCTCCGGGCGCTGGCGTGGCCGGACAGGGACATCAGCATCGGCGCGGACCAGCCGTCCTCGCCGAGATGCGCCAGGCGCGAGTGGCGCAGGCGGTGGAGCGTGTAGCCGCCGCCTTCCGGGTCGAGGTCCCTGGTGGCCCGTTTGAACAGGTACTCCGCCCGTTCGTACGACAGGCGGCCCCGGCCGGTGTGCGGGCAGAGGTCGGCCACCGCCGGCATGCGACCCGGCCCGGGTCTGCGGTCGGCGAGGAACAGCGGTCCCCGGCGGCGGTCCCCGACGAGGAGGGGCAGGAGCGCCGCCGTCCCGGACTGCCAGCGCAGCCAGTGTCCCCTGGTCCTCACCTCGCCGCGCATGCCGGGCAGGTCGAGGTCCTCCACGTCGAGCGAGAGCGCCCATTCGGCCGGGGCCGCGCTTTCGTACAGCAGCAGCCACAGCGTGCGCTCGCGCAGCGGGATCTCCGGCCGCTCCCACAGGACCCGCAGCAGCGACCGGTCGATGGGACGGGTGCGGGCGCGGGGTTCGGGCCGCCGGTCGAGCGGGGCGGCGAGGCCGGCGGCGGCCCAGCCGTGCTCGGCCGCCCACGAGGCGAACGACCGCAGCGCCGCGCGGTGGCGGTTCCAGGTCGCGCCCGCGGCCGTGCCCCAGGCGGCGTCGAAGACCTCGGCGGCCAGGTGGGACGTCATGTCCCGCAGCGGGATGTCCTCGCCGAGGTGCCGGCACAGTCGTGACAGGGTCTGGTTGTAGGAGCGGACGGTGTCGGCGCTAAGGCCGGGACGCGCGAGGAAGAGCCTCATGGCGGCGCCGAGCGTGACGCCCGCATCCGCCGCTCGCCGGCCTCCGGCTCGCCCGCCCGGAGTGGCGGGTGCGACACGCTTCCCGGAGTCCGCCCGCCCGGCGGCCCTGGGCGGCTGACCGGCGGTCTCCGCGGGGCCGGCCTCCCCGGCCTCCGCGGTGTTCAAGGGGCCGGACTTCCCGGCCTTCCCGGCCTTTGTGGCCTTCACGGCCTCCGCGGTGTTCGCGCGTCCGGCCTCCTCGGCGCAGGTCGCGGCGCGGCGCAGCAGCACCGCCCGTTCCGCGGCGTTGCGGGTGAGGGACGCCGCGCGGTCGAACTCCGCCCGGGCCTCGCCGTGCCGTCCGAGCCGGGCCAGCAGGTCCCCGCGTACGGCGGGCAGCAGGTGATACCCCTTCAGCGCCGGTTCCCCGGTCAGCGTCTCCACCAGCGTGAGACCGGCGCGCGGCCCGTAGGCCATGGCGAGCGCGACCGCGCGGTTGAGCTGGACGACGGGTGTGGGCAGCACCCTCACGAGGGCCTCGTAGAGCGCCGCGATCTGCGGCCAGTCGGTCTCCTCCGGCGTGGCGGCCCGTGCGTGGCAGGCCGCGATGGCCGCCTGCAGCACGTACGGGCCGAGGGGGCCGCCGGCCTCCCGGGCGCGCAGCAGCGCCGCGAAGCCGCGCCGGATGAGCAGCGGGTCCCAGCGCCCGCGGCTCTGCTCGTGCAGCGGTACGGGCTCTCCCGACGGGCCGGTGCGCGCGGCCGAGCGCGACTGCTGCAACTCCATCAGCGCGACCAGGCCGTGCACCTCGGCCTCGTCCGGGGTCAGCTCGGCCAGGACGCGGCCCAGGCGCAGCGCCTCCAGGCAGAGGGACGGGCGCATCAGGTCGTCGCCCGCCGTGGCCGAGTATCCCTCGTTGAACACCAGATAGATCACTTCGAGCACCGACGACAGCCGGGCCGCCCGTTCCGGCCCCGACGGAACCTCGAAGGGGACGTGCGCGTCGGCGAGCGCCCGCTTGGCCCGCACGATCCGCTGGGCGACGGCGCTCTCGGAGACGAGAAAGGCCCGCGCGATCTCGTCGGTGCGCAGGCCGCCGATCAGTCGCAGCGTGAGCGCCACCCGGGCCTCGGTGGACAGCACCGGATGACAGGAGACGAACATCAGCCGCAGGACGTCGTCGCCGACCTCCCCGTCGAGCGCGCCCAGAACGTCGTCCACGTCCCGGGCGCCGTCGTCCACGCTGGTGACGAGATCGTGGGCGAGCCGCTCCTGACCGCGGTCGCGCCGCTCCTCCCGGCGCAGGTGGTCGACGGCGCGCCGCTTGGCGATGGCCATGAGCCAGGCGCCCGGGTTGTCCGGGACGCCCGCCTCCGGCCACTGTTCCAGTGCGGCGAGGACCGCGTCCTGGGCCAGTTCCTCCGCCAGGCCGACGTCGCCGACCATCCGGACGAGGCCGGCGACGATCCTCGCGGACTCCATCTTCCAGACCGCGTCGACGACGGCATGGGCGTCCAGGGACGTCATCGGTCGATGACAGCACCGGCCCGCCCGCCGCGCAACCCGGCGCGTACGTCAGCGGGGGCCGGGGCCGGGAGCGTCCTCGGGGCCGAACACCCGCTGGACCGTGCCCTCGCCGTCGCCGACGATCCGCCAGAAACGGCGGGCCAGTTCCACGGCCTCCTCGCGGGACCGAGCCTCGATCAGGGCGAAGCTGACGATCGCCTCCTTGGCCTCGGTGAAGGGGCCGTCCGTCACGGTGATCTCGCCTGCGGAGGAGACCATCCGCACGCCGCCCGGCTCCAGCCCGCCCGTGGCCAGCAGCACGCCGGCCCTGGTCATCTCCTCGATGAAGGCGCCCATCTCGGCCATCATCGCCGCGTCCGGGTTCGGGTCGGTGCCCTTGGTGGTCATCAGAAACCGCATCGGTCGTTCTCCTTCTTCCTGATTCTGTGGCCGGCGGGAGCCGGTCGCCGGTTCCCGCCGTCACCTACACGTCGTACGGGAGGGGCCGTTATCGACGGACTCCGATCCTGGCACGCCCTGGCCAGGGCCTTCGTCGGGATGTGACAGGGAATGCGCATGTGACAGGGAATGCGCGTCACCGGCTCGCGCCGCAGGTGGGCGGGGGAGAGCAGGGGGCGGACGTGACAGGTGGTCGAAGCGCGCGGCGGCCGTTCGACGCGTAAGCGAGGCCGGACGACGTACCGGCCGGGACACCGAAGCCGGGACGGCGAAGACCCAACACCGACGAAGAGCCAACACCGGCGAAGACCCAACACCGACGAAGGGAACGGCCATGACCACCACGCAGCCCACCGCTCAGCCCGCCCTCCAGCCCACCACGCAGCCCACCACGCAGCCCACCGCTCAGCCCGACGCCCAGCTCCCCGCTCAGTCCGCCGCTCGGCCCACCGCCGGCCGGGCCGCGACCGCCGCCGGTCGTCGCGCGGTGCGGGTGACCGGCGGCGTCACCGCGCCGGCGGGGACGGATTCCCGCGGCGGCGACGGCGACACGGCGGTCGCGCGGCGCGGCGCGGCGGCCTCGACGAGGTCGACGCGTGCGCTGCTCACCTGCGCCGTGCTCACCACGCCCGTCTTCGGGATCGTCTCGCTGGCGCAGGCGTTCACGCGGGAGGGGTTCGACCTGCTCCGTCACCCGCTGAGCATGCTGAGCACCGGCGACCTCGGCTGGCTGCAGATCGGCACCTTCTGGATCACCGCCGTCCTGACGGTCGCCGGGGCGATCGGACTGCGCAGGGCCATGCGCGGCACCCCCGGAGGGACCTGGGCGCCCCGGCTGCTGCTCGTCGAGGGCGCGGGACTCGCGGCCGCCGGGGTCTTCGTCATGGACCCGGGGGACGGCTTCCCCGCGGGCACCCCGCTGGGAGCCCCGGCCGGGATGAGCTGGCACGCGATGCTGCACATGGCGGCCGGGTCGGTGGCCTTCACCGCGCTCATCGCGGCCTGCTTCGTCCTCGGCCGCCACTTCGCCCGCGCGGGGCGGGGCGGGCACGCCGTCGCCTCCCGTCTCAGCGGCCTGGCCCTGCTGCTCGGCAACGCCTGGGCCATGTCCGGCGGCCGGGCCGGCTCCCTCACCCTGTGCGTCGGCGTGCTGGTCGCCATGGCCTGGGTCTCGGTGGCCGCCGCGGTCAGGCGCGCGGACCTCGCCCAGGGACGCTGACCACCTCGGCAAGGAAGCCGCCGGAGCCGTACGCGGGCCGGCCGATGCCGGCGGGTGAGAAATCACTGGGAGCTCCGCGCGGTCCGGTGATACGTTCGGCGTCGCCGTGCGCCGCTGCGACCCGAGGAGGTGAGACCGATCAACGCTGTGACAGGTCGGGGCTCCCCCCGTCGCATGGTCTAGGGAGCGCCCGAAGAAGGCATCCCGAAAGGCGTGGAACGCTTTGCGCTTCATCTCCCAGACGTCGTCGGACGGCGTCACCGAACAGCTGTTCGTCCTCGGCGAGACCCCCGGTGTGCTGTGGACGCCGGAAGGCGCCGCCGGGGCTCGGCCCCTGATCCTGATGGGCCATGGCGGCGGGCAGCACAAGAAGGCCCCGGGCATCGTGGCCCGCGCGCGCCGCTTCGTCACCGAGGGCGGTTTCGCGGTCGTCGCGGTCGACGCGCCGGGCCACGGCGATCGGCCGAGGACCGAGGAGTTCGCCCGGGTCGTGGCCGAGCTGCGGGCCGGCATGGTCGCGGGTGGGGACGTCGCCCCGCGACTCGCCGCCATGCACACGTTCCTGGCCGGCCAGGCCGTCCCGGAATGGCAGGCGGTCCTGACCGCGGCGAGGGAACTCGACGTCGTCGGCGCCGGCCCCGTGGGCTACTGGGGGGTGTCGATGGGCTGCGGGCTCGGCCTCCCCTTCGTCGCCGCGGAACCCCGGGTCCGCGCGGCGGTGCTGGGGCTGCTTGGCGTGGACGGGCTGGCCGAGGCGGCCGCCCGGGTCACCGTCCCGGTGCGGTTCCTGCTCCAGTGGGACGACGACCAGGTGCCCCGGGCCCGGGGCCTGGCGCTGTTCGACGCTCTGGGATCGGCCGACAAGACGCTGCACGCCAACCCCGGCAAGCACGGGGAGATCCCCGAGTTCGAGACCGGTAGCTCGCTGCGGTTCTTCACACGGCACCTGGGTTAGCGCGGGCCGCCTGGTGATCCGCGACGCGCCGGCCGGGTCTCGTGCCTGGCCGGCGCGCCGGCCCGCGCGGGTAGCGGCCGGTCAGCGGACGTCGCGGTGCTGGCCGCGCCGTTCTCGCAGCCGTACGGCCACGAACCGGACGACGACGAGCACGACGGCCGCCACGACGACCTTGGACACGATGCCCGTGTACTCCTCGACGAGGTGCCAGTTCTCGCCGAGCAGGTAACCCGCCAGCACGAACACGGTGTTCCAGATCAGGCTGCCGAGCGTGGTGAACAGGAGGAAGGTGCCGATCGGCATGCGTTCCACGCCGGCGGGGACCGATATCAGGCTGCGGACAACCGGGATCATCCGCCCGAAGAACACCGCCTTCACACCGTGCCGGACGAACCACGCCTCCGCCTTCTCGACGTCGGCGGTCTTGACCAGCGGCAGGCGCCGCGCGAGGGCCAGCGTGCGCTCCCGGCCGAGCAGGGCGCCCACGCAGTACAGCGCGAGCGCGCCCACGACGGAGCCCACCGTCGTCCACAGGAGGGCGGCGACCAGGCTCATGTCCCCGCGCGACGCGGTGAACCCCGCCAGCGGCAGGATGATCTCGCTGGGCAGCGGCGGGAACAGGTTCTCCAGGGCGATCGCGACACCCGCGCCCGGCGCGCCCAGGCTTTCGGTGAGCTCCATCGCCCACCCGGCGATCCCTCCGATTTCTGGCGTGTTCATGAGAGAAACGTCCGAGGAAACCCCCGCTTTCAGGTGGGGGAGGAATCGGGCTCCCTTCGGAGTAGGGCAGGGGTAGGTGTTTCGACGCCAGGCTGTACGAACAAACGTGCGGTCCTGGCCGTGATCGAGTGGCATGATGTGCTGGCGCGGATCGTGAAGCGGGCCTACAAGTACCGCTTCTATCCGACTCCCGAGCAGGCCGGTGAGCTTGCCCGGACGTTCGGGTGTGTGCGCCTGGTCTACAACAAGGCTCTGGAGGAGCGGACCCGCGCCTACGCCCACGAGGGTCGCCGCGTCTCCTACGTGGAGTCCTCGGCCATGCTTACGGCGTGGAAGCGTACGGAGGAGCTGGCGTTCCTGGGCGAGGTGTCCAGCGTGCCGTTGCAGCAAGCCCTGCGGCATCTGCACGCGGCGTTCGCGAGCTTCTTCGCCCAGCGGGCCAAATATCCCACGTTCAAGTCCCGCAAGAAGTCGCGGGCGTCGGCGGAGTACACCGGCAGCGCGTTCCGCTGGCGTGAGGGCCGGCTGTGGCTGGCGAAGATGGACGACCCGCTGGACATCGTGTGGTCGCGTCCGCTGCCGGAAGGCGCGGAGCCGTCCACGTGCGGCCGGGCGGTGGTTCGTGTCCCTCCTCATGGAGGAGGAAATCCCGCCCATGGCTCCCATCGAGCACGCGGTGGGTGTGGACGCGGGAATCACCAGCCTGCTCGCACTGTCCCGCCCGATCGACGGTCTGACCGGCGAGGACGGCAAGGTCGCCAACCCCCGGCTTGAGCGGGTCGACCGCAAGCGCCTGGCCAGGGCGCAGCGGTCGCTGTCCCGCAAAGTCAAGGGGTCGAACAACCGGGCCAAGGCCCGGCTGCGGGTCGCCCGCGTGTACGCGCGGATCAGTGCCCGCCGCCGGGACTTCCTGCACAAGCTTTCGACTCGACTCGTCCGCGAGAACCAAGCGGTCGTGATCGAGGACCTGACCGTCCGCACCATGGTCCGTAACCACTGCCTCGCCCGCGCCATCTCCGACGCCTCCTGGCGGGAACTGCGGTCGATGCTGGAGTACAAAACGGCCTGGTATGGGCGGGAGTTGCTGGTCGTGGACCGGTGGTTCCCCTCCTCCAAGCTGTGCTCGGCCTGCGGGGTGCTGGCCGATTCGATGCCGTTGAACGTCCGGACCTGGCAGTGCGCCTGCGGCGCAACCCATGACCGGGACGTCAACGCCGCCAAGAACATCCTCGCCGCCGGGCTGGCGGAGAGGTGAAACGCCTGTGGAGCCGGTGTAAGACCTCAACGAGAGTCCTCTCGGACGGGGCGACCGGCAGCGAAGCAGGAAGCCCGACCGGCGACGGTTGGAATCCCCCTCGTTTGACAAGGGGGAGGATGTCAAGGGAGTGACACTAGAAGCCGGCCGAAGGGCCGTACGGTCGTCCACAGGCTGTGGACAGCCGGCGCCGGTCTCGCCGGGAGAACGCCTGCCGCCCGTACGCCCTACCGGTCGTCCTTCGGCGTCTGGGTGAGCACCTGGTCGGCGGTCGCCGTCACCACCGCCGCGGCCGCCGAGATGTCCCTGACCTGCTCGGCGGGCAGGGCCCGAAGCACCTTCTCCAGCCCCTCGAGGTCCGCCTGGTAGGCGGCCGCCATCGCCGCCTGGGCCTTGGCGGTGCGCTGTGCCTGCTCCATCGCCTTGCTGAGGGCGCGGCCGGCGCGTTCGACGGCTCTGGCCGCCTCGATGGCCGCTTTCTCAAGATTTCTCGCCCACTCGGGCGGCTGGTCGCTCATCGATGTCCTCTGTGTGAGGGTGGGTCCCGCGGGCATGAGCCGCCCACGAAGAGTGCTGGATCAGGCCCTTAATGCCCGTCCTGCGGGCTCTACACCACACGGAGCCCAAGCTCTCAGAAAATCTCCCAGCCCCGGTGCGAGGGCCCCCGCGCGGTGCGGCGCGCGAGGGCCCAGAACATGCTCCCGGCACGTGCCGGAAGCGGTCAGCCGCAGTGCTCGAAGGGGCTGTCGTAGCCGGACGACCCGGCCCTGCCGCCCCACTTCACGCACTTGTCGGCCGCGGCCGCCCGTACCGGTCCGGCGTAGTAGCCGTAGTCGCCGGAGTCGGTCACCCGGCTCCTGCCCTGGACCTCCAGGTACGCGCTGGTCGCCGTGGCCGTGCCCAGCGACGTCTTCTTCAGCGTCACCACGCAGTTGTAGCCGTTGCCGGAGTTGTAGAGCAGGTAGACCGTGCCCGCCGTGCCGAGGGCGGCCGAGTCGATCACCGAGTAGCCGGCGCCGCACACCTGCTCGGGCGTGTACGGGTTGCCGGTCCCGCCGCCGCCCGTGACGTACTGCATGTACGTGTTCCAGTCCCAGTGCGGCCCGGGATCGGTGTGGTCGCTCCCGGGGACCTGGTTGTGCCCCACGATGTGCGACCGGTCCTTGGGGATGCCGTACCGGGTGGCGATGGAGCGGACGAGGGCGGCCGACGAGCGGTACATCGCGTCGGTGAACCAGGACGCGTCGTCCACGTAGCCCTCGTGCTCGATGCCCACCGAGTGGTGGTTGTAGTCGGAGTTGCCCGCGTGCCAGGCCCGGTCCTTCTCCCGCACCATCTGGGTGACCGCGCCGTCGGAGGACCGTACGACGTAGTGCGCCGACACCTGGGCGGCGGGATTCTGGAACCAGGAGATCGTCCCGGCGTACGAGCCCTGCGTGACGTGGATGACGATGCGGTCGATCGAGTCGCTCGCCGGCCGGTTCGACACCGCGTAGTTGGCGCCGCTGGCCGCCACCCACGTCGCGCCGGGGTAGTCGACGGCCGCCGCGGCGAGCGTGCGGTTCTCCGGCCGGTCCAGGTCGCGGGCGCCCGCGAGGGCTCCCCGGTCCGGGGCGACCGGGCGGGCGGCGACGGTGATCGTCTCGCCCGCCGGAGTCCGCGTGGTGAACCCGGCCGACAGCAGGTCGTAGACGGCGTCCGCGTACAGCCGGGCGACCTCGGGCGTGCTCGCCCCGCCGTACCGCGCGACGGCGGTGTACCAGCGTCCGGCGTCGGCGCGGGCGGCGGCGTCCAGGCCCAGGGCGTCGGCCCTGGCGCGCAGCACGGCCGCCGCGCCCGCGACGTTGGCCGCGTCGTCGGTTCTGAGCGAGGCGACCGGCGCGCCGGTGAGCCGCGCCGCCTCCTCCAGGGTGTGCGCCGTGGGGTTGCTGACCAGGTGCGCCACGCCGTAGCCGCCACTCGCGCTCGGCCGGCCGTCGTGGCCGTCGAGGTGGGTCTCGGCGTAGGCGAGTGCGACGAGCAGGTCGCGGGGGACGCCGTGGTCCGCCGCCGCCCGCGTGAAGGCGGCGGCGAGCGGACCTTCGGCGGCCGAGGCCGGCCCGGCCGGGACGAGCCCGGCCAGGCACAGCAGGAACGTCACGACGCCGGCGGCGGTCAGGGCCGTACGCCGGGATACGCGGACGACCAGGGGTTCGGTCATGACGGTCAGCCGCAGTGCTCGAAGGGGCTGTCGTAGCTGGACGAGCCCGCCTTGCCGCCCCACTTGACGCAGGTGTCGGCGGCCGATGCGCGGACCGGTCCGGCATAGTAGCCGTAGTTGCCGGAGTCGGTCACCCGGCTCCTGCCCTGGACCTCCAGGTACGCGCTGGTCGCCGTGGCGGTCCCGAGGGAGGTCTTCTTCATCGTGACCACGCAGTTGTTGCCGTTGCCGGAGTTGTAGAGCAGGTAGACCGTGCCCGCCGTGCCGAGGGCGGCCGAGTCGATCACGGAGTAGCCGCTGCCGCAGACCTCCTGCGGGGTGTAGGGGTTGGCCGAGCCGCCGCCGCAGTTGTGCGAGGTCACGGTCTGCACGGGGTAGCCGAAGGTGACCCCGTTGAAGACCGCCTTCTGGATGTTGGCGGGGTAGGACGTGTCGGTCGTGCGGACCTCGTAGTGCAGGTGCGGCGCGATGTTGTTGCCGGGCTTGCTGGTGTTGCCGACCTCGCCGATCTTCTGGCCCTGGGAGACCTGCGCCCCCTGGCTCACCGACCGGACGCGCAGGTGGGCGTAGTAGGTGGACCACCCACCGCCGTGGTCGATCTTCACGAGGTTGCCGAAGCCGTTGGCCGAGCCCTGGTGGGCCGAGATCACGACCGTGCCGGCCGCCGCCGCCACGACCGTGTCGCCGAGGTCCGCGTCGGCCGTGCCGCCCCGGTTGAAGTCGATCTCGTACGACTGGTGCGCGCTGCTGGCGCTCGAGTTGCCGGTCCACACCTGGCCGCAGGGGAACGGCATCTGGAAGTCCGGGCGCGGACCCGCCGCGGAGGCCGCCGGGGCGGTGGCGGCGCCGAACGCGAGGCCGAGGACCACCGCGAGGCCCGCCGTGACAAGCGATTTGAGTCTCATGACCAAAAAGAGTCGGAATCCGGCGCACAAAAAACATCAAGAGTCGGTACAAAGGGTGGGCGAGTCATGGCGAACCGGTCCTTCGAGGAGCAACGCGGTCATGACAGTCGATCAGCCCATGTTCAGCGTGCTCGGTCCACTGGAGGTCCGCCTGCCGGGGGCGTCACCACGGCTCGGCGGCCCGAAACCCCGCATGCTCCTGGCCACCCTCCTCCTCCACGCCGGCCACACGGTCGGCGGCGGCGAGCTCGCCGAGGTGCTGTGGCCGGACCGTCCGCCGCGCTCGACGGCGGCCAACCTCCGCACGTACGCGAGCGCCCTGCGCGCGGAGCTCGGGCGGACCCCGGCCCGCATCCGGGCCGTCGGCGCGGGGTACGCGATCGAGCTGCCGCCGCAGGAGCTCGACCTGCTGCTGTTCGAGGAGCGGGTGACCGCCGCGCGGGAGTGCCGGGCGCGGGGGCGGCCGGACGAGGCGGCGGAACTGCTGGCGCGGGCGCTCGCGCTGTGGCAGGGCGTCCCGCTGGCCGACCTGCCCGGCAGCCCGCTGTGGGATCGCCGGCTCGACCGGCTCGCCCAGGCCCGGCTGCGCGCCGCCGAGGACCTGGTCGAGCTGCGCATGGCGGCCGGGGAGTACGGCGAGGCGGCCGGGGAGCTGCGCGCCCTGCTCGCCGACCACCCGTTCCGCGAGGACCTGTGGCGCCGGCTCATGCTGGCCCTGCACTGGTCGGGGCGGCAGGGCGAGGCGTTGCACGCCTTCACGGCGATCCGCGAGCAGCTCGTGAACGAGCTCGGCATCGAGCCGGGGCCCGAGCTGCGCCGGGCCCACGAGGCCGTGCTCGCCGGGGAGCCGCCCCCGCGACCGCCCGCCCCGCCCGGTTTCCCCGCCGCCCCCGCGCTTGCGGCCGCTCCGGGTTCTCCCGGCGCCGCGTGGTCTCCCGGAGAGTCCTGTTCGCCCGCCGGCCCGCCGGATCCGTCCGCCGCGCCGGTGGCCGGCAGAGCCCTCGTCGTGCCGCGTCAGCTGCCGCCCGATTTGGTGGACTTCACCGGGCGGGCCGCCGAGGTCGCGGCGCTGTCCCGGGCGCTCGCCCCCGGCGGGGTCGCGGTCGTCACCGGGCCGCCTGGCGTCGGCAAGACCGCGCTCGCGGTGCGGTGCGCGCACGCCGTCCGCGAGGCGTACCCCCACGGCCAGCTCTTCCTGTCGCTGGGCGGCACCGCGCCGCCCGACGGCGCCGCCGGGTCGCCGGCCGGGCCGGGGGAGCTGCTGGCCGAGGCGCTGCGCGCGCTGGGCGCGGCCGAGCCGCTGCCGCCCACCGTCCACGAGCGCGCCGCGCTCTACCGCACGCTGCTCGCCGAACGGCCGATGCTCGTCGTGCTCGACGACGCGGCCGGAGCCGCCCAGGTGCGGCCGCTGCTGCCGGGCGGCGCCAGTGCCGTCGTCGTGACCGGCAGGCGCCGCATCACCGAGCTGCCCGGCGCCGCGCGGATCGACCTGGACGTCCTGCCGCAGGCCGAGGGGCTGCGGCTGCTGACGGCCATCGTCGGCGCGGAGCGGCTGAGGCGGGAGCCGGAGGAGGCCGCGGCCATCGTGCGGGCCTGCGGCCGGCTGCCGCTCGCGATCCGGGTGGCCGGGGCCCGGCTGGCGGCCCGCCCCGGCTGGTCCCCGGCCGTGCTGCGCCGGCGGCTCGACGACGAGACGGCCAGGCTGACCGAGCTGCGCGCCGGCGACCTGGAGGTGCGGGAGTCCTTCGACCGCAGCTACCGCCTGCTGCCGGACGACGCCGCGCGCGCGTTCCGCGCGCTCGGCCTGCTCGGCACCCGGCCGCTGCCCGGCTGGGTGGTCGACGCCGTGCTCGACCGGCACCGCAGCGACGACGTGACCGACGTGCTGGTCGACGCGAACCTGCTGCGCCCGGTCGGGACCGACCCCCTCGGTCAGCCCCGCTACCGGCTGCCCGACCTGCTGCGCGTCGACGCCAGGGACAAGGCGGGGGAGGTGGACATGCCCGCGCTGGCGCGCGTGCTGGCGGGCTGGACGGCCGCCGCCGAACACGCCACGGCCCGGTTGCCCACCACGGTCTTCCGCCTGGCCTCGCCCGCCGCCCGGCGCTGGCGGCTGCCCGAGGACGCCCTGCGCCGGGTGGCCGCCGATCCGGTCTCCTGGTTCGGCGCCGAGCACGAGACCCTCGTCGAGGCCGTACGGCTGGCCGCGCAGGCGGGGCTGGCCGGCGCCGCCTGGGGCCTGGCGGCGGCGCTCGTGCCGTACTTCGACCTGCGCTGCCACCTCGGCGTCTGGGAGGAGACCCACCACGTCGCCCTGGAGGCGGCCCGCTCCGCCGGAGACCGGGCGGGTGAGGCCGCGATGCTGCGGGGGCTCGGCCAGGTGGCCCTCTACCGGGACAGGTACGCCCAGGCGGCAGGCATGTTCCGCCGCTCCCGGGTGATCTTCCGTACGCTCGGGGACGTCAGGGGCGAGGCCGTGTCGGTCTGCGGGCTGGGCGCGGTCGGCCAGTTCCGGGGCGATCCGGCCGCCGCGTCCCGGCACTTCCGCAGGGCCCTCGGGATGTTCGTGTCGCTGGACGACCGGTCGGGCGAGGCGTACGCGCGGCAGGCGCTCGGGCGCACCTGCCTGAGCACGGGCGACCTGACCGGCGCCGCCGACTGGCTCGGCGGCGCGCTGCGCATGGCGCGGGAGCTCGGCGACGCCCACCGGGAGGGCTGCGTGTCGCTGCAGATGGGCCGCCTGCACGACCTCGCGGGTGAGACCGGCAGGGCGATGCGCGCCCAGGGCCGCGCGCTGACGATATTCGAGGGGTTCGGCGACCGGCACTGCGCGGCGTACGCGATGCAGGGCCTCGGCGGGCTGCAGGCGGCCAGGGGCGACTGGCGGCACGGCTCGGCCCGGCTGGAGAGCTCGCTGGCGATCTTCCGGCAGCTCGGCGACCGGAGCGGGGAGGCCGCCACGCGCCGGCTGCTCGGCGAACTGCACCGTTCGTCGGGACGTCGCGCCCTCGCCCGCGGCTATCTGCGGGCGGTCACCTCTCGCCGAACCGGCGAATTCCCATGATTAGGGCGCGGCGGCAGGGGCAGGACAGGCGTCGTGGGTGGTGGATGGCTCTCCCGCTGGCCGGTGATCCGGCAGCTCAAGGGAGAGGACGGCAGAGGGCGGGCGGCGCGCTCGGCGCGTACGGACGCCCTGCGGCCCCGGGTCGAGGACGCCGAGACCGTCGCCCGTTCCGTCTGCCCGTACTGCGCCGTGGGCTGCGGCCAGCTCGTCTACGTCAAGGACGGCAAGGTCACCCAGATCGAGGGCGACCCCGGCTCGCCGATCTCCCGCGGGCGGCTCTGCCCGAAGGGATCGGCCAGCAAGCAGCTCGTCACCCACCCCGGCCGCCAGACGAAGGTCCTCTACCGCAGGCCGTACGGCACCGAGTGGGAGCCGCTCGACCTCGAGACCGCGATGGACATGATCGCCGACCGGGTCGTGCGGACCCGGCGCGAGACCTGGCAGCAGACGCACGAGGGGCAGGAGGTCAGGAGGACTCTGGGCATCGCCGGCCTGGGCGGGGCGACGCTCGACAACGAAGAGAACTACCTGATGAAGAAGCTCTACACCGCCCTCGGCGCGATCCAGGTCGAGAACCAGGCGCGCATATGACACTCCTCCACCGTCCCCGGTCTGGGGACCAGCTTCGGGCGTGGCGGCGCGACCCAGTACCAGCAGGACCTGGCCAACGCTGACTGCATCGTCATCCAGGGCTCCAACATGGCCGAGTGCCATCCGGTGGGGTACCAGTGGGTGATGGAGGCGCGGGAGCGCGGCGCGAAGGTCTTCCACATCGACCCGCGCTTCAGCCGGACCAGCGCGACCGTGGACAGGTACCTGGCGATCCGGGCCGGCACCGACATCGTGCTGCTCGGCGCGCTGATCAACCACGTGCTGTCGAACGGGCTCGACTTCCGGGAGTACGTCCTCGCGTACACGAACGCCGCGACCCTGGTGAACAGGGACTTCCGCGACACCGAGGACCTCGACGGCCTGTTCTCCGGCTTCGACGAGGAGACCGGCAGGTACGACCCGTCGACCTGGGCGTACGAGGGCGACGTGCCCGAGGAGGAGGAGCTGACCGAGGGCGGCAAGCGCCACGCCGAGGCGGCGGGGTCCGACTCCTACGGCGCGCGCGGCGCGGGCGCCAGCGCGACGCCGCCCGAGGATCCGACGCTGACCGACCCGCGGTGCGTGTACCAGATCCTCAAGCGGCACTACTCGCGCTACACGCCCGAGATGGTCGAGGAGCTGTGCGGCATCCCGCGGGAGCAGTTCGACGAGCTGGCCGAGGCGATCACCGCCAACTCGGGCCGGGAGCGGACCACGGCGTGGGTGTACTCCGTGGGCTGGACGCAGCACTCGGTCGGCGTGCAGTACATCAGGGCCGCCGCGATCCTGCAGCTCCTGCTGGGCAACATGGGCCGGCCGGGCGGCGGCATCATGGCGCTGCGCGGGCACGCCAGCATCCAGGGCTCCACGGACATCCCGACGCTGTTCAACCTGCTGCCGGGATACATCGCGATGCCGCACGCCCATCGGCACGACGGCCTCGACCACTACCTGAGGCGGGAGGGCGCCGACACCGGCTGGTGGGGCAACCGGCGGGCGTACGTCGTCAGCCTGCTCAAGGCGTGGTGGGGCGACGCGGCGACGGAGGCCAACGACTACTGCTTCGACTACCTGCCGCGCCTGACGGGCGACCACGGCCACTACGCGACCGTGATGGGCCAGATCGACGGGACGGTCAAGGGCTACTTCGTCGTGGGCGAGAACCCGGCCGTCGGCTCGGTCAACGGCAAGGCGCAGCGGCTCGGCCTGGCCAACCTCGACTGGCTGGTGGTCCGCGACCTCGTGCTGGTCGAGACCGCGACGTTCTGGAAGGACGCGCCCGAGATCGAGACGGGTGAGCTGCGGACCGAGGAGATCGGCATCGAGGTCTTCTTCATGCCGGCCGCGAGCCACGTGGAGAAGGAGGGCACCTTCACCAACACCCAGCGGCTGCTGCAGTGGCGGGAGAAGGCCCTCGACCCGCCGGAGGACTGCCGCAGCGACCTGTGGTTCTACTACCACCTCGGCAAGCGGATCAGGCAGCGGCTCGGCGACGACGGGATCGACCGGCCGGTGATGGAGCTGACCTGGGACTACCCGGAGATCGGCGAGCAGCGCGACCCCGACGCCGGGGCCGTCCTGCGCGAGATCAACGGCACGGCCGCCGACGGCCGCCTGCTGGCGTCGCTGCGCGAGCTGAAGCCCGACGGCTCGACGAGCTGCGGCTGCTGGATCTACTGCGGGGTGTACGCCGACGGCGTCAACATGGCGGCTCGGCGCAAGCCGCACACCGAGCAGGGACCGGTCGCGCTCGAATGGGGCTGGGCCTGGCCGGCGAACCGGCGCATCCTCTACAACCGTGCCTCGGCCGACCCGCAGGGCCGCCCGTGGAGCGAGCGGAAGAAGTACGTCTACTGGGACGGCACCAGGTGGACCGGACCCGACGTGCCGGACTTCGAGGAGGACAAGGCGCCCGGCTACCGGCCGCCCGAGGGGGCCAAGGCCGAGCACGCGCTGGCCGGCACCGACCCGTTCATCATGCAGTCGGACGGCAGGGGCTGGCTCTACGTGCCGTCCGGACTGTCGGACGGCCCGCTGCCCACCCATTACGAGCCGCACGAGTCGCCGGTGCGCAACGCGTTGTACGGGCAGCAGTCCAACCCCGCCCGTCGCACCGTCGACCGGCCGGAGAACCCGTACAACCCCGCGCTGTCGCCCCGGTTCCCGTACGTCTACACCACGAGCCGGCTCACCGAGCACCACACGACGGGCGCCATGAGCAGGCCCCTGCCGTACCTCGCGGAGCTCCAGCCGGAGGCGTTCTGCGAGGTGTCGCGGGAGATGGCCGAGGAGATCGGGCTGGACAACGGCGACTGGGCGACGATCGTCACCACGCGCACCGCGATCGAGCTGCGGGTGCTCGTGACCGGCCGGGTGCGCCCGCTGCGCCTGAACGGCAAGGTCGTCCACCAGATCGTCATGCCGTACCACTGGGGATACAGCAGCGGCGGGGTCGTCACCGGGGACGTCGTCAACGACCTGACGTCGATCGTGCTCGACCCGAACGTCTACATCCAGGAGAGCAAGGCCGGCACCTGCGACGTCCTGCCGGGGCGGCGCCCGCGCGGCAGGGCGCTGCTCGACCTGATCGAGAGGTATCGCGATGGCTGAGCGGATGGGCTTCTTCACCGACACGACCATCTGCATCGGCTGCAAGGCCTGCGAGGTGGCCTGCAAGGAGTGGAACGACGTGCCCGACGACGGGTTCGTGTTCCGGGCCACGTCCTACGACAACACCGGCGCGCTCGGCGCGAGCACCTGGCGGCACGTCGCGTTCGTCGAGCAGGACGGCCGCTGGCTGATGATGTCGGACGTGTGCAAGCACTGCACGCACGCCGCCTGCCTCGACGTCTGCCCCACCGGCGCGTTGTTCCGCACCGAGTTCGACACCGTCGTCGTCCAGTCCGACGTCTGCAACGGCTGCGGCTACTGCGTCCCCGCCTGCCCGTACGGTGTGATCGACCGCAGACAGGACGACGGCCGGGCCTGGAAGTGCACGCTCTGCTACGACCGGCTGCGCGGTGGCATGGAGCCCGCCTGCGCCAAGGCGTGCCCGACGAAGTCGATCCAGTTCGGGCCGCTGGACGAGTTGCGGGAGCGGGCCGAGGCGCGGGTCGAGCGGCTGCACGCAGAGGGTGTGACCGAGGCCCGGCTGTACGGCGAGAACCCGGACAACGGAGTGGGCGGCACGGGCGCGTTCTTCCTCCTGCTCGACGAGCCGGAGACGTACGGCCTGCCGCCGGATCCCGTGGTGACCACGCGCGACCTGCCCGCGATGTGGCGCTGGGCGGGCGGCGCGGCGCTCGCCCTCGCCGCCGGCGTCGCCGCCTGCTTCATGGGACGACGCTGATGCGCGGGCCACGGCGGCGGACGCCGGGCCGGCGGGCTGCCCGCGGTGTCGCGGACGTGACCGGGACATGCACGAACACTGTTGCGGGGAGGGCCTGATGCCGAGGCGCCGGGACGAGATGGTGCCGGACGCCGAGTTCCGGTCCTACTACGGCCAGCCGGTCATCAAGCGGCCCATCTGGCACGAGCCGCACATGCCGACGTACCTCTACCTGGGCGGGATGTCCGGCGCGGCGTCCGCGATGGCGGCGGCCGCGCGTCTGACCGGACGCGATCGGCTCGAACTCGCCGCCCGGATGGCCGCCTTCGCCGGGGGAACCGCCGGCGCGGCCTTCCTCGTGGCCGAGCTGGGCAGGCCGATGCGTTTCCTCAACATGATGCGGGTGTTCAAGCCCAGCTCCCCGATGAGCGTCGGGTCCTGGACGCTGGCCGCGCAGGGCGGGCTGACGTCGGTCGCGGTCGGCTCGGCGGTGACCGGGGTCCTTCCCGCGGTGGGCGACGCCGCGACGCTCGCGAGCGGCCTGAGCGGCGTGGCCATGGCCACCTACACGGCCGTCCTGCTGGCCGACACGGCGGTCCCCGCCTGGCACGAGGCGCTGCGCGAGCTGCCGTTCCTGTTCGCCGGGAGCGCGCTCGCCTCGGCGGGCGCGGCCGTCATGCTGACCACGCCGAGGGCGCAGGCCGGGCCGGCTCGCGCGGCCGCGGCGGCGGGCGCGATGGCCGAGGTCGTCGCGGGCGGGCTGATGGAGCGCCGCCTCGGGCTCGTCGGCGAGCCGTACCGGCAGGGCCGGGCGGGCAGGCTCATGCGGGCGTCTCGTGTGCTCACGCTGGGCGGCGGTCTGCTCGCCACGGTCGCCGGGCGCAGCCGGGCGCTCACCGCGCTGTCCGGGCTCGCCATCACCGCCGGGGCCCTGTGCACCAGGTTCGGCGTGCTGGAGGCGGGCCGCGTCTCGGCCGATGACCCCAAGTACACCGTCGTCCCCCAGCGGGAGCGGCTGAACGCCGGCCGCCCCGCCTCCGTCCCCGGCCGCTAGTGGGGTGTCCACGAACCTTGGCCGGGTCGGTCGCTGCGCCGGAAGGAACGTCCGGTCCTCGCGAAGCCCGCTTCGCTGGGCCTTCGCTGCGGTCCTCGCTCCCTTCCGCTCCGTTCCCTCCACCCGGTGAACGTTGGTGGACAGCGCACTAGTGCTGTGACCGGAAACGATCTGCCCGCCTGGTTCAAGCCGAATGCTCGCACGCGGCTGACCGGCGGAGACGTCCCGCCGGCGAGGTGGCCGGCGGGACGTTCGCATGGGGTGGTCAGCGCCTGCGGCGAGTCGTGTGTCAGTTCGGTGTGACGGTCACCGGGACGTCGTCCCCGGCGTGCACGTCATCCATGCCCTCACCGAGCTTCTTGGGCACGGGGCACTTGGCGTGCGCCGGCTTGCCGTCGACGTAGATCTTCTCGTCGCTCGTGCCGAACTCGCCGCGTTCGTCGCCCTTGACGTGCACGATGCAGGCGACGCCCTTGCCGGGCAGCCGGGGCTCCTTGCACAGGGTGCGCAGCTTGCCCTTCGGGGCTTCCTTGCCGTCCAGGAAGACCTTGCCGCCCCTGAGCGTGTCCCTTCTGAACATGTCCTCCCTGAACCTGCCGCCCTTGTCGGCCCTGCCGTCCTTGACGTGCACGATGCAGGTGGCGCCCTTGCCGGGCAGCGGGGGCTGCTTGCAGAGGATGCGCAGCTTGCTCTTCGGGACCTCCTTGCCGTCCACGAAGACCTTGCCGTCCTGGTCGACCCTGACGGTGGTCTTGCCCTTCCCCGTGGCCGTCGGCCCACCCTTCACGGCACAGGCGACCCCCGGCTTCGGGGCGCCGGTGGAGGTTGCGGACGCGGCCGTGGCGCCGCCGATGCCGAGGCCCACCGTCATGACGACCCCCGCGAGGATCATGCTCCTCTTCTTCATTCTCTGGTCACTCCCTAGATCGGCTGCCCGTGGGGGGCTGCGCGTGATCGGTTGACGGAACGCTCAGCAGTTTGGGCCCCTACACCTGAAGCGATCCTGAAGAGGTAAGCGATGATCTTCATGTTTGCCTTAGGTGCGTACCTTCACCCTGTCGACGTGCGCTTACTTCTGGTGGAAGACGAACGCAGGCTGACCGAGCTGCTCAAAGACGGCCTGACCAAAGAGGGCTTCGTGGTCGATCTCGCCTACGACGGGCGCGAGGGCCTGTGGATGGCGACCGAGCATTCTTACGACGTGATCGTGCTGGATGTGATGCTGCCGTTGCTGCACGGCTATGGGGTCTGCGCGAAGCTGCGGGAGGCCGGAAACTGGACGCCGATCCTCATGCTGACCGCGAAGGACGGAGAGTACGACGAGGCGGAGGCGCTGGACACCGGCGCGGACGATTATCTGACCAAGCCGTTTTCATACGTCGTATTGCTGGCGCGACTCAGGGCACTGGCCCGGCGCAAGGTGCGGGAGCGGCCGACGGTGCTGACCGCCGGGGATCTCCGGGTCGATCCGGCGGGGCTGAAGTGCAGTCGCGGGGACGTGCAGATCGCGTTGACGCCCAAGGAGTTCGCGATCCTGCACTGCCTGACGCGGCACGCGGGCGAGGTGGTGACCAAGGCCGAGCTGCTCGCCCAGGCGTGGGACTTCGCGTACGACGGCGATTCGAACGTCGTCGAGGTCTACATCAGCGCGCTGCGCCGCAAGATCGACAAACCGTTCGGACGGACGACGCTGAAGACCGTGCGGGGCGTGGGCTACCGGCTGGAGGGCTGACATGGGAGTACGTCTACGCACGACGCTGACGGCCACCGCGGCGGTGGCGGCGGCGCTCTGCCTGGCCTCGATCGCGCTGTTCACCGCGCTGGACTCGAGCCTGACGGCCTCCACCAAGGAGTTGGCGGCGAACGACGCCAAGGAACAGATGCGACATCTGAAGGCGGAGTCGGGGCCGGGTGACGCGGGGGACGGAAAGGGAATGGTGCCGCCGCTCGAAAAGGGAGCGGTGCCGCCGGGCGGGAAGGGACCGATGCCGGGCTCGGCTGCCAGCGGCAATGACTACGGCCCTCCGGTACCCGACGAGGCCGTGTTCGTGGTCAGGCGGACGTTCGAGACCGAGGACGGCCCGGTCACCGTCCTCGGAAAAGCTTCCAAGGCACCCGCCCTGGCGGCGATGACCACGCTGAGGAACCTGCTGATCCCGGGGGTTCCGGCGCTCCTCGCGGTGGTCGCGCTGTTCACCTGGCTGGCGGTCGGCCGAGTGCTACGCCCGGTCTCCGCGATCAGGGCGAAGGTCGCCGACATCACCGCGCACGGCCTGCACGAACGCGTGCCGGAGCCGGACACCCGAGACGAGATCGCGGCACTGGCCCGCACCGTCAATGCCACCCTCGACCGACTGCAGACCTCCGTCGACGCGCAGCGACAGTTCGTCGCCGACGCCGCGCACGAACTCCGCAGCCCACTGGCGATCCTGCGAACCCGGCTGGAGTTGGCCCGGCCCGCCGAGAAGCCGCTGGCGACTGCGGCACTGGACGATGTCGCACGCCTCCAGTCCCTTTCCGCCGACCTCCTCCTGCTGGCCCGGCTCGACGCCGGCGAACCCCTGTCGCGGGCCGAGGAACTGGACCTGGCCCAGGTCGTCGCCGAGGAGGCCGTCCGCAAACGCCCTCGTCCGGACGTCCACGTGTACCTCGACCTCACCCCCGACCTGCTCCTCGACGGCTCGGCCGACCAACTCCGCCGCCTTGTCGCGAACCTCGTCGACAACGCGGTCCGCCACGCCTCCACGTCAGTCCACGTCACCCTCACGGCTCCGGGCGACCACGCCGTCCTCGACGTCGTGGACGACGGCCCCGGTATCCCCCCGGAACACCACGCCATCGTCTTCGACCGATTCACCCGCCTGGACCACGCCCGGACCCGGGACACGGGAGGCTCAGGGTTGGGGCTGCCGATCGCCCGGGATATCGCGCGGGCTCACGGGGGGACCCTCCAGGTGGTCCCGCACAGCCCGGGCGCGAGGCTGCGTGCGGTCTTCCCGTTGTCCGGGAGGTCTGCTGCGTACCCGCTGGGTGATCTTGCGGTGCGCGCGCAACATCGCGAACGCACCTGACGACCACCCGACCCGATGCCGGGCACACGCATGCGCTGTGTCTATCACCTCGCCACTCCCCGGCGGGGGCGACCGCTGCCGGTTCGGGGGTGTCAGGCGAGCCGGATCGCGGCGGCCTCGGCCGGGACGAGTTCGCCGACGACGGGCGCGCCGGGGACCTCGCCGGCGACCAGCAGGCCGCCCGAGGTCTGGGCGTCGGCCAGCAGGAGCAGATCCTCCTCCGTGTACCCCGCCGGGGCGAGGTGGGGCCGCACCCACTCCAGGTTGCGGCGTGTGCCGCCGCTGACGTAGCCGTCGTGGACCGCCTGCCGCGCCCCCTCCAGGTAGGGCACGGCCGCCACGTCGACCACCGCGGTGACGCCGCTGGCCCTGGCCAGCTTGTAGAGGTGGCCGAGCAGGCCGAAGCCGGTCACGTCGGTCGCGCACCGGGCCCCGGCCGCCAGCGCCGCCCGGGAGGCGTCCCGGTTGAGCGTCGTCATCATCTCGATCGCCTGCGGGAACACCTCGCCGGTCGCCTTGTGCCTGGTGTTGAGCACGCCGACGCCGAGCGGTTTGGTGAGGGAGATCGGCACGCCGGTCCGGCCGGCGTCGATGCGCAGCAGCCGGTCCGGGTCGGCCAGGCCGGTGACCGCCATGCCGTACTTCGGCTCGGGGTCGTCCACGCTGTGACCGCCCGCGACGTGGCAGCCCGCCGCCCGCGCCACGTCCAGGCCCCCGCGCAGCACCTCCCTGGCGAGGTCCATGGACAGCTTCTCCCTGGGCCAGCCCAGCAGGTTCACCGCCACGACGGGTTCGCCGCCCACCGCGTACACGTCGGAGAGCGCGTTGGTGGCCGCGATCCGTCCCCAGTCGTACGGGTCGTCCACGACGGGGGTGAAGAAGTCCGCCGTGGCGACGACCGCCCGGCCGCCCTCGATCCTGACCACGGCCGCGTCGTCGCCGTCGTCCAGCCCGATGACGAGTTCGTTTGCGTACGCCGACGGGTCCGGAGCCACGAGCCCGGCCACGATGCGCTCCAGCTCGCCCGGCGGAATCTTGCAGGCGCAGCCGCCTCCGTGCGCCTGCTGGGTCAGCCGGATCCCGGCCCGCTCCGCCGTCTCGGTCATGCCGCCCCCGCTCCGGGTCGTCGTTCGTCCGCCGCGCCGCACCGGGGGCGTCGGCAGGTCCCTACCCCGTTCCGGCTAGGTTTCTCCCTGGAGGTGTGTGGGCGCCTGGTGGCCCCCGCGGTCTTCAAAACCGACGAGGCCGAGGTCCTCGGCCTGGCGGGTTCGATTCCCGTCCACCTCCGCTCACCTACGTCAAGCCTCCGGCCCCGCCACCGGGAATCCTGCATTCGCCCAGCTCAGGTTGGGTGAGCAGTCATGGCCAGATCCCGCCTGTCACCGATGCGATGGAAGCGGCGGCCCATCCGGAGTTGGCCGCGTTGTCGGTGATGGCCCACGGTGAATATCCGCCGGTGATGGAGGCGTTCGTGGCTGCGCTGCGACACCTACCCGATGAACACGCACCGCAATACTATGAATACGCATACCGACTCGCTTCGCAGGCCGCCAGACACGTCATGGAGAGAATCATGGAAACCACCACGTGGCCGGTCTACAGCCCCTTCGCCCGGCAGCATTATGGGAAGGGTCTCGAAGCCGGTCTCGAAGCCGGTCGCGAGGAGGGGCGCGAGGAAGGTCGGAGACGGGGACGGGCAGAGGGTGAAGCGAGGGCGGTGCTGACCGTCCTGGAGGCCCGGGGATCGCTGTTTCCGACTCCGACCGTGCCTTCATCGAGGCGTGCACCGACCTGGTACTGCTCGATGAATGGATGCGGCGTGCCGTGACCGTCACCCGCACCGACGACCTGTTCGTCGAGCCGCGAGAGTCCGAGCAGTCCGACGGCTGAGGCGCTCGGCCGGTGGGCGCAGGGCCGCTCCGGGGGTGGTGACCGCGAAGTGACCGGTCGCCGCCCTCCGATGCGTCAACGCGGGGTCAGCGGGTGATTGGGCGGAGGAGCAGGGCGGGGCCGGGGCGCCAGTCGCCGAGGTAGTTCCCGGGGGTGTGCTCGACGGCCTGCTCGGGGGTGAGCCGCGGCCGGTTCTCGGGGACGGGGACCGCGGCGCCCGGGCCGGTGTTGCGGAACTCGGCGAACCGCGCGTCCTGCCAGTGATACCCCGAGCTCATGTCCACGTACGGCGTGGCCGCGTCGATCGAGGGCCCCATCCAGGTCTCGCGTACGACCAGTGACGGGAGGGCGGTCGGGTCGCTGCTGGGCCGCCAGGGCCGGGCCAGGCCGAAGGACGCGTCGGCCGCCGTCCCGTCGATCACGCAGCGCACCGCCAGGTAGCCGTGGGGGTTGGCGGCCGCCGTGCTCGGCGCGAACACGAAGCCGTACGGACGGAACGTCACGTCCCTGGCCAGAGTGGTCAGCTCGCACCGCTCGAAGACGGCGGTCGCGCGGCCGAAGACGAAGTCGACGTCCCCCTCGATGTGGCACTCGCGGTAGTACTGCCGGGCGAAGGACGCCAGGGTGCGGGTGTCGGCATACAACGTGTCCTGGTGGCCGAGGAACCGGCACCTCTCGAAGTACGACCGGTCGCCCATGACCTTCGCCGCCACCGCCTGGGTGCCCGTGATCTCCGGGTGGCCGGCCCGCAGCCAGTCGTTGGCGAACGTGACGTGGGCGGCGGTGAAGCCGTCGGCCTGGATCGTGGTGGTGGCGCTGCCGCTGGTGCCGTACGTGCCGCCCTCCGGCTTGGGCGTGCCGGCCGCGTTGCCGTAGACGATCACGACGTCGCGCGCGTCGCCGGTCGCGCCGAGGAAGCACAGGCCGGTCTTGGCCTGCGGCACGAGGACGGTCTCCCGGTATGTCCCGGCCGCGATCACGAGGGTCCAGCCCTCGGCCGGCGAGTCCGGGGTCGCGGCGACGGCCGCCTGAACGGTGATGTGGTCCCCTCGGCCCTGGGCGTCCACGTAGAGCGTCCGCGTGTTCAGCCGGCGGCGGGGCGAGCCGTACCGGCCGAAGGGGGGCACGTGGGCGGCGCGCGCGGGTGACGCGACCGTGAAACCGAGGATCGCGGCGGCGGCGCCGGTCAGCGCCTGCCGCCGGCTGATGTGGGGGGTGAGGGACGACATGACGACTCCTGTGGTCACATATATGAACTGCTTCCTCACATGAGAACACCAGCACCGTAAGATCCGCCTCCGGTCATGTCAATGACGCGCCGTGGCCCGAGTCGCAAGACGATGTCAAGTGATCTCCAAGCCGGATCGGACAGCATTGCCGTCTCCCGCCAGGGAGGAAAGGACCCCGATGAGATCGAGGTCCCGAACTGCGCCGACCGGTGGCGCAGACGACGTCTCCCGTCCGCTGCCAGAGCCGACAAGCCGGCGCGCCGTCGTGCCCCCGGTCGGCGCGCCCGACGGCGCACGGCTCCGCCCTGCGGGGCGGGCCGTGCGCCCTCGCTGTAGTTTGAAGTGTGGATCCACGGAGGCGGGTGCCGCGCACCGACGCCCTGCTGGCCGATCCGCGGCTGACCGCCGCCATCGGGCGGCTCGGCCGCCCGGTGGTCAAGGACGCGGTCGCGCGGGCGCAGCAGCGGGTACGGCAGGGCGAGATCGAACCGGAGGACGTCGCCGGCGTCGCGCTGGCGGCGCTGCCGCGTCACGCCACGAGCCTGCGTCCTGTGCTCAACATGACCGGCGTGCTGCTCCACACGAACCTGGGCCGTGCGCCGCTGTCCCCGGCCGCCGTCGAGGCGGTGACGGTGGCGGCGGGGGCGACGGACGTGGAGTTCGACCTGGCCACGGGGGCCCGGGCCCGCCGCGGACGCGGCGCGGTCGAGGCGCTCGCGCGGGCCGTGCCCGCCGCCGAGGGCGTGCACGTGGTCAACAACAACGCGGCCGCCCTCGTGCTGGCCGCCACCGCGCTCGCCGCCGGACGGGAGATCGTGATCAGCAGGGGCGAGCTGGTCGAGATCGGCGACGGTTTCCGCATTCCCGACCTGCTCGTGTCCACCGGCGCGCGGCTGCGCGAGGTGGGCACGACAAACCGCACGGCCCTGGCCGACTACCGCGACGTGATCGGGCCGCAGACGGGGTTCGTGCTCAAGGTCCACCCGTCGAACTTCCGCGTCGAGGGCTTCACCGGTTCGGTCGAGGTGGCCGAGCTGACCGGGCTGGGCGTGCCCGTGGTCGTCGACATCGGGTCCGGCCTGCTCGACCGTGATCCGCTGCTGCCCGAGGAGCCCGACGCGACGAGCGTGCTGCGGGCCGGTGCCGACCTGGTCACCGCGAGCGGCGACAAGCTGCTCGGCGGCCCGCAGGCCGGCCTCCTGCTCGGCCGCCGCGACCTCGTCGAACGACTCGGGCGGCACCCGCTCGCGCGGGCGCTGCGCGTGGACAAGCTGACGCTGGCCGCGCTCGAGGCGACGCTGCGCGGCCCGGAGCCCCCCGTACGGCAGGCTCTCCACGCCGATCCGCTCATCCTCCGCGAGCGGGCCGAGGCGCTGGCGAAGGCGATGTGCCAGGCGCGCGTGGATGCCGTGGCCATGCCCGCGGACGCGACCGTGGGCGGGGGCGGGGCCCCCGGCGTGCGCCTGCCGAGCGTGGCCGTGAGCCTGCCGGAGCGGCTGGCCGTACCGCTGCGGCGGGGCGAGCCGCCGGTCGTCGGCCGGGTCGAGGGCGGCCGCCTGCTGCTCGACCTGCGCGCCGTGCCGCCGGAGCGGGACGGCGAGGTCCTGGAGGCCGTCCTTGGAGCGGCCGGCTGATGGCCCCCGCCGCCCACGCCCGGCGGTGCGCGCTGAAGCACCCGCAGGAGGTGGCCGGCGACCGGCGGGCGCGCTCCCTCCGGTGCCGTTTGGCCGCCGTACGCGTACTCGGGGAGGGATGAATGCACGTCGTGGCCACGGCGGGGCACGTCGATCACGGCAAGTCGACGCTGGTGCGTGCGCTGACCGGGATGGAGCCCGACCGGCTGGAGGAGGAGCGGCGGCGCGGTCTCACGATCGAGCTGGGCTACGCCTGGACGGCCCTGCCCTCCGGGGAGCGGGTGGCGTTCGTCGACGTGCCCGGGCACGAGCGGTTCCTCGGCACGATGCTCGCCGGGGTCGGCCCGGTGCCCGCCGTGATGTTCGTCGTCGCCGCCGACGAGGGGTGGATGCCCCAGTCGGAGGAGCACCTGGCGGCGCTGCGCACCCTCGGCGTACGGCACGGCCTGCTCGCCGTCACCCGGGCGGACCTCGCCGACCCCGCGCCCGCGCTGAAGGACGCGCGTGACCGGCTGGCGGAGGCCGGGCTGGGCCCGGCGGAGGCCCTGGCGGTGAGCGGGCGCACCGGTGAGGGCCTGGACGGGCTGCGCGCCGCCCTCGACCGGCTGGTGGCGGCGCTGCCCGCGCCCGATCCGCACGCCCCCGTGCGACTGTGGATCGACCGGGCGTTCAGCGTGCGCGGCAGCGGGACCGTCGTGACCGGCACGCTGCCCGCCGGTCGCGTCGAGGCCGGCGACGAACTGGAGCTGGACGGCGAGCCGGTGCGGGTGCGCGCCCTTGAGTCGCTGAAGGAGCACGTCGAGTCGGTCACCGGGGTCGCGAGGGTGGCGCTCAACCTGCGCGGGCGGGTCGCGCCGGAACGCGGGCGCGCCCTCGTCACACCCGGCGCCTGGACGACGACGGACCTGGCCGACGTGCGCGTGACGATGGCGGCGGGCGCCCGCGGGCCGCTTCCCGCGCGGCTCACCGCCCACATCGGCTCGGCGTCGGTGCCGTGCGAGGTGCGTTCGCTCGGGCCGGAGGCGGCCCGGCTGCGCCTGGCCCGGCCGCTTCCCCTGCATCTGGGAGACGCGCTGCTGCTGCGGGACCCGGGCCGCGGGCACGGCGAGCCGCGGGTGCTCGCGCGGGCGACCGTGCTCGACGTGCGGCCTCCGGAGCTGCGCCGCCGGGGGGCGGCCAGGGAGCGGGCCAGGGCGCTGGCGGACGCGTCGGCGGACGCGGTCTCCCTCCTGCGTACGCACCTGCTGCTGCGCGAGGGCGAGCTGGTCGCGATGGGCTGCCCGCCCGGGGGACGGCCGGTGGCCGCCGGCTGGCACGCCGATCCCGATCACTGGTCGGCGCTGTCCGCCCGGCTCCCGGAGGTCGTACGGCGCTACGCCGCCGATCACCCGCTGGAGCCCGGGATGCCGGTGGAGGCCGCCCGCCACGAGCTCGGCCTGCCCGACCGTAGGCTCGTGACGGCGCTCGTACGGCCGCCGCTGGCGGTGGCCGACGGGCGGATCGGCGCGACGGGCGGCGCCCCGGCGGGGACCGCGGGGCTGCCCGCTCCGGTCGCCCGCGCGGTGCGGACCCTGCTGGACGACCTGGCCGAGGCCCCCTTCCACGCGCCGGAGGCCGGGCGGCTGGCCGAGCTGGGGCTCGGGCCGCGCGAGCTCGCCGCCGCCGTACGCGCCGGGACGCTGCTGCGCGTCGCCGACGGCGTGGTCCTCGCGCCCGGGGCCGACGCGCGGGCGGCGGCGCTGCTGGCCCGGCTGCCGCAGCCGTTCACGGTCAGCCAGGCCAGGAGCGCGCTCGGCACCAGCCGCCGGGTCGCGGTGCCGCTGCTGGAGCACCTCGACCGCAGAGGCCTCACCGAGCGGGTGGACGAGGTTCGCCGCCGGTCAACGTGAGGGGACGTCGCGCTTGCCGGAGGCGGGGTTGCCGGGGTCGACCCCGAAGCTGATGATCCGCCGCGGATGCACGCGGATGATCGGGCCGGCCAGCGGGGCCGCGGAACCGGCGGGGTCGGTGAGCGCCTCGCCGTACCCGCGTATCTCCAGGCAGCGCACCTGCCAGGGGGTCGACGGACGGGACGTCGTCCACGACGAAGGCCACCTTGCCGTTGGCCAGCACGTTGCGGAACTTGCGGCTGGCCGCCATGTCGCGCCCGCCGATGTCGATCGTCCGCAGCTCACGGTTGTAGCGGAACCCGACCGGGCTCACCTGGAGCGTGCCGTCCGGTTGGAGTGTGGCCAGGCGCCCGATCCGCTGACTGTCGAGGTACTCGATTTCGTGCTCCGTGAAGATCATGCCCTCATGATAATCAAGTAGTTGATTGATGTTTGTCACTCAACCAGTTGATTGGCTAGGGTGCGGCGTATGGCTTCACCAGCACGGCGCGCACCACAGGAGCGTGGGAAGGCGGCCCAACAGACCCGCGAGCGGATCCTGAAGGCGGCGGTCGAGGAGTTCGGCGCGAAGGGCTACGCCGGAGCCCGGACGGCCGCCATCGCGGCCAGGGCCGGGGTCAACCAGCAGCTCATCTCGTACTACTTCGGCGGCAAGCAGGGGCTCGTCGAGGAGTTGCGCCGCAGGTGGGCGCGGGCGCAGGAGAGCAGGACGCCGCCGGCCGCGACGTACGCCGAGAGCGTGGCGGCCCACCTCGACGCCACGCTGGACAACTCGGACTGGTCCCGGCTGGTCATCTGGCAGGCGCTGGGGGACGGCCCGGGCGCCGACAGCGACGACGAGTGGGCGCAGGCGCAGCGGGCCCGGCTGCGCGAGGCCGTCGAGCGGACCCGCAGGCGCCAGGAGGAGGGCGAGATCACCGGCGAGCTGGACGCGGAGTTCGTCCTGCTGGTCGCCTACGCCCTGGCCTTCGCGCCCATCGCGCTGCCCCGGATGGTCGAGGGGATCGTCGGCGCCGGCCCGCTGTCGAAGGAATACCGCGAGTGGGTCGCCGGCCAGCTCGCCACGATGACGAGGAGACGCTCATGAGCAGGACGGTCGTGTTCTCCGCCTACGGCGGCCCGGAGGTGCTGCGTGTCGTCGACCTGGCCCCGGACGAGCCCAGCGCGGGGACGATCAGGGTCCGGGTGAGGGCGGCGGGCGTGCAGCCGTTCGACGCGCTGTTCCGCGGCGGGGGAGCCCACGCCTACGTGCCGGCGACGTTCCCGCAGCGGCTGGGCAACGAGTTCGCGGGCGTGGTCGACGCCGTCGGGGAGGGCGTCACGGGTGCGGCCGCCGGCGACGAGGTCGTCGGCTGGGCGATGCTCGCGTCGTACGCCGAGCACGTCGTCGTCCCGCCGGACCAGGTGGTGCGCAAGCCCGCGTCGATGCCGTGGCCGGAGGCCGGAGTGCTGTCCGCGTCGGGGCAGACCGCCGACACCGCGCTGGAGAAGCTGCGGGTCGGCGCAGGGGACACCGTCCTCGTGCACGCGGCGGCCGGCGGGGTGGGCACGTTCGCCGTGCAGATCGCCCGGGCGCTCGGGGCGACGGTCGTCGGCACTGCGAGCGAACGCAACCACGCCTACCTGCGCGACCTCGGCGCGATCCCGGTGGCGTACGGCGAGGGGCTGGCCGAGCGGGTGCGGGCGGCCGCCCCGGACGGCGTGGACGCCGCGCTCGACGCGGCCGGGACCGTGGAGGCGCTGGAGGTCTCGGCGGCGCTCGTGACCGACCGCACGCGCGTCGGCACCATCGCCTACCAGCCCGCCGCCGACCGGATCGGCGTCCAGCGGCTCGGCACCGAGCGCTCGGCGGCCCGGCTCGGCCGGTTGACCGCGTTGTACGAGAAGGGCGACCTGAAGGTGAGGATCCAGGAGGCGATCCCGGTCGAGGAGGCGGCGCGGGCGCACACCCTGATCGAGTCCGGCCACACCGCCGGCAAGCTCGTCCTGGTCTTCTGAGCAGACCCCATCGAGCTCGCGCGTCGTCGCCGGCCACCTGCCGGCCGCGTACGCGGGGCCGCCTCGACGCCGCACACGCGGGCGGGGAGGAAGCGTCCGGCGGGGTCAGCCTATGAGCTCGCCGCCGAGAGGTGAGGCGGGGTAGCCGGAGACCCCGCCGCGGGCCTTCCACGGCTCGTGGACCAGGCCGCCGGGAAGGGACGCCAACTCGGGGACGTAGCGCCGCACGTACTCGCCCTCGGGGTCGAACTTCTTCGCCTGCCGGAGGGGGTTGAGTTTGCGGTAGGGCCGGGTGTCGTTGCCCGTCCCGGCGACCCACTGCCAGTTGCCGCAGTTGTTCGGCATGTCGCCGTCGAGCAGCCATTCGGCGAAGTGCTCGAGCCCGGCCCGCCAGTCGATCCCGAGCCGCTTGGTCAGGTAGGAGCCGGTCACCAGGCGCACCCGGTTGTGCATCCAGCCCTCGGCGAGAAGCTGGCGCATGCCCGCGTCCACGATGGGGACCCCGGTCAGACCCTCCCGCCAGGCGGCCTCCGCCTCCTCGTCGCGCCGCCACTCCACGTTCCCCGGCCGGTAGTCGCGCCGGCCCATCTCGGGGAAGGCGTTCACCACCTGGTAGTGGAAGTCGCGCCAGCACAACTGCCTGACGTACTCCTCGCCGCCCGGCCGTTCGCAGGAGCGGTCCACCACCTCCAGGGGCGACACGCAGCCGAAGTGGAGATAGGCGCTGAGCATCGAGGTGCGTCCCGCCATCCGGTCGCGCGTGTCGGCGTAGGCGGCAAGGCCGTCGCCCACCCACTGCCGCAGCCGCCGCCGCGCCTCGCTCTCCCCGCCGCGCACGATCCCGTACGGCTCGGGGGACGCCTCGGGGAGGACACCGGGGTCGATGCCGGGCGGCAGGCGCATGGGGTGGGGCGCGCCGAGGACCGGCCGTTTCGCGGTGCCCGACCAGGCCCGCCAGTACGGCGAGAAGACCCGGTAGTGGCTCCCGCTGCCGGGTCGCAGTGCGCCGGGGGGCACCACGGTCACACCGGGGAAGAGCCGGAACTCCAGCCGGTGGGCCCGGCACTCGTCCGCGAGGCGCCGCTCCCGGCGCCGTGCCAGCGGGCTGACGTCCTCACTCGCCCAGATCGCCGACGCGCCCGCATCTCCGGCCGCGCGTACGGCCTGCGCCACGGGGTCGCCGTGCCGTACGACGAGGTCGCCGCCGAGCGAGCGCAGGGACGACCTCAGGTCGTGGAGCGACGCGTGGAGGAAGTCGCGGCGGTGCCGGGCCGCGATCGCGGAGTCGAACACGAACAACGGAACGACATGCCGGGCCAAGGCACACGCCTCGCAGAGCGCCGGGTGATCGTGAATTCGCAGGTCCCGGTTGAACAGCACGACGACGGTCTCCACGCGTACCTCTTCGCGGTCGATCACGCCCGCGGTTGCGGCTCCCGGGTAAATCGCGAGATCGTTTCGCCGGGCGGCCGGGGCTGCTTCACCCCGAGACCGGTCGTGCGCATGGTGTAATGCCGGAAAAGTGCGGAACGCTGGTTATTCCCCAGGTATATGAAGGCTATTCACATCGGATGTGTCTATCGGATGGACGGGGAAAGACGGACGTGGGAACCCGTGCGCCACTGGACGGGCTCGATGCGTGAAAAGAGAATGAAACGCCAGGTCATCCGGCTGTCGGGACGGTCGAGCCAGGTGGAATCCGGCACTTCTCCAGACAAGCGGAGAGAAGGTAACGGGCACCTGTTCTGGGCCCCTTTCGGATGACCATATCGGTGTTATTTGCGGCTTATCCTCAACTCGTGATTTCTATGGTTCTTTTCCTTCCCAACACATCGCAGTCAGTCTAAGATCTCGTTCTATGTATCGGTATGCATCAAGATTTCCTGTTAGGCAAGTGCGACGCCTAAGTCACAGTGATGCTCTGGCCGAACATGCCGCCGTCGCCACCCTCACCCTGTTCCGGTGCGCATGAACCCGCCCCCCGGGGATGTGACGCTCGACCCCGGCCGGGGGATGGCATGGGTGGACGAGCACGGCGCCCACCTCGTCGACTACGCCTCCTGCCACCTCGAGCCCGCCCCCATGCTCGCGGCGGTGATCGCCGCGCTGGAGTCGTGCGGCGCCCGCGAACTGCCCGGGAACGTTTCAGACCGGGCCTGGCTGCTGTCCGCGCTGCGCCGTGAGTGCGCCACCGGCCCGGGGCGGGGCTTCCTGCCCGGGCCCGGTTCCGGCGGACCCGACCCCCGGGCGGTGCGGCGCGCCTGGAGCCTGGCGGATCCCCTGGGCGCCGAGGCGCTGCGCCTGCTCTACCGCCACGAACTCCCGCTGCGGGACCTCGTGTACGTGCTCGCCCTGCCGGTCAAGGAGGCCGGCAGGCTCATCGCGCGTACCCAGGACGTGGTGGAGATCCTCGTGAGCGGCCTGGACGGCCTCGCCCGGGGCCGTCCGATCTGCCCGGAGCTCGGTCCGCTGGCCGCCGCCGTCTTCCCCGACGAGCACGGCGAGGCGGCAGACTTCGGGGCCGCACGTACGGCGCTGCTCCGGCACATCGTGACCTGCGTGGTGTGCAAGCGGCCCATCAACATCCGATACACCGTTCCGCAGATCCTCTCCCGTCCCCCGGTCGCCGACCTCACGGCCGAGACCAGGCAGCGACTCTTGGACGCGCTGAACAGGGCCGCTCCCGCCCGGGCGGAGCGGCCGGCACACCGGCCCCCCTCGTCGTTCGGCATGCCGCTCGCCGCTCCCGTGAACACCGCCCCCGCCCCGGCCGCACGGCAGGAAAGCCCGTCGGCGTCCGTCCCGCCGCCCCGGACGGTTGCCCCGGTGACCCCGACGCCACCGGTGCCGCCGCTGGTGCCACCCGACTCCGGTCTGTCGACGGCCGGGCCCCGTGAGCAGCCCGGCCCGCCGTCCCGGAACGACACGGCGGACCGGGCGGACCGGGCGGACAGGGGGGATCGGGAGCACACGGGGCCCGGCCGCCTGGCCCCGCCCTCGCCACCGGGAACGGCGCGTCCCACCGGCGCTCCCTCCGGCGCGTCTTCCGGCGCCTCTTCCGGCGCTCCGGCCGGTCCCGAGCTGCCGGAGCGTCCGGTGCGGGCCATCTCCCAGGAGGACACCCAGCCGGGCCTGGCGTGGCCGCCGAGGACGTCGAAGGCACGCGCCGCGCAACGGCCCGCGCCGTCCTCCGCGCCGTCCTCCGGGTCGCTGGAGGCCGCCGCGACCGGGACGACCGGGGAGGCACCCCCGGCCCTCGGACCGGCCGACGCACTGCCGCCGGGGCAGGACACGCCTCTGTACAACGCGCTGCTCTCGCAGATCAGGGCCAGGGAGGCCCTGGCGCGCGCCGCCGAGGCCGTTCCCGCCCCAGCCGACCGCGCCCCAGCCGATCGCGCCGGCGTCGGCAACGTCGCGGACGCGCCGGGGGAGACGGACCTCCCCGGCAGGCCGCTCGCCGGTGCGCAGATCAGGATCGTCGAGGTGCTGGCGCGGGTCGGCTCGCTGTTACGGGCGACCGCCCTGCGGATCGTCATCGTCGTCGTCGCGGGAGCGGCGGGAACCGTGACGGGGATCAACCTCTTCGCTCCCGCCCCCCAGTCCCAGAAAGGGTCGCTGGAGGCGCACGTCGCGCAGACGTCCGCGAACCCCTCGGCAGTCGGCGCGGCAGTCGGCGCCGCGACAGGCGCCGCGGCGGGTACGGCCTCGGGCGCGCCGCACGCCACGGTGACCGCGACCGCCGCGACCGGAGACGCCGCGGAGCCCGGCGGACAGAACCCGGCCGGGGGTGGCACGACCGGGGGCGCCGCGACCGGAGGTGCCGCACAGCCCGGCGGAGACAGCGGGGCCGGGGGCGCCGCGCAGGCGGGTGGGCAGAACGCGGCCGGGGGCGCCGCGAAGCCCGCCGGACAGGGTGCCGCTCAGGACACCCCCCTCTCCCCGGGCACCTTCCTGATGGGGGCCTGGGGTGTTCAGGCGCCGTCCGCCATCACCCTCGACGCGTTCGGGAGAGGAACCCTCACTCTCTCGACAACCTCAGGAAAGCCCGTGAAATGGCGGATTTCGGCTCCCGGCCTGGTGGTCGAGCCGTCCAGCGGAACGCTCAAGCCCGGGCACACCGACGTGCTCACCGTGCGCGCGCTGCGCGTCCGCTACTGGTGCGGGGTCCCCTCGCCCGTGGCGGCGCCGCTCGAACTGCACGGCCCGAAGGGCAAGAAAGGCACCGCCACCGTGCGATGGAGCACCTGCTGATCGCCGCCCCCGTTTCCTCCCGTCCTCGGTGAAAGGACCCGACATGACCGAGATTCACACTTCGGTGCCTACTCCCGCCGAGCAGTTCCCGGAGAGCGTGCCTCTCACGGCCGAACATCTGTTGACCAACCGCCGTGTGGAGCCCACCGGCGGATGGCGGCGGCTCGTCTACCAGCTCTCCGGCGGCCGGATCATCCCCTCGGAGTCGGCGGCGGAGATGGAGCGCCGCACGCTCATCGCGCATGCCCAGACGCCCGTCGCCAGCGGTCACCACAGGATCGCGGTCATGAGCCTCAAGGGCGGGGTGGGGAAGACCACGACGACGGCGGCGCTGGGCAACACGCTCGCCTCGCTGCGGGGCGACCGGGTGATCGCCATCGACGCCAACCCCGACCGGGGGACGCTCGGCATCAAGGTCAAGTCGGAGACCGCGGCGACCATCCGGACCCTCCTGGCCGAGGCGCCGCACATCGTGCGGTACGCCGACGCCCGCGCGTTCACCTCGCAGTCGTCCGCGCGGCTGGAGGTGCTCGCCTCCGACACCGACCCGGCCGTCAGCGAGGCGTTCAACGCGGAGGACTACCGCACGGTCGCCAATCTGATCGAGCGCTACTACTCCATCTGCATCACCGACTGCGGCACCGGGCTCCTGCACGGCGCCATGGGCGCCACCCTGGAGCTCGCCGACCAGATCGTGCTGGTCACCATGGTCGCGGTGGACGGCGCGAGCTCGGCCGCCGCGACCCTCGACTGGCTCACCGCCCACGGCCACGGCCACCTCGTCAAGAACGCCATCGTCGTGCTGAACGCGGTCGAGCCCAAGTCGCACGTCGACGTCGACCTGCTCGAACGCCACTTCGCCGGGCGTTGCCGCACGGTGGTGCGGGTGCCGTTCGACCCGCACCTCAAAGAGGGCGCGGAGGTCGACCTCGCCCGGCTGCGGCCCACCACCCGCGGCGCGTACCTGCGTCTCGCCGCGGCCGCCGGACAGGCGTTCGGGCAGCGGCCGGACCGGAGCAAGTAGTGGGACCGGTCATCCCCGATCCGGCGCTCGACTGGGACCTGGGACCACCGCGCCGGTGGGATCCCCGGCACCTGGTCGTCGCCATCGCGGGGGTCGTCACCGTGATCGCCGTCGCGGTGATCGTGCTGCAGACGCGGCAGGCGGAGGCTCCGCCGTCCACGGCGGTGCGCGTCGCGGCGCCGACCGTCGCGCTGGCGGCGCCCGCCGGGCACGAGGGCGACGGAGGCTACCCCGTCGGCTTCCCTCACACCGAGATCGGGGCGGCGTCCGCCGCGGCCGCCGCGTTGGAGGCCGCCTGGACGCTCGACGTCGGCCAGGCCGAACAGGCCGCGGCGCTGTACGCCCCGCCGGACCAGCGCAAGGAGGCACGCGAGGGTGCGCGCGATGCCGTACGCGGCTGGCGGGAGACCCTCGGCCTTCCCCCGGAAGGCGACCTCCCCGCCGGGGCGGCGCTGCGGACGCAGACGATCGGCGTCCAGTGGAAGGTCCGCTCCGAGGACCAGGTGCAGGTCTCCGTCCTGGTCCAGGTGACTGCGACCACGGGCGCCGGCGCCACCGGCCCCGTCTACTCCAGCCCTTACGCCATGAGCCTGCTCATGGCGTGGAAACCCGATATACGCGGCGCGGACAAGGGCGACTGGGTCAACATCCCCGACCCGACGCCTCCGTCCGTGCCCGCAGCCGCTCTCCCAGGGACGCCCGAGTTCGCCGCGGCGGGCTGGAAGTCCCTCATCGGTCCCCGGCCCACTCCCTAGATCGAGGAAGAGCCTCTCAATGACCCCCCGAATGTCCACCCGGCGCGCCACCCTGGTCTCCGGCCTGCTCCTGGCCGCGGTCTCCGCCACAGGCGGCGCCGTGGCCGCGCAGCCCTGGGCCGCGGTGGCCGAGCCCGGCTGGGACGCCCCTCCACCGGTAGAGGGCGCCGGTCCCATGGCCGCGCCCACCTCCAACGACTCCGCGGACTCCTCGTCGTCCTCCTCGGATTCCTCCCCGGGCGGTTCCGGGCACGCGCCGGACCAGGCCGCGCCCGACACGCAGACGGTGAACAAGGCAGGCCCCGGTTCGTCAGGTACGGCCCATCACTCGTCGGCCGACACCGCCGGCGTGTCGGGTACGCCGCAGGACTCGTCCGGCGGTCCGGATGGTCCGTCCGGTTCGGCCCACGACTCCTCGGCCGACGCCGCCAACGCCCCCGCCAATGCACCCGACAGTGCCTCCAACAGTTCCTCCAACAGTTCCTCCAACAGTTCCTCCAACAGTGCCGGGAACGCACCGGGTGACGGCGCGAAGGCATCGAACGACGCGGGGAACGGCCCCGGCGCCGGCGCGAACGCGCCGGGCGGCGCCGGGACGGACTCCCAAACGGCGAACAAGACCGGCCCCGATTCCTCCGGTGACCCGTCCGGCACCGCCCACGACTCCGCCGGTGGTCCCGACGGCCCCTCGGGGAAGTCGCACGACTCCGGCGGATCTGCCGGCGTCCCCCTGGGCGCCGGTTCTGACGGCACCTCCACCCGGGACCGGACGGCCCACGAGTCACGCGATCGGGACGCCGGCGGCCGCAGCCGCGTCAGGGATGACCGGACGGCTCGCGACCCACGTGATCATCACCGTGACCCTCGCCGCACCAGAGAAGACCGGCCGGGCAGCGGTCCCATGACGAAGGCCCAGCCGGCGCCGAGCGGACAGGGAAAGCCGGGGCCGAACGGCGGGCCGGGCACCGCCTCGACTCCGCAGCCGACGGCCGGCGGCGCCGCTACGGCGACTCCCGGCCAGAGCGGTCAGGGGGCACCGGCGCCGACCGCGAGCAGCGGGCCCACCGCGACCGCGACCCCCGCACCGGCCGGGAGCGGCGCTCCCACACCCACACCGAGCGGGGCTACCGCTACGGCGGCGGCGCAGGCCACCCCGGCGGCGACCGTCTCGGTGAGCGTCTCGCCCGACCCGGGCGCCACGGCGAGCACCCAGCCGAGCCCCACGGCCACGGAGAAGCCGACCGGCAAGCCCACGGACAAGCCGACCGGCAAACCCACGGACAAGCCGACCGGCAAACCCACGGACAAGCCCACGGGGAAGCCCACCGACAAACCGACGCAGAAGCCGGCGGCCAAGTCCACGCCGCAGCCGAAGCCCACGGCCAAAGCCAAGCCCACGGCCAAGCCGACGCACAGGCCGCCGCAGCAGCCGCCGCAGCCCAGGGCGAGCGCGGCCGTCACCTCGACCGCGCTCCCCACCGCCGCCCCGCCCACCAACCGGCCCACTACCCCGCCCACCAACCGGCCCACTACCCCGCCCGCCGTCCCCACGGCGGTGGGTTCGGCGCCCGGAACCGCGACATCGGCGCGGACGGCCTTCCCGGCCGTGACGCCGACGACGGAGGTCACGGTCGTGCCGGCGCTTCCGGACGACTCGACGTGGGTGACCCCCGTGCCGTCGCTCAACGGTCGTGCCGTGGCGGCGCCTCCGGCGGGCGCACAGCCGCCGGCCGCATCCCTCGTGATACCGGGATACCTGCCGCTGCCGCCGCTGGTCGCCCACACGCAGCACCGGTGCGGAGACGACGGCACGACCGGCTGCTGGAGCCTGGCGCCCTGGCGGAGCCGTACGTCCGGGCACTCGCACGCCCTCCCCGGCGGCGAACCGGCGGGCGGCACGGCGACGCCGCGATGGGCCTTCGCCCCGCCGAGCGTCAAGGCGGACGTGCCCAGCCCGTCGGGCGTACCCGGCGCGATCAGAGCGCCGTTCGCCGGATCGGTGTTCGCGGCGCAGGGACCGGCCGTGGACCGGGCCGGGTGCTGGGCCTTCAGCCCTTCCGCACACTGCGCGCGATGGGACTGACCATGCGTCGCTGACCAGGTGTTACGCCGTCACCGTCCCGGGCAGGCTGCTCCGCATGGAGCACATGGCGGAGGACCCGGCCACGGTGACGGCGGTCACCGTGACGCCCTGCGAGGACGGCCCGCTGCTGGTGCGCGGGCCGTTCACGCTGACGACGCAGGACGGACGGCGCATCGACCCGGGCAGGGCCACGGTCGCGCTGTGCCGCTGCGGCCGGTCCTCGACCAAGCCGTTCTGCGACGGCTCTCACAAGGTGGTCGGCTTCCGGGCGACGAGCGAACCCGACCCGCCCGCCTGACGGAAAGCCGGGATCGAGGGAGCGGAGCGGAAGGGAGCGAGGACCGCAGCGAAGGTCCAGCGGAGCGGACTTCGCGAGGACCGGAGGTTCCTTCCGGCGCAGTGACCGGGGCCCGCCCAAGGCTCGTAGTCGTCAGGCATCTGGCCAAGGTCCGCGTCATCGGTTGGATCGCCCGAGGTCGTGGCGGACGATCAGGCCCAGGGCGTGGACGGCATTACGAAGGCACGCGGGTCGGGGTCGTCGGGGCGGGGCGCGGCGGCGGAGCCGGCGCGTCGAGTGGGCGGCGGTGCGCAGGCGTCGTCCGGCGTACGGCACGCCGCCGAGCAGGAGCCTGGCGGTCAGGGCCGCCCAGCTGCAGGTGGCGCGTTCGAGGACCCAGACCGGGGCGAACAGGCTGGAGGTGGCGGGGAAGATCCGGCGGCCCCCGGCGCGGCGGCGTCCGATTTCGGCCAGGGCCACCACCGCCGCGGCGCCCGCTGCGACCAACTCGGGCCGGCGCCGCCACAGAGCCATGCCCACGCAGGGAAGGACGGCGAGGAAGGCCGCCATCCGGGCGGGCTGTGCGAGGTCGTCGTACGCCTGCCGGATCCGCTGGGACCAGAACCGGCGGGTGTCGGGCGGCAGACGCCGCACGTAGAGGTCGAGCGGGCGGACCTCGCGGCCGCCGTGGGCGCGGACGGTGCGGATGAGCTCCAGGTTCTCGAACAGCACGTCGCCGTCGTAGCCGCCCATCTTCTCGAACGTCGAGCGGCGCACGCCGAAGGTCCCCGGGTAGTCCGCGCCGAGGCCGCGGTTGAGCAGGGTGCGGGCGCTGTCCCAGCGGGCGTGCCAGGGGAGCGGGTGGAAGTGGTTCTGCGGGCGGACGAGGTCGGCGTGGCCGAGCAGGGTGTGGACCCGGGCGAGTGCGTCCGCGTCGTAGCGCACGTCGTCGTCGGCGATGACGACGTGCTCGTTCCGGACGCGGCGCATGCCACTCAGCACCCCTGCCACCTTGCCGTTCGCGACCGTGAGGTCGTCGTCGGGCCGCACGTGTTCGGCGATGCCGCGCCACTCACGCGCGTGCCGTTCGAACAGCGGAGACGGTGAACCATCGATCACCACGATCCGGACATGCCGGGCAAGGCCGCGCAGATAAACGGTCAGCTCCGCCAGCCCCGCGTCGTCGTTCCAGCGCAGGGGCAGCACGTAGTCGATCTCCGGCGTGACCTGGCCCGGGTTGGAGGTGACGGAGGCGGACGGCGGCACGAGGCGGCGTGCTGCGGGTGGACGGCGGCTGAGCGTGGTGGCGGGGTCGTCGCCTGGGCGGTCGAGCGTGGTGACGGGGTCGTCGCCTGGGCGGTCGAGCGTGGTCATCGGGTTGTCGCCTCGGCGGTCGAGCGTGGTGGCCGGGTCGTCGCCTCGGCGTCCGTGCGCCACAGGGAGGTGCGCCCCTCCCGCCAGCGGCCCAGCAGGTGCTCCGCGAAGAGCCGGTCGAGGGTGAGCGCGCAGGCGGCGCCGTACAGGATGTCCCCGGCCAGGCCGGCATGCTCGGCGGCGAACGCGCCGCACAAGTCGTGCGCGGCGATCTGCTCGTGTACGGCGTCGGCCTGCACGTGCTCGTCGTAGTAGCGGCGTACGCCGGCGTCCCCGCCCAGCCGCCGCAGACCCTGGCTGTAGCGGCGGTTGGGGATCGACGAGGTCATCTCGAACGCCGCGAGGTGCCCGAGGAGAGCGGCCCGGTGGCGGCGGTGCAGCCCGAACAGCGACATGACGTTGCTGATCGCCAGCGTCACACCGGGAACGCCGACCAGGTAGGCGCCATAGGCGTCGTCGAGGCCGAGTCCCCGCATGGTCGCGCGGAACAGTTCGGAGTGCATGCGTTCCGGCCTGCCCCCGCCGTACTCGTCGGACTGGATCTCCACGAGCGCCGCCTTCGGCCGGCCGAGCAGGCGCGGGATGCCCCAGGTGTGCGGGTCGGCCTCCTTGAGCTGGTAGATCGAGCGGTGGATCACGAACTCGCGGAACTGCTCCGCGCCGGCTCCGGCCCGCATGAACGCCGACAGCGAGGGACCGTCGTCGGCCGCCACCAGCGCCGCCAGAGCGCGGGGCACCTCCCGCGGCGGCGGTGCGGGCGGGCGGGGCACGCGCCGGGCCAGCCATCGCTCGAACCAGCGCTCCAGGCGCTCCCGCAGGGCCAGCACCGACGGGTTCCACTCCCAGCGGTCGTCGACGCCGTCGAAGCCCTGGTAGTGCAGCTCGTAACAGACGAACAGCGCGAGGTGGGCGTCCTCGTCGTCGAACGGGCCGCCGTACGGGACAGTGGGCGGCGGGGCGAAAGCGTGCGGCGGCCTGGCCAGCTCCGTGAAGAGCCGCTCGGTCAGCGGGCCTCGGGGCGCGGGCAACTGCATCAGCTCTCCAGCAGGCGGTAGACGGACACGTGGGCGCGGCTGTCGTCGGTGAACGGAGCGCCGGACCAGTCGGCCCAGCGGTGCTCCCGCTCCATCCCGGCGAGGCGGGCCATGAGATCCAGCTCGCACGGCCAGGCGTAGCGGTGGTTGGCCGGCAACAGCCGCAGGCCGTCCGCGGTCATCCGCAGTTTCGTGGTGTGCATGAACTGCTCGGCCGGGCTCAGCCGGGCGGCCTCGACGACGACCTCGTCCTCGCCGAGCGCCAGCAGCCGCAGCGCCGTCCGGTCCCGGAAGGCCGCCGGGTCCGGCACCCAGGTCTCGATCACGAAGCGCCCCCCGGGCCGCAGATGGGCCGCCGCGTTGCGGAAGCACCGCACCTGGGCGTCCTGCGAGGGCAGCGCGAAGACGGTGTTGAAGGCCAGCAGGACGAGCGCGAACCGTCCCTCGACGCTCACCTCGGAGAAGTCGCCCACGGTCACCGGGATGCGGTCTCCGCCGGGCTTGCCCCGCAGGACCGCCACCATGTCGGGAGACCCGTCGACGCCCGCCACGGTCAGGCCGCGGGCGGCGATGGGGAGCGCCAGCCTGCCGGTGCCGATCCCGAACTCCAGGACGGGCCCTCCCCGGGCCAGCCGGAAGACCTGCTCGACCGCCGGTCCGGTGGGCACGTGCACCACCATCTCGTCGTAGATGTCCGCGATGGTCCGCCCGTACGCGGCCGCATCGAACTCCCCCATACGTTCCCCCCGGTGTCACAGGGGCCGCCCGGCCGCCCTGTCACGCCCCCAGCTCGCGGGCCACCGTGTCGAGCCGGTCCGCGAGCTCGCCGAGCCGCAGGTCGTCCACCGGGCCGTCCCCCACCAGGCTCCTCAGGTCGCGCCGGCTGGCGATCACCAGGCCCTCGGCCCGCTCCTCCGGCACGACCTCGCACCGTCCGCCCACCAGCACCAGCGTCGCGTCGGGCGACGACGACTCCAGCAGCGCGCGGACCTCGTCCCGGCCGACGACACTCATGACGACTCCTCCGCCCCGATCGATTTCCGACCCGATCGATTTCGGGCCCGATCGATCCCCTGCGCCTACCCCTGCCACCTGGCCGTACACGCCGCCGGTCACGGCGCGTCGGTGGGCAGCAACGTGCCGAGGGGTCCCAGGTCGAGGTTGAGCTCGGACGGCGAGACGTCGAACCGCTCGCACAGCTCGGTCATGGCCTCCTCCAGGCGCATCAGCGTCACGCCCAGCGTCTCGACCTGCTCGTCCGACAGGTCGCCCTGGTCCATCCGCCGGATGGCCTGCCGTTCCACAAGCTGGCGCACCAGCTCGACGAGCGTCAGCACCAGGCGGCTCAGGTCGCGCCGCACCGCCTCCGGGTCGGTGTTCAGCCGCCAGGGGCCCGCCCTCGCGGTCTCCGCGCCGGCCGTGCTGACCGTGCTGTCCGTGCCGTCCGCCCCGGTTGGCACGCCCATCCGCCACGGTCCCTTCGCGGTGTCCCACGCTCCGTTCCTGGTCTCACCACCGGCGCCGGTCATCCTCGTTCCCCCTCCTGCCGGGGCCGATATCGCCCGCTCTCCGCGTCCGGCCGGCCGAGCGGGTCGAACGGCTCGGTGCCGCGTACGGAGCCGAGCAGCGCCCGCAGGGAGATGCGGACGAGGTCGATGTCGGCGATCGACAGCACGATGTCGCCGGTGATCACCACGCCGCCCGCGAGCAGCCGGTCGAGCAGGTCGACGAGCGCCACGCGCTCGGGCGGCAGGCGGCCCCCGGCGGCGAGAGAGGTGTCCCTCTGCCGCTCCGGCAGGTACGCCGGAGTGCCGCCGGGCGTCATCGCACACCTCCGGCCCGGTCGGCCCCGAGGTCGACCGAGGTGAAGGAGTAGGGCGCCCACGGGCCGGTGAGCTCGACGTCCAGGAACCGGTCGCGGAAACCGCCGAGCACGGCGGCGAACTCCTCCTCGCGGGCCGGATCCACCAGATAGGCGCCGTTGAGCACCATCGCCTCGCTCCGCCCGGACAACTGGGGGTCCTGCGGGCGGTGGCGGAGACTCGCCACCGCGAACCGTCCCAGTTCGGCGTGCAGGTCCTCGGCCCGCTCGGCCGCCGCGCGCCACAGGTCCTCTCTGCCGCGCAGGTTCTCCTTCTTCCGGCGCAGGTACGCCATGCCGGGGCTGTCGCCGCCGGCCGTGGTCGTGGCCGGAGGCACCGGCGCGGGCTGCGGCGTCTGCCTGCGCAGGTACGCCTTGACGCCCCACTCCCGCCGCCCCGCGACCCGCGACAGGATCTCGGCGAAGTCGTCGTGCCGCCGGTCGAGCAGGTCGCGGACCTGCTCCTCGCCGGTGTAGACGGTCACGAGGCGCACGGGGGCCGTCGGCCCGGCCGCCGCCAGCGCCTCGACGACCCGGTGGTGGGCGCGGGCGACTCCCTCCACCCAGTCGAGGTCCTCCAGCGAGCGGCGCAGCGGTTCCTCTCCGAACCGGTCGAGGGGCACGTCGCTGACATGGGCCACGAGCCCGACGTGGGAAAGGGGCCGGACCGGCCCGTCCAGCACGCCACGCAGGTCACGAGGAGGCTCCCCACCCGGCGTCACCGCGTACAGGTAGACCCCCTGTCCGGGGGCGTCCGTGTGGTTCTCACTCATGACCGGGCTCCGTTCCGGGGGAACGGCCGAGCCGCCGGTCGCGGGCCTCGGCCTGGCGGTCGCCCCGCCGCTCACCCGCACGTTCGCCCGCTTCGAGTTCCGTCCGCTCCTCCCAGGCGAGCAGGCGCTCCTCGACCGCGTTCAGGCGCTCGCGGAGCCGCCGGTTCTCCTCGACCAGTTCGCGGTCCTTGCCGCTGAGCCACGGGTCGCGCTCCCACCAGTCGATGCCGATCTCCCGCGCGGTGTCCACCGAGGCGATGACCAGCCGCAGCTTGATGGTCAGCAGCTCGATCTCCAGCAGGTTCACCCGGATGTCGCCGGCGATCACGATGCCCCGGTCGAGCACGCGCTCCAGGATGTCGCCCAGGTTGGTCGACTCCCGGCCCATCACGGGCGGCGGCGCGTACGACTCGCGCAGGACGGGACGCGAGCGGGGATCGGTCATAGCCCACCGCCGTAGGCGCCCGTGCCGCGCCGGTAGGTCCGGGTGCGCCGGTAGGACATGAGGTTGCCCTCGTCGTCCACCTGGCACTCGTAGATCGACAGCATGTCGCTGGTGGACGGGATCCTGCGGTCCTCGACGACCTCGACGTCCACCAGCCAGCCGTCCTCCACGGGTTCCACCGACGTGACCCCCTCGGTGTCCTTGGAAGTCAGGTCCGCGATGTACCGCAGGCCGAGCCGGCCGGCGGACACCGCGTTCAGCGCGGCCCTGCGCCGGCGCGGCTCCGCCCCGCGCTCACCTCCGCGCTCGTCCTCGTCGTCGCCCTCGGACTCGCCGTACGGCCCGTCCTCCCCGGCGGGCACGCCGGAGGAGGCCCGCCGCCGGTACGGCGCGGCGTCCTCGTCGTACCGGGCTCTCCGCCGGGGAGGCATGGGACGATCACCCCCTCCGCGGGCCGCTCATGAGCCTGAGGATCTCCTCCACGGCCTGGGCCTCCTCCTCTTCGGAGATCTGGCCCGAGCGCCTGGCCTCCTCGATGGCCTCCAGCCGCCGCCGGACCGCCGCCGGGTCCCTCAGCTCATGCTCGACCTGCTTCTGGATCAGCTCGCCCAGCCGGATCACTCCGTGGACCGGGGCGAGCGGCCAGGTGAACAGCGCACTGATCAGTCCCACGGCGGCCTCCCCTCTTGGGTCACGTGGTGACGAAGTCGTACGGCGCCATCGGCCCGAGCAGGCGGACCTCGACCCGGTCGCCCCACTCGGAGCGCAACTCCCCGACGGCGCGTTCGAAGTCGGTCTGGCGGTCGTTCTCGACGAGGAACGCGACGTGCGCGGCGTCCCGCTCGTGACTGGGATCCCGGACGACCACGCCGGCGGTGAAGGGCTCGAAGCGTTCGACGACGGCCTGCGTGTCGGCCTCGCGCTTCGCCGCGATGATCTGCGTGATCAGCTCGCCGAGCCGGATCCGTTCGTTGCGCGTCACCTCTTCCGGCAACTGCCTGATCCGGTCGCGCAACTGTCTGGCCTCGGCGTTCTCCGTCAGCACCTCGACCAGCACCGGCTGCTCGGCGTACCGCGCCTTGAGGACGAACTGGGCGCGCCCCTCGATCTGCTTGAGGGCGGCCGCGAACGAGTCGTGGTGCGGGGCCAGCAGTTCCTCCACGACCGCCTCGGGCGTGGTCATCACCGCGCCGAACCGCAGGGGGAGCACGGGGACCTCGGCCGCGGCCTCGTCGAGCAGCTGCTCGTGAGCCACCAGGTCCTGTGCACGGCCGAGGGGGCGGTCCACATCGACGTCGCTCACCAGAGCCGCGATCTCACCATGGCGGATGATCTTGACCTGGCCGGGGGGCTCACCCACGCCGACGGCGTCCTCGCTGATCTCCACGTCCTCGGGGAGGATGCCGTAGACGTAGCACGCGGTGTCGCGCCGGGCGGCCTCGGCCCGGTCGCCCGCCCCGGACTGCTTGATGGAGCCCGACATCTCAGTCATCCTCCCGTCGACGACGGCGGGCACGCGGGGCGGGTTCTTCCTCCGCGTAGCTCGCCAACATGTCCTGCAGCTTCTCCCCGGCCGCCTCCAGCACGCCCTGGGCCACGCCCTTGGACTTGCCGCGAGCGATGCTCTGGGGCGCGCTCGACAGGAGGTCGGGCAGCCCCTGCTGCTGCGATGCCAGGTCCAGCCGGTTCACCGCCTCGGCGAAACGGAGGTAGGTGTCGACGCTCGCGACGACGACGCGTACGTCGATGGTGAGAATCTCGATGCCGACCAGTGAAACCCGTACGTAGGCGTCGATCACGAGGCCCTTGTCCAGGATCGTGTCAATGACGTCGGCCAGGCCCGATCCCGATGACCGGCCCGGCAGTCCGCCGCCACCCGCTGGTGGAACGGCTACCGTCATGCGTTTCCCCTCCTCGAGTGTGTGATGTCTGTGATCATTGGCCGCCCCCGCCGCCGCTCGTGTCCGCTACTGCGAGGACCGGCGGCGCCGGATCAGCGGACGGCGCGCCGGCTTCCGCTGGTCGCCCGTCTTCTCGGTCTCCTCGCCCCTGCGCGTCCGCTCGCCCGGCTCCTCGGCTTCCTCGTTCCTGCGCGTCTGCTCGCCCCTGCGGGGCTCGCCGCCGCGGTCCTGCCCGGCCTCCGCTTCGCGCCGCCGGTCCGGTGCCCGCGTGCCGCGCTCCGCGGGTTCGGCCCCGCGCCTGCGGGTGGCCGTCGACCCGCCCTGACCGCCGGCCGCGGCGCCCGCGTAGGCGGGCCTGCGTGCCCGCCCGGGCTCCTCTTCCTCTTCCTCTTCTTCTTCCTCCTCCTCGTACGGCTCCTCCTCTTCGGCCTGCTCCTCGGGCTCCTCCTCGGGCTCCTCGGGCTCCTCGGGCTCCTCGAACTCCTCCTCGGGGCCCTCCTCGCGCTCGCGCTCCTCGCGCAGCGCCGTCTCGTGGTCCTTGACGACCTGGCTGTCGCGGATCTCGCCCCGCCAGCCCTCGACGTCGTCGGGATTAAGCAGGGCGTTGGTCATGACGTGCCGTCTGAAGTGCTTGAACTCGAGCCGGACCCGGCGGCCCTGGGCACGCCACAGGTTCCCGATGCGCTCGAAGAGACCCTGCGGGTGATACTCGACGACGAGGAGCACCCGGGTCAGTTCGGGAGTTACCTCGTGGAAGGTCACGCTGCCGTCAGGGAAGCCCTTCGGCCCCTGCGAGCGCCAGATGATCCTGCTGTCGGGGACCTGCTCGATGATGGTCGACTCCCACGTGCGGTGGGACCAGAAGATCTGGGCCTTCCAGCCGAGCTTCTCGTCGGACTTCTGCTCGACGGTCTCGACCTTCTTCATGAAGCTCGGCCAGTCCTCGAACTGCGTCCACTGGTTGTAGACCAGGCGGATGGGCGCGCCGACGTCGAGTGACTCGACGATGTTGGTGACCTTGAGCTTCTTGCCCTTGCGGCCCTTGCCCCCGCCCCCGCCGCCGAACAGGCCCTTGATCTTCTCCTTGCCGTACGCCATGAGGGCCGCGCGTACGGGGTGACTGCCCCCGCCGTCCTCGGTGAGAGCACTGAGCAGGCCGCCTCCGCCCGTCGCACCGAGCCGGTCGGCCACCGTCTTGAGCAGTCCCCGGGCGTCCCGGCCGCCGGTGAGGACGCCGAGCACCCCGCCGAGCGCCTCCCGTCCGCCGCCCTCCTTGCCGGTGAGCGCGCTGAACAGCCCGGAGCCGCCGTGTTCCACGTAGTCGGTGAGACGGCCGGCCAGGCCGTCGATCTTCTCGGCGACCCGGGACAGGGCGCGCTCCGCGACGGCGGTGGCGAGGTTCTGGAACTCCTCCCCGAGCCGCTGGGTGGGCAGCGTCCCCTCGTCCGGCGCCCGCGTGCCCTGGTCGCGTTCCCGCGTCTGTTCGGTCATCGGTCTCACCGCCTCCGCAGCACGGGACGGGTGGGACGGATCCGGGGCCGGCGCCGCTCCTCGGGTTCGGGCTCCTCGGCCTCCTCCTCGTGGGGCTCCTCCTCGTGGGGCTCCTCCTCGTGGGGCTCCTCCTCGTACTCCTCTTCCTCGTCGTAGGCCTCTTCGCGCTCGGGTTCGCGCCGCGGCGGGCGGCGGCGGGGCGCGCGGCGGCGGCTCTCCTCCGGCCGCTCCTCTTCTTCCTCTTCCTCCTCCGCGGCCCGGCCCTTGCCCTTGGGATGCCGCAGCGCCTCGGCGCGTTCGTGCAGCTTGTCGCTCAGGTTGTCGATCTGCTTGCTGGTGGCGCGCATGGCCGCCGCCTTACCGATGTCCAGCAGGTCGCCGCGCACGCGTTCGGTGATCTTGCCGACGTCGGGGGCGGCTCCGCCCAGGATCTTGGGGACCTGTTCCAGCAGGGCGCCCGCCGCTCCCTCTCCCTTGAGGCGGGCGGCGAGGATGGCGAGCGCCAGCATCAGCGCGAAACGGAGCTTCTGGTGCCGGCCGAGGTAGTAGCCCGCGATGACCGCCAGAGCCACCTTCAGTCCGTCCTTCATGATCGCGCCTCCTACTGGCCCGCCCCCGTAGCGCCGGCCCCCGGACGACCGCCCGGCTCGCCACGCGGCGCTGCGACCCGACTGAACGGTATGAATGCCCTAGACGGGCACAGAAAAACTCGATCTCGGACATACCGGTCAGTTTTGGTCCGACTTGATCTCCGCGTTAAGGCCGTTGACTCTGTCTCCGCCGAGGGCTCGTCCCCCTTGGGGGGTTCGAGAGTTTCCGCTGACCCAACCTCGCCCTGCCTGGTCTGATTACTGTGCGCAAATTGGGTATCACGGGCATGTATCGGCGGGAAGCGGCACGAACCGCGCGTACGAAGCGGGGGAGTCACATGACCGAAACCAGAACGTCGACCGCGACCGTCGAGCAGGCGTCCGGGCGGTCTTTCGGAGTGCAGGGCGGTTCCGGCCTGGTGACCGAGCGGGGCCGCACCACGATCGCCGACGGAGTGGTCGCCAAGATCGCCGGCATGGCGGCCCGCGAGATCGACGGGGTCCACGACTTCGGCACCGGCACGGCTCGCGCGTTCGGCGCGATCAAGGGCGCGTTCGGCGGCGAGGACGGCGTCACCCGGGGCATGGCGGTGGAGGTCGGCGAGCGGCAGGCCGCCGTGGACATCCATCTCATCGTCGAGTACGGCGTCGCGATCCCCGACCTCGCGCAGGCGGTGCGTAGTCACGTGATCCGCGCCGTGGAGCGCATGTGCGGGCTGGAGGTCACCGAGGTGAACATCGCGGTCGACGACGTCCACCTGCCGAGGCAGGAGGAGGCGCAGGAGTCCGCCGAAGGGGAGCCGCGAGTCCTGTGAACACCGTTCCGGAGAGGGCGGACGTGGAGCGGGAGGGCGAGGAACGCGAGGTGTCCGCCCGGCGGCTCGCCGACCGCGTGCTGTCGTGCCCCGACGTCGCCGGCCTGTCCCGGGGACCGTTCGGGGTGGTCGCGACATACCTGCCCGGTGGTCAGGTCGCGGGTGTCGCCATACGGGACGACGCGATCGAGGTCGACGTCGTCGCCCGGTACGGCAGGCCGCTGCCGGAGGTGGCAGACCTGGTCCGTGACGCGATCGGCGGCCTCGCGGGCGGCCGCAGGGTGGACGTGACGATCGCCGACGTGGTCACTGACGACAGTGGAAGGAATGATTGATCATGGAAGGGTATCCGGTCTGGGCCCTCGCGGGACTGCTGTTCGGCACCGTGCTGGGGGTCGTCGGGGCCTTCGGCGGCCTCAACGCGTTCCTCATCGTGCTGGTGCTCGGCATCGTCGGGTTCTTCGTCGGCATGGTGCTCGAAGGCGGCGTGCGCCTGCCGCAGATGCACCCGAGACGGCAGTGAGCGTGCCGACGGCGCGCGGGACGACGACGATCTCGGACCGCGCCTTCACGAGGATCGCCGAAAGGCTGGCGAGCGAGGACGAGCACGTGACCGGCCGGCCCCACGTGTCGGCGTCGGTGAGCGGGGCGGTCGCGGCGGTCCACTACGACCTGGCTGTGCGCTACCCGGCGCCGGTGCCGCGGCTGGCCGCGGAGATCCGCGAACGAGTGCGGCGGCGGCTGCGGGAGCTCACCGGCATCGCCGTGGAGAACGTGGACATCGAGGTCGTGGAGCTGGTGCCCGAGCAGCGGCCCGGGCCGAGGAGGGGCGATGACCGAAGGACGAGGCCCGTCTGAGAAGCTCCCGCTCTTCGTGCCTGCTCGGGGGTTCGAGGGCGCGAGAGCCAGCCGGGCCTTCCGGCCCAATCGGGGGCTGCCCGCCGCGGTCGCCGCGCTCGCCCTGCTGGCGATCGGCGGTCTGACCGCCGCCCATGTGGTCGCCGCGCTACTGGGGCGTCCCATCAGGATCGTGCCGTACGAGCAGTGGGCACGCTCGGCGAGCAGCATGGCCTGGAACGACGACCGGGCCCTCGCGGTGGCCGGCGCGCTGGCCCTGATCGGCCTGGTGCTGATACTGATCGCGGCGGTTCCCGGACGGGGGCGGATGGTCGCGCTGCGCACCGGGGACCCCGACCTGATGGTCGGCCTGCCGCGACGCACGCTGGCGCGGGCGCTGAGAGCCAGGGCGAACGCGGTGGACGGGGTGCGCGCGGCCGGGGCGCGGATGCGCGGCTGGCACGCCGACGTGTCGGTCCGGACCGACCTGCGCGACACGGCGGCGATCGGGGAGCGGGTGCGAGCGGCCGTCGGCGACGAACTGGCCCGGCTCGCCCCGGCCCACCACGTCTCGCTGCACGTCCGGGTCAACGGCCCGTCCTGACCACGAGGGCCCTGGTGGAGCGCTCACGAGCCGTGGCACATCAAGCCCGCTTCGCACGGTGGCGGACAAGCGCTGGAGGAGATCGGCTGTGAGGACGAGATCGGGCAAGGGCAACCGCATCGGGCTCGCCCTGTGCGGGCTGGTGCCGCTGGTCGCGGGCGGCCTGGCGCTCGCGCGGGCGCTCGGCGCCTTCGGCGGCGCGGCCGCGCGGCGCCCCGTGCTGGACGCCGGGACCAGGAGCTTCGCGGCGACGACGCAGTGGTTCTGGCCGGTCGTGGCCGCCGTGGGCATCGTGCTCGCGCTCATCGGACTGGCCTGGCTGCTGGCGCTGCTGCGGGTCGACCGGCTGCGCAGACTGCGCCTCGAGTCGGGCACGGCGGGGGTCACCGAGGTCGACGCGCATCCCGCGAGCGAGGCCCTCGCCGAGCAGGTCAGCGCCTATCCGGACGTGCGCAGGGCGCACGCCGTGCTGCGCGGCCCGTCCGATCACCCACGCCTCGACCTGGGTGTCTCCGCCGTGGAACCGGCCGACCTCGGGGCGCTGGTCACGCGGTTGCACGACGAGGCCGTCCCGAACCTGCGCACCACGCTCGGCCTGCACCGCCTTCCCGCGATGGTCCGGCTCAACCTCACCGGCGGCCACCGGACCCGCGCGACCCACTAGCCCCTACCGGCTCTCGGACAGGATCTCGGCGAGGACGGCGGCCTGGCTGTGCTCGACGTCCCTGGTCGCGGTGAGCAGGGTCAGCGGCCCGTTCTCCATGAGCCGGCGCAGCCGGTCGAGGGCGGCGCGCCGCTCGGGGTCGTCCAACTCCGCGAGGTAGCGGCTGCGGAACTCGGCGAACCTCTCCGGGACGTGGCCGTACCAGGAGCGCAGCTCGCCGGACGGCGCCACGTCCTTGGCCCATTCGTCCAGGTGAGCGGCCTCCTTGGTGAGGCCGCGCGGCCACACCCGGTCGACCAGCACCCGCGTCCCGTCCCCGGGCGCGGGGTCCTCGTACACGCGACGGACCGTGACGGCCATCGCCTCACCTCCTCCTGCGGCCATCCTCCCCAGCGGGTGACGGCGTACGCCGGGCGTCCGGCAGCCGGACAGGGCGTGCAACTGAAAGTTTCACTCACGGTAAGGGTGTTGTCGCTGGTCGAGATTTCGTCCACATTGTCGACCAAAACGGGCCATGTCACGCGTCTTTGCCCGATGTCTATCGTCCGGGGCATGAGGATGCGATTGATCACGGCGGGCCTCGCCATGCTCGGCTCCGTCGCCGCGTCGCTCGTCGTCGGTCAGGCGGCGCACGCGGACACCACGATCTGCGAGAAGTACGGATCGACCACGATCCAGGGCGGCAAGTACGTCGTCATCAACAACGTCTGGGGCAGCGACGCCCAGCAGTGCATCAACGTCACCAACACCGGCTTCACGGTGACGCAGGCGGGGCACAACAAGGCGCAGAACGGCGCGCCGGCGTCGTACCCCGCCGTCTACGCCGGCTGCCACTACGCCAACTGCTCCAGCGGCAGCGGCCTGCCCCTCGCGGTCAGCAACAGCCAGTTCAACACGGTCCAGACCAGCGTCAGCATGAGCTACCCGGGCTCGGGGGTCTACGACGCCGCGTACGACATCTGGTTCGACCCCACGGCGCGCCGGGACGGCCAGAACACCGGCGCCGAGCTCATGGTCTGGCTGAACCACACCGGCTCGGTCCAGCCCGTCGGCTCGAAGGTCGGCACGGTCAATCTCGCGGGCGGCACGTGGGACGTCTGGTTCGGTAACACCGGCTGGAACGTCGTCTCCTACGTGCGTACCTCCCCGACGAACTCCATCAACTTCGCCGTACGGACCTTCTTCGACGACATGGTGAACAGGGGTTACGCCCAGCGGTCGTGGTACCTCACCAGCGTCCAGGCCGGATTCGAGCCCTGGGTGGGCGGCGCCGGCCTCGCGGTCAACAACTTCTCCTACAGCATCGGCGGCGTGGTCCAGAGCCCCTCGCCGAGCCCCACCGTCTCGCCGACCGGCGGGAACGGCAACGGCGGCGGCGCCTGCCGGGTGAGCTACAGCAAGAACGAGTGGCAGGGCGGCTTCACCGGCAACGTGACCGTCACCAACACCTCCTCCAGCCCGGTGAATGGCTGGAACGTCGGCTTCTCCTTCCCGAGCGGCCAGAGGATCACCGGCTACTGGAGCGCCGACGTCACCCAGAGCGGGTCGTCGGTGACCGCGAAGAACCTGTCGTACAACGGCTCGATCCCGGCCGGCGGCAATGTCTCGTTCGGCTTCCAGGGCACCTGGAGCGGCTCGAACGGCGACCCGACCGGCTTCACGCTGAACGGCACCCGCTGCTCGTGACGCCCTGACACCACACCCTGGCGGCTCCCGGCCCGTCGGATGAACACGAGAAGCGCCCCGCCGTCCTTGAGACGGCGGGGCGCGTCGGCGCGGGGTGACTCAGAGGTGGCGCCAGCACATGCCGTAGCCGCCGCCGTCCCACTCGAAGCACCAGTCCCACACCCACTCCATCTCCATCGCCTGGGCGGGAGCGGAGGTGACGGCGCCGGCGGAGACGCCGATCACGGCACCCGCGAGGACGCCGAGCAGGGCGGCCACGGCACGCCTGCCGATTCTGGAGAAACGCGACATCAGCTGAACTCCTTGTGCGGTCGTCGGAACGCGCACGAGCCCATCACAGGGTGGTGGTGATCGACTTGTGGACCAGTTGTACGCGCGCCGGGACCCTCGCAGGACGGCGAGCGCCGCCGGAGAGGAGTCTCTCCGGCGGCGCTTCTCATGTGATCAGGGGTTGATGTCGATGGTGAAGGTGGACGTGGTGTTCCTGACGTCCTGGTAGTTGTCGCTGAGCCGCAGGTTGTTGAAGGTCACCGATCCGACCGCCGGGCCCTGGTTCGGCTCCGGCATCTCGTTCGCCCAGAGCCCGAAGCCCGACTTGGCGTCGAACGCGTCGCCGCTCCGGTGCGCGCCCGAGATCGAGACGTTGGTGAAGATCGTGTCCTTGATGGGGTTCTGCGGGCGACCGTTGTCGTAGTTGGTCTGGAACATGATCCCCGAGTACGTCGGATCGACGATGTCCACGTTGCTGACGCGTATGCCCTGGAACACCTTCGAGGCGGAGAAGACCCAGATCGCCGGGAAGGTCTGCTGGCCCCAGAAGTGACCGCCCGCGCGGACGATCGAGATGTTGTCGAACACGGTGGGCGGGCTCGCGCCGAAGCCGTTCATCGGGTAGCCGAAGTCGAGCGAGCTGATCGTGATGCCGGAGTAGGTCAGCGTGTCCGCGATGTAGATGTTCCTGAACGTGTTCGCGTACCCGCCGTAGACGGCGATGCCGGCCGCGCGCCACGGCAGGATCGCGGTCAGGTTCTCGTAGACGTTGTTCTTCTCGTCGGCGCCTCCCGCGTCGATCGCCGAGAACAGCGCGAAGCTGTCGTCTCCGGTCGTCCTCGCCTCGATGTTCGAGACCAGGTTGTCCGTGCTGCCGTTGGTCATGTTGACGCCGTCGGCGAAGGTGTCGCGGATCCGCGAGTTCTTGATCGTGATGTTGTCGGTGTTCGCGCCCCAGTACATGCAGACCTGGTGCTCGACCCAGATGTTGTCGATCGTCATGTTCGCGACGTTCTGCCAGTCGAACACCTTGCCCGGCCCGTCGATGCGGGTGGTGTAGTTGCCGAAGTAGGCGAACCCGGAGAACACCGAGCCGTTGGCCGACGACTCCGCCCGGAAGCCGATGTCGGTGTTCTCCTGCGTCGACGGCGCGTGGAAGCGGGTGAACCACGGCCCGGCGCCGGCCACCTTGACCGCCTTGCCGTACACCTGGAACTTGCTCGACGTCTGGTAGTCGCCGGGCGGCAGGTAGACGCCCACGAGCTTGCCCGTGGTGTCCATCCGCACCTTGTCGAGCGCGTTCTGCACGTCCTGGTGGGTGAACCCGGCGGGCACGGCGTACGTCGCGGGGTCGGGGTTGGGGATCGCCGACACCTGCTCCAGGTTGACGAAGTCGATCGCGTACGTGGAGGTGTTGGCCGCGTCCTTCTGCAGCCGGATCTTGCTGCCGGCCGGGACGGTCGTCCCGAGCATGACGTTGGCCTCGTCGTAGATGTGCCGCGGGCCGCCCGCCCCCGGCGAGTTGCCGGGGGCCTTCTCGTCGCCGTACAACCAGGCGTACTTCGAGGTCAGGTTGACGGCCTTGAGGAAGGTGCCGTTGACGTAGACGTTCAGCGTGGCGTCGGTGCCGCCGCCGCCCGGCGCGTCCGGGATCGAGAAGCGGGTGACCAGGGTGTTGGTGCTTGCCCTGGTCGTCCACTCGACGTAGCCGCCCGTCGTGGTGAGCCGCACGGCCCGGCGGCCGGAGGCCTCGCCGGCCAGGTCGCCGATGGTCCGGTTGGGACCGACGACCGTCGCCCCGCCGCCGGTCACGCCGTCCTCGGCCTCGTACATGTCGTACGGCATGTTCGCGCCGCGGCCGGCGAAGAACGGCAGGCTGGAGGTGTTGTTCGCCTGCTTGACCGGCAGCTCGTTCGCGTCGGCGGCGAGCACCGTCTTCACCGTGTATCTGCCGTTGACCGCCGTCCACGTGCCCAGGTTCACCGGGCCCGTCGTGGCACCGGCCGCGATCGCGCCGCTGTAGGAGCCGGTCAGCGTCCTGACCACGGTCCCGGCGTCGTTGACGATCGTCAGCGTGATCCCGTGGGCGCCGCCCGCCGACGCGACCGCGCCCTGGTTCTTGATCGCCACGGTGAACGTCACGGGGTTTCCGCCGGCGGGGTTGCCCGGCGACCAGCTCACCGGCGAGGCCACCAGGTCGGAGCTGTCCACCGGCTTCACGACGAGCGGCGACGAGGCGGTGAAGGAGTTGTTCGTCTCGTTCTGCTCGATCACCGCGTTCGACTCGTCGACCTTGGCGCTCAACGGGTAGCTGCCCGCGTCGCGCCGGCCGATGTCCGCCGTCACGGTGGCCGAGGCGCCGGCCGCGAGCGCGCCGACCGGCGCGGTGCCCGCCTTGGCGCCGCCGAGATAGAAGTTCACGGTGGTGGCGCCGGAGCCGAGGCTCCCCGCGTTGCGCACCGTCGCCGACAGCGTGACGGCGTCGGTCTCGGCCGGGGACGCGGGGGAGGCCGACAGCGCGGTGACGGTCAGGTCGGGGTTGGGCGCCGGGGTCCCGATCACCTGGAACTCGGCGATCTGCCCGGCCGGGGCCCCGGAGTTGGCGGTGAACCTCAGCTGCACGTCGGCGACCGTGCCGGAGGCCGGAATCGTCACCGTGTTGCCGGTCGCCGGGTTGAAGGTGTAGGTGGCCGCGCCGGTCAGGGTGGTGAACCCCGACGCGCTCTGCTCGCGGCCCAGTACCTGGATCGTCTGTGTACGGGTGGACCAGGCGGCGGCGGGGTCGAGCTTCAGCACGACCGAGCTCACGACGGCGTTCGAGCCGAGCTGCAGGGTCAGCGTCTGCGGGTAGGAGCCGCCCGCGCCCTCCCAGTACGTCGTCAGGTCGTTGTCGTTGGCGTTGGCCGCGACGTACGTGAACGTGGAGGAGGAGGCGGTGATCGGCTTGCCCACGGCCATGTTGGAGCCGCCGCCCGAGCCGTTGCGGGTGACGGCGTCGCTGTCGGCCGACTCGTTGCCGGCCGCGTCCTTCGCCCGCACGTGGTACGTCACGGTGGCGCTGCCGGGCTGGGTGTCGGTGTAGGTCGTGATGTTTCCGGCCACGCTGCCGCGCAGAACGTTGTTCGCGTAGACGTCGTAGCCGGTGACGCCCACGTTGTCGGTGGAAGCGGTCCAGGTGAGCTTGACCTGCCCCGGCGTGGTCTCGGTGTAGGCGAGGTTCGAGGGTGCCGTGGGGGCCTGCGTGTCACCGGTGGGCGCCGAGCCGTACACCTCGAACTCGGCGATCTGCCCGGCAGGCCAGGCGGTGTTGGCGGTGACGGTCAGCCGGACGTACCGGACGTTCGCGGTGGAGAAGGTGATCGTCACGGTGTTGCCGCTCGCCGGGGTGAAGGCGTGCCCGGCGGAGGCGGCGAGGGTGGAGAAGTTCGTGCCGTCGGTGCCGCCCTGCACGGCCAGCGTCTGCGTGCGCGCCTCCCAGGCGGGCGGGAGCTTCAGCACCACCTTGCCGACGGCTGCCGGGGCGCCGAGGTCCACCTGGAGCCACTGGGGGAAGGCGTTGTTGGCGCTCTCCCAGTAGGTGCCCTGATTGCCGTCGTTGGCGTTGCCCGCGCCGTACACGTCGGCGTGCGCGCTCTCCCTCATGGTCTTGCCGAGGGCGAGGTTGCCGGTGGCCGCGGCGGCGCCGTACACCTCGATTTCGGACAGCTGGGCGGCGGGCCAGCCGGTGTTGGCGGTGACGTTGATCCGGACGTACCTGGTCGTGGTCGCGGCGAAGCCGATCGTCACCGTGTTGCCCGAGCCGGGGGCGAAGGATCGGCCCGCGGAGCCCGCGATCGCGGCGAATCCGCTCCCGTCGGTGCTGCCCTGCACCGACAGCGTCAGGGTGCGGGCCTCCCACGTCGCCGGCAGCTTGAGCACGACCTGGTCGATGCTCCGCGCGCCGCCGAGGTCGACCTGGGCCCACTGGGGGAAGGCACTGCCGGCGCTCTCCCAGTAGGTGCCCTGGTCACCGTCGTTGAGGTTGCCCGCGACGTACGGGCCGTTGGTGCTGCTCGCGGTCACGGGGCGGCCGGCCGCGAGGTTGGGGCCGCCCGCGGCAGAGGCGGGGGAGAGGGGCGCGGCCACGGCGAGCAGGCAGGCCGCGACCAGCACGGCGATCAAGCGTGATAAGGGGACGTGCGTTTTCGACATTCGCGTTCCTCTGTCCGGCAGGAACCGACCGGCGGGCCATCCGATCCGCGCGGTCGTGGGGGGATTTGGAGACCGGGGCGCACGAGGTCGCGGCGGCGACCGGTTGCCCACTGCCGTGGCCGACATCACCTCAGGTCCTTTCATACGAAAGGTGACGGTGGCGGGGCGCACGGACGCAGTGCTTCCTGCCGGAACTTGCGGAGAACCGCAAAGTCTCGATTTAGAACTGCAAATTTCTTACATCAAGTTGCCCAGATGTTACATACGGCCCACGTCGCCGTCAACGGGGTAGAGAAGTCGGGCCGAAAGGCCCGTCCCCGATCCGTGTCCACCTGGGGATACTTCAATTGGGTGCCGGTACCGGAAACGGGTCCGGTGCCCACTCGCGGGTCCCCCAACTCGCGAAAGGAACCCGGCAGAGGAGCCCTCATGTTTCTGCCCCCCAAGCGCTCGCTCGCGGCGTTGGCCGTGCCGCTGGTGAGCGCGACCACCCTGATGGCGGTCCCGGCCACCCCGGCCGCCGCCACGTCCGTGCGACCGGCCGCCGCCGCTCACGCGGCCCCCCGCGTGGCGACCCTGGTCGACGTGCGCGCCTCGCACCACCCCGGACTTGACCGGGTCGTCTTCGAGTTCAGCGGGCCGCTCCCGGCACGGCGGAGCGCCCACTACGTGTCCCGGCTGATCGCCGACGGCTCGGGCCGCACGGTCCCGGTGGCCGGCGACGCGATCCTCGGGCTCCGCTTCGGCGGCGCGGCCGGCCACGACCAGAACGGGCGCCCCACCTATGGGCCCGCTCGCGAGACCTTCGCGCTGCCCGGCGTGATCCAGGTCGTCAACGCGGGCGACTTCGAGGCGGAGCTCACGTTCGGCATCGGCCTGGCCCGGAAGTCGTCCTACCGCGTCTACACCCTCACCCGCCCGAGCCGGGTGGTCGTGGACGTCAAGACGCCCTACCGGACCGTGCCGGTGGGGACGTACTTCCTCGACTCCCGGGCGTACGCCGCAGGGCGGCGGCCGTACACGGTGGCGGTGTCGCGGCCGGTGACGCCGCCGTCCACCGCGCGCGGCGCGCTGCAGCGGCTGTTCGCCGGGCCGACGCAGGCCGAGTACGCCAAGGGCCTGCGTTTCGTCGCCTCGGGGGCCACCGGCGTCCGTTCGGTCGTCGTCCGCGACGGGGTCGCCCACGTGCGGCTCACCGGTGCGGTCGCGAGCGGAGGGTCGGCGTTCACCGTCGCCGACGAGATCATGCCCACGCTCAAGCGGCTTCCCGGCATCCGCTGGGTGAAGATCTACGACGCCCACGGCCGCACCGAGCGCCCGAAGGGCCGCTCCGACTCCATCCCGGAGAGCCTCGAACCGTGACGGCGTGAGGGCCGGGGACGCCCCCGGCCCTCGCACCCCGCACCGAGCCCGGCCCTCGAGCCCTTAGGCGTGTACCTACGGGCCGCTCGTCATCGCAGGTGAATGAGCACAAGAAAGAGCCGAGATAAGTACAGCCGCTGAACAGGGTCGGCTGGAACGGCTCACCTTTGATAGGTGAGCCTAGGTATCTCGGTAAACGGGACGTACGATGGGCCGGTCGGTTGACATGATGATGTATGGCGTGACTTGGTTGTCTGGAGGGTTGCATGACGCTTCGCCTGCGGCTTATCGTCTCGATTTCCCTGGCAGCCGGGCTGACACTGTCCGCATGCAGCGAATCGGAACCAACCGCAGCCGAAGCCGGCCAGGTCCTCAAATCTCACATTGACCAGACCGTGAAGAATGCCGTGTCCACCGACGTGGAGGTGGCCGATCCCGGCGGCAAGGACATCGCCTGTGGAAATGGAAAGTACAAGCGCACCTATGCCGTGCAAGCTAAGAGTGTCTGGTCCTTGGATTCTCAGGCCATCATCACGGGGCTGATCGGTGCCCTGGATTATGCCGATACGAACTACAAGCTGGTCAGCGCTGATACGAATCCGCCGCGTCGGGTCGCGGTGAGCGACCAATACCATACCCGGATCGTGCTTTCCTCTCCTGCCCGGGATCGACTGATGGTGAGTGGCGAGACGGAGTGCCTGCCACTGGAGTGATGTGCTATCACTCGTATGGCGATGCGCCGCCAGTTTCTACGTCTTTTTTCGCTCCGTTAAAGGCTATCTTCGTCCTGATCTGTGCCTCGCCGAGTTCTCGCTTGTCCAGTCCGCCGGAGCCGTTGGCGATGAGCCAGTTGTCGAAGTTGCGTACGGCTTCCTTGTTCTTGGCGATCTCGGAGAAGGGCAGCAGCGTGCCGTCGGCTCCGGTGATCGGCGCGTTCGAGAAGCGTGGGTCGTTCGGCGGGACCTTGGCCGTGAAGCCGTTGGACATCAAGATGTTCGCCAGCCAGGTCTCACGGGCCATCCAGGCGGCGCGCTCCTTTTCGTCCAACTCACTCATCCGGCTGTTGCCCGGAGTGACGCCCGGTTCGACGATGAGTGGGGAGAAGCTGGACACCCCCACCCACAAGATCTGCCCAGCCATGCCCGGAACGGCCAGCCCGGCGACGCCGAGACCGAGGCCGTACGCGAACATCTCCGCCTTGACCCGGGCCTGGTCCTCGGCGTCGAGCTTTCCCTGCACCTCCCGCTCGGTGGAGAACTGCATGCCGGCGACGTAGCCGAGCGCCCGCATCGCCCGTTCGAGGTGGTCGGTGCTCTTACCGTGGTCCATCTTCGCGGCGGCGTTGACGATCCTGTCGGTGAGGTTGCCCATCCCTTCCTCGAAGGGCTTGATGTGCGAGGCCGAATCCGCGAACGTTCTGACGAATTCTTTGGTGTCCTTCGGGCTGAGGCGGAACACCGGATTCAGGCCGGGCACGATTGTCTTGACCGGTCCGAAGGCGCTGGGCTGGGTGCGGTTGGCGTCACTGAGGTTGGCTCCCTCGGTGAATTCGGTGGCATAGGAGCCCGCGATCTCGGCCATGGACACCTGCATCGGTCGGAGGACACCGAGCTTGGGCATCTCCCGGATCACATCGAAGGCGAACTTCGCGGCCTCGGCGGAATGGGCCCCGTCTCTCTCGTCGTACGCTCCGGAGGCCGTGGCCAGGACCCGGCCGAAGGCGTCGGCGACGTCGTTGCCCGAGGCGACGGATTCGCTGTAGTCCAGGAACTGCTTCATCTTCTCGACCTGGGTGAGCTTGACCCCGTCGCCGCCCATCTGGGTGAAGGCGGCGCGGGCGGCCTTGCCGTCCCCGACGAGGACCTCCAGTGCGAGGGCGACGGTGTCGGGGGAGTAGCCGTACGTTCTGCTCTCGTCGAGGCCGGCGCCGGTCCGGTCCTGGCGGGGGTTCTTCACGAAGTCGTCCAGTGCGAGGGAGCGGGCGGCGGCCACGCGCACGCTGGTCGGTGCCTTCGCTCCGACGAGCAGCGCGAGCCGGTTCCACGCGGTCTCGCGACTGCCGGGTCTGCTCAGCAACTCGGCCTTCACCTTCTCGAACGCCGGGACGCCCCCGGGGGCGCGCAGCGCGGCGCCCAGGGCGGCGCTGAAGGCGGCGAGATCCTGCCTGGCCGTCGGGCTGCCGGTGTTCATGAGCAGGTTGGGCAGCGCGTCGCGCACCTTCGCCGGTAGTGCGGCGAAGAACGCCGCGGCGGCGGCGGGGTCCTCGGCCAGTGCGGCGATCTCCTTGATGTGCTGGTGGGCGAGCTCGCCCTTGGTCCCGACATCGATGGCGGGGTTGGTGAGGATGCCGGTGCCGTACATGAGGCCCAGGTCGCGGCCGGCCGCGAAACTGTCCAGCGCGTCGGGCAGGCGGGCGAAGGTGTGGTCGCCGGTCCCGTTCAGCGCTTTGATCAGCTCGGCCCGCTCCGACAGCGTTGGGGCCTGGCTTCTGCCCCAGTCGGCGACGGCGGCGATCTGCGCGAGTGGCGTGGTGCTCACTCCGTTGGCCCGGAAGAGCCCCTCGAAGTCGGTGGCGAAGGTCGTGAGCCGGTCGGACGCCTGGCGCAGGTCGGCCGCCATGGCGTTCATCGCCGCCGGGTCGATGCCGCAGAAGTCACCGCTGGGGGATGTCATCGCGTCCTTCCTCGCCGTGGCTACCGGCTCAGGGGCGTCCGGTCAGCCGGCGACGGATGAGCTCGGCCTGGGAACGGGTCACCATCGCCGGATGGCGGTGCAGTTCGTCCTCGATCGCGTTGGTCATCTGCCGTACGAGCTGTGCCAGGCGGTGGTGCCGGTCGGCGACCTCGGTAGTCCATTTCGTGGCGGTCGGTCCCGTCCAGACCTTGCCGGACCGCATCGACGCGTAGACGCGCTGGTATGCCTGCCCGACCTCCTGAGATCGGTTGTGTACCTCTTTGAGAAGTTCCACCAGCTGTGCGTGGCGAGGATTGGGCACCATCTCTTCCGCCACGCCGCCCCCTGCTGCCGCCCGCCGCTCGCCCCCGAGTCGCATTTGATGTCAAAGGTAGACATAGCCCTCAAGCGTCGGCAACCCCGAAATGGCCCAGCATATCGAGAGTGAATTCGCTGACGCTTTTCTTGTCGTGAAGGCGAAAAACGTCCTCCCCGGTGGGACCGTATCCCCGCCTGTCTTCCGTCACCAGTGGGAAAAGGCAACTACTTGGAGCGACAACCGGTACCCGTACCAGCCCCCGCCTGTGGCCTTTTCGGTCGTGTCGACCGGGTGAGCGCACGGCTACGTACGTATTTCCGTCTCGTAATCGGCCCGTAACAGTCCGTGGCGATCGTCGTGGGCACGAGGTCACACAGGCGCGGGAGGAAAGCGTATGGGGTCCATCTTCGATCGGATCGGCGGTTCGGACGCGGTCGTGGCCGTGGTCGACGTGTTCTACGCGCGGGTCGTCGCCGACCCGATGCTGCGCGGCTACTTCGCGGACGTGGATATGGCCAAGCTCAAGGCGCACCAGCGCAGCTTCGTCGCCGCGGCGCTCGGCGGCCCGCAGGAGTATCGGGGCAAGTCGATGGGCGAGGCGCACGCCGGGCTCGGCATCACCGCCGAGGAGTTCGGCCAGGTGGTCCTCCACCTGACCGGTGCGCTTGAGTCGTGCGGCGTCGACGCCGAGACGATCGGATCCATCGCCGGCGCCCTGGCTCCGCTGCGGGAGCAGATCGTGGAGAGCGCCGTCGCCGCCTGACTCCGGGCGGGTCCGTCCACGCGGTGAGACAGAGCTTGACCCTTAACCGGTTCATGGCTGGACTGGTCGTGATGAGAATCGCGACCGAGGACATCACCGCGCTGAACGTGGACCCGGCGAGGGCCCGCGTGTACGCCGAGGGCTGGCAGTCCTGGAGCCTGACGGCCCCCCTCCCGCTGGCCGAGACGCCGTACCGGGTGACGCTGCCGAACTCGCTCGTCATCGACTGCCACTACTGCTCGGCCCCCGACGAGGGCGTGTTCCGGGGCGAGGGGCTGCTGGCGGTCGACCCCGGAGACGGCGGGCCGGTCCACGTGTTCGGAGCCGAGACCGCCGCTGCCCGCGTGCCGGTCGTCGAGGCGCGGCCGCGCGGCCGGCAGGTCGTGATCGCCGCGGACGCCCCCGTGCGCCACACGACGGCCGGTGGCGGCCTGGAGACGGCGCTGGCCCGGTGGGGCGACGCCTTCGCCGGGCAGAACGGCGGTGTGCGCCCGCGCCCGTCGCCCACGGTCTGGTGCTCCTGGTACCAGTACTTCTCCGGCGTCACGCAGCGGGACGTCGAAGAGAACCTCGCGGCCATGGACGACCTGACGCTCCCCGTGGACGTGGTGCAGATCGACGACGGCTACCAGGCGGCGCCGGGCGACTGGCTGGTCTCGTCGGGCCGTTTCGACGACCTGCCCGGCCTGATGCGCCGCATCCGCGACCACGGACGGCGGGCGGGCATCTGGATCGCCCCCATGGTCGTGGCGCGTAAGAGCGAGTTGTTCTCGGCTCACCCCGAATGGCTGGTCACCGATCCGGAGAGCGGAGAACCCGTCGTCGCGGGAGACGTCCTCGGCGACTCCTGCGCCGCGCTCGACCTCACGCACCCCGGCGCGGCCGAATACCTGGCGGACGTGCTGCGCACCATGCGCGGCTGGGGCGTCGACTACTTCAAAATCGACTTCGTGTACGCCGGGGCGCTGGAGGGCCGCCGCCACGAGGACGCGACGGGCGTGGAGGCCTACCGGCGCGGCCTGCGGCTCATCCGGGAGGCGATCGGGCCGGAGGCGTACCTGCTGGGCTGCGGCGCCCCGATCCTGCCCTCGGTCGGCATGGTCGACGCCATGCGGGTCGGTCCCGACATCGCCGCCTACTGGCGGAGCCCGACCGGTCATCCGACCGAGCCCAGCCAGGCCAACGCGACCAGGAACACCGTCGCCCGCGCCTGGCAGCACGGCAGGTTCTGGATCAACGACCCCGACTGCCTGATGCTCCGCCCGGAGGTCGAGCGCCGGGAGGACTGGGCCCGCACGGTGGAGCGCTACGGCGGCCTGCGCGCCTCCAGCGACCGCCTGTACGGCCTCGACGCGTGGGGTCTGGAGACCACCCGGCGCCTGCTCACCCCCGGCGACCCCGCCCCACTTGTCTGATCTTTCGCCCGAGCTCGGGCTCCGCCGACCCTAGGGGACGAGTCTCAGCTCCGGGCGGTGGGCGGGCAGGCCGATCAGCTCCCGCACCCTCGGGACCGGCCAGGCGAGCTCCCGGGCGAGCGCGGGCACGGTGAGCCCGGTCTCGGCCGCCGCCATCTCGAACGCGCGGCTGAGCAGGACGGGCTGCTCGCCGGGGTAGCCCGACACCGGCTCGGTGGCGAAGCCCGGCTGGTCGCGCAGCGCGGCGAGCCGCTGGTAGGCGCGCCCGGCCGCGGAGTCGGACAGCAGTCCCACCTCGCGGCACCGGTACAGCAGCGAGTCGACCGACACACCCCAGACGCGGCGCAGCTCCGCGAGCCGCCGCAGGTCGGCGCGTGCGGGCAGGCTCGGCAGGATGCTGTCGCGCGGGGTCAGGAACTCCGCGGCGAACGAGTCCGCCTCGCGCTCCTGCTGGGTGTCCCCGGCCGCGGCGTCCCCGTGCAACACCAGGTGTCCCAGCTCGTGGGCGGCGGTGAACCGGTGCCGGTAGACGTCGTCGAACCGGTTGGGCGTCAGCACGACGATGGGCCGGGGCAGGCTGGAGGTGGAGAACGCGTCCACCGTCACCGCGTCCTCGTCGGCCTCGGGGAAGACGACGACGATCCCCCGGGACTCCATGTGCCGCACCAGATGGCTGATCGGTCCGGTGCCGAGCCCCCAGTGCGCGCGCAGCGCGCGCGCCGCACCCGCCGGGTCACGCGGCAGCGCGCTGCCCGAGTCGACCTCGCCCCCGGCGAACCCCGGCAGGTCGGCGTGCGGGAGCCGCACCCGCTTCTCCAGCGCGTACGTCAGCTCCCAGACCTGCTCGACGAAGGCCACCGCCTTGGCCCGCTGATAGGCCCGGGTGGAGCGCAGGCTGCGGAAGTGCGCCATCGAGCCGTCCAGCTTGCCGTGCGGACGGCCGGGCAGGAAGAAGGCCGCCGGGACCGCGAGCACCTCGGCGAGGAGCGGGACCAGGTCGGGACGCGGCCGGGTGACCCCCGCCTCGTACTGGCCGACCGCCGCGGGCGACACCCCGATGCGCTCGGCCACCTCCTTCTTGGTGAGCGCGGCCAGCCGCCGCGCCTGCGTGAGCCGCGTGCCGTCGAAGGCGTCCGCCACGGCCTGCGGGCTCGGTTCGGGCGGGATGCCTCCGTCTCCGGCCGGGCGGAGCCGCCTACCGTCCTTCATGGGCCGCGGCGTCCGGTGCGTACGGTGCGTCACCGGTCGCGGGCAGGGCCGTCGCGCGCTCGTGGCGTGGGCGGGGGTTCAGCGCGGGAGCCGGCATCGCGCCCCCGGCGAACGGGGACTCCTGTCCGGCCGGGGTCACCAGGGGCAGCCCGGCGGGCAGGGCCCCGGCGAGCGGAATCTCCTCGCAGTGGTGCCAGTGCAGGCTGCCGGTGCGGTCCAGCAGCTCGGCCTCGCCCCACCACACGTCGAGGAGACCGGCCCGCGCGTTGCAGGCGTACGCGATGAGGATCAGGCGGGTGTCCTCGGGGAGCCGGGTGAGCGCACGGGCGGCCGGAGTCGCGGGCTCCGGCAGGGCGGCCTCGACGCCGCCGAGCGCGAGCTGTTCGGCCCACGGCTGCGGGCCGAACCTGGTGAACAGCGCCTGGACCAGCCCGGACGGCCTGCCGTCGCCGATCCGGGCGTTGACCACGCTCACCGAGCGGTCCTTGGCGTAGCGGAAGGGGAACAGCAGGTTGCCGCCGAGCACGACGAGCTCGTGCTGCGAGCCCGGCGGCTTGACGGTCACGACGTCGGGCATGTCCGCGAACGTGCTGGCGAGCGCCTCGAACTTGCGCGACATGAGCGTGAAGCCGAACGGGTGGAGGAGGTCGGTCCGCGCCGTCTTCTGGGCGTCCTGGGCGTTCTCCAGCGCGAGTGCCAGCGCCTCGATCACCCCCTGGCGGATCTGCTCGGCACGCGGGCCGAACGTCTCCAAAGCCCAGGTCGACGGCATCGCCACCTCCGGTGTGCATGCTTTGAGCGGCCGCCGGGGACACCGGAGGCACTTTACTTTCCAACATCATAGACCCGCCGATGCTTCACAGGTCACTTCTGTCGCACCGGTCTGCCGGCAGGCGTGCCTATCGTGAGATATGGGGACGATCCTGGTCGGCACCGCGTCGTGGACGGACAAGACGCTGCTGGAGTCGGGGTGGTATCCGCCCGAGGTCACGACGCCCGAGCAACGCCTGCGGCACTACGCGAGCCTGTTCCCGGTGGTGGAGGTCGACTCGACCTACTACGCGCCGCCCGCCGAGGCCACCGTACGGCTGTGGGCCGGGCGCACGCCTGCGGACTTCACGTTCGACGTCAAGGCGTTCTCGCTGCTCACGCGGCACCCGACCCGGCCGGCCGCGCTGCCGAAGGACCTGCGGCCAAGCGGCGCGGGCAAGAACCTGTACGCCCGCGATCTCGACCCGAAGGTCGTGGACCAGGTCTGGGAGCGGTTCATCGGCGCCCTGCTGCCGCTGCGGGAGGCGGGCAAGCTCGGGGCGGTGCTCTTCCAGTTCCCCCGGTGGTTCCCGATCGGCAGGGCGAACAAGCAGTACATCCTGGAGTGCGGGCGGCGCTGCGAGCCGTTGCGGATCTCGGTGGAGTTCCGCAACCACACGTGGATGAGCGAGGAGAACCAGGCGGAGACCCTCGATTTCCTCCGTTCGTACGCCATCCCGTACGTCTGCGTGGACATGCCGCAGGGCTACCCGGACTCGATCCCGCCGGTCGTCGCGGCCACGTCCGACCTGGAGGTCGTCCGGTTCCACGGGCACAGCGACAAGTGGACCAGCCACGACATCCACGAGCGCTTCGGCTACCGCTACTCGCTCGACGAGCTGAGGCGGTGGGCGCCGAGGCTGCGCGAGCTCGGCGGCCGGGCGTCCACGACCCACGTGCTGATGAACAACTGCTACCGCGATCACGCCCAGACCAACGCCCGCCAGCTCGCCGCCGTCCTGGCGGGCCTGCCGGACTGCGACGTACGCCCCAGGCCCGGCGGCACGCCGGAGGCCTGAACGCGCCCCGCCGGGATCGTCAGGCCGTCGGCGCGAAGTGCGGCCGGCGGTCGATGCGGGCGCGGTCGGCGTCGGAGCCGAAGCGGTAGTCGATCTTCCGGGTCGCCTCCGCCCACTGCTCCATCGTGTGCACGGACCTCAACGTGTCGACCACGAAGGGGTCGCGCCAGCGCTCCAGCGCGCGTTCCCACAGCCGCTCCGGCGGGTCCGTCAGCAGGTTGCCGACCGTCCCCTCGTACGCCGGCATGGCCCGGACCGCTCCGTCGGGCTCGACCTGCAGCACGGGGAGGAACGGACGGTCGGGGTGCATCAGCAGCGCGAGGTTGTCGGTCGCGCTGACTTGGACGGACGGCGGCGCCAACGTGCGCAGGCGGCGCGTGAACTCGCGGCTGCCGAGCAGGGCGACCTGGGCGTCGGAGAGCAGCTCGTGCTCCACGACCCCCGTACGGCTGGCGAGCCCCTCCGGGATGACCGCGCCGAACGACACGTACTCCAGCTCGGGGAACCTCGGCGCGATGTCGGTGCAGAACTGGTCGATCTGGTCGAAGTTGCTGCGCACGACGACGCAGTCGATCCCGAAGGACAGCGGTCCCTCTTCGGCCAGACGCCGCTCCCTCGCGGCGGCGTCGAACAGCGCGAGGGCGTCCATCGCCCGGTCGAACGAGCCGCGGCGGCCACGGACGCGGTCGTGCACCTCGGCCGTGGCGCCGTCGAGGCTCACGCTCACCTTGGCGACGTTCCGCACGATGTCCCCGACCATCGGCGGGCGCAGCGTCCAGCCGCCGGTGAAGAGGGAGACCTGCACGCCCGCGGCCGTCATGCGGCCGGCGACGTCGAGCACGCCCGGCACCAGAAGGGGCTCGCCGCCGGCCAGGCAGACGCCGTACGGCCTCATCGCGATGATGGCGTCCGCCGCCCGCAGCATCTCGGCCCGCTCCAGCTGCCGCGAGGGACGGCGGCCGGACTCGGAGTAGCAGTGGAAGCATCGCAGCGGGCAGGCGTACGTGATGTCCCAGATGATCTCGAGTGGGCGGCCGGGGGTTTCCATGGATGCTCCAAAGGGGGATGGTTCACGCGGTCACGGGGGAGGCGGCGAGGAACTGGGTGGCGGCCAGCTCGGCGTAGAGGGGGTCGGCGCCGACCAGCTCCTCATGCGTGCCGACGGCCCGCACCACGCCCGCGTCCATCACGACGATCCGGTCGGCCAGCGTGACCGTGGACAGCCGGTGCGCCACGACCAGAACCGTCGTCGTACGCGCGATCTCGGCGATCGTGTCGCGCAGCGCCGCCTCGTTGACGGCGTCGAGCTGGGAGGTGGCCTCGTCCAGCAGCAGAAGGCGGGGGCGGCGCAGGAGCGCGCGGGCGATGGCCACGCGCTGGCGCTCGCCGCCGGACAGGCGGGTGCCGCGATGGCCGACCAGGGTGTCCAGACCCTTGGGCAGTCGCGCCACCAGAGCGTCGAGGCGGGCGACGCGCAGGACGCGCTCGATCTCCTCGCCGGTGGCCTCGGGCGCGCCGAGCAGGAGGTTCTCCCGCAGGGAGCCCGACAGGACGGGAGCGTCCTGCTCGACATAGCCGATCGCGGCCCGCAGGCGCGGGATGTCCCAGGTGGCGATGTCGCCGCCGTCGATGAGGATGCTCCCCGAGACCGGCTCGTAGAACCGCTCGATGAGGGAGAACACCGTGGTCTTGCCCGCGCCGGAGGGCCCGACGAAGGCGGTCATGCCCCGGGCGGGCACGCTGAAGCTGATCCCGTGATGGACCGGCGGCAGCTCCGGCGAGTAGCGGAAGTGCACGTCGCGGAACTCCAGCTCCGCGGGGGCCGCGCCGGGCGCGGGGGGCGTCGCGGCCGGTGCGACCGGCTCCGCGGGCAGCCGCTCCGCCTCGGTGATGCGGGCGACCGCGGCGGCGCCGACCTGGTACTGCCCGGCCGCGCCGATGAGCTGCTGAAGCGGTGGCACCAGGAAGAAGACGTACATCAGGAACGCGATCAGCGTGCCCACGTCGATCGCCCCGGCGGCCACGCGGCTTCCCCCCACGGACAGGACGACGAAGAAGGCCACCTGGAGGGCCAGCTCCGCGGTGTGCCCGGCGATCGCCAGCCACTTGCCGGCGCGTACGGAGGCCCGCCACGACTCCTCCGCGGAGCGGTGGACGGCGGCCTCCTCCCGGTGCTCGGCGCCGGACGCCTTGATCGTGCGCAGTGCCCCGAGCGCGCGTTCGAGGGCGGCGCCCATCGCCCCGACGGACTTCTGCGCGTCCTTGCTCATCCTGCCGACGCGCGGCATGACCACCCGGATGAGCGTCCCGGCGAGCACCAGCACGCCGAGCGTGACCACGAGGAGCACGGGGTCGAGCAGGCCCATCAGCGTGGCGGTCGCGAGGACCGTGAGGCTTCCGGTGACGATGCCGATCACCGAATCGGTGGTGACCTGGCGCAGCAGGATCGTGTCGGAGGTGACCCGGGACATCAGGTCGCCGGGTTCGGCGCGGTCGAGGGCCGGCACCCGCAGCCGCAGCAGATGCGAGACCAGGCGGCGGCGGGCGGTGAGCACGATCGACTCGCCGGTGCGGCGCAGCACCCACTCGCCCAGCGGGCCGACGCCCGCGGTCACGACGACGAGCAGGCCCATCACCAGCAGCACGCCGGTCAGCGGCCGGTCGGCGCCGAGGTCGTCGATCAGCCGCCTCGCGACGAGCGGGAGCGTCAGCCCGACCGCTCCGGTCGTGAGGTTCAGCAGCCCGCCGAGGGCGAGCCAGCGCCAGGACGGGCGCATGTAGCGCAGCAGCACCCGCCACGTGGGCGGCGTCGCGGCCGCGCCGTCATCCGCGCCGTCGGTCGCGGCGCGGGGCGGGGCGGCGGGTGCCGCCGCCGTCGCGCCGGACTGGTCGCGCTGCGTGTCCACGGGTTCCTCGCAAAGACTGTGGGAAGAAGGGCTCGCAAAGACTGAGGGGAGAGGGGCTCGCCAAGACTGTGGGGAGAGGGAAGGCCCGGCCCCGGCAGGTCCGCGCCGTGCGCGACCGGCCAGGGCCGGGTGTCTCACCGTCCGCGAGCGTTCACCGGGTGGTCACCGGTGGCGTCCACCCGGGTGCCGGCTCGATCGGCCTCGGTCAGATGCAGATGTAGCAGGCGGTGCCGTTGTACGAGGTCACGATGCTGGAGCACGGGTGCGCCTTGGCCTCGTTCGGGTTGAGGGTCTGGAGCTGCAGAACCTGAGCCATTTCCTATTTCCTTTCTGTCGTCTCGAACGCGGGGGTCCGCAGATCGAGAACCGGCATTACCGACGCGCTCTGGTCGAACGCGACGCTGAGGGCGGCAAGCACACCGGCGGAACCCGTTTCCAGGTCCATGGAGAGCCGCATGAGCTGGTTGCCGGGGAAGGCCAGGTGGCCTTCGTAGGACAGGGCGTGCCAGGAGAGCCGGCGTACGTGCTCGTCGACGAGCGGCCGGTCCTCCGGCAGGCCCATGAGGCGGAGGGCCGCGACGGTGCCCGCCCGGCCCTCCAGCAGGGCCGGGTGGCGGGTGAAAGGCGCGCGCAGGGCCCGGCGGACGCCGCCGATCACGTCGGCGAAGCCCGGCTCCTCGCGCCGGCCGAGATACTGGGACAGCACCAGGGCCAGCCCGCCGCTGCCGGTGCCGAGGTAGAGCAGGTATCGGTTGCTGTCCAGGAGGCAGAAGCCGCCGTCCGGCAGCGTCTGGCCGCGGCCGATCTCGCGCCGCAGTGCCGTACGGGCCAGGTCGAGATACCCGGACTCCCCGGTGACGTCGTGCAGCCGCAGGAAGTAGGACGCGACTCCGGTCAGGCCGTGTTGCAGGCCGACCCTGCCGTCCGGGCGGAACATCCGCGACCCGCCGTCGCCGAGCTCCCGGCCGAGCCGGTCGGCGATGCGCACGGCCTCCGCGCGCAGGTCCTCGTCGCCGGTGATCGCGAAGAAGTGCAGAAGGTTGAGGCCGGCTCCGGCCAGGCCGCCGTGGAGGCCGGGGACCTCCAGTCCGTCGTGCAGTTTGCGGGCCCGGTCGAGCATGTCGAGCGCGTCGTCGCGGCGGCCGAGCGACTCGAGCGTCGCGGCCACGCCGTGCAGGCCGTTCAGCAGGCCGGGACGCGGGTCGGGCGCCCGGCGCACGGCCGTGACGAGCCAGTCCACGTGCTCCTCCGGCACCGGTGCGCCGGCCTGCCGCAGAGCCCACAGCACTCCGGCGGCGCCGTGGGCCACCGTGAACCCGCCGGTCGCGAACTGCTGCGGGTCTCCGGGGAAGAGCCGGTCCCTGCGGCCGGGCGTCGCGCTGGCCGTGATCCCCGCCACGATCGAGTCGCGGATGGCCGGCCAGTCCGGTTCGGTGAACATCCGCGCCGCGACGTCCTCGCCGAGGGGGCCCTTCACCGCCTCGAAGTTGCGGACCATGCGCGCGCCGAACCCCTGCGGGAGGGGGAAGTGCTCGGTGATGACGCCGGTGAGGCCGGCCAGCTTGACCGGGTCCCGGTCCTGCAGCGGGCTGATCGGCAGGAACATCCACTGCCGCAGGCAGTTCAGCACGTAGTTGTCCGCCGCTCGGCCGCTCAGGTCCTTGGGCGCGGCGAACCCCGCCGCGGCGAGGCCGGGGGCCCGCGTGTCCGTCAGGTCGGACGCGATCTCGAAGTCGATGAGCGCGACCCGCCCGTCGGGCCGGACGATGATGTTCTCGGGGTGCAGGTCGGCGACCCGCACGCCTCTGGCGTGGATCGACATCAGGGCGTGGTCGACCTTGGCCAGGACGTCGATCGCCCAGCGGGTGTAGGCGGCCAGCGTCTCGGGGGCCGGGTCGGGCGTGGCGAGCGGATAGCGCTCGAACACCTCGTCCAGCAGGGTTTTGCCCTCGATGTACTCCTCGACCAGGAAGTGGTGTTCCCAGATCACCATGTGGCCGAGCAGCCGGGGCACGCAGTCGAGCCCGCTCAGCCGCTCCAGGATGTCGCGCTCGTGTGCCAGCCTGGCGACCGCGTCCACGCCCCCGGCGTCCAGGCCCGCGTGCGGCCGGGCCTCCAGCAGCACCACGTATCCGCCGGACGCCTCGTCACGGGCGAGGTACACGCCGCCGCCGTTGGAGAAGTGCAGCGCCCGCTCGATCTGGTACGGGAACTCCTGTCCGTCGCCCGCCGTGTGCTTCTCGTACGACCCGCGCAGCACCTCGGGAAGGGGGACCCACTCCGGCACGGTGAACGCGGGAGTCCGCTGGTCGGGCACCAGCCGGCCGTCCGGCGTGCGGATCGCGTATCCGAGGCTGCCGTCCGACTTGGTGTACGTCATCGGCTGGAACGCGCCGTATCTGGCGTAGACCGGCGAGTCCTCGTAGCGCAGGTCGCTGAGGATGTACGGCCCGGTGTACCCCTTGAGGAGCTCGGCCAGCGCGGGCAGCACCTCGGCGAACTGCTCCTCGTCCACCGGATACAGGGTGACCAGTTTGCCGCTGCTGCCCCGGTCGGCGTACTTGTTGTTCATCAGCCGCACCGCCATCCTGCTGCGCAGGAACTTGACCGCGATGCCGCGGGCCAGGCAGAAGTCGACCACGAGGTCGCAGACGGCCGCGGCGTCGGCGTCGGTCGCCGAGACGTGGATCTTCCATCCCTGCTCGGGGAGCGCGAGGTCCGGCGGGAGCAGCACGACCCACAGTTCGCTCTCGCCGCGGCGCCATCCGGTGGGCAGCGGCCGGGAGCCCGTCGGGAAGCGGTTGTCGCCGTCGGGGATGCGCCAGACCGGCTCGAAGAACAGCGGGTCGGCCTGACAGTAGGCCACTAACTGCGGAATCGTCTCTTTCATCGGGTCGGCTCCTGGCTGCTGAGGGCGTGCGTGGGGAACTGCTGTTCGTGGAGACGGTCGTGCCGGCTCACGCTCCGGCGGCGGATTCCCCCTGAGGATCCGGCCGCAGGACGACCGGCAGACCGAGGAGGTAGCGGACGCTGCTCTGCCGGTAGTGCAGGCTCCGCGAGTCGCGGGCGAGCTCGACGCCGGGGAAGCGCCTCGCGAGCGTGCCGAAGGCGATCCGCAGCTGGGCCCTGGCCAGGTCCGCGCCGAGACAGTGGTGGTGACCGTGGCCGAACGCGAGGTGCGCGTTGTCCCGGCGTCCGACGTCCAGCAGATCGGGGTCGGGGAAGAACGACGGGTCGCTGTTGGCGGCCACGAGGGACGCGCCGAGCAGGTCGCCCTTCGGGATCGGGGTGCCTCCCACCTCGATCGGGGCCGTCACCTGACGGGCGATGGTGACAGGGAAGGGCGTGACGAGCCGCAGCAGCTCCTCGACCGCCGGGGCGACCAGCGCGGGCTCGGCCACGAGCCGGGCCCACTGCTCCGGGCGCTTCAGCAGGGCGGCCAGTCCGCTCGCCAGCACCGTCGTCGGGGCGCGGTGCCCGTTCACCAGGAGGAACCTGGCCGCCGAAACGAGGTCGTCCTCCGCCAGGCCGTCTCCCTCAGCCGCGACGACCCAGCCGAGCAGGTCGTCCGACGGGCTCTCGCGGCGCGCCGCGATCAGGTCCCGCAGGAGCTCGTCGATGTCGGGGTGCGCCTTCGGCGGCGGGGTGACCAGCCGCTCCAGGATCCACTCGCGGATCTGGCCCCGCCGGTCCTCCGGCACGCCGAGCAGCTCGCACAGCACGAGGACCGGCAGCGGGTAGGCGAACGCGTGGAGGAATTCCACCACCTCCCCGGCGGGGATCGCGTCGAGCAGCGCGTCGGCCGCGCGCTGGATCCGCGGGCGCAGCGCCTCGACGCGCTCGGGGGTGAGGTGCCGCTCGATGAGCCGGCGCAGCCGGGCGTGCTCCCGGCCGTCGATCGTGATGAGGTCGAGATCGCCCTTGTGGGCGAGGGCCGGATCGTCCGACTGGAGCCGGAACCCCGCGGTGATCTCCACCTCTCCGGCGAGGCGCGGGTCGGTGAGCGTCCGGGTGGACGCCGCGTGGCCGGTCAGGATCCAGGTCGTCGCGGCGCCCTCCGCGTTGAGCCGGTGGACCGGCCCGATCTCACGGAACCGCCCGAGCAGTTCGGCGTCGTTGAGCAGCGCCGGCGTGAGCGGCCGGAGCGCGGCGGGCAGGTGCGGGGGAACCTCCGCCTGCTCGTCCAGCGCGGCCAGGAAGGGGACGACCACCGAGGCCACGGACTCCCGCCCGGAGGCGGGCAGCGTCAGCGTCGGGCAGGACAGCTCCCCGGCGAGGTCGTGGTCCGTCGTGCCCACGACGACCACGGCGGTGACCCGCTCCGGATGGCGGTCGGCGATCTCCAGCGCCGCCAGGCCCGCCTCGCCGTATCCGAGGATCGCGGCGCGGTCCGGGCTGCCCGGCGCGGCCAGCAGGTCCGCGAGCCGTTCCACCAGGCCGGGAAGGTCCCCCGCGGCCAGGTCGGCCCTGCCCGTGTGCCAGCCCAGGCCGGCGAGTTCGCGCTCCAGGCGGCCCGTCCCGTCCTCGGCGTTGAGGATCAGCAGGGTCCGGCCCCCGTCGCTGACGATCGTTGTCATCTGGTTCCCCCCGTTCCATGCCCCTTGGAACCGCTGCGACGGGGTCCATTTCTCCCGACGACTCTTGTCGTCTGGTTGAGATTTACTTGTGAACCGCGTGTTATGTGGAGTGAACTGCGCGGACGCCGTGGCGGGCCTGCCCGGCTGCGACGTACGCCCCCCGGCCGGACGGGGAGCCTGCACACGAGGAGAGGACCCGATGACGGACCTGCCGAAGACCGGTGCTCCGGCCACGCGGGCACTGGTGAACGCCGGTTACACCCAGTTGGAGCACCTCACTCGGGCGACCGAGGCCGAGATCCTCGCGCTGCACGGCATGGGGCCGAAGGCGATGTCCGTGCTCCGCCGGGCTCTGCAGGAGCGAGGCCTGTCCTTCCGCGACGGTTGAGGCTGATTCGCTGCCGGGTGACCTCCGGATATGACAGGATCCGCCTGGTTCATCGACATACCGACGGCATCGTGGGGGAGCGGGACGAATGCGGGAACGGCCGGAGCCGATCACGTGCGGCCGCCGCGCGTGACGAACCGCGTCGTGCCGCCGCACCCCCTCGACCCCGGTGATCCCGAGCGGATCGGCGACCACCGGCTCGTCGGCGTCCTCGGCGAGGGCGGCCAGGGCACCGTCTACCTCGCACGGGACACCTCGGGAGCCCAGGTCGCGATCAAGGTGCTGCACGCCAGGGCCGCGATGGACGCCACGAGCCGCCGCCGCTTCCTGCGGGAGGCGGAGACGGCCCGCAGGCTCGCCCCCTTCTGCACGGCCCGCGTGCTCGACGCCGGGTCCCATCACGGGCGGCCGTACATCGTCACCGAGTACATCCCCGGGCCCTCGCTGGCGACGGCGGTCGCCGAGGACGGCCCGCGTACGGGCAGCGGGCTCCACCGCCTCGCCGTCGCCACGCTGACGTCCCTCGCCGCGATCCACCGGGCCGGGATCGTGCACCGCGACTTCAAGCCGGGCAACGTGATCCTCGGCCCCGAGGGGCCCGTGGTCATCGACTTCGGCATCGCGAGCGCCGCCGACCACACCGTCAGCGGGGGCGGCATGGCGGGCACGCCCGCCTTCATCGCCCCCGAGCAGCTCGCCGGGCAGCGGCCCGGTCCTCCCTCCGACGTGTTCAGCTGGGCCGTGACGATCGCGTACGCCGCGACCGGGCGCCTGCCCTTCGCCGGGCCGACCGTCCCGGCCATCCTGATGGCCATCTCGGCCCGCGACCCCGACCTGTCCGGCGTGCCCGCCGACCTTCGCCCGCTGCTGGAGGCATGCCTGGCGAAGGATCCCGCCGCCCGGCCCGCCGCCTCCGGCCTGCTGCGCGCCCTCACCGGCGGCGACGCCGCCACGGCCGCCACCCGGCCGGCCGATCCGGTGCGTACGGAGGTCCCCGGGACCGGCCCGCGGCGGCGGTGGGCCGCGGGGCTCGTGGCGGGCGTGACGGCCGTGCTCGTCGCGGGCGGGGTCCTCCTGCTGTACGCGTCCCGCGGCGGCGAGGCGGTTCCCGCGGGCGGGAGCCTGCTGTACGGCGACGACTTCGGCGAGCGGGGCAACTGGGACGGCTACACCTTCGACCCCGGCGCGGTCGGCGACCAGCGCACGACCCGCGGCTACGAGATCGAGCGCGGCGTCTACACGGTCCGCGCCGACCGCTCCGGCCCGGTCAACACGGCACTGTCGCCCGTGCCCGCCAAGACCGACGCCGCGGCCGGACGCGACGTGCTGGTCGGCGTGACGGCCGAGCTGCGGGAGGGCCCGGGACAGGGCGGCTTCGGGCTCCTGTGCCGGTGGGACGAGGACGTCCCCAGCGGATACGCGTTCCTGCTCGGCCTCGACGGCACCGCCCGCGTCGTGCGGCAGTCCGGGGGCACGCGTCTCGACGTCGTGCCGCCGGTGAAGGCGGCCCTGCCGCGCGCCGGGCGCGAGGTGCGCCTCCAGGCCGCCTGCCGGGGCTCCCGCCTGACGTTCTGGGTCGACGGCACGCGCGCTCTCGACGCCGAGGACGCGAATCCTCTGCCGTCCGGCCCGCACAGCCAGGCGGGGGTCCTCGCTCGCGTGCCCGAGGCCGGTAGCGGCGTGGTCACCGTCTCGTTCGACGATTTCAGCGTCCACACGACGGGTTGACCCGGGGGAGCACGTCCCCATTTATCACCTAAAGTCACCTGAATGGCATCAAACCGCTCCCGGCTGGCATGGCTGGACGCCTTAAGGGGGGTCGCCGCTCCGGCCGTGGCGCTGCACCACTCGGCCTGGACCTTCGTCCCGGCCGTCTGGGCGGAGGTCGACCGCAGGGTCGACGTCGGCACCTGGGGCGTCTTCGTGTTCTTCCTGGTCAGCGGATACATCATCCCGGCCTCGCTGGAGCGGCGGGGCGACCTGCGGGCCTTCTGGACCGGCCGGGCCTTCCGGCTCCTCCCGCTGCTGCTCGCCGCGCTCGCCCTCGCGCTGCTCCTCGCGTACGCCGGGGTGTTCGAGACGTCCCCGGGCCTCGACAGCCGGCCGCCGCCGCTCGTCGCGCTGGCCAACTTCACGATGCTGCAGGAACTCCTCGGCGTCCCCTCGGTGATCGGCGTTATGTGGACGCTGTCGTACGAGATGGCGTTCTACCTGATGACGGCGGGACTGTTCGCCGTACGGCAGGCGCACAGGCCGGCGCCGATCGCCGTGGTCCTCGCGGTGGCGGCCGTGCCGCTCGGGCTGCTCATGCCCCACGCGACGATCAACGGAGGCGCGGACCTGGCCGCCGCGATCCTGGGCGTCGCGGTGGTCCTGGTCATCGCCGTGACCGTGCTCGCGAGCGGGCGTCTCAGGACGGCGGCTGCGGTGATCGGCGGCCTTCTCGGCCTGGCCCTGGTCGTCCTCGGCAGCAGGATCGGCGCCGGACAAGGGCTGGTCATCGCGGCCATGATGTTCGCCGGTACGGCCGTCCACCGTGCGGAGCGGGGCATGCTCCGGTGGAGGTGGGCCGCCGCCGCCCTGCTGACGGTCCTCGCCTGCGGCGTCCTGGTGGCGCGCGAGCCCGCCTGGGCCTCGGCGGTCCTGCTGGCGGCCGGGTTCTTCGTGCTCGTGTTCGCGCTGCGGCACCGGTCGTTCCCCCGGTGGCTCGCGTACCTCGGGGTGATCAGCTTTTCCCTGTATCTGCTGCACCCGCTCCTGCTGCGGGTCGTTCCGAACCTGCCGGTGTTCTTCCTCGCCCTGCTGGTCCTCGGCCTCGTGGCGTACCGGCTCGTGGAGGCCCCCGGCCAGCGCCTCGGCCGCCGCCTGAACACCGAGCGCGGCGGAGCCCTGAGGGGTGAGCGGGGGCGCCTGCCGGACGGCGCGTGAGCCCCGGCGCCCGCGGTCAGAGGAGGACGGCGAGGGTGAGCCACGTCGCGGCGCCGCCTGCCACGGCTCCCGCGACGGTCTGGGCCGCGGTGTGATCGCGGATGACCACCCGGGACCAGGCCAGCGCCGAGACCAGCACGGCGCCGGCCGCGTAGACCGGAACCGGTGGCAGGACCCATGCGAGCATCACCACGCCGCCCGCCGCCACCGCCGTGTGGAAACTGATCTTCCACCAGAGCGTGACCGGGCCGGTCACGGCCAGCGTGGCGAGCATGGCGGTCACGCCGGCGACCATCAGGCGCGGGGCGCCGAGCATGACCATCAGGGCCAGCGCGGTGACCACCAGGACGACGATCAGGCCGATCAGTTTCGGCCGCTGGGCACGGTCCCTGACGTGCTTGTCGCCGAAGCGGCCCGACCGGACGCCCGCCAGCAGCACCCCGAGGGGAATCCCTCCGCACAGGGCCGCGGTCAGCGCACCCCAGGCGGCGCCCGCCCAACCGCCGGTGACCGCGCCCACCACCAGCGGCAGCCCCATGACGATGTGCGCGGGCGCGAAGACCTCGGTCAGCCCCCGGGCGACCCGGTTCTCCTCCCTGTCCCCCTGACGACCTGCTCGCATGCCGCCGCGACCCGCCGAAGCCACCCGGTCTCCCTTTCCAAGTCACCGGCGAAATCCGGTGCTGGAATGATCTCAGAAGGCCCGCGTGAAACAGGCGATCCACGGCCGTAAGCGACAGCATCCCGTCGCGAAATTATCCCGGCAGGTGAATCGTCCGCGTCGTCGGAAGGAATTCGACCTGTGCCGGGTACGCTCGAGGGCCATGTGAAAGTGAGACCGTCCAAACGCGTATCGCACGAATTCTGGCGTGCTCCGTGCTGAGCACGGTCAACGTCCGCATCGAACTCGATCCCCCCGTGAACGTCGACCTTCCGGGGACGGGGAAAAGGGCGGTGCGGAAAATCTACTTTTCGACCGATTCTCCGGACGTATTTCACGGCGTCGTGAAAAGGACCAGCTGAACCCACTCGGCCGGCGCGGGCGGCCCGACGTCCCCGCCTCCGGCACGTACGAGCCGGTCAGGCGGCCTCGGTGAGCGCGTCCAGGCGGGCCATGTCCTCGTCCGTGAGGAGCAGTGCGGCGGCGGCCACGTTCTCGGCCAGGTGATCGGGGTCGCCGGTGCCCGGGATGGACAGGACGTGCGGTCCCTGCCGGAGCGTCCAGGCCAGCCGCACCTGCGCGGGCGTCGCCCCGTGCGCGCGAGCCACGGCGAGCACCTCCTCCTGGTCCGTGCCGCTCGCACCCGCCTCACGGCCGTCGCCGGCGATCGCGTAGAACGGTGCGAAGGCGATGCCCTGCTCCCCACAGGTGCGCAGCAGCTCGCGGCTCCGCGTCGCGCCCACGCCGTACCGGTTCTGCACGCTCACCACGGGCGCGATCGCCTGGGCCTGCGCGAGGTGCGCGGGCCGGATGTTGGAGATCCCGAGGTGCCGGACGAGCCCGGCCTCACGCAGCTCGGCGAGGGCGCCGAAGTGCTCGGCGATCGAGTCGAGCCCCGGCTGGCGCAGGTACACCAGGTCGAGGTGGTCACGGCCGAGCTGGCGCAGGTTCTCCTCGACCTGGCCGCGCAACTGGTCCGGCCGGGCGAACGGCAGCCACTCGCCGGACGGATCCCGCCCCGGGCCCACCTTGGTGGCGACGACCAGGTCGTCCGGGTACGGCGCGAGCGCCCGGTTGATCAGCTCGTTGGCCGAGCGCAGCCGGGAGAAGTAGAACGCGGCCGTGTCGATGTGGTTCACGCCGAGCTCGACGGCGCGCCGCAGCACCGCGATCGACCGCTCGCGGTCGCTCGGCGTGCCGAGGTCGAAGGCCGCGCTGCCCGTCAGGCGCATGGCGCCGAATCCCATCCGGTTGACCGCGAGGTCGCCGAGCTTCCAGGTGCCCGCAGCCGCCGCGCCGATTCTGTCCCCACCCATCCCTGCAGAGTGTCACAAAACTGCTGAACCGGCCGAAGCCGGGAGGAGGAGGGCGGACGCGGGCGCTCGGAACAGGCCGCCTACAGATCCATCATGTCGGCGAGGCCGTCCACGCAGGCGGCGAGCAGGGTGGACCCGTCGTGGCCCATGCCGGCGAACTGCCCCTGGACCTCCAGGCTCACCACGCCCTGGAGCTGGGCCCAGGCCATCAGGGTTCCGGCGAGAGCGGTCGCCGGGTCCCCCTCCGGGGCGAACGCCCGCACCCACTCGGCCACCGCCGGGGTCCGCTCCACCCACCGCAGCATCTGGTCCCGCAGCCCTTCGGCTCCCCGACGGCAGCGTCCCCCGGCGAACACCGGAAGGAAGGGCCCGAGCACGTCGCGGGCCCGCAGCACGCTCTCCGGGGGCGCCTGGTAGCCGGGTGAGGGGGTGCCCGCCAGCAACTGGAACAGGTGCGGGTTGGCCACGGCCCATCCGCGGAAGGCCCGGGCCAGCGCGTGCAGCCGCTCCCGCGGCGACCCCTCCCGTACGGCGGCGCGTACGGCCGCGCCGACCTCGTCGAAGCCCTCCAGGATCAGCTCGGTCAGCAGGTCGTCGCGGCTGCGGAAGTACTTGTAGATCGCCGGGCCGGTGACGCCGAGCTGCTTCGCCACCGCGTTCAGGCTGAGCGCCGCCGCCCCGCCCTCGCCGATCTGGACGAGCGCGATCTGCTTGATCTCCGAACGGACCTGGTCCCGGTAGCGCTGCCGCGGCGTTGACATCCCCTCATTATGGTGAGTGCCTCTCATCGGCGCCGCCGGAGGCGGGTCCGGCCGTCCGCGATCGGCGGGGTCGCTCAGGGGGTGTAGATCTCCTGAACCTTGACGATCTTGCCGCGGTAGACGGTGATGAGCGCCGGGCGATGGCCGGCCTTCATCCGGGGAATCAGCACGCTCGGGGAGCACCGCTTCGACCCGAGACTGTCGTTCTTCACCGTCACCGTGGTGCCCTTGCACCCGGTGGCGCTGTAGAACACGACGTTCTTCGCCAGGGGAGAGGCGTAGGCCATGACGTCACCCTCGGCAGGGCCCTCGAAGTGCCCCTCCGTGTGGCCGGTCGTGTCCTTCACCCACTTGATCGGCTCGTATTCCGCCCTACCGGACCGGTAATACGTGACCCAGCCCCGCAGGATGCCGTCATGCCGGGGCGAGATGTGCTTGGTGAAGTCGTGACGGGGGTCGGTCTGGAACGACGTGCCGAAGACCTTGGGCTTGGTGAACTTCGGCATGGCGGCCGCGTCGGCGGGCAGCGCCGCGGCGGAGACCAACGCGGTGGCCGCGACGGCGGGGAGGGCAACACGGAGCGAGGTCGTGAGCTTCATGTCCTGTTGGAGTCCGTGCCCGGCGGAGAAGTTCGCGGCCCGATGTCGGCGACGGCCGGAATCCCCTCCCTTGGGGAGGGGAGAGGTCAAGGCATGGGCAAGATCTTGGTCGGCACGGCCTCCTGGACGGACAAGTCGCTGCTCGCCTCGGGCTGGTATCCGGCCGAGGCATCCACCCCCGAGAAGAGGCTCGGCCACTACGCCGGCCGGTTCCCCCTGGTCGAGGTGGACGCCACCTACTACAACCCCCCGGCCCGGCGTACGGCCGAGCTGTGGCGGGACCGCACGCCGAAGGACTTCACCTTCAACGTGAAGGCGTTCTCCCTGCTCACCGGGCACCCGACCCGGCCTGCCGCGCTGTACAAGGACCTGCGGGCCGTGCTGGGGGAGCCCAAGCGGATGCTGTACCGGCGCGACCTCCCCCCGGAGGTCGTCGAGGAGGTGTGGCGCCGGTTCCTCGGCGCGCTGGAGCCGCTGCACGAATCGGGGAAGCTCGGCGCGGTGCTGTTCCAGTTCCCGCAGTGGTTCCCGCCGGGCGGCGCGAACCGCCGATACATCCTGGAATGCCGTGACCGCTGCCTGCCGATGCGCGTGTGCGTCGAGTTCCGCAACGCGGCCTGGATGGACGAGGCCACCCGGAGCGGCACGCTCGGCTTCCTGACCGCCAACGACCTGCCGTACGTCGGAGTGGACATGCCGCAGGGGCATCCCTCGTCGGTCCCGCCGGTGCTGGCGGCCACCTCCGACCTCGCCGTCGTCCGCCTCCACGGTCACTCGGAGAAGTGGACGAGCCGCGTGATCGAGGAGCGGTTCGGCTACCTCTACTCGGAGGAGGAGCTCCGGCACTGGGCCGGCAGGATCGCCGATCTGGCCGCCCGTACGACCACCACCCACGTGCTGACCAACAACTGCTGCGCCGACAACTCCCAGCGCAACGCGGCACGCCTGGCCGAGCTGCTCGAAGTGCGAGGTGCCGATGTCGTGAGGCCTCCCGGCGGAGCGGCCTGAGACGTCGCCGACGCGCTCCGCACGGCGGACGGGGAGTGGTGTACCCCGAAGCTGAAAGTTTCGTGTACGAAAGCGAAACTTCTGTGCGCACCATCGATGCCATCGCCCCGAACAGCCCTGTTTCACCGACACGGAGACGAAGGTCAACTCGTGAGATTTGGGCCTTGCGGGCGTCGGAAGTTTTCGGCAAGTCTCCGAAAATACCTACCTCCCTACTCGCCTGTGGTCGATCGCCGGACCTGGTGACAGGTCCGGGATCCCCAGGAGGAAGGACGAGCCGCCTTGACACGTCCCACGGTCTCGCCTGCACCGATGGAGAGCCCGCCGCGGGCCGGACGCATGCCCGCCCCCGCTGCCGGACGGCTTCACCCCGGGAGCTCCCGATGATCGGCACCGTCGACTCGGACGGCAGGAGCCGAACTCCCGGCGTACGCCGCGCGCTCGTCATCGGCGCCGTCGCGGCGCTCTCGCTCGGCCTGGCGACAACAGAGATTCCCAGAGCTGAGGCCACCGCCGCCACGCTCGTCGCGGCAGCCGCGGCCGGCGTCGAGGACGAGGGCGCCGACTGCCCGGTGCCCGACCTGGGGTCGCCGGCGTCCAACTCCCGGCTTCCCGATCCCTTCAAGAAGATCAACGGACAGCGCATCACGTCCAAATCGGAGTGGCGGTGCCGCCGAGAAGAGATCAAGAAGCTGGCCGAACGCTACGTCTACGGCGAGAAACCCGGCAAGCCGGCGAGTGTCACGGGCACGGTCTCGCGGACCGGCATCACCGTGAACGTGTCCGCCAACGGCAGGAGCGCCGGCTTCTCCGCGTCGGTGGACCTGCCGAGCGGCACCGGGCCGTTCCCGGCCGTCATCGTGTACGGCGGATTCGGCGCGGACACCGCCACCATCAAGGCGAGCGGTGCCGCGGTCATCAGCTACGACCCGTTCACGGTCGGCAAGGAAGGCACGGCGCGCAACAACAAGCAGGGTGCTTTCTACAGCATCTACAGCTCTTCGAGCAGCACCGGGCTGCTCGCCGCCTGGGCCTGGGGCGTGAGCCGCATCATCGACGTCATCGAGCAGTCGGGCGGGAGCATCCTCAAGGCGGACGCAACCGGCGTCACCGGGTGCTCGCGGTACGGCAAGGGCGCCTTCACGGCCGGAGTGTTCGACCAGCGCATCGCGCTGACCATGCCGATCGAGTCGGGCAGCGCCGGTGTTCCCATCCTGCGCGGCGTCGCCCAGGAGAGCGGCGCGCAGCCGCTGAGCAGCGCCTACTCCGAGCAGCCGTGGCTGGGTGACGCGTTCGGCTCCTTCACCGGCAACCCGAGCCAGCTGCCGGTCGACACGCACGAGATGGTGGGGATGATCGCCCCGCGCGGGCTGTTCATCATGGAGAACCCCCACGTCGACTGGCTGGGCGCCCAGTCGGGCAGCGTGGCGGCGCTGGCCGGTGCGGAGGTCTACAAGGCGCTCGGCGCGGGGGACGACATCAGCTACTGGTCCGACGTGCAGGACGGCACCCACTGTGCCACTAGGTCGGAATGGCGGACGCCTCTGCAGCAGAACATCCAGAAGTTCCTGGTGAAGTCGGGCAACGCCGCCGGTGTCTTCCGGATCTCGTCCAGGAAGTCCGGCAACCTGTCGCAGTGGAGGGACTGGACGACTCCTGTCCTGACCGACAACAGCCCGTCTCCGAGCCCTTCCCCGAGCCCGAGCCCTTCCCCGAGCCCCTCGCCCAGCGGGAGTCCCAACACCAGCCCGAGCCCGTCTCCGAGCCCGAGCCCCTCGCCGTCCGGAGGGGTGACCGGCCCGTGCTCGGCGACGATGCGCGTGGTCAACTCCTGGTCCGGCGGCTGGCAGGGTGAGGTCACGGTGCGTGCGGGCACCTCCTCGATCAACGGCTGGACCGCGAACTGGACCTGGCCAAGCGGGCAGACCATCACCCAGGTCTGGGGAGGCGTACGGTCGGGCTCCGGCTCCGCCGTGACGGTGCGCAACGAGGCCTGGAACGGCTCGGTCGCGGCCAACGGAAGCACGACCTTCGGCTTCATCGCCGGAGGGTCCTCGGCCACCCCGGCGATCACCTGCACCAGCCCGTGACCGCACCGGTCGCGACCGGTTGACCCGTGAATCGATCGGGCCCGCGGCGACCGTGCCGCGGGCCCGATCCCGTTCTCCGCGCCACGCGAGGAGCGCGGGAGTCGCCCGGGCGTCCCTCGTGCCGCTGTCGGTCAGTTGCCCAGCAGCATGACGATGCCGACGATGACGAAGTGAACGAGCACCGCGAACACCAGCACGCTGGCGAAGATCCACTTGGCGGGGCCGTGCTCGAAGTGCTTGCTGTCCTTCATCGGCGGGCGCTTGGCGACGCGGTCGGCGATGCGCTCTTCGAGACTCTTCCTACGGGCCATGACACTTCCTGTGTTCTCGGCGCTGGCGCTTAGTCCACTAATCATTAGTGTACTAACCCGCTAGCATGGCAGTGGAGGTGCGTAGTGAGTGAGATTGGCGACACCGTCGACCCGCTGGCCCTGGAGAACCAGGTCTGCTTCGCTCTAGCGGTCGCCTCACGGTCGGTCATCGGCCTCTACCGGCCCGTGCTCGAACCGATGGGGCTGACCCACCCGCAATATCTGGTGATGCTGGCCCTGTGGCAGCACGCGCCGCTGTCGGTCAAGGACCTCAGCCGGCTGCTGCAGCTGGAGCCTGCCACGCTCTCGCCGTTGCTCAAGCGCCTGGAGTCCGCCGGTCTCGTCGAGCGCCGCCGCGCCAGCGACGACGAGCGTTCGCTCGCGGTGGTGCTGACCGACGAGGGACGCGCGCTGCGCCGGCAGGCCGAGAAGGTGCCCGCGACGATCGTCGAGCGACTGGGCATGGAGCTGACCGAACTGCAGGACCTGCACCAGGCGCTCACCCGGGTGATCGCCGCCGCCACCGGCGCGCACCTCGTCGGACGGCCGTGAAGGCGGCGCCCCCTACGCCCGGCCGCCGTACGCCTCGTCGCCGGGACCGAGGCGGTGCCGGTTCCCCGCCACCGCCCGGCCTGCCGCGCCGTCAGCCTCCGATGCAGAGCACGTAGATCGTGCCGGCCACGGACTTGCCGTAGAGCCTCCAGCCGACCGCCTCGCCGTTGACGAGGTACGGCGCGTTCGTGGTGATGTGGGGCGCGCTCGCGCTGCTGCCCGTGATGAAGCCGCCGCCCGTGGCGACCATGTTGTCCGGGCACATGATTTCGTCGCTGCCACCGTTGGCCGGCAGATAGAGGGCGTCCGCTTTGGTGATGACGTTGGCGGCTCCCCCCGCCGGACCGGCCGGGCCTGCGGGGCCCGCCGGACCTGCGGGGCCTGCCGGACCACGCGTGCCCGGATCACCTTTCTGGCCCTTCGGGCCCTGCGGACCCGCGGGGCCACGCTCGCCCTTTTCGCCCTGGGGGCCGGCGGGACCGCGCTCGCCGTCCTTGCCGTCCTTGCCCGGTGTGCCGTCCTTGCCGGGCTCGCCCTTGGGACCGGCGGCGCCGGTGTCGCCCTTGATGCCCTGCGGGCCGCGCATGCCCTGAGGACCACGCAGACCCTGCGGACCCGCGGGACCCTGCGGACCGGTGCCGCCGATGCCCACCGGACCCTGCGGGCCGGTCTTGTTCCACGACACCTTGGTCTCGGTCGTCTTGCACGTGGTGGTCGCGTTCACCAGGCGCATGTACCGCGTGCTCTTGTTCACACACGCGTAGAACACGGCGTCACTCGCCGACGAAGCGGTGGCCGCGCCACCCAGAACCAGAAGCGACCCGACCAGGGCACCGGCCGTCATCACGCCGATGGTGCGTCCGCCCGGCAACTTGATGGCCACGGGACTTCCTTCCTGAGGCATACGAGGTGACTGAAACGCGGAGGTGCGAGTGCTACACGTCCGAGAAGCAGCCGCGGTTGTCTTCCCGAAGATCACGTATGCGCATCGGCGATCGGTGTCAGCCACTCCGGTCAGAAATCACGCGTCCTCGTCGCCCCCAGCCGCTTCATCCAGGTGGCACACGGCGGCCTCGGCATGCGGCGGCCCCGGCACCGTGTCAGCGCCGGGGCCGCCGGTTCTTCCATGGCCCATGGGCGGGTGCGGGAGGCGTCGTCCTCGTGGCCGGTCCCGTGCTCGTGGTCGCGCAGCGACGCTTCGAGCTCGTTCCATCCCGACGGGACCAGGAGATGGGCCAGGCACTGCACATCCTGTTCGCGCTCCCTCGCCGAGACGGTTACGCCCGGGGGCGGCGGGCCTTGAAGTCGTCCGCGATGGCGTCGAACGTGCACCACCGGACGCCCTCGTGCTTGTTGATGTGCTCGATGAGGCGCTCCAGCATGAGCAGGACCTGCGGACGGCCCGAGACGTCCGGGTGGATCGTCATGGTGAAGACGGCGTACTCCGACTCCCGGTAGACCCAGTCGAACTGGTCCCGCCACATCTCCTCGATGTCGCGAGGGTTGACGAAGCCGTGGCTGTTCGGGCTGGTCTTGATGAACATCATGGGCGGCAGGTCGTCGAGGTACCAGCTCGCCGGGATCTCGACGAGGTCGGTCTCCTGCCCGCGCACGAGCGGCTTCATCCACTCGCGGGCGTCCTTGTCATAGTCGATCTTCGACCAGGTGTCGCCGACGCGCACGTAGTACGGCTCGAAGTCGCGGTGCATGAGCGAGTGGTCGTACTTGATGCCGCGTTCGAGCAGCAGCTCGTTGGTGACCGGCGAGAACTCCCACCACGGCGCGACGTACCCCGTGGGGCGCCGGCCGGTGCGCGTCTCGATGAGGTCGATGCAGTGGTCGAGGATCGTCGACTCCTGCTCGCGGCTCATCGCGATCGGGTTCTCGTGGCTGTAGCCGTGCACGCCCATCTCGTGTCCGGCGGCCACGACCTGCTCGAACTGCTCGGGAAAGGTCTCGATGGAGTGACCCGGCCAGAACCAGGTCGACGGCAGGTCGTACTTCTTCATCAGGGCGTTGAGCCGCGGGACGCCCACCTCGCCGGCGAACAGGCCGCGCGAGATGTCGTCCGGGGAGTCCTCACCACCGTACGAGCCGAGCCAGCCGCCGACCGCGTCGACGTCGATCCCGAACGCTACGAAGATTTCCTTGGCCACAGCGCATCCTCTTCTCTTGGTGTCGATGGGTCAGACATGGGCGGCGAGGGCCTGCCGCGTGACGGAGACTCCCTGAGAGAGCAGCAGCGCCAGCAGCAGCCTCGCCTGGTAGACGGGCAGCCCGCCGACGCTCAGCGCCCCGGCGCGTACGAGGTCCACCCCGCCGCCGTTGCCGTACGTGGGCACGACGGGCCCCTCGGCCACCCGGGTGGACAGCGCCACGACCGTTCCCCCGGCCACCGCCTCGGTAATCCAGTCCAGCAGGGCGTGGTTGGCGTTGCCGACGCCGGTCCCGGCGAGCACGACCGCCCGCGCTCCGGCGCGTACGGCGGCCCGGGCGAGCGCGGCGTCGGCGCCCGGGTGGACCGTCACCACGTCCACCCGGGTGTCGTCGAAGCGGGGCCCGGGCGGGTCCAGCGGCGCCGGCCGTACCGGCCTCGTCGTGATGTGTACCCCCGTCGGGTCGACGCGGCCGATGGGACCGCCGTCCAGGGTCCTGAACGGCTGGGCGGCGACGGTGTGGTGCTTGCGGGTGCCCCGGGCGGCGAAGATCCGCCCGGCGAAGGAGATGAGCGCGCCGCACCCGCGCGCATCGGGAGAGGCGGCGACGGCGACGGCCTCCCGGAGGTTGCGCGGCCCGTCGCTGTCGGGCTGGTCGGCCGCCCGCTGGGCGCCGGTGAGGACGACGGGCTTGTCGCCGCGGTGGACGAGGTCCAGGAGGAACGCCGTCTCCTCCATGGTGTCGGTGCCGTGGGTCACCACGACGCCGGTCACGTCGTCCCTGGCGACCTCCGCCGCGACGGCCTCCGCGATGAGGCGGAGCTCGTGGTGGCCGAGCAGGTAGGAGCCGAGACTGAACAGGTCGCGGCCCTCGACCTCGACGTCCCCGTAGCCGGTGGAGCCGAGGAGCTGCGCGGCGGTCCTGCGCGCCACCGCCGGGCCGCCGGGTTCGCTGCTCGACGCGATGGTCCCGCCGGTCGCGATGACGACGACGCGCGCCTTCCGGGATCCGTCTTCCGTCCGGGTGCTCACGGCATCACGTCGCCGGAGTTGGGACCGAGCGTCTGGCCGACGTAGATGTCCCCGCCGGGCGAGCTCGCCAGAAGCAGCGCGGTCGGCGCGACCTCCTCGGGCCGGCCGAACCTGCCGAGCGGCAGCTCCGCGGCCTTGCTCCGCTTCCACTCCTCCGACAGCCCGTCGATGAGCGGTGTCACGATCGGGCCGGGCGCGATCGCGTTGACGAGCACGCCCTTCGGCGCGAGTTCGAGGGCGAGGGCCTTCGTCAGGCCGATCACGCCCGCCTTGGCGGCGACGTAGTGGGCGAGGCCCGTGCCGCCCTTGATCCCGAGCTGGGAGGCGATGTTGATGATGCGGCCACGGCCCGCCTCCACCATGTACGGCGCGGCGTAGCGGGCGGCGAGGAAGACCCCGCGCAGGTCCACGGCGATGGTCCGGTCGAAGCGCTCCGGGGTCATCTCCAGGAAGGGGACCTCGTCGAGGATGCCGGCCGCGCTGACCAGCACGTCGATCCGGCCGTGCCGCTCCGCCACCTCGGCCGTCGCGCGCTCGACGGCGGCCGCGTCGGTGATGTCGACGACGTGCCCCGTGACGTGGCCCGTGGCCGTGCCGAGGCCGAGCAATTCCCCGGCGACGGGCCTGACGTCGAGCAGGGCGAGACGGGCGCCTTCCGCGGCGAACAGCCGGGCCGTCGCGGCCCCGATCCCGCTCGACGCTCCGGTGATGACGGCGACCTGGCCGTCGAGAGCTCCCATGGTCCGTTCCCCCTCAGTTCGGCCAGCGGACGGTGAGCCCGCCGTCCACGATCACGCTCTGCCCGGTCACGTACGCGGCGTCGTCGGAGGTGAGGAACCGGATCACCCGGGCCGCCTCGTCGACCGTGCCCACCCGTCCGGCCGGGATGATCTTTTCTGCCTCCCGCAGGCCCCGCGGGCCGAGGGAGTTGACCTCGTCGAGCGACTGGGGGCTCTCGATCAGCCCGGGGATCACCGCGTTCACGCGGATCCCGCGCGGTGCCAGCTCGACGGCCAGGGAACGGCACAGGCCGAGCACGCCGGCCTTGGCCGCCGCGTAGTGGCTGTGCTCCTCCCATCCGTACACGCCGCCGGCGATCGAGGAGGTGGCCATCATCGCGCCGCCCTGCTCCATCCGGGCCGCACAGGAAACGCGGGACCATGCCCATTGTCCCGCCTCCGGGCCGGTCGGGGAACCGCGCCGGCGTCTCGGATCCCCCCGGGCCGGTCACTCTTGGTAGTGGAGTGACAGGAAAATCGTTCGCCCTTCCGTTGAGCACTGCGGCAGCATGGCCACGGCGACGTCGGCATTCGGGAGGGGCTGATGGCTGTGCTCGGATCAGGTGAGGAGGTCGGAGACGGCCCATCCGCGCGGAAATCGGCGGTCCTGCTGGTGCTGCGCTACTACTGCGCCGAGCTGAGGCGTCAGTGGCGGGTCGCGGTGCCCACGCTGACGTTGCCGGCGATGGGGAACATCTGCCTGTTCTACCTGGCACCGCTGGCGGTGGCCGGGCTCGTGGGGCACCTGTCCGAAGGCGGTGACGGCTCCGTCGGTGCGCTCCTGCCGTACGTGCTGGGTTTCGGCGCGATGCTGCTGGCGGGCGAGGCGCTGTGGCGGGTGGGGCTGCACTTCCTGAACCGCACCGACGCCCGGGGCATCGAGCGGCTCGGTGTGGTGGGCATGGACGCCTTGCTGGCCAAGGACGCCGCGTTCTTCCACGACAACTTCGCCGGCTCGCTGACCAAGCGGGTCATCGGGTTCTCCTCCAGGTTCGAGGAGTTCGTCGACACGCTCACCTTCTCGATCATGGCCAAGCTGGTGCCCCTGCTCTTCGCCTCGGTGGTGCTGTGGCGATATCACCCGCTGCTGGTCCTCGTCCTCGTGGGCCTCATCATCGTCACCGGACTCCTCGTCGCCCCGCTCATTCGCCGCCGCCAGGCCCTGGTGGACGAACGCGAGGCCGCCAGGGTGCTGGTGTCGGGGCACGTCGCCGACGTGCTGGCCAACATGGAGACGGTCCGCTCGTTCGCCGCCGAGGAACGCGAAGCCGCGGAATATCGAGCGAGGATCGCCGAGCAGCGCAGGTTGACGCTCCGTTCCTGGGATTACGGCAATCTCAAGGTGGACACCGTCGTCGCCCCGTTGTCGGTGCTCACCAGCTCCGTGGGCCTGCTCCTCGCCGTGGCGCTGCGCGGGGGTCTCGGCGTGGAGGCCATCGTGGTGACGTTCACCTACTACTCGAACACGATCAGCATCATGTTCGAGTTCAACCAGATATACCGGCGCATCGAGAGCGTGCTCACCGAAGCGGCCCAGTTCACCGAACTGCTCCTCGAACCGCCGACCGTGGTGGATCCGGTCGAGCCGCAACCACTGCGCCCGGCCGACGCGGGCATCCGCTTCGAACGGGTGAGGTTCGCGCACGGCGGTGGCCCGCTCCTGTTCGAGGACCTGGACCTGGACATCCCCAGCGGCGCCAAGATCGGGCTGGTCGGCCAGTCCGGTGGCGGCAAGACCACCCTCACCCGGCTGTTGCTGCGTCTCATGGACATAGACGGAGGCAGGATCCTGATCGGCGGCCAGGACATCGCCCGGCTACGTCAGGCGGACCTGCGCGGCCTCATCGCCTACGTCCCCCAGGAACCCGCCATGTTCCACCGGTCCGTACGCGACAACCTCGCGTTCGCCCGGCCGGGCGCCACCGATGCCGAGATCCTCCGGGCCGCGCGGGCGGCGCACGTCACGGAGTTCGTCGAGGCCCTGCCGGACGGCTTCGACACTCTGGTCGGCGAGCGCGGCGTCAAGCTCTCCGGCGGCCAGCGGCAACGCATCGCACTCGCGCGCGCCATCCTGCGCGACGCCCCCATCCTCCTGCTGGACGAGGCGACCAGCGCCCTGGACTCCGAAAGCGAGATCCTCGTCCAGGAGGCCCTGTGGCAGCTGATGCAGGACCGGACCGCGCTCGTGGTCGCGCACCGCCTGAGCACCGTCGTCCGCATGGACCGGCTCGTCGTGCTCAATCGGGGACGCATCGTGGAGCAGGGCACCCACAGCGAACTGCTCCAGGCCGACGGCCCCTACGCCCGGCTCTGGCACCACCAGTCCGGAGGCTTCCTCATCGACGACGACATCGACGACGACACCCCCGAAGCGCTCGACCGTCCCACCCAGACCGTCACCTGAGCACCCCTGTCCGGCGATCACCCGTCCGCGGGTGACCAGCAGACGGGCCGGGTGGTGCCGAGCTTGCGTGCGCTGAGCGGGGAGAGGGTCATCGGCGTGACCCATCCCTGCCGAGCCAGCACCACCTGAGCGGGAAGCGGGGTGACCGGGTAGACCTCGATGCCTCGCGTCCAGTTCATGAGCACGCCTTCGGTCCCCTCCAGATCGACCATGACGATCGACACGGGTTGTCCGTCCGCGGCCCAGGTGTTCCAGATCGCCCAACCCTCGGGCCGGGCGTCGACTCCCAGCCGGGCACAAATCTCGTCGTACGTCCCCGCCATACCCGCAGGCATGGCTTCCGGCCGGAGAACGACGATCCCCGCGAGCTTCATGAGCGGTAGCTCGGAGTCGTCGACGCAGCCGTCGCCGGCGAAGTGATGGTGGCGGATCTGGTCGTCTAGCTGGCTGATCACCTGTTGGAGCGGTGTGAGCTCCGCCGGATCATCTCCGTGGGAGAGCCAACCCTCCTCTTTCGCCATGGCGACCACCTTGCGGGCGAGGTGTTCGACGTGGCGGAGATATTCGGGCTCGCTGAGTTCTGCGGCGGGCATTCGGACAGTCTCGGATCGACGCCGATGTCGGTCATGTGATTTCAACGTGAACCTGCCGCGACGCGGTCGCTCCCGAACCTGCGTGGACCTGCGGGTCTCGTAGCGCATTCACGGGCGACGTTTCGACGGCTTCTCCTTCTGACGGCAGGTTTGGCTAGGGCAGTTCGCTGCGTATCAGAGCTCTGGAGAAGGGTTCTCCGGTTCTCCGGGCGTACGTCATACGTGCGCGCACCTCGCTGAGCGAGCGTGGGCGGTAACCAGGGCCCCCGCAACAACTCTTGTTGAAACGGACACCCGCGTGCAGCAGCACCGAGAGGGTACGCCAGCCTGCGCTGTCCCTACGACGCGGAGCCGCGAAGGCGGATCCGACATGGATGAGCGGCCGGGCGCACCGGGGGCAGCGCCGATCGTCAGGGCCCGGGCCTGGATATGGCTGCTTGTACGAGGCACGGCACGGCAAACAGACGAAAGACGTTTTCCCGTGGGCCATACGGCCAGAGTAGGCCGATCACTCAGCAGGAGCGACAGGTTTTGGACCTGCTTCCCCGGAGCCGCGGGCGCGTTTCAGAACGATACTGTCGACCAATTCAATGCCGGTCAGGGCTCGTACATGATCCGATCTGCGGTCAGGGAAGTCGCTCGCGGAGAGCCAGCCACTGATCAAGCGCTTCTGCTGTAGGCGTCACTGAAAGATGGCCACGGATGCCCTGGGCCGGCGCCAGCAGATTTTTGCACTGACGGAGGGCCAAGATCTCTGTGTGGGGCCGCTGCCGCCAGTTGGTGACCCACTGTGCGGCGTCTCGCAGCTGCAGCGGGAGAGCCGTGAGAATGTCCATGGCGAGGGCATCCGGATTGAGAAGCGGTGCGTCTGTGGGGCCGAGGTTCCCGATCAGATACGCGCGCAGGTGGAATCTGCGCACGTTGGCGGTGATGGCGTCCAGACCTGCGGCCTCGGCTCTGGCAAGCGCGTACATGGCCGTCTGCGCCCACAGCCACCGCACTTCGCCTTGCTCGGGCTGACAGGCGTAGGAGCTGTTCACAACCCAAACCGCGAGCCAGCGGTTGACGGATTCAGGCGGGTGGCCGACCACATGGTCACTCTTTCATGCGCCGCGCGAGCCTCGGGGATGTGCCTTCAGCGCTTTCGTAGTAGCGGGCTATAGAGGCGCGGTGAGGTAAGCCGCCAGGCCGGAGGTGGCCGGGTTCCAGCCGGACGCCGGTACGTCGTTCAGCTAGTGCCAGAGCGCCCTCGATATATGGCGGGAAGACCTCGGGGTCGGGGTCGAAATCCCAGAGCATGCCCAACTCTTCGAGGTCCTGCTTCAGCCGTTCAGGGTCGGTGCTGTCGCTCCAGTGGGCGAACATCGGGACGAGCCGCGTGACGACGTGGCCGTCCACGGCATGGACGAAGTGGGAGTGGTGGTTGACATTGCGCTCCACACTGGCGATCGACGTGCCCTGCGACAGGGCGTGCACCACGTCACCCAAAATCCCGGCATGGCCGCACTCCGCCATGATCGATCCACCGGGCGCACGGCCGACTTCGATGGTGGCGAAGCCTTCCTGTCCGGGGTCCTCGGTGAGGCCCAGTCGGCTCAGCACCTCTTCAGGCGTGAGGTCGGCTATGAACGTGAGACAGAACGCTGCTCGTGACCACCCGGACTGGCTCCACCACGCGTAAACGTCCGTGGTCGCTCTACGGTCGCCGGTGAGGATCACCGAGCCCTCGGAATGACGGCTCGTTTCATCGGTGGCCGACGCGACAGGAATTCGATGACCGCAGCTCTCTTCCGTTTCGTCGTACAAGGCCAGGTGCGTGGGACACGGCCATATACGACAGGTGGGACACGTCTTCAGGTCGACGCGCAGCCGCGGGGCATTCGCCTGTGCGTGACATGGCGAGAGCAAGGACGCCACTCGAGTCGCGACGACGCTGGGTCTGCGCTCTCGGTCAGGCCGCGCGGCGGCGCCGGGGAGAGCCCGGCCCTACCGAGGGCGAGCCGGGCCCGTCATAGTGGAGCGCCGCCGAACCCGATCTCGTTCCCGTCGGGATCGCGGTACGTGGTCTTGCGCACGCCGTTCGAGTAGGTCTCCTGCTCCACCGGGTCCAGTCCTCGATGGGCGATTCGCGCGACGAGCGCATCGAGGTCATCGACGAAGATCGTGTGAATGGCGTAGCCGGCACGCTCGGGCCGCTGCTCGATGAACATGTATCGATGCTCCGCCAGCTCCCACACAGTCTCCGTGTCGTTCGGGAAGAACGCAGGCGGGGAACCCAGCAGCTGTTCATACCACCTCAGGGCCACCGCGTAGTCGGCCACCGGGATTCCTGCGAACAGGTCAAGGGTCATCACCTGATCCTATGAATAACACCTCGGGTCAATAGCGCCAAACTTTGATCATCGTCCTTGACTATTGAGTTCATCGCCGGCCCTGCGCACTCGCTGACACTGGTGCCGTGATTACAGTCGGTGGATAGGTCGCGTCGAAAGCGATGTGCAGGCGCTGAGAGCGGCGTTTCGCTGGGATGACCCACTATGGTTGGCCTGCTCGACGAGCATTGCCCAGGCCTCGCCGAGATGGGACCCTCCGGCTTCTGCACGGGAGCCGGCCTGCGCGATATGGCCGCGGGTTCGCCCCGCGTGCTCCGCGTGTCGGCGGGTAGAGCGTAGGCAGTGATGGACCGGAAGAAGGCAGGGCGGCGATGATGCGGCATCTGCCGAGCGCGTATGGCCATGTCGGGCTACCCGATCAGAGGTTGCTGCAGGCGGCCTTCGACAGCGCGGGGGCGGGTATCTATCTTGCTGATCATGCCGGGCGTATCACTATGGCGAATCGGCAGGCCGCGGCGTTGCTGGGCCGTCCTGTGGCGGAAATGCTGGGCGCCAATGCCCACGATCTGCTGCACAGGAGCGCTGACGACGGGCTGACTCCTCGCTCCACCTGTCGGCTGATGGGGGTGCTGGTGCACCATCGTCCGGCGCGTGGCGAAGAGTCGACTTTCTTACGAGGTGACGGCAGCCTGCTGCCGGTCTCCTTGTCGGCCGCTCCGATACTGCAGGGCGGACAGGTACTCGGGTTGATCGTCGTCTTCACCGACATCACCGAGCGGCTGAACCTCTCTCGTCAGCAGGCCGGCCATCTGGCGATGTTGGAGGAATTCAACGCCCGCCTGACGCTGGTCACCGAGATCACCTCTGTGCTGACCCAGACTCTGGAAGTGGACGAGGCCTTGCAACGGCTGGGCAGGTTGATCGTCCCGCGACTGGCCGACTGGGCGGTGGTGGATCTGCGTATCGATCATGACGAGGTGGAGCGGGTGGTGGTGATCCCTCCTGCGAATGAGGCGCAGGGCTTCCCGCTGCCCGAGCCCTCCAGTTCCCTGCTGGCGCGGGTGCTGGATCGGGGCGAGACCGTCTTGCTGGGGCCCGGCGACATCGCCGGCAAATCAGACTCCGGCATGGCCGCCGCGCAGCGTGAGCTGTTCGCTGCCCGGGGGGCGGTCTCGGCGATCATCACGCCGTTACGCACCCAGCGGCAGGTGCTGGGGGCTCTCACCGTGGCGCGCACCGACCCGGCCCGCCCCTTCGACGCCACCGATGTGACGCTGGTCGCCGACATCGGACGGCGCGCGGGGTTGGCAGTGGGCAATGCGCGCCTGTTCGGCCGGCAACGCGAGGTGGCCGAAATGATGCAACGTCACCTGTTGGCCCCGCTGCCGCAGGTGGGCCACCTTGAGATGGCCGCGCGCTACCTGCCGGCCCCGGTGGGGTCTCAGGTCGGGGGTGATTGGTACGACGCCTTCCTGCTGCCCGACGGCGTCACCGCCCTGGTCATCGGTGACGTGGTCGGCCACGACATCACGGCCGCCGCTGAGATGGCCCAGCTGCGCAGCATGGTGCGCACGCTGGCGTGGGACCGCTGCGTGTCGCCCAGCCTGGTCGTCAGCCGCGTGGATGAGGCGATGTCGGCCGTGACGGACGTGCCCATGGCGACGATGATCTTGGCGCGTGTGGAGGGCACCGAAGACGGTCCCTGGCAGTTGCGCTGGAGCAACGCCGGGCATCCGCCGCCCCTGCTGGTCACCCCTGACGGGCATGCCCGCTATCTGGAACACAGGCAGGACCTACTGCTCGGGCTCCGGCTGGGTATCGAGTCGACCAGGCGCGACGCCGTCGAGCCGATGCCCGCGGGGAGCACCCTCGTGCTCTACACCGACGGCCTCGTCGAAAGTCCCGGCAGCGACCTGGCCACCGGACTGGCCCGGCTGCGGGCGCAGGCGGCGGCCATAGCCCACCTCCCACTGGAGGACGTGTGCGACGAGATCGTACGACGCATACCCCACGGGACCACCGACGACGTCGCCCTTCTCGCGTTGCGCTTTCCCACGGCCGGCGCCGGCGGCTGATCGTGTACGGGCCCGGCCTACGGCCTGCTCCCGGTATCCGACGGCCATCCGGCCCCGACTCTCGCCGGCCTCGGGGCTTTGTCATGCCACAGGTTGAACCGCCCGTGCTCACGCTGCGGCCTTGAGCATCCTCGCCGGCGGTTCGGCCGCCGATGGCCCGCCCGGCCCCGGCAGGGCCATCCGCAGGACACGCTTCCAGACCGAGCCGGCCTGCCGGGCCAGTGAGCCGGACGTGTAGGGGAGGCCGAACCGCTCGCACAGCGCGCGGACCCGCGGCGCGATCTCCGCGTACCGGTTGCTGGGCAGATCGGGGAACAGATGGTGCTCGATCTGGTGGCTGAGGTTGCCGCTCATGATGTGGAGGAGGCGTCCACCGTCGATGTTGCACGAGCCGAGCAGTTGGCGGACGTACCACTCGCCGCGGGTCTCGTTCTCGAGCCGGTCCTCGGTGAAGACCTCCGCACCCTCAGGGAAGTGGCCGCAGAAGATGATGGTGTGCGCCCATACGTTGCGTGCCATGTTCGCGGTCAGGTTGCCGAGCAGGACGGGCAGGAAGGCCGGACCGGCGAGCAGCGGGAAGGCGACGTAGTCCTTGACGATCTGACGTCGTATCTTTGCCGCCACGGCGCGGAGTTGAGCCAGCGCCTCCTTCGGATCCTTTCTTCCCGACGGGATGCGCTCCAGCTCCAGATCGTAGATCGCTATGCCGTACTCGAAGAAGAGGGCCAGCAGCGCGTTGTAGAACGGCTGGGCGAGATAGATCGGATGCCATCGCTGCTCCGGGCTGATTCTCACCACCGAATAGCCGATGTCGCGATCCTTGCCGAGGACGTTCGTCCAGGTGTGGTGGACGAAGTTGTGGGAGTGTTTCCACTGGTCGGCGGGGGAGGCGGTGTCCCACTCCCATGTGGTCGAATGGATTTTCGGGTCCCGCATCCAGTCCCACTGGCCGTGCAGGACGTTGTGACCGATTTCCATGTTCTCCAGGATCTTCGCGGCCGCCAGCGCCGCCGTCCCGACGGCCCAGGCGGGAGGCAACCAGGAGGCGAACAACAGCGCTCTTCCGCCCAGCTCCAGCTTGCGCTGGACGGCGATGAGCCCGCGGATGTAAGCCGCGTCCCGCTCGCCGAGGCTCGCGAGCACCTCGTCGCGGATCTTGTCCAGCTCGCGGCCGAACCCTTCGGTGTCGACAGAGGCAGGATGGAATGTGGCAGACATGTCTGTTCCCTTCACAGCTCGATCTCGACCGGGCCGGCCGCCACCGACACGCAGGGCTGGATCATCTCCCCTGCGTCTCCGTGCACCTGGCCGGTCCGTACGTCACGTACCTGACCGGAGCGAAGGCGCGCGACGCATCCGTAGCAGATGCCCATGCGACAGCCGCTCGGCATGAGCACCCCCGCGCTCTCACCGACGGCCAGCAAGGGCGTCTCGCCGTCGGCCTCGGCTTCTCGGCCGCTCCTGGTGAATCGGACGCGTCCCCCCGAACCCGCTGCCGCCGACGGCACCAGACTGAAGCGCTCGACATGGAGCCCGCCCGCGGGCCCGGTCCAGTACGCGGCGATGTCATCGAGCATGGCCGGCGGCCCGCACGCCCAGACGGACCGCTCCGTCCAGTCCGGGCAGAGCCGGGCCAGATCCGCGGGCCGCAGCCGTCCCTCAGAGCGCGTGTGCCGTTCGTACAGACGCAGCCGCGGACACCGTGCGGCCAGGCTCCGGAGCCGCCCGCCGAAGATGACGTCGGCGGGTGTCGGCGCCGAATGGACCAGTACGATGTCCGGTCCGTCCGCATTGTCTAGACGCAGGCCGTCCAGCATCGCCATCACTGGTGTGATGCCGCTCCCGGCGGTCACGAACAGCAGTCGCGGGGGTGGTGGCTCGGGAAGGACGAACGCCCCCTCGGGCCGGCCCAGCCTGAGCACCGTCCCAGATGCCGTGCTCCGCACCAGGTAGTTGGAGACGAGCCCGCCGTGCACGGCTTTGACCGTGATGGTGAGGCAACCATCGGACCTGCCCGGGGCCGACGACAGTGAGAAGGTGCGCCAGTGTCGCCGCCCGTCGATGTCGACGCCGATACGGACCCACTGACCGGGACGGTGCAAAGTCCAGCCCCGACCCGGGCGAATCACCAGGGTCGCCGCGTCGCTGATTTCCGCGTGCACCGCCTCGACCTGGCCGCACAGCTCCCTCGCGTCCCAGAGCGGATTGATCAACCCGAGGTAGTCCTCGGGAAGCAGCGGTGACGTCAGCCAGTGCGCGGCTGTCGCCAGCCGACGCAGGAGTGCCGCAGGAGATGCGGACGCACGCATAAGGATCACAGGCAGAGCCTTCCGAGGGCCAGGGACCCAGGTCACGAACGGCCATCCGAAGGACGTGTACCCGGTGCCCGCGTCCGGCACCCGCAGGCCGGAGCCACGAAGGGCACAGCAAGCGACCCAGGACCGGTAACGGAGTGGTAGGCGGCCGGGTCCCGGTGCCCGAACCTGTGACGCGCGGCTCCAGAAGCCTGGGAAGCGGCGACGCGGATTCCCGTCGTAGGCACGGCGCTGGGATCCGGCTATGCCCGGGGAATCGCGGGGATACCGATGCGGACCGGGCCGCAGTCCTGATTTAAGGAGAATCGTATGGCCACGGACGCCCCCTCGGGGCTGCTCTACTTACTCAGCGTTGGCAAGGAGAAGGAACTGATCCTCCGCGTGCACGGCACGATGCCCACAGCCGAGAAACTCATCAGCTGGATGGAACAGGGCACTGTGGTGTCCCTCCAGATTTCCCACGAGGGAGAGCCGGGCACATTCACCTACTTGGTCAACTTCAGGCATGTGGTGGCGGCTCGGCTCGCCCCGTACACCACGACACGGATCAGCAGCTTCTGAGCCATCGCGAAGGGCCCTGTTCGAACCTGTAGCTGCGCGGCGGCGGATGACCAGGGGCCGGACCGGCAGGTAGCGCACCCCGTGCTGGAGCGCGACTCATCCAGGCGGACAGCGGCGGGGTATGCGTATCACGCCTCACGTGTGCTAGCTTGGACGCAGTTGCAGTTGTGGTACCCATAATGAACTTGTGTGCACCTGACGGTATGTAGCCTCAGGTGCATTTTTTGTTTGCCGGTCTTCTCCGGGTGTGGGCCTATCGCGACAACGCGGAATTCGTGACAGTGCGGATTCCGGCTACGCCTGTCAAGAGGAGATCAAAATGGCTTCCGGCACCGTGAAGTGGTTCAACGCCGAAAAGGGCTTCGGCTTCATCGAGCAGGACGGCGGCGGCGCCGACGTCTTCGCGCACTACTCGAACATCATCTCTCAGGGCGGCTACCGCGAGCTGCGCGATGGCCAGAGGGTGGCCTTCGATGTCACCCAGGGCCAGAAGGGCCCGCAGGCCGAGAACATCGTTCCCGAATGACAAATAGCGCCACGTATCAGGGCTCGCACCTTCACGGTGCGGGCCCTGGTTCGTTTCCGGTTGCTGCATCGCTGCTGCACGAGAATCGGCGGCAGGGGATGGCAACCACAGCCGCACAGCTCCTCGCTACCGGTAATCGACAGCGTGTGAAACGACATTACGCCTGGTAGGAGGCGTAAAATCCCGGAAAGCGAGGCCGGTGGCAGAAGGCGCGACCACCCTGATCACCTAACAAAGCACTACTGGTGTCCGGCCGGACGGTCGCGCCCGTTGTTGATGCGCAGCGCGTCGGCGAGCTGGTCTTCCAAGATGATGATCCGGCAGGCGGCTTCCACAGGAGTGCCCTGATCGACGAGTTCCCGGGCGCGCGCGGCCAGCCGCAGCTGGTAGCGGGAGTAGCGGCGATGGCCGCCGCTGGAGCGTTTCGGCTCGATCAGTTTCGCGGCGCCCAGTGCCCGCAGGAACGCAGGGCTGACACCGAGCATCTCCGCGGCCGCGCCCATGCTGTAGGCGGGGTAGTCCTCATCGTCGAACCGGTCTTCGGCCCTCAATCCAGCACTGGAGCCGGCCGTGTCCGCAGTCCTGCCGTGAGCGAGTGTGTCATCCTCGGGAGCCGAGCGAGGTTGATCCATACATTCCTTTCCATCACGCGCACAGGGGGCCCCGGCACCTGTCGCGCCGGGGCCCCGAAGAGTTCAACACCATCTACCGGCCATCTGGCCGGCTCACTGTTTTCCGCATCCGCCGTACTGAGCGGCGGTGATGCGGGGATCGCGGATGCGTGACCGTAGACCACCTTCCTATCTGTGGAACTGCGGTACCCGAGCGGCGAGACTCAGCCGGCAACGGGCGATCCTGATGGCGTCAACACTCCCTTCATTCTGTCCTCGACTTCCAACTTCGTCTTGTTCCGGGCAGTTCATCGTGGTGCCAGTACTTCCGCTGCCCGGCCGAACCCTTCCTTACGATGCGAGAAACAGTAGCCTCAGCGAACACGATTGTCTACTGCGGCGAACACAGATTTTCGGTGTCGGGCGCGGCAGGCTTCCGGTGGCGCCGTCGACGAGCGGGAACGCCGCGGACGCCGGGCCTTGTTTCTGCCGCCCTCGCCTCTTGTGCTGATGGGCGGTCCCCACCACCTTCTGTGGGCCAACGCAATGGACCAGATCGACACCGTCACGGTGCCCAAGACGCTGCCCCGCTCCGCCGCAGCGGCCGACATCGGCAAGGTGCTGGCCGCGATCTGCACCCGACGGCCCCGAAAGGACGTGCCGCTGGACCGGATGTGTGATCGAGTGCTGTTCAAGACCGCCTACGTCTGCGCGCCCGCGCATCCGAGGTGTGCACGTTGTACGTGGAGGACTAGACCTTGCGCCTGGACGACAAGCTCGCGCGGGTCCACGGCAGGGGCGGCAGCGTGCGCACCGTGCTGTTGGATGACCGCGGCCACGCCACGCTGTGAACGACAAGGTCGCTGACGCCGAGATCCGCGTGCTCCCCGCAAGGCCCATCTCAACCCAGAAACCTCAGGTCAGATGGGGTGTTAAGTGGTGGGGCGCCAGGGACTCGAACCCTGAACCGACGGATTAAAAGCTGATCGACACCCTGGGCACATGGCCTCTGAACTGGGGCCAAGTGTCCAGGGGAGTCCAGCCGACGTCCGGAGGCGTCTGGCGACGTTGCCGTCAACGGTTGCCGTCAGTTGCCGTCAGCAAGTGGTGAGTCGGGCGCTGCTCTGGCCAGGAAATGTCATCGGCTGAAGATACCGTCGCTGCCATGCCGGTACCAGAGTTAATCCCCATCTCTTACGAGCCCGACTACCACACCGACACCATCGGTGCCCACGCTGGAGGCTTGTTCTTCGGAGGGGCGTGCAGGGGTTGGCCGGTCGCGGCCTACGAAGAGGTAGGGGAGTGGCCTTGGCATGATGAGCATGGCGAGCCGATGCCGGTGCCATGGTTCGCGATCCTTCATCTGTTCGACCACGATGGCCGGCACCTCAGCTCGGAGATCAGTCCATTCGCGGACGGTACCGAGGCAGATCGGGCGGTGCAACAGATGCTGGCACGCTTGCAGGACGTCGAGTACGGGGACATCGCCATTCGTCTCTTCCGCGTGGACGCCCACGGCTGCATTTTCGGTCTCATCGACGAGACGGGTAAATCCGAAGACGGCGATGGCCAGGTGGAGTACTACCCGAACCAGATCGGGTTCTACGAGCCCTGGAATGGCTCCTACGAAACCTGATCGTCTCTCCACAGCCCTCGCCGGTCAGTACCTCGGGAGTTTCCGGCGGTCACTCTGCCTGGGCGCGCTCTTCCGGGGCGGTGACGAAGCTGCCCATGCCGGGCTCGGTGTGGATCAGGCCGTCTGCCCTGAGTGCTCGCATGACCTTCTGGCCGGTGGCGTTCGCGATGCCGAACTCTTCGATCAGGGCAACGAGTGATGGGATGCGCTCGCCAGGCTTGTACTCGCCGGAAGCGATACGAGTCTTAATGATCTCGTAGACCTGCCGCCACCTGGGCTGATTGGCCCTGAACTCCATCACGCGAGCAACGGTAGGAAGCCATTGCACGCCGTGGCGATAGACAGCACGCTATAGCGTACCATAGCTTTTTTTGCCTACGATGCAGCTCATGGGCCTATGGGAGGAGAGCGCAATGAGCGGCGAGAAGGCGGCGAGTGTCCCTGTCCTGACCGTCAGCGGCTTGCGGGAGGCGTTTCCCGGCTGGAGCATCTGGCGAAGCTCGGCGGGACGACTGTGGGCCACACGCAACGGTCGCCTGACGAACGAGGACTACTACCGCGGCCTGTGCCAGACCATCGATGGCGATGACGTTGGCCAAACTGGCCGAGGAGCTTCGCCGGCAAGCCGCGCTGACTGTCGCTCTGCCTGACGGGGAAGCACAGTCCCTTGTCCCTCGCGAAACCTCTCACTGAGCGGCGCCGGAACTCTGGAGGGTGTGGTGCGGGCATGAGGGACATCCTTCCTGATGATCAAGGGTGACCTCAGGCGAGGTGTCCGGAGAACGGGGGGAAGCTCAACCAGCGCAAGGACGGCCGCTGGGAGGGCGCGGCCTACTTGGAAGCCCTCGACGGCACCCGGAAGCGGTTCCGGGTGTACGGCAAGACGTGGGAGGAGGCCAACGCCAAGCTCACCGAAGCTCTCGCCAACGCGCGCAAGGGCGTCCCCGTGGAGACCACCACGCTCAGCCTCGGACTACCTGACGTACTGGCTCGAACAGGTCGCCAAGCCGAAGGTCCGGCCGTCCACCTACCGGAGTTACGAGACGTACGTGCGGCTGTACCTGATCCCGGGGCTCGGCAAGAAGCAGCTCAAGAAGCTCACGGCCCAGGACCTCCGGACGTGGCTCGTGAAGGTGTCCAAGACGTGCCAGTGCTGCCTACAGGGTCACGACGCCAAACGGCCGCCGCGGCACAAGGACCCGGCGAAGCAGCAGCGGTGCTGTGCGATCGGGAAGTGCTGCAACAAGGTTCCGTCTCCCCGGACGGTCCAGTACCTTCACGCCCTGCTCCGGGCCGCGCTCGCTCAGGCGCTCCGCGAAGACCTGGTACTGCGCAACGTCGCGAAAAACGTCCAACTGGGCACGGTCGAGAGGCCGGAGATCCAGGCGCTCACCCTCGACGAGGCCAAGCGGTTCCTCCGGCAGGCACGCAAGGGCCGGTTCTACGCGGTGTACGCCGTGGCTCTGGGCGTCGGCCTCCGGCGCGGCGAGGCGCTCGGGCTCCGCTGGGATGACGTCGACCTGGACAACGGCGTGCTCCGCGTCCGGCAGGCACTCCAGCGGCAGAAGGGCGAGGGGCTCAAGCTCGTGCCGCTCAAGACGCAGCGCTCTCGCCGTACGATCCGGCTCCCGGAGAACCTGGCGGAGGTCCTCAAGGAGCACAGGGCCGAGCAAGCCGCGGAGCGCCTTGCGGCCGGATCGGCGTGGAACAACCCGCACGGCCTGGTCTTCACGACGCACATCGGGACCGCCATCGAGCCGGAGAATCTCTACCGGCACTTCCGGGTCGTGTGCGACGCGGCGGGCATCCGGCGCGTACGGCTGCACGACCTCCGGCACACCTGCGCCACGATCCTGCTCGCTCAGGGCGTGGACACCCGGACCATCATGGAGATCCTCGGCCACAGCACGATCGTGCTGACCATGAACACCTACGCCCACGTGCTACCCGAGCACCAAGCGACAGCGCTCGACAAGCTCGAAAAGGCGCTCGGGGGTCTCGCCTAGCCTGACCGAGAAACCTGCTTGGCTCCGCGCTCTTTCGGAAGACCACTACTTCGTGTACCGGCGCGGTGTGGTGGCATCGTCATGTGGGCCGTAAGCAGAGGCGATCCCTGGCTATCACCCCTGAGGTATCACGCGCTCTCCCTCACTGACCGGCTCCTCGAACCCAGTCAGATACAACTGCAGAAGTTCTTCAGACACCGTGACACAGTTCGGCCCGTCCAGGTCGTTGCGTGCCGCGAGCCGCCGGCGCAGGGTCTCAGGGTCCGCTTTCAGGTAGATGAGCTCCCACCGGTAGCCGTGACTCTCGATCAAGGACTTGTATCGGTCACGTGTCGAACGCTGCCAGAAGCTGTAGTCCAAGACCACCCGCAGGCCTTTCTTCATCAAGCGCACAAGCTCATGCTGTAACGCCTCCTCGGCATTGGCCTGGTGGTTCTCGTACTCCTTCGGGTCGAGATCCGCACCATCGCGCCCGATCCGCGCCCAGACAGCTTCATCGATGGACAGCCGGACATAGCCGCGTCGCTCCAGCTCCTGCGCGTAGGTCGTCTTGCCCGAACCCGCGATGCCGCACATCATCACGACGCACCGCTTTGCCCCGTCCTGAGGGATAGGGATGACATGTTCTGCTTCAGTGCCATCCGCAGTACCAGCCATGTCCCGAGCCTACTTACCGGACTCAACGAGAGCCTCAGCCGCAGTGTTGAGGACGTTGCCGTCAACCGTACCGTCAACAGCCCTTAACGATCACTCTTGCAAAGCTATTTTCGCAGGTGGGGCGCCAGGGACTCGAACCCTGAACCGACGGATTAAAAGCGCCCTTGATCAATGCCGCCTAGTGCCGCCTTCTACCATTTCGTCCGCTGTTGCCCCCGGGAGTCTGCCGCCCAATCACGCTGGGTGCCGCGCCGTATCCCGTACACACGAGCAACCACCGAGCAAACGTGGGTCCTTGACCATTTTCGCGGCCCCGTCCGAGCATCCGATATAGTGCGGATCGCCTTCTTTGTCCAGGTGAATGGTCAGATGATAAGGACAATACCAATTCTGCAGCTTTGTAAGGTCTAAAGTAGCCGGTAACATGATCACTTAAGGTTTCTTAAGTTGCCGGAGCCAGTACTCGGCTTCCTGGGGACTGTCCCCGATACATGCCCAGCTATCTGAGGGCTCCGGCTGCCGTGGCGCCCATGAACGTGGACGCGGCATCTGCAGGGCAGCCTGAACCACACGAGTGACGGCAGGAGGAGGCTGATCGTAGGTCAAAATCTCGGGTAGAAGGGGGTGACCGCTGGATTCATCAAACTTCAGATCCCATGCTCGGCTGGTTACCTGGCAATGGTTGTCCATCTCGAAACAGGCAACCTCGCAGGTCTGGCCTTGTTCGTGTGAACGGATCCAGAGCAGCCGATCTCCGGGCACCAGCCGCTCTCGGCCGGTGATCGGCATGTTCCGTACTCGCCGATGACGATCGATGTACGGGACGGGGTCCGTCTCTCCGTGTTTGTCGTAGTCACTGACGCCAGCCACATGCCCGGGGTTGTTGTCGCCCATGAGCTCGAGGAGATCTCCGTCGCTGTGCGCCTGCCACACGTCGATGATCTCCGCCTGCGGCGCCATGATGCCTGGATGCGCGATGATGAAAAGCAGGTCACCTTCTGCCAGTGTCAAAGCAAGACGGTCTCCGTGGCGGACATGCTGAACAGCTTCGCCCCAGCTTTCGATGCTCGCGACTTCGAGCGCAGCGCCCCGCAGGGCTTCAATTGCCTGGTCGACCGACACTCGGAAGTACTCGCGACCTCGGTTCGGCCGGAAGTCCTCCAGTAGCTTGTGTACCCGCTTCTCTATGGCGAGTGGGTGTGACGTCATCAAGCGGAAGGCAACCTCAAACCGACCAGGAACTCCCGACGAGCCTTGATACAGTTCGGCTGCTCGATCCTCTGAAAGTCGGCTCGTCATGCCGATCTTTACCAAGCCCGGAAAGAACTCATTGGTGAGGACGTAGACGAAGCCAATCTCGCGGCAATTGGTCATTCTTTGCGTCCTTTCTGACATAACGCTCATAGTCCGCGGCGCTCCTTGATATGCACAGAACGTCTGTTAGCTTCGACCGAGAAGGCCCCCATCCTAGAGATTTGCTTGTCGAGGTTCTTTACCTGCGTGGAGTGCTCGCCGTACGCTTCCACCAGAAGTAGACGCACTCCGTCGAACTCAGCCAGCGCCTCGTCGGGATGACCCGCAGCGAAGAGCATCTGGGCGATTACGAACCGCGAATCACGAATAAGCTCTGGAGCATCGTCGCCCAGCCCGCCTGCGTTCTGCACAAAGAAGCGCAGTTCCGGCAGCGCTTTCTCATGTCTTCCGATCTCTGCGTAGGCGTGGCCGGCCTGGTAGGCGCAGTCGAGGACGTGTGAGTCGGTCGGGGGCAGGTACTTCCGATAATCGCGTCCGACGACCTCGAACAAGGATCCTGCCCTCGTGTACTCACCGGCAACGTGACAGGCGGCAGCGAGAGCGTGTCGCAGGCGGAGCTCCAGGAAGGAGTCATGAGCAGCGCGGGCGACACCGTCCTCAAGAAGCCTGATCGCCTCCGAGGGGCGGTCGATGTCCAGAAGCGCTTTCGCATTGGCCTTGAGCTCGTCGGCCTGCTCCTCCGTAATCCTGCCCTTACTCTCGCTCGGTCCCTGTTGCTTGGCTGGGGCAAGAAGCGGTCGTCGGAAGGGTCGGGTCGGGTCGCGGTTCTCGTCGCCGTCAGCACGTCCATCTGACATGCTTGTCAGCGGCAGGAGCGCCTCGTACACGGCCTCAGCCGAGGGGCGGGCCGACTCCTCCTTCGCCAGCATGGACGACACCAGGATGTCGAGTTCCGGCGGCACCTCCTTGCGACGAGCGCGCGCCGACGGCACGGGCGACTGCAGGTGGTGCGCACGCAGGGGCGTATCGGTCGTGCCGTGATACGGCACATCGCCGGTAAGGAGCTCGAAGAGAAGGCAGCCGAGAGAGTAGATGTCGGAGGCGGACGTGACCGCGCGACCGAGGCACTGTTCCGGCGACATGTAGGGCGGCGTGCCGACCGTCCGGTCTATCTGGGTCAGCCGCGGCAAGGCCCCTGCGCCGCGCAGGATGGCTATGCCGAAGTCTAGGACCTTCACCAGCCCGCCGTCGACGAGCATCACGTTGGCGGGTTTGAGGTCACGGTGGACGATGTCGAGGCGGTGGACATCGGCAAGGACGGCCGCGATCTGTGCCGTGATAGAGGCGGCCCACGACACGCTCGGCGGTGCAGCGTCATAGTCCGCATGGTTGAGCAGCGACTCCAGCGTCGAGCCGCGGAGCAACTGCATAACCAGCCACAACCGAGGGCTTCCATCGGGTGCCTTGTCAACGCCGGTGTCATAGACGGAAGGGGTGCCGGGGTGCTCCAGCCGGGCAGTGGTGCGGATCTCGCGCAGGAACCGCATCCGGTCGCGTTCCAGGGAGTCCAAGATCTCGGCTGCCTCCGGACTGTCCGGCGCCGCCGGAATCACCCCAGGAGTGCGGAGCAACTTGATCGCGACAGGGCGGTCAAACCGCTCGTCGTAGCCGTGGAAGACCTCGCTCATGCCGCCACGGCCGAGTGACCCGTCGATGCGGTAGCGATCTGCCAGTAACGGCTTCTCGTCCGGTTGTTCGGCCTCGTCGTCCACGTGTACCCCTCTGGTCAGAAACCAGACTTCTCGTAATCCTCCATCGTCAACGGGTGGAGGCCAGTTACCGTGCGGATTGCCCGCCGGTCTCCCGCAGCATTTCGGCCCGCAGTCGTGCCAGCGCCTCATCACGTGCGGGCTCGGTGATGATCCGGTAGGCACGCTTACGGGCCGCTTCCTTGATGGCCTTCTGGAACTCGTTGTTATCGAAGTACAGCTTCATGAACGCTGTATTGCGCTCGGCGTTTTCAGCGACGATGTCGTCGAGCCGGTCGTCGGCGACCTGACCGAAACGAGCCTCGTCGTTCATGAGGGCGATCTGCTGCATCGCCGTGTCTTCGACGAGGCCGACGACCTGTTGATAGACGAGAATCTGGTCGGACGTGTCCAAACCGAGGCCGAACCGGTCGTTCAACTCCTCGATCACCTCCGACAACGGCTTCATCTCCGGTTCCCGGAGACGCCCGCCATCTGCCGCGTGACCACGGACGTCACGATCACCGACGGAAGTCAACGAAACGTTGTGCCGACCGGTGAACTCCAGTCGGAAATGACTCAGGTCCGCGTCGCCGATGTCCACCGCAGTCGAGGGCCGGCCCGGCAGCCGGATCAGTAGGATCCTGCCGTACTGGTAGAGCCTCTCAAGCTCTCTGTCACCCCAGTCGACAATCTGCGCGATGAGGCTGTACGCGCGGACGTAGTTTTTCAGCGCGGCGCGGAAATCCTCGCGGTCATTATCGGAATCCATCGCCTCGAAGCGATCGATCGCAGGTTTGAGGTACTCGTGGAGCTCAGCGTGAAGCTTCCGCTCGGCCGCGTCCGGCAGCCGTCCGGGCCCGGCCGCCGCCAGGACTCTGACGAACGCTTCCATCTCCGAGGCCACTAGAAGTTCAAACTCCATCACCTCGCGCTGCTTGGTGTAGAGAAGGTTCGGGTCACTCGGCTCGGTGATCGTCGTCTCAAACCAGTCCGAGAAGGATGCCTGGATGTCTTTGGCTTCGTTGAAGAAGTCGAGGATGTGGACGTCGTCCTGCGATTTCAGCGCATGGATACGGTTGAGCCGCGACAGCGTCTGCACCGCCGCCACCCCAGTCAGCTGCTTGTCGACATACATCGCGCACAGCAGCGGTTGGTCAAAGCCGGTTTGGTATTTCTCCGCTACGACCAGTAGCCGGTACTCGTCCTGGTTACGCGCCCCCGCTTGCGGATCGTCGGCCTTTGTGTAGGCGAACTTTTCGGGGAGTTGTCCTTCAGGGAAGCCGTTGAGCTGTGCTTCGGTGAACTCCAGCTCCGTTTTCTCGTCCTTGAGCTGGCCGGAGAACGCGACGAGCGTGCCGCAGTCGGTGTATCCGCGCAGTTCGACGTACTTGCGGATCTCCTGGTAGAGATCGAGCGCATGCTGACGACCGCCTGTGACGACCATTGCCTTGGCCCTGCCGCCGAGCCGCCCGACGATGTTCTCCCGGAAATCGTCGACGATCAGCTTGGCCTTCTGCTCCAGTGACTTTGGGTGGAGTTCGGCGAGGCGGACCAGCTTCGCCCTTGCCTTGCTGGCGTCGACCTCGGGGTTGCCGATGTTCGACTCAGCCTGTTCGATCGCGGCGTTCCGCAGCCGCCACTTGGTGTCGTAGGTAATGTAGTTGGCCAGCACGTCGAGGATGTAGCCCTCCTCGATCGCCTGCTTCATCGAGTAGATGTGGAAGGGCACGTACATGCCGCGCTCACCCGTGCGCGGATTCACCCGGTCCGGATCGAAGGTGCCGAATAGCTTCAGCGTCGCCGACGTGGGCGTGGCGGTGAAGGCGAAGTACGAAAGGTTCGGCTGCCGCCCACGCACACGTGTCAGGTAGGTGATCTCGTCCTCGTCCTCGTCACGGGGTATCGCCGCATTCTCTCCGACTACCTTTTTGAGATGAGTTGGCAGCTCACCACCTTGTGAGGAATGCGCCTCATCGATGATGATCGCGTAGCGTTTGCCCGCCAGCCCGAGGCCCGCGACCTTTCCCAGCACGAACTCATACTTCTGCGCTGTACTGATAATAATCTTTGAGGTGGCGTCCTCGAGGGCCTTGGCGAGCTGGGTCGAATCCTCGTCGATCTTCTTGACCAGTCCAGGAGTGTGATCGAACTGGAAGATAGTCTTCTGCAGCTGCCGATCGAGAACCACACGGTCAGTGATCACGATGATTTTGTGGAAGACGGGCTGGTTGGCCTCATCGAACAGATTCGATAGACGGTGGGTCAGCCAGGCGATCGTGTTCGACTTGCCCGAGCCGGCCGAGTGCTGGATCAGGTAGCTGTTCCCGGCGCCGTTCGCCCTGGCGTGAGCGACCAACTTCTGGACTGCATCCCACTGGTGGCAGCGGGGGAAGATACGCGGAGAGGTGTGGGGGTTCTCTCGCACACCTTTCCTACCGGATGTCTTCGTGTGAATGAACCGGTGCAGGATCTCCAGCCAGTTGTCCCGCTGCCAGATCTGCTCCCACAGGTACGCAACACTGTAGGAGCCGTGAGCGGCCGGAGGATTCCCGGCGCCGCCCGCGTTGCCCGGGCCATCGGAACCGATGTTGAACGGCAGGAACTCGGTGTCAGGGCCCCGCAGTCGGGTGGTGATGAACGCGAGATCGGGGTCGACGGCGAAGTGAACCAACGTTCTCTTGGCGAAGAACACGTCATTCGGATCGCGGTCCATCCGGTACTGCAGCCTGCCATGTTGGGCGTTCTGACCGGTGTTCGGGTTCTTCAGCTCAGCAGTGGCAACTGGCAGGCCGTTGACGAAGAACGCCATGTCTACCGACCGGCGCGGATAGCGCGTGCTGTAACGCAACTGACGGGCGACAGTCAGCACGTTCGCGTTGTATTCGGCCAGAGCGTCGGCGGCCAAGGTGTGGCCAGGCCGGAAGTAGGCGAGGTCGATCTGCACACCTCGGTCACGCACGCCCTGCCGCAGCACATCGAGAACGCCTCTAGCGTCGATCTCAGCAGCTACACGCTGCGCGAACTGACGCTCTGCAGTCGAAGAGTCGCCGCCATAGAAGCCAATGAGCTTCTCCCATTGCTTCTGCTGGGTTGATTCGATGAATCGATACATATCGCCGACGTCAAGGCCCAGTTGGACGTCGAACGTGCCCCGCGCCCGCGACCAACCTCGAATGAGCAACTCTGACTCGACTCGATTCTCGAAGGCGAGCTCGGTATGAGCTCCCAATGTCATGCGGACGCACCTCCAAACGAGGGGAAACTGCGAGCGTTCGTGACATCTATCTGCCTAGTCACGGCAGCAGTGATTAGGGCCTGCCGGCGCTCAGCGAGGAGCTTGAGTTGACCAGCGATCTGGCACTCAAATTGCGAGACTGCCGTTAGCTTCGAGTCAACCTCTTTTACCGCTGCTCGCTGCTCGCTCATCCCTGGCAAGGGAATTCGAAAGTCTCGGATCTTACTGCTGCTTGTTGAGGCAAGATTAGTCGTTTTGACGCCCGTGCTCTCAAAGTGCTGGCGCGCTATAGACGCCCGAGTGAGAATGGCCAAATATTCTGGAGTGAGAAGATCTTTGCTTGTACGCACTGCAAATATATGATTCTGATGCAGGCAATTTTCGATTTCTCCGTACCAAACAGTTCCGCGACCGAGTTTGTCAAGGTCGCCACCTTCTGTCATGAGTACATCGCCAGCCTTTAGTCGGCTTGCTGCTGCTGTTCGCCGTGGCACTGTAATCTCTGCGACGTTGCTCAGCTCCACATAACCAGCCTGTACATTCGCTACGCGCAGATAGGGGAGCGTTATAGCATCGCTAGCCTGTTGCCGATTTCCATCGACTGTAACACCTGATTGTATGTGCGCAACGTAGCCAAGACGAACCATAGGCGGTTCCTGGAACCCTTCAATGGCGTCGTCAATGATTCTCAGGGTCAGCTCTTCAAGTGAATCATGCTGATGTGCGCGCCACTGTATCAGTCGATCGATTCGAGCGATCTCGCTGTCGAGGAAGTCGGCAATGCGCCGCTGCTCGTCAAGGTCTGGGAGCTCCGCGGATATATCGCCCAAGTCTTCTGGGTTGATGCGTGGGGTACGAACTGCTCCGCTTTCAGTATTACCGATTCCACGAAGCCGGGACACCATCTCTCCAACAAACCAACTCGAGCGGAACAAGTGATGCAGGTAGCCCGCATCAACATTTGGTTCGGGTCGGAGAACAAGATAATCGGGACTGACCAGTCCGCGCTGTGGACTAATCCCAATAGCGCCTTGAAATGCCCGCATCCGGTTTAGTACGATGTCGCCGGGCTCGCAAAGCTTGTAGTTACTCAGATCCTCTGCACGAGGAAGATCATCCGTAAGAGTGTCGCGTCGCACAACACCGTGATGAATCGATACGGCCAGTAATGGGGGCTGGTCATGGCCCGCTCGCCTGTCGACGACTCGGCACAGATATTTGATACGCTGCTCGGTCACCCCATCACCTCGCTCAGAAGCTTCTGGATCTGGGTCTCGAGTTCACGGAGTTCGGCGTCGATCTCCGCTAGTGGGCGCGGCGGCGTATAGACGTAGAAGTGGCGGGTGAAGGGGATCTCGTAGCCGACCTTCGTTTTTTCATAGTCGATCCAGGCGTCCGGGACGTGTGGCGTAACCTCGCGGGCGAAGTAGGTGTCGATGTCCTCGTCCAGCGGGATGTTCTCGTAGTCACGCAGGTCCGGGTCAGGCAGCACGTTGCCGTCCTTGTCCTTCTGGACTTCGCCTTCGGGGTCGGACACCGACACTGCCGCCCAGAAACTCTTCGTTAGCGTCGCCCCCCTCGGCCAGGCCGCGCCGCCTGCTACAACCGCGGCGTGAAGGGCGTTCGTCGCTTCCTTCTTGGACCACCACACGGAGCCGACCACCTCGCGGAGCGCCGCGATTAGCGCGTCGCGTCCGTCCCACTTGGCCAGGGCCTTCGCGTCCGCCAGTATGGCGAGCGTGTCATCGGTGATCTCGAACCGGAGCTTTAGCGGGCGCTCGACCGTGATACGGCGGTAGCCGAAGTCACGGGTTCGGAAGATCTTGATCTTGCCGTGGTCGGCGTGTGTGGGGTCCTCGGCGACCTTCAGCGCGTCGACATAGAGCTCGGTGATGTGCTTGATCTGGTCGTCGCTGATCTGCTTGCGCTTGTCGCCGAGGGACTTTCGCATTTTCTCCCACTGGTCCCGGGCGTCGAGAAGGATTACCTTGTCGCGCAGTTCCGCGGCCTTGCGGTTGGAGAGGATCCAAAAGTAGGTGGAGATGCCAGTGTTGTAGAACAACTGGTCCGGCAGGGCGACGATGCCTTCAAGCAAGTCGTTCTCGAGGATCCACCGACGGATCTCGGACTCGCCTGACCCGGCCGCGCCGGTGAACAGCGGGGAGCCGTTGAAGACGATGGCCAGGCGGCTTCCCTTGCCCTCAACGGGCTCCATCTTTGAGATCATGTGCTGGAGGAATAGGAACGAGCCGTCATTGATTCGGGGCGTGCCGGCTCCGAAGCGGCCGGCGTGTCCCAGTTCGGCCTCAGCCTCGACAGCGTCTTTGACCTTCTTCCAGTCCACTCCGAACGGCGGATTGGCCAGCATGTAGTCGAATTTCCTGCCGGGGAAGCCGTCATCGCTGAAGGAGTTGCCGAAGTGGATGGTGCCTCGCTGGAAGCGCATCAACATGTCTGACTCGCAGACAGCCCAGGACTCGGCGTTGACCTCCTGGCCGAAGAGATAGACCTCGGCCTTGGGATTGATCGACTTGATGTGGTCCTCAGCGGCGGTCAGTATGCCGCCGGTGCCGCAGGCGGGGTCGAGGATGTTGATGACCTGGCCCTCGCCCGCGACAGTTTCCGCGTCGGGGGCGATCAGCAGGTTGACCATCAGCTTGATGATTTCGCGCGGAGTGAAGTGCTCACCGGCGGTCTCGTTGGAGTCTTCCGCGAACTTGCGGATCAGGTGCTCGAAGACGTAGCCCATGTCGTGGTTGGAGAGCTTCTCCAGATCTCGCATGGCGGCGAATCTGCCGAGAACCAGGTAGAGGATCTTCGCTCCGGCTAGCCGAGTGATCTGATTGTCCAGGTCGAAGCGAGACAGGATCGTCCGAACGTTCGGCGAGAAACCGTTGATGTAGTCGCGCAGGTTCTTGGCGACGTTCGTGGAGTCGGCCGCGACCGAGGCGAAGTCCTGGTTCGAGGTGTTGTAGAACGGGAGCTTCGCGGCGATCTCCAATAGCCGCTGCTTGTTCTGAATGTCAAGCGAGGCGTTGCGGTCGCGCACCGCTTGGCGGGTTGAGGCCATCACCGCATCGAGGCGACGGAGCAGGGTGAAGGGCAGGATCACCTGGCCGTACTCGTGGCGTTTGTAGTCGCCTCGTAGCAGGTCTGCGACTCCCCAGATGTCATTCGCCATCTTGGAGTGCGTGGGTCCTGAGGTCACAGCGCGCTCGTCTCCTCGTTAACAACATGAACGTCATCAGTGTTCTTCATAAAACCAAGGCCCGGTGACAGAATGCCGGTTGTGAGACCATGGATGGTCTGGTCGATCACGTGTGCGCCCGTCTTCGCCAGCGCCGCTAGCACCTCTTCGAGCTGTTGCAGATGACGGAAGGACTCACCGTAGCGGCGCTGCTCGGCCAAGGGCAGCCGTGGGACGCGACATCGGCGCAGGTCCGCACGGCTGAGAGCGCCGAGTGTATTCGTCACGGGGAGTGCGTTCGCGTCGGACCGCAGGAAGGCCGCTAGGAAGTGGGCGTCCAGTCGGGTGGCGTCGATCTCCACTACCTGCGCGATCCCAGTGTCGTCCTCCGCAGTGCCTGTGGCGACGATGGGTGGTCTGCCCAGGGTTCGCACCAAGAGGTCTCCTGCGCGTGGTGTGGCATCGCGGGAACGGATCGTCAAGGTGCCCGAACGCTCCAGTTCGCTGAGGGTTACATAAGAGTGATGGGTGGGCGCAGCTGGTGGGGAAAAGCGAGGAAATAGCTGACCGACGTGGGTGTGGAGCACTCGCAGTCGGCTGAACAGACGTGTGAAGTCGTCGGCGCTCGCCTCGACGCGCCCGCCGAGGTGCCTCGATGGCAACAGGTTGACATCCTCATCGAGGAGTTCCAGACGGGGAACAGCCTTAGCAATCGCGGGGTCGAGCTCCTCGAGGAGTTGTTCCCATGCGGCGAATTCGTGGGGGACGTCGGCTGGGTCGCCTACCTTGGACAGGTCGATCAGCCGGACGTTCGAATCGGTCGACCTGCCGTACGGCCGCTGCAACACCCACACGTAGACATCGCTCCCAGGCGCCGCCAAGCTCATCCCTCCAGGCAAGGCGATCACGTCACGCAAAGCACCGGAACGTACAAGTGCGGCACGGATGTGCCGGCCAGAGGGCTGGACGCACGTTCGAGGGGTCACGGCAACCACTGCGACGCCTCGTGGCCGCAGGTGGGCGTAGCAATGCTGAACCCAGGCCAGTTCACCATCACGCGGAGCTGGGACGCCGAACTCCCACCGCGGATCGGTGGCCAGTTCATCTGCCGGCCACTGAGGCTGATCGAACGGCGGCTCGCAGACCACCCCCGCCGCCGCGCCCGCGTATGAGGCAAGCTGGTTGGCCAGTAACGAGTCACCAGCATGGACCTCATACGGTTGGTCGATGTAGTTGGCGCGAAGATTCAGCGCCGCGGTGGCGGCGGCTGACTCGTCGATCTCCTGCCCTGCGACCTTGACATGGTCCCCGAAACGGTCTGCGACTGCCATCAGCAGTGTGCCGTCGGCGCACGCCGGGTCGAGAACCACGGGGACCTCGGGGATCTCATCGGCATCGACATATCGCGCGACAGTCGTCGTTCGCGGAAGCAGCGACGCCATGATGCGGGCCAGCAATTGTCCCGGTGTCAGATCTGTGACCGCCCGTCCCGGCGAGGTCGCCGATGTCCGCGCGTCAGCAAGGGATTCAGCAGGCCATGTGACACGTTGCGTACCAGTGTCAGTCTGCCCGGCCGTCGCCAACTGGGCATCTTTCCCCGTCTCCCGGAGCCATGCTTCCACCTCCGCGCGAGAGAAAGTCGGGCTGTGCCGACTCCCGCCGACAGGCTTGGGAAAGCTGGGGTGGCGGCTCCGCCAGTTGGTAACCGCCGCACGCCCGACACCCGCCAGCCGCGCGATCGCCGCAGCTGTCAGTTCTTCATCTTCGTCGGGGCTCATGGCGTTACCTTACAGTCTCAACTTCGCACCGTACACACAATTGTGTACATCGTTGACTCTGTGTACAGTTGCACGGGTTGGACTGAGAATGCTAGAAACTTCCTTGCTGAGGCTGGCAGCAGTCGACCTTGCAACCAGTTCGCGCGCACTTTTGTCACGTGGCTCGACCACGTCCCCGGCGGTCTCCCTGACGCCCCTAGGCACCTCACTCGCCGTCCCGAAGCGCGGCATATCTGAGTCCGGAGAGGCAGCCGGACCAGCTCACAGAGATGAGCATCGACGTGACCATCGTGAACACCAATCCCGAGACGAAGATCAAGACGAAGAAGGTCAAGAAGGCGCCGACGAGCCGGAAGACCTCGCTCTACCGGCTGCGCGACAAGGGCGGGACCGACCAAGAAGACCTGCGGTCGTACGTTGTGGCCAGCTACCTCGACAGGGCAGGATTCCAGGCTCGCGCCGTCGCCTACGACGGAGTCGACGGGCTGCTCGTTACCGGCACGATCGCTCCCGGTCGCGCCGACTGGTGCGACGTCGTCGAAGCGCTGACCGGGCTGCCTACCGCCGAGGAGAACCGAACGGCCCTCTCCCTCCTTCTGATCCGCACCGACAAGGCGGTATACGGCCTCACGTACGGCATGGGCCACTTGATGATCGACCAGGCGCGGATCGACCCCGGGTTCGGCATCGGGTTCGCGATCCGCTGCCTGAAGGAGGACCGGATCACCAAGGTCCGCCGGCAGGTCATGGATGCGCGGGGCCGTACCGACGAAAACTCCGCCACGAGCGGCGAGCACATCCGCGGCTTCGGCATCGAGCAGTTCGGCGAGATCGTCAGCCAGATCTCGGGCCAGATCAGCGGCGTTCCGCTTACCTTCACGCAGGACCACACGCGGGCCGCGCACGTGACCGGCAACGACCGCTCGATCAAGATCGCCCTTGGCAACACGCCAGCCACGCTCCTCCACGATCTTCGGGAAATCGAGGAGGTCTGTGCCCGCCCGAGCCCTCTTCCGGTGTTCGAGTTCATCGCCCAGATTCGGCCTCTCGGCCCCAAATCCGAGCAGGCGCAACTTCTCGATGCACGGCTCGACGAGAAGCTCGGAGAAGGCGGAGCCATGCGCATGGCCCTCGCTGTGCCGAGCACGTGTAGGGACCGCTTTGAGCAGGCAGAGTCCTTCAAGGTCACCCTGGCGAAGAGCACGCACACCCATGCCGAGCTCGACGTTGAAATGCTCGTCTCAGCGGTCGAGCACCTGCCGCCGGGCAAGCGCTTGTCGACTCTGCGCGACGGCCGGATCATGATGTTCGCCGATGCCACCGGAAACGAAGTGATCAGCAGCAAGGTTCCGGCGGACCACTGGCTCACCACCGAGGTAGAAGACGGTGTCGTCCACTATTTCTACTGGCAGGGGCGATGGTACGAGGTCGGTGCGGAGTATCTCACGGTCATCGAAGACCGGATCGCCGAGCTGTTCGCGCACACCGTCAGCGTCACCATGCCGCCATGGACAAAGGCCCGTCCCGGTGACTCGGAGAAACACGACGAAGGCTGGTTCAATAAGCAGATCGCAGCCCAGGACGGCTACGTGCTGCTCGACAAGGACACGGTTCACACCGAGCGCCTGCGCGGTGGCGGACTCGAAATCGCCGACGCACTGGGCCCGGCGGGCCAGCTGATCTGCGTTAAGAAGTCCAAGGACACTGCACCTCTGAACCACCTCTTCTCGCAGGGGCGGGTCGCGGTCGAAACCCTGCGCAATGACCGGGAAGCCCGCGAGAAGTTCCTCGCGAAGCTCGACGAGCTCGCTCCGGGGCACTCGCTGGACCGGTCATTCCGTTCGCCGACCGTGGTTTTCGGCATCCTCCTCAAGGACGGCGTGCCGTTGACTCCGTCGTCGCTGTTCGCCTTCGCGAAGGTCTCGCTGCTGCACACGACGACGCTGCTCGAGGGGATGGGCGCACGCGTGGAGATCGTCTCCATCTCTCGTGTTTCAGCGACGGGGAAGGGCGCGACGCCGCCCAGCGATGGACCTACGCGTAAGTAGAAGGCGACTGATCATGCGGTCTCCCTGTCAGGCCGTCGGGAGGAGAGACTCCTCCCGGCGACCCGACAGGCCGTAGTTAGCCCGAGCGCGCTGAGCTCGTCGGGTGTGACCGGTCGCCCGTTCAACTCCATGCGATCATCCTCACAACTTCCGGGCTACCGGGCATGGTGTGGACGAGCACGTAATTCCCCAGGTCGTGGTTCTGTTCTTGTTCTAACCGGTGGATGTCGACTGGGCCGACTCGACGCGCCCAGGGCGTTTTCGTGGGCGGTAGCTTGGTCCGTTCATGGGGTGACTGTTGTTGATCAGCCGGTCGAGCAGCGACTCGGCGACGACGGGGTTGGGGAACAGCGGATACCAGTCGGCGGGTGCGCGGTTGGAGGTGATGACCATCGACCGGCTGGATCTTTCGTTGATGAGCTCGTAGAGGTCGTCGGCTTGGGCGGGGGTGAGCTCGCGCATGGCGAAGTCGTCCATGATGAGCACGGCGGGGCGGGCCAGTTCACGGATCCGCTTGTCTCAGGTGTGGTCGGTGTGGCCGCCTGCCAGTTCGGCAAGGACGCGGCTGGTCTTGAGGAAGCGGGTGGTCGCGCCGTGTCGGATGGCCATTGCCGACATCGGCGGGCCCGTAGAGGATCATCGACTCTCCGGCGTGCAGCCAGCGCAACGCTGCTAGGTCCCGGATCTGAGCGATCGTGCGGCCGGTCATCAAGATGGATCAAAGCGAGGGATGACCTGCGGGGGGAGTGTCGACGTGCGGGCGAGGGTACGCAGGGCGGTACCAAGCGCATCCGGGCCGAGCAGCATCAAGGGTCTTAGCACCGTGATCTCCCGCCCGCCCTGCCACAGGCCGGAGGCGGGGATGCGGAAGGCGGCCACCGTGATGTCGTGCTCGCTGAAGGGCGCGGGGTTCAGGTAGCTCATGCCGCCGGTACCGCAGAGGTAGGTTGTCGCGCCGGTCGCGGCGGTGAGGTCCGCAAGTCGTTGAGAACGCTCAGATTGGGCGGGCAGGTTGCTACTGCGTACGATTTGCCCTCGCCAGCCGAGCAGGTCCAGAAGCATCCGCGTAGACGCCTCGGCGATGACGGCAGTGCGGTCTGTTGCGGCGATCAAGTCCACAACAGGCGTTGATGCCCGGTGCAGCAGTGGCCAGTGCGGGCTGGTCGCGTAGTGCTGGTGCAGCAGATGGATGATGCGGCGTTGGCAGCGGCGGCCTTCGATGATGCGAGCCTCGCGGATGAGGGTGCCCCGGCCGTGGGGCAGGTGCGTGGCAATCGACAGCCATCGCTGTTGCGCGGGGTCGGCCAGGGCAGCCAGGCGGGCGCGGTGCTGGTAGTCGCGACGGGCGAACTGCACGTCGTCCAATACGATCCAGGTGTCCGCCGCGAAGAGTTTGGCCAGGGTGCTCAGCCGGGGGAAGAGGTTCGGCTGGTGGATGGCGCATCGTCTGGCCGGCGACGATTCAGGCCAGGAGTCTGCTGTCAAAACCGGCGCGGATGAGCGCCTCGTAGGCGGCATGCACGACCTCCGGGATCTCTTGGGGGATGGCGAAGCCGAGCTTGGGGTATTCGATGACGCGCTGGAGATCGCCGACGAGCATGTCGATGACGAGCTTGTCGTCGCCGATGGCCTTGACGTAGTCGTCGAGGGCCAATGGCTCAGAGGCGCAGACGATCTCGGTCTCGGGCCACAGCTTGCGGGCGGTTGCGAAAGAACGACGCTCCATGTACGGCTTGGAGATCAGCAACACCGACTGCGGGTGAAGTCCGGCGGTGGCCAGAACCTTACGCGAGAAGGTGATGTTCTCTCCGGTGTTGGTGGCGTTCGGCTCGAGCAGGATCGCCTCGTCCGGGACGCCGAGGCTCAGGGCGTGCTCGCGAAAGTGCACGGCTTCTCCGCGGGGGAACCGGGCAAGGGTGGTCGGGCTGTTGCCCCCGGTGAAGACCAGACGGGGGAACAGTCCCTGGTGGTACAGCTCGGCGGAGAACGCGGCGACGCCGAGGTCGTGGCTGCCCAGTCCGATCGCCACATCACAGGGCCGCAGCGTGTGGTGCATCTGGTGGTAGTCCCAGATCAGCTTCGCCTGCTGCCACTGCTCTTCGGTGATGGCCTGCTGGTTGTCGGTCACGGTCGCTCCCTGGTCACCGTCGCCGGAGGCACGCGGCCTCCGGAGTCGTCTGCCGAATGCTCTCGATGCTGCGCAGCTGGTGCACGAGACCGTACTGCGCGGCCGACCTCCCGGCCTGATCGAGAACCTTCAGCCCATCATCTACGGTGGCTCGGTCCGACAGCAGGATGTGGCCGTAGGCGGTGTCCAAACGGACCTGCTGCATGGGGGAGTCGGCGGTGCCGGTGCTGCGGGCGATGTCGATGAGCTGAAGTGCCTTTGCAAGCTCTCCGGCGCCGCGGTGGGCCAAGGCGAGTTTCTGGTGGGCGACCGACCAGTCATCGGCCTCGCCGAGGTGGTCGAATTCACGTGTCGCTGCGCTCATGACCCGTATGGCGTAGTCGTGGTGCCCGTGCTTGCTGAGTGCGGTTCCGACCCATAGCCGGGCGCGCGCCCGGTCCCGGCTGCTGAGTCGGTCATCGACGGCGAGGGTCTCGTACTGGTGGGCGGCCGATTCCAGCTTTCCGGACATTTCGGCAACCACCGCCAGGGACAGGTCAAGCTGGGCGATGCGCCGGGGAATGCCGAGCTGGGCGAATATCGAGCGGGCATCAGAGTAGGAGTGGTGAGCCGATATAGGGCCGAAAAGGATGCCCTGGTCCCGTCGCAGATCGCCGAGCAGAGCGGTACATCGAGCGAAAAGGTACAGGCCTTTGTCGTCCAATTCCCTCGGGTTCCAGCGGGACAGCCACCGATTGAGCAGGTGGGCGGCAGGGGAGAAGTTCTGGCGGGTTAGGGAGGCGGCGGCTCGTTCGAGGTCGTCGGTCCACGTCTCGTACTCCCACAATCGCGGGCTGGTCGCGGTGACAGGCTGGCCAGGCCCTGCAGGTCGGCCTGCTTCCGACAGCAGGGTCTCAAATCGCAGGTGAGCGGCGGCGTCGCAGCGGGCGAGCGCGGTATCGAGAATGGCCTGGGTGTCAGGTCGGGGATGGGTATCGGTGCCAAGGCGCTCCCATTTGGAGACGGTAGCCACGGCGACGCCGAGATGGCTGGCGAATGCGCGGACGCTCATGCGCAGTGCCCGGCGCAGGGCTCGGGCCTCCAGGCCGCTCCATTGCTGCACGGTCGCCACGGGATTGCTCCTTTCTGGAGATTAATCGAAGCACGCGGCGCTCATGTGGAGGGACGAAAGTGCAACGGAAGTAGAACGGTGGGCTGTTTCCCGATGGGGTGACGGCGGTCAGGCTCAAGGGGAGCGGCTTCCCCGGCCGTTCGAGACCCTTATTAGACGATCTGGGCGGTCAGGAACATGGAGCTTTTGACGGAGCAGCACGCGGTGCCCGGCCCCGTTGTCTACGGCTATCTGCGGTTGACGAAGCCGTCGGCCGCTCGCCAGGCTGCATTGACCGAAGCGCTCGCCGAATACTGTCGTCAACGCGAGCTGCTGCTGGACGGTGTCTTCACTGAGCAGGACCTTCCGGAGGACACCCGCCCGTCGGCGGCGTTCACCGCGCTGCTGGATGTGTTGGCTCTGCCAGGCATCTATGGGGTGGTAGCGCCGACGGTGGCTCACTTGGGACCTCAACGGCTGGCTTCGGCGCGAGAGAAGCAGATTGTCGAGATGGGTGGCCGCCTGCTCCTGCTTCGTGGCGGCAGCGCCGGCAACGGAAGCCGCGTCGAAGGCGTGGCACTCCCCGAGGGGAACGTCGGGGTGTCGGGCGGATGAGCGCCCCCCGGAAGTCGTGGACGGAGTCCGACGTCGATCTGCTCCTGGGCGGGTTCCGGCTGCGACTGGTGAGTGAGAGCCGGAAGCTGCTGGAGCACGTGACCTCGGTGATGGTGCCGCCCTGCGAGACGGCGGGGCATCTACCGGGAGCCGACTGGACGGTGATGGTGGAGGAAGCCGACGAGCCCGATCCGGACGAGGTAGACGCCGTGTTCTCGGACCGGCCTGTCGTCGTTCTCCCGTACGGTGGGCCGCAGCTCGCCGTGGTGGCCGCGGGAGACGGCACCTTGCGGGCGATGGGGCACTACCGGCCCGAGGTGGCCACCGCCGTCATCGAGGTCGATATGGCGGGCCGTACCACCCGCGTCGTCTTGCCGGCTGGCGACGAGATGAGCATTCGGTGGGCGGACTGGCTGGTCCGAGTGTTCTTCGCCTCGCGGATGCTGGTCTCGGGCTGGCACATGCTGCACGCGTCGGCGGTCGCCGTGAACGGCTCGGCGGTGTTGTTCCTGGCCGAGCAGGGTGGCGGGAAGTCGACGCTCGCCCATCGGGCCTGCACTGAGCTCGGCGCGGCCTTTCTCGCCGACGATCTCGTACTCCTTGGCCCCGGCCGGACCGTGGTGGGCTGGCCAACGCGGGTCTCGCTCCCGGAGGAACTCGTCACCGGTACGGCTGCGGCAGGGGTCGGGAGGCGCAGGATCGTGTTCAGCCCGGCCGATTATCGCGCGTTGTTGAACGGTGAGCGCTCCTCGCCGGTTCCGCTCGGCGCTGTCGTCATCGTCGCTCCAGGCGCGGACGCTGACGCTTACGCTCCGGCGGTCGAGCGCGTGGACTCGCTGCGGTACGAGGAGACGGTCGCTCTGGACATTCCCGCCCAGCGGCTGCACACCAGCGATCTGCTGGGCCTGACCGGCGGTCCGCGTCCCGCAGGGCGAAGCGTCCCCCTGCCGAGAGAACTGCTCGGCGGAGTGCCGACCGCCTGCCTGCGGATCGGCGACCTGCGAACCTTGCCGCACGTTCCGGTCTGGGAGGCGCTCTCCGAGCTGCTGGCTCCACTGGCGGCGTCATGACCGCACCGCCGTATCGGAGGGTGTTCGCTGTGGCCAGCGCGGGCCGGGCCTTGCGGGTGGCCGCCGATGGCGGGCTCGCCGACTTCTGGCCGCACATCGCCCCTCATCTTCCCGGGGTCCGCCCGAGCCTTGCGCTCGAACCGGTCGAGGAGCAGGCCGATGTGTCCCTGCCGTGCGGCCTCGGTCCAGGCGACAGCCGACGATTGATCAACGGGTGTCTGCATGTGCTGCACCTGGGCCACGGAACGCTCTGCTCGCACGCGGTGGCGCTCCATCGAGACGGCTGTGGCGCGGTGCTCCTGCTCGGCGGGCACGGCGTGGGCAAGACCCTGACCGCCATTGCGATGGTCGCGCGAGGGTGGCGCGTGCTGGCCGGGGATGTCGCGCTGCTGGACGCCGAACAGGTGACGGTGCTCGGAGGCACGGCCGCCTTCCTCGTGCGGCGGAGGTCGGCCCGCCGTTGGTTCCCCGAACTCGATCTCACCCCTTCGGGCTCCGAGAAGGTCGATCTGGGCCCCGAGTGGACATCCCGAGTGGAACAACCGGTGCCGATGGTGGCGGCGGTGTCCGTCCAGGTCGGCGAGGCCGTGGGAGCGTTGGAGGAGATCGACGCGCACACCGCGCAGACCCTGTGGCTGCGTGCCAGCGGCCATCTGCTCGACCGGATCCTCGACGGCACCGAGATTGTCCTGCGGTCACTGGAGGATGGCACGGCCACGCGTCGACGCCTCAGCCTGGTCCGCACGCTGGCGGCACGGATGCCGGTTTACATGGCGCTGGGTTCGCCTGCGGACATCGCGAGGCGGGTGGAACACCTCGCGATCAGGAGGGAAGGGACGGCATGACAGACGTGCACGCACTGGCCGTTGACTTCGGGGGCACCTTGGCCCGTCCCGGCCCCAGCCCGGACGGTCACATGGTCGCCAACGCGCTCCGGAAGCTCGCAGGTGCCGCCATCCCGCAAGGGTTCGCCGAGACCTTCGACACCGTCACCCGGCGGCTGCGCCAGGCCGATCAGGAGAGCAACAGGCAGACCCCGCTCGCCGAACAACTGTGCCAGGCCGCTGAGGAGTGCGGTGCCGCCCTGCCCGATTTGGACGCGGCTGTGGAAGCCGTCTTCACCGCAGTGCCGGACGCGGAGATCGGCCCGGACGCTGCCCGAACGCTCCGGAACTTGCACGCTTCCGGCCTGGTGTGCGTGCTGGCGTGCGACACCCAGCGCCCCGAAGCCGTGCGCCGCCGGACCCTCGGCGCGGCCGGCATCCTGGACTGCTTCGATGCTCTGGTCCTGTCGAGCACAGTCGGCGTCCGCAAGCCCCACCCGGCGTTCTACGCGGCAGTGGTGGAGGCGGCCGGTCACCCGGCAAACGAGATCCTGTTCGTCGGGGACACTCCGGCCAAGGACGCCGTCGCACCGGTGGCGTACGGCATGCGGTCGGTGCTGATCGCCGACGACCGTCCCGTCGGCCTGGAGCCGTCGATCGGCGTGATCCGGCACATCTCCGAGCTCCCCGCCTACCTGGAGGCTCTCCATGCTCGGTGACGGAGCGCGGGTCCGGCTGGTCGCGGGGCGGGCCCATGTACTACCGGCCGTACCGACCCCGGACGGCCTGACACCCGCGAGGTTCAGCGTGCTCAGCCCTGGCACGGAACGGCGCATCCTCGCCGCCACGGTGAAGGGACCGGCCAGAAGCAGCGGATACATCACGGTGGGCGGCGAGCAGGAACGCGGATGGTTCCTGGCGCCGGTGCCGCACGGAGCTCCCTTCAACCCGCAGCGCGAAGGGGCGGTTGTGGCCGTACTCGGTACGTCGCTACACGCCGCGGCGCTGGCTCGATTCCAGCTCATGGCGAGCCTAGGGCTGGCTCACCTGCCCGGCGGCGTCGATCTGGAAGGCGCGGTGGTGGCCGGGTCCGGACCGGTCGCGCTGGGATGCGTGCTGGAGCTCCGTCGTCGGGGAGCCTGCCGGGTGCAGGTACTGACATCTCGGCGAGATGCGGCCATCGGACGGGTACCGGGAGCGGAGCTCGCCGGCGAGGTGAAGGCCGCCGGCGCAGGTCTGGTGATCGATGCCGCAGGCATGCCGGAGCGCGCCGCCGAGCTGGTCGCCCAGGGCGGGGTGCTGGGGTTGCTCGGCACTCCGGAGGAGAGCGGCACGTTGTCGGCCCTGAAGCTCCACCGTGGCGGGTGGACGGTGGTCGGTATGCACGAGCTGGCCGCGTTCGACCCTGGCCGCTACCAGGCTGCGTACACCGAGGTCGTGACCTGGCTGAACGCGTGGATCGACCCGGAGCTGATCGCCTCCTGGTGCCGGACAGTGCCCGGCGACCTCGCACCGCGCGTCTTCGAGTCGCTGGGACGGCCAGAACGCCCAGATGAGCCGATCGTCATCTTCTCCTGGGAGGCCTGACATGACAGAAGTCGGTCTCTACAGCATCTCCGTGCGCGGGCTGGACGCGCCCGCCCTGCTGAGCTGGGCCGCAGCCGAGGGCATCCCCTTCATCCACCTGCGCGGAGGGCCCCGCGGGTACCACCTGACCGACCGTCCGGCCTCGGTGTGGCGGGCCTGGCGGCGGGCCGCGGACAGCACGGTGCCGATCACCGGAGTCACCGCAGATACCGACCTGGCGGATCTGTTCGCCGACGATCCGAAGATCCGGGACCAGGCGGAGGAGGAGGTGATACGGCTCGCCGAAGCCGCCGCCGAGCTGGGCGCTGCATGGCTGCGCCTGCTGTCGCGTACTCCGCCCCAAGCCGGATGGGCTGGGTATGAGCTGCCCACCACGGCGGTGCCGTTGCTCGTCGAGCCGCACCATCCCGGCTGGCTCGCCCCCGGAGCGTTCGCCTCCCTTCCCGCGATGGGGCTGCTGGCCGACACCCGGCAGCTTGCTGGCACTTATCCCGCCCTCGCCGAAGCGGCTGAGCGGACGGGTGTCCTGCACCTGTCCGATGGAGGCGAGGGGTTCGGCGGCTCCAAGGCCATCGCCGATCTCGTCGCACGCCGCATCGCGGCCGGCCATCCGATTGAAGTGGCGGTGGAGTGGACCGGGGCAGACCGTAGCCCGCAGACGTGCCTGGCCCGCTACCGGGCCGCCACCGCATGGTGGGCCGCTGAGGAGAGACCGTGACGGGGACCGGGCCCTGGGTCGTGATCAGCGACTATCCGGCCTGGCCCAGCCCATACTTCGCCGAGCTGGAACGGCACGCGTCCCCTCGGCTCCGTCTGGAATTCGCCTCCCACCTGGAGGACCTCGACCAGCGACCCGCGGGCGTCGTCAACCTGCACCGTCTCAAGCGCCTGTACCGCGAGCCGGACGGATCCCGAACCCTTGCGGCGGCCGAGACGATGCTCGCACGGCTCACCGCTCTCCGCCGAACCGGGTGGCGGGTGGTCTGGACGGTGCACAATCTGTTCCCCATTGACGGCGGCCCGCCAACTGAGGCGGATCGCCACGCGGCGTACGGCGTGCTCCGCTTGGCTGACGCCGTTATCGCCCACACCCACGCCGACGCACGCCACCTGGCTATGCTGACCCGCGCGCCTATCATCATCGCCGGGTGGGGTGGGCTGACGGCGGGAACGTCCGCCGTTCCGTCACAGGTCCGCGCGCTGGCCGCGCGGATCGCAGCGGCTCCGGGCTCTGTGCTGATGCTGGGTAACCTGACCGCCTACAAGGGGCTGGCCACCGCCGTGCGTGCGTTCGCCTCCCACACCCAGGGCGCGCACCTGTTCGTCGTCGGACCCGCTCGCGAGGACGTGGCCGAGTTCGGCGGCATGGACCGGGTTCATTTTCATCTGGAACGCATTTCTCCAGAACATGCCCACGTGCTCTACCACGCAGCGGATGCCGCGCTCTGCCCCTATCGGACAGATGGGCCGTGGGAGTTCTTCACGCGGCTGTTGTATCCCAGCTCAGTCGGAACGGCGGTCGGCTTCGGCACCCCCGTGATCGCGCCCGATCTGCCTGCCGTCGCCGAGATGACCGGGGGCCATCCTCGATGGCTCTATACACCGGATACAGGACCGGGACCCGCGCTGGCGCTGGCCGAAGTGGAAGTTACTCGAGCGCCGCGCCACACGGTGGACGGCGCGCGCCGCTGGCAGGCTGTCCTCGCCGCGTACGAGCAGCTGGCCCAGGTCTTGCTCGCTGGTGTGACGATCGGATCACCACAAGTGGCCGGCGAAGCCGGGATGCGCCGCCGGCGATCACGACCCCTATCCAACAAGGAGACCCGCCAGGTGTCCGGAAACGCCGCCGACCGCATTGCCTCCGTCCTGGCCGAGCGGTACGGCCTCGCCGTACAGGACTTGGTCCAGCTCCCCATTGGACAAGGCACCATCAACTACCGCGCCACCTGCGCCGACCGGGAGGTGTTCGTTAAGACCTACCCGTCCGGCCCCGACCTTGGCAAAGAGGCAGAGGCAGTGGAGCTCTCGGAGCTGGCCCACCGCCACGGCATCCCCGCAGCGACCGCACTGCGCAATCGCAGTGGGCAGGTCATCGATGCGACCACACCCGCGGCACTCTCGGTTTGGGAGTGGATGCCCGGCCAGGTCGTCACCGAGCTGAGCACCGCCCAAAACGAGCAGGCGGGGCATGCGCTCGGCCGCATCCACGCGCTCTTCGCCGGCCTTCCCGCCAGCGCCAAGCCCTCACCGGAGGCCGAGAAGTGGCGCCACGTCGACCTGAGCGGGCTCGTCGCGACCATCGACACGCTCCTGGGAGTCATCGCGCGACGGGCCGCCGACGGCCTCACCGACGCGTTCGACATCGAAGCAGAACGCACCCTCACCGAACGCCGCGCGATGCTCCCCGGGATCATCCCGAAGCTCCTCACCGAGCTGCCCCGGAAAATGACCACGCAGGTCCTGCACGGCGACTACAGCCCGGTGAACCTGCTGTTCACCGGTGACACCCTCTCGGCTGTCCTGGACTTTCGCCCACCGGAGCCGTTCCTGCTCGCCTACGACCTGGGCCGGATGGCCTTCTATCCCAACACCGTCACCGGCGATCCGCACTGGCAGGACGCCGCCCGGACCCTCATCACCGCCTACCGCGCCGCAAACCCTGCAGTGCCCGAGGCCGATATCCGCGGCTGCGGCCGAGTAGCCCTGCTGCAACTGCTCGGCAGCCTCTACGGCGTCAAGCAGCACTACCTCAAGCCGGGCCTGTTCCAGGACGACCTCGATGAGTTCTGGCTCATCCGGCACCGCACCGTCGACACCATGCTGCGTTACCTGCCGGAGACGGACGCGCTCCTCGAGGACCTGACCACCCGCCCGCCGTACGGGCTCGATCAGCAGGGAGAACAATGATCACGGACGTCGCCCCGTACCCGCGATCCGCTCCGGCATGGCAGGTGCTGCACGGCCCGATCCACCCCGCCGACCTGCAGGCCGAAGTCACCCGCTTCGCCGCGTCCCAGGGCCTGACGGTCGCGGCCCTCGACCCGCACGGCCTGGTCCTCACCTTCCCGGACGGCCGTGGCGGGGTCACCCTGCGCTGGCGCCGCTCGACCCCTGAACGGCCGGACACGCTGAGCCACGTCTTGCCGGCCGAGCCGTCCCTGGAGATCCTGCTTGATCCCCATCCGGGTGGAGCCGACGTCGCCCAGCGGCTCGCCGGGCAGTTGGCCCCAAGACTTCGTCGGTTCAGCCAGGCAGAACTGGACCAGATCGTCGCCTCCATGCCCCTGCTTTCCCGCTACGCCGTGCCCTCTCCGGCGCTGGAGGGCTGGGCGGTCATTTTCCGTGACCACTACGTCGAGAACACCCTCGGCTTCCTCCTGGCGCTGGAGCGGGCCGGGGTGCCCGCCAGGTGGATCTACGCGCTGGCCAAGGGCGACCGCACCCACAACCGCGACCGCGTCCATGCCACACTGCTCGCCCGCGGGTGCGCCAGCGGGGTGCTGGACAACACCGCTATCAACGCACCCGACACCCACGCCGACGAGCTGGCTTGCGCCCTGGCCGAGGTGGACGCCTTCATCGACACCGCCCATGCCGAAGGCCGACGCGTGCTGGTCGTCGACGACGGTGGTCTCCTCGCCCAGGGGTACGGCCACGCCGACGCGCCCCGGCGGATCGACGCCGCGCTGGAGTTGACCGTCTCCGGCCTCAAGAGGATCGCCTCCGCCGAGGTGGGTGTCCCGGTGCTCAACATGGCCCGGTCCGAACTGAAGACCAACCTCGGCTACCCGGAGATCGCCGACTCCTGCCTGCGCCGACTGCGGGCACTTCTGCCCGGCATTAAGGTGACGGGACGGCCGGTAGTGGTGATCGGGTACGGGGCACTGGGGTCACGCCTGGCTCAGGCGCTGCGGGCACAGGGCTGCCAGATCTACGTCGTCGACTCAGATCCGCTTGCGCTCATCGCCGCCGCCGAGACCGGACACCGTACTTACCGGACCGCTGCCGAGGCACTACGCACGACCCGGCCGTTCCTCATCGTCGGCACCACAGGCGAGGCCGCCCTCTGCGCGGACGACCTGAGGCTGCTGCCCGACGGCGCTTTTCTCGCCCCGTTCGCCACCCGGGACTTCAGCATCCTCGCCAACTCGCAGTACCGGCCTGAAGAGATCCCCGGCATCGGCCGCCGGTACCGCCTGGACTCCGGCAGCCACGTCACCCTCCTGGGAGACGGCCGATCCCTCAACCTCTTCGAGGCCGATGCCATCCCCAACCAGGGCTACGACGCATACCGGGCCGGGACACTAATCGCCGCCATCGCGCTATGCGAGCAGGCCGACCGGTTGCCACCCGGAGTGCACACCGACCTCGTCGACACGATCGTCCGCGAGGCCGGGCTGTACGACGCCTACTACGACACCTACCTCGCCACGACCCAGGCCTCGCGCCCGGCCGCAGCGCACCCCCTCGCTGGAGTTTCCGCCTGTGTGGTCGGGTACGGCGCCGCCGGGCGGCTGCACGCCGAGATTCTCGCTGCGGAGGGTGCCGCGCTGACGATTCTCGACCCCAAGCATCAAGACCTGCCGAAGGACTGCAGGAGCTTTCCGCACGGCGTCACAGAACTGCCCAGCGCGGTCACCTCCGGCATCGGTCTGTGGTCGGTCTGTTGCCCCACCTCCGACCACCTCCCGGTCTTGCGCTCCATACTCAGCCAGGCCCCCGACGCTCGTGTCCTGCTGGAGAAGCCCGCCTGCCAGGGCCACGAGATCGACGCTTTCGCCGCCTTGCTCTCCAGCCACCGCAACGCCAGGGTGGTGGTCACCGACCAGTACCGGCACGCCCGCGTTCTGGACATCCTCAACGGCCTCATCTTTACTTTCGAGCCCAACTCCCCGATCGACTACGTAGGGATCGTCTTCACCAAGGACCGCACCGCCGACATCGCTCAAGGGCGATTCGTGGACCGCTTCTACGGCGTCCTTGGCTATGAGTGGCTGCACATGCTCGCGGTCCTGCGCCGCCTCCTCCCGGCCGAGGCCCTGGCCGCCTATCTCGCCACGCCCCCGCAGCAGGGCGAGCTGTGGGCGACCTACGACAGCCGCCTGTTCGTATCCGCGCTCACCGAACGTGCCAGTGTCGCTGTCGCAGACGCGCACCTACGGGTGGAGCTGATGTCGAGCATCACCAGCCCTACCGTCGTGCTCGGCAGCACCCCGCGTACCGGGCTGGACCGGCCGGGCCTGTGGCAGCGCGGCCTACGCCCCGCCGACGATCGCCACCGGCACATCACCGTGCACGCCGGGCGGACGCAGTTCACCGCCCACCTGGACCCGGTGACGGCCACCGGCGGTTGGCAGTTGGAGCGCAACCACCATCGCGTGACGGTTGAGCGGGCCGGGGAGCTCCTTCACGATGAGGTGGTTCAGGATTCGCCCCTGCATACCTCCATTCGCGACGCCGTCGCCACCCTGATCGGCCCCGGCCCGGTCCCGCCCCCGGACCTGAACCCGCTCCGGCGCATTGCGATGCTCGCCGAGTTCCTCCGCGCCCAGCAGAGGTCACCGGAGGGGCAGATTCGGATGCAGCCCGCCTGATCGGCACGGTGGGCGGCATAGGGAAGACGAAATCGTGGCCGCCTTCCGAAGACATCGACCCTGGACGCACTTCGCCTGGCCGGCGCTCAGCCGTACCCATGATGCTTCTGCCTATTGTTCGGACGCTCTGGCGAGCGCGGTAGATCTGCGCGAAAGCGAGTCCGCGGCCCGAATTCACCGCACCTGGAATGACGCTAACGGTTCGTTCTGGGCATATGTGGACGAAATGGGCTGAGTGTATCGGTCCGAGCGCTGGACTTTAGCTGAGATTCATTAAGGAGTCTTGATCTTCGGCAATTCTTCTCTGTCGTCTCGGCTGGGTAGATCGCCAGTGAGCGTCACGTATGGCGAAGCCCGTTTTTCGGGGGTGACGAGTGGTCCCATGGAAAGTTATTTTGTCCGAGGGGAAAGCTGAGCGCCTATCGCTGGCAATCGGGGTCGGCGTCGCTGGCTGGACTGCGATACTGGGATGCTTGGCCGGGGCGGCTGTGCCATCTTCCCGGGAGCCGTGGTGCAACGCGACGATATCTGCCGAGGCGCAGAAGTACTACGACGCTGATAAGTGGTGCGCTCTGATCAAAGAGGAACTCGCGAAAGGGCGCGTCCCTGACTACTGGGGCCTGCTGGAGAAGGCGAGGCGTCAGCCGATAGCCGAGACCTCAAATGCGCCTGGCCAGGCGGCGACGGAGCCGAAGCGACAGAACGCCAAGGGGGCACGCGGCCCAAGGGATACTCGGCCCAGGGCACGTCTAAATCCGCAGCCCCGCCACAATCTGCAGGGGCATATCCGTCATTCGCTTACCGCTACGCAACCTATTACAGCCAAGGTCGCCGAGCCGAGAAAGAAGCAGGGAAGCAAATTCCTGCGGCCGTCCTCTCCTGCTCGCGGCCGACGCCAGGGAACGTCCACCTCGTCACCGGCCCCCGCGCCGTCCACGCCCTATACGCATCCTGGGCCTTCGTCCGGAGGAGTTACTTCTGGGCAGCGGCCTTCGGGGTTGACGGTTCACCTGAATAGGGCCGGTGGAACAAGCGCCGCTGCCGGGTGGGCTCACGCCGCGTCCGCCGTGTTGTTCGGCGTCTTCGTGATGGCGGTCAGCGCGGTCCTCATCCAGCGGTCCCGTGCCCTGACCGGAGGCGCTGTCGCGGGGGTGTCCGGAGCGTCGCTTCCGGTTCCAGTGGTTTCCGACGCCGATCCTATGCGTGAGCGCAAGACACCCGCCAAGCCGGTGGAACCTGCGGCTGCCAATCGGCATTCTGCTGTAGAAGCGACCGGACACGTTGATGCCACCAACGATGCCGACCTTGGGAAGGCGGGGGAGACCTCAGTCACCGAGGTTGTCTCGCCACAGGCGGCCACTACCTCGGGGCTGCAGCTCAGGGTTCCGCCGTCTGCGCTTGTCTCCGGACGGCTGTTCGGAAGGACCCGTGTGCAGGCAGCGGGTCGGGAGGTGTGCTTCACCCGCGCAGAAGGTCGGGATCTGTTCGCGCTGCTGGCCACGTCGAAGGACGGCGTGCGACAGGATCTCGTTATCGAACATCTGTGGTCTGGGCAGGGAGAACACGGGTCACAGCACCTGGAGACCGGGGTCCGCGACATCAACGCGGCGCTGCGTAGCGCGACCGGGCTGTCTACCGGCGTGAGGTTCGTGATCAAGACTGGACAGTGCCGGCACCTTGCCTCAGCCTTCTTCGACATCGACCTGTGGCGGTTCGAGCAGGCGCATCTGGTGGCGAACACGGCACCGGAGGAGGACACCCGGGTGCAGGCGCTCAGGCAGATGGTCGCCATCCATGAGGGGCCGCTGCTCGCCGAGCGAGATGATCTCTGGTGCCTGCCGCTCCGGCAGGCCGCGGCCAGGAAGGCGACGAACGCGGTGATGCGGCTGGCCGAGCTGGAGCACAAGACCGACCCGGATCACGCACTGGATCTGCTGACTCTCGCGGTGGACCGAATCGATCCCTACAGCGAGGTCCTGTGGTGCCGGATCATGACCATCCATGGCGAGCTGGGACGGCTGCTGGCCGTACGCGCGGCCTTCCAGCAGTTCACCGAGCGGCTGCGGGAGGTCGACGCTGAGCCGAGCCGTCAGGCGAGGCAGATCTACCGGGGGCTCGCCGGGTAGCGGCGGATGACGAGGGGAGGTCCTGACCGGAGGCCGGGCCAGGACCTCCCTCTGCGCGGCAGAGGCCAATGTCGAGAGATGCCGTGACGGCGCGGTCTGCTGGGTTTCTCTTCCACGAACGGATCGAGGTCATGCGCGGAGGAGCTCTTGGTCTCCACTGCTGTAGGTCGCCTGCGTCTCTGCGGCGAGGAGCTGGGCGGGGTGGGTGCCGTAGATCTGCGCGAGGAGCCGCAGCACACGCGCTGGTGGGCGGCGACCGGACTCGGGCCAGCTCTCGTATTCGTACAGCCTGCTCTCGCGTAGCGGAGCCGCGCCCGTGGACTCCAGGGCGTTGAACGTGGCGACGGCCTGGGCGGCGGTGAGACCGGCGGCGTAGCGGTAGAGGCGTAGCGGTGCGACGTCGTGGTCGAGGGAGAGCACGATGGCGATCTGGTCGACGGTGAAGCCGTGACCGCGCAGGTGGAAGCCGCGGCGTCGGCATTCGAGCAGGGTCTGGTAGCCCTTCCCGGACATGGTCACTCCCCGTCTGGTGGTGTTCGCTGGCCGATCGGATGGACGGTAGGGCGCCTTCCTACGAGCTCTCCAGTCGATGTGGGGTGATCCATTTGCCAGGACGCGGCCGCCCAGCGCTGTGGCGGTGTGTTGGCGCAGGTCAACGCCTATTTCGGCGTGGCGGGTGACGGGATGGCTGTGGGGGTTCGATTCGGGCGCGGAGTCGGTTCATGGTGTGGGCCCCATCCAGGGGGACGGCCGGGACGACATGGAGGTGCCCTGACGATGACCGGACGCGAGAACGCGGACGCGATTGTGCTGGACGACGGCGGACGGGACGGATTCCCCGGCCTGCCGCCCGGTCCTGCGCTGGTTCGCCGGTGGTGGAGCGGGCTCGGCGGGCCGATGCTGTGGCGCAGGAATTTCCCCGGGCGGGAGGATCAGGTCACGGCTGCCCGGAAGATGGTGCGCCTGCTGCTGGAGGACACCGCGCGGGCCAGCGATGCCGAGTGGATCACGGCAGAGCTGGCCGCCAACGCCCTGTTGCACTCGGGCTCGGGTCTGGCGGATGGGTTCTTCCTGGTGGAGGTGCTGCGCGGCCTGTACATGGCTCGTATCACCGTCTATGACCTCGGCGGCGGAGGAACCCCTGCCGTTCAAGTGCGGAAGCCAGGGCAGGACATCGGCGAGCACGGGCACGGCCTGCGCGGGGTACGGCATCTCGCCGCACGAGCGGGGGTACGAGGAGATGCGACCACCGGGCACGCGGTCTGGGCGCTACTCGCTTTGAACTGCGGCGTGAGCGCGCGGACCGCATGATGACCTGGAGCACGCGGACCCAGCGGCCGGGCTCGAGCCCAGGACCGGTGCCGGATGGTGAGGAGGTAATCCGTCGGGAGTTGCAGGAGTTGCGGAAGGAGTTCCCGAACTGGGGCTTCCTCGTTCTCCACAAGATGTGGGTCGCAGTCTGGGGGAAGTCCATCATGGTCACCGCCGACACCCCCACGGGGCTGCGGGCCGGATTGCCGCCTGCGCCCGCTGATCCCACCGTCGTGCCCGCGCTGGCCACGACGTGGCCTATGACGGCCGACGACGTCCTGCCTGGGGCGATGACATGCTCGCCCACGATTGCGGGCGTGTGGCCCTATATAGCGGTTCCGCCAGTGACGACGCGGCGGGCCCGGAAGCCGGGCCGCCGTCGCCGTGGCCGGGCGGGTGCTTGACGTCTGGGGTGAAGGTGGGCGTCGATGTCATAGAGCGGTCGCAGTGTGCTGTAGCGGCATCTTCGATGGTGCCGCAGGGCCAGGGCACGGCGGAGACCGAACCCCGCTGCCGCGGCCCTCGGGCGCGGAAATCCCTGACGACCGTTTCGTGCGTGAGGCCGCCAAGGCGCTCGAGCTTCGCGTTCTGGTGGTGGACGGACGAGAGGCTGTCCGGGACACCAGCGGATTTCGCTACGCGGGCCGTCTCATCCCTGCGGTGTTCGCTGGTGCATTCCATGTTGCCGCTGGCGTTGCGTTCGCTGTAGCCGCTTGGACCACATCGACGCCGAGCCGGTGTTCGCGCAGGTGGAAGCGGTCCGGGGCGATGCGTTGCGCCGCCAGACTCGCCCTACGGGCGACAAACCAATACGTGCGGCGCCGTACGGATGCGGGCCGTCTGAATCCGCGGTGGTTCCCGCCGTACGTCGCTTTCCCTCTCTATCGAGCTGGCCTTGGTCCGGCCGGCGGCCGGACCGCCGGCCGAGACGCATGGGTGATGCCCCGCCAGCTCGCCCGGTCTGCGCGCTTGTAGCCCCGGCTCGGCCTGCGACCGGTCGTCTCGGTTGGGGGACGGCGTGATCGCCCTGGACGCAATGCGGTACGGCCCCCGCGCGTGGCCGCGAGGGACCTGCGGGACCTGGGCCGGTGCCCGGGGTGGTGCGGGCGGCCCCAGCGAGCTCAGCGATCCTTTCGCCGTGCGGCTTGCCCTCGTCGGCAAGCCACCGCATGTGCTGCAGCCCCTCGTAGATGATCATCTCTAGCAGGCGGTCGTTATCGCCCTCTTCGGGACGCGTGAGCAGGACATTGTCACCGCTCCGCATCAGCGCCCATCCGTGGCCGTAGATGTTCAGTCCGCGTACGTGCGCCGCGTCCGATGTGATCGCGGCCCGTTCCATGCGTGCGCCCCCTTTCGGTCCCTGTCGCACCGCTGAATACGCCCAGCGGCTATTTCGTGGTGCGAATCTATGGACGCTCGACGGGGCCGGTCCAGTCAAGTCGATTCGGCAGCTGATTCCTGACTCTTTCGGTCTCGGCTGAAAGATCAGATAGTGCATCCGTAGTCTTCGGTGAATTCGCCTCAACGGGACGACCTGACTGCATCCGGGCTGGAAGCCACACCTCGGCAAGATAGATACCAGCAGGTGGAGGAGCTTCTTGTTAGGCGAGCCTCTCCAAAATGGGGGCGGCTGAAAAATGTTCCGCGACACGCTTGCAACGCGCGCCGATGCGAGCGATGGTCGAGCTCCACGAAATCCGAATCGGCCAAACAGTGGGCCGGTACGCGGCTGGAAAGGAGCCTTACCAATGGTCGCTATCACCGTCACGGAAAGCGCGTACGACATTGACGCGGACGCGATTTCTACCGTCCCGGACGCGGACGACAACGCCCCGGACGCCCACCACACCGGCGCCGCGCTGAACACCCGTGAGGAGGCCGTATGGGCCGCGCTGGCGGCCAGCCCCGGTACGTCGGTCGCCCTGATCGCGGCTGCGGCCGGAATCAGTCGGGTGACGGTGGGAAAGATCCTCAATCAGTTCGAGGCCGAGGGGCGCACGACCCGAGTTCCCGGCGGGCACGACGGCCGGGGCCGCACCCCTGACCTGTGGTATCCCACCGATGGCGCGGTCGTCTCGGGCGGGGACGCCCCGGAGGAGGCCCCTGACTCGCCTGCTGACGTGTCTGGTTGGGATGACCCGGCCGACCCGGACGTCCCCGCCGTGATGGACATGGCCGAGGGCGGTACGGACGAGGAGGAAGCCACCGACGGGGCGGTTCCCGCAATGGGTAGCCACCTCGACCAGGCTGACCCGGAGGGCGCGGCCCCGGCCGACGTAGCCGGTGACACCCCCGGCCCGGACAGCGGCGGCTCGGATGACGCCCCGGACGAGATCCTTGACTCGCCCGCTGAGGTGCCCGACTCGGACGACACGACCGACACGGACGCGGACCTTTCGGCCGACGATTCCGAGGAGGCGACCGAGGCCGAGGACCCTGCCTGGGCATGGGCGCGGACGGCCCTGCTGGAGTTGGCCGACCTGATCACCGGAGCAGTCAAGGCGCTCGACGATGACGGAGATGCGGTCACGGCGTTGGGCCGGTTGGAGATGGCCATGGCCAAGGCTCCGCAGGCGCACCGCGACGCTCGCGCCGTGCTGACCGGCACCAATCCCTCCGGCCGGGGAACGGGCGGACGGGTGAGCACCGGCGGCGGTACGGGCGCGGGTGGGGCTCGTCCCGGTCACTTGCGAGACCGGGTGCTGTCTCACCTGCTCGACCACCCGGGGAAGGACTTCACCCCGTACGAGATCGGCCGGGTATTGGAGAGCTCGTCCGGCGCGGTCGCCAACGCCCTGGACCGCCTGGTTGGCCTCGGGCAGGCCGAGCTGACCTGCGAGCGTCCCCGCCGCTACGCCCTCGCCGTCAACCCCGCCCCCGGCGACTGACGGCGGCCCGTGGGGTGGGCCGTCCCCGAGGCGGCCCACCCCACACAGCACAGCCCCGGGTACCTGAGTAGGCGCGCCGTATGCCCCTCGCAGCGCCGCAATCCGGCGGCGGTCCCGCGGCGGCGCAGCATCCATGGCCGAGCGTTCCAGCCGCCGTGCCCACCCGGGCACGCCGCCCGCTCTCCCCGTTCCCTGATCGCCCACCCCACCCACTCATCCGTTTGTTCGGTTTCACCCATCGCCAAGGAGGCACTGTCATGGCCCACGAGATCGAGATCTTCGCCGACGGCTCCGCCGGATTCGCCGCCGCGACCAAACCCGGCTGGCACCGGCTCGGCTACACCGCGCCCGGCCCGATGACGGCAGAGGAGCTCCTGACCCGCGCCCAGCTCGCCGCATGGAACGTCCGCAAGGTGTCGGTCGGCACTGTCACCGATCCGGACACCGGGCGGCCCGTGACCGCAGAGGAGGACTTCCTGGTCGTCCGTACCAACCCGGTGACGGGCGAGCCGGAACGGCTCGGCATGGTCGGAAAGGACTACAAGATCGTCCAAAACGAGGAGGTAGCCGAGTTCCTGCAGACCCTGGTCGACGAGTCGGGGGCGATTTTCGACACGGGCGGCTCACTGAACGGCGGACGACGCGTGTTCGTCACGATGCGCCTGCCCGAGCCGCTGATGGTCGGCGGCTTTGACCGGGTCGACCTATATCTGGCGGCGTTCTCCCGGCATGACGGCTGGGGCGCGTTCACGACGGTTGCCACCCCTGTCCGGGTGGTGTGCGCGAACACTGAACGCGCAGCGCTGCGGAACCACGCATCGATGTTCAAGGTCCGCCACACGGGCCATATCGCGGGCCGGATCGCCGAGGCGCGTGAGGCGCTGAAGCTGACTTGGCGGCACGGCGAGGCGTTCGCCGCCGAGGCCGAAAAGCTGCTCGCCACGCCGATGGACCTGAAGGAGTTCCGGCAGTTCGCCGCCACCCTTCACCCGGTGCCCACCGACGCGAAACCCGTTACCCGCCGCAACTACGAGCTGGCGATGCGCCAGCTGGAGCTGTTGTTCACCGACGCGCCGACGAACGAGTCGATCCGGGGAACCCGCTGGGCGGCCTACAACGCGGTGACCGAGCGCCTGGATCACCGCAGCCCGGTCATCGGCCGCCGCGAGGCCGACATCGTGCGGGCCGAGCGTGCGCTGCTGGACGACCACGCCCACTCGAAGATCAAAACGCGGGCGTTCCAGCTGCTCGCCGCCTGACCGGGCGCTCGGCTTCCCCACCTTCCCCCCTTGCTCGTCCGGTACGGCTCGGCGCGGGGCCGTACCGGACCCCATCCCCGGAACCGCACCTCGGTTCCGGACCAACCCGCGCAAACACAGCACGGGGCCATCACGCCCCTCGGAGCACCGATCGAAGGAGAGAAACCGTGGGACCGTTCGAGCAGATCGCTATCGACTACCTCATCGACGCCACTCGCACCCTGGACGAAGCCGCCAGCCACTTCGCGTCCACGTGGGAGACGGGGGAGTGCGTTACCGCCGAGGAGTTGTCCCGCGCCGCCGTCGCGCAGCACCTTCGGGACTGGTGGCAGCAGGTCATGAACCAGATCGACGCCGATGAGGCGGTCGACACCGTGACCGCGATCATGGAGAGCCGCCGGGCCGCCGAAGCGTACCTGATCAGCGCCAGCCAGCTCTCGTACGGCGAACTGTTCACCCAGGCCATGGCCCAGGCCCGCCGTCAGGCCGCCCGGCAGTTCCTGGACTCCACCCGGCATCTCGCCGAGGCACTCACCGGCCCCACCTCCGCAGGCCGCTCCGCCCCCGCCACCGGCCCGGCCGGTGGGGAGCGCCGGGCGTGAACGCCCCTGCGAACCGCCCCGAAAGGACATGACCACCATGGACGTCGTTACCGAGCCCGCCACCGGCGACGCAGCGGGCGAACCCGCCGGGGGACCGCAGTTCGCCCAGCTGTGGGAGCCGAGCGGCCCTGCAGTGCCGGACAGCTCCGCGACTCCGGACGCGCCCACCGCCACGACTACCGTCCCGAGCTTCGCGGACACGTTCGCCGGGCCGGAGGCCCCGGACGGCGGCGAAGCCGAAGGGCTGGCGGCCCGGGTCGCTGAGGTCGTCACCCACGCTCGGCACGCCGACTATGCGGCATCGGCCGCGTTGGTCTGCCATGTTCAGCGCGGCCAGCGGCTCACCTCCGAGCCTCTATACAGCGCGGTCTACTCCCACGCCCTGCGCACCTGGTGGGAATTCGTCCCGGCTCAGATCAGCGAGAACAGCGTCGACGTCGCGCATGCCGTCCGGCGGGTGCGGGCGTGGGCGCGACACTACCTGACCGGCGAACCGGCCGCCGCACGGCCGGGCACACTGTTCGACCACGCGCTCGCGCACGCCTCCCGGGCCGCCGCCCGCCACTTCCTGGCCGCCTCGGGCGAACTCCTCGCCAGCCGGGCGGACGCCGAGGCGGCTACCGCCGGGCCAAGCCAGCACCAGACCAGCCGGTGACTCCGCTTGCCACCTCAACTCCTCGGAGTCGGCTTCTTCTCGGCCGGCTGCTGAAGCACCTCGCAGAAAGGACCCGTTCACCATGACCACCACCCGTGCCGACGCGAGCCGGGACGACACCGAGGCGTTCCGCTTCCTGGCCTGGGCCTGGAACGTCACCGTCGCCAAGGCGTACGCCGAAGGCCGGACACCCGAGGGGCGGCTGTCTCCCTGCGCATGGGCAGGCTTCCTGACCGCGATCTGGATCAACGAAGACCACATCAGTGAGGTGGACCTTTCGGTCCCGCTCATCGCGGTCCCTATCCCGAACGCCGGGCCCTTCATCATCGACGGCTGGCACCGCATCGCCCGCGCCCTGCGCGAGCACGTCATCGAGCTTCCGGTGATCATCCTGACCGGGCAGGAGGAGTACGCCTGCCGGATCTACGGCGGCGACAAGGCTCCCACCGCCCGGTTCCGCTGACTCCATCCCATCCGGCGGCCGGGCGGAGATCCGGCCCCGTCACCCGTACCAAGGAGAGATCAATCATGGAGACGCTGGAAGCACTCATACGACGCAACGAGCGCACCAGCCGGGCCAAGTACGAAGCGGCTGCGGCCGAGCTGACCGGCCAGCTCGACAGGCGTTACCGGCTGACGTCCACGGTCCTGCAGGAAGTGACCTACGCCCAGGCCCATCACGTGTGGTGGGACATGGTGCTCATGCAGACCGACAAGTACGACGTGGAGGTAGAGGAGGCCCTCGGCCTCGTCCGAGCATGGACCACCCGCTACGTGGAGACCACCCTGCCCCGGGCCGTACCCGTTCCCCGTGTGGCGGAGGCGGGGGCCAGGGCCGCCGACCTGTTCGAGCATGCCCTGTCCGTCACCGGCCTGGAGGCGGGCCGCCGCTTCCTGTCGGCCACCGAGGGGGGCCGAGCGGCGTCATGATGACCGAGGTCGAGACCTTCCGTCTGATGGGGTGGACCTGGGACGTTTCCGCCGCCAAGAAGTACGCGGCAAGTCGTCACCCCGGTGGGCACCTGCGGCCGCGTCACTGGGCCGGTCTGCTCGCCCTGATCGACATCGACCAGGTGCACGCCGAGCTGGTGGACCTGAGCGAGCCGCTGATCGCCGTACCGGCCTCGCCCCGGGGCGGGCCGCTGGTGATCGACGGCTGGCACCGTATTGCCCGTGGGTTGCGGGAAGGGGTCACTGAGCTGCCGGTGATCTTGTTGAGCAAGGAGGAGGAGTACGCCTGCCGGATTCACGGCGGGAGCAGGTGTTACGGCTGGGCGTAGCTGCCCGGCGGTGCAGGTGGTGTGCCCCGGTCGCGCAGGACATGTGCGCGGCCGGGGCGTACCTCCTGCACCACCGGAGGCCGATGACCGGATCGGACAAGCTTCATTGGGGCGGAGAGGAAGCGGAGGCGGCGCGCTGCTGCTGAAGCCGCTTACGGAGCGCATCGAGGGACACCTTTCCTTGCGGCGTCTCGACCCGCCAGAAGGTCCAGCCGTTCACTTCGTACCCCGCCAGCTCCTTCGCGGGGTTGGACACCTTCTCACGTTGCGTACCACGGAACTGGAGACTGCCGTCGGGATTGACCACGGCTGTGTCTGTGTGCGCCCGTGACGCGGGGACGAGAACGGTTCCGGGAGGTACCAGGCCCTCTCGAACCAGGTCGATCAACTCGACACCGCTCCTAGTCTTCGTGGACTTCCTCCCCTTCGGTGTCGTCTTCCTGGCTCTCGGGGTCGACGCCGCGACGACGGGACGGCTGGCCTCGCGGGTCGTCTTTCCTCGCTGGCTCTTTCGCAAGTCGAAGACCCGCCGCCCGGCGACGGTAGGGGTGGCGGTGAGCCTGTGGCCCAGGATGTGCAGCGTGTGCAGAACCGGGGGAATGTAGGTGCGCAGGCCGAGCTGCTCCTCGACGGAAATGCTGTCGTCCTGGGGACGGTTACCGTTGTGCAGCTGGACCTGGCCCGAGGCGTGCAGCAAGTCGTAGAGGTGGCCTTCCAACCAGCCGGCCTCGGCGCTGTTCAACGTCTTCTTCGAGTCTCGGCGTATGAGGATCGCCCGGTACCAATGATCGCGGGTCTTGAGGTGTTCCCGGAGACGGCTGCGCAGTCCCCGGGAGGCGGCCTTGCCCACGTAGGCGCCCCACCGGCCCACGAGGTCGGGGCGGTCGAGGAGCAGGTAGACGCCAGGCACGTCCCACTCGGGACCCAGTCGGGTCAGGGTGGCGCGTTCGGTGACCACGATCCCGACCACCGAGTGCTCAACGGTGATTTCGAAAGGGCCATCCAGTGTCAAGGGGAGGGACACGCTCAGATGCGCGGTGGTGGGCTCCTGTACCTGCATGCCCCGGGCCTCCTTCGATCGCGCGCGAACCGAGATCTTCTGGGAGGGTACCGAAGTGATACTGCCACGTGGTCGTGTGTCACGGGACGGTCCGCACCCAGTGGCCCGTTGGCGCTGCCAAGCGCTCCGTTGCGGGGCTGAAGTCGAACTCTCATGCCGATGTGCGGACGCCCACGAGTGACGGCGAGCTAGTTCTGTCGGTGCATGCGCATACCTTGTCCCTGCCAGAGTCAAGAGCAGGGAGCGGAGATGTTCGATCGCGACGTGGACTATCCGACAGCGGTCGCTAGCTACGACGACGAGGGTGTGGACGCGGCCATCGACTGGTGCTGCGAGCACATGGAGGACGGCGACACGCTGACCGTGTGGACCAGCTTGAAGTCCAACCTGCGGAACTGCTCGCAGCTGGAACAGCTCGTGAATCGGCACTCCAACGTCAAGCATGTCACCGGCAGGGGCGGCGGGTTCGTCCATGGCAAAGGCCCGGTGCTGATGGCGTGGGCAGACATGGACGACATCGGGAAGCTGGTGCGGCACGGCGGTCACGGAATCCGGGCGCTGTGCGTCATCACGTGGAACGAGGATGCAATCAGGCCGTGGGTATCAGCCGTAAGGCCAACGGTCCTCGGTGATGGCTCGGCATGGGAGGGCTCGACGCCCGAGCTGGACCCCGTTGTCGTTGAGGCGATGAAGAGCCTCACCCTCACGGTCAACCACAACAACACCATCTCGGCAGGCTTCGAGAAGGACATGGTCGTGAGCGCCCTGCTCGCGCTTCACGACGCTGGCATCCGAATGGATGGTGAGGCGATGCAGGGCTGGGCCCTCGCAAATGGGTGGTCCGGTAAGAACCCTAAATACCTGGCCAAGTACGTGGAGGACATCAACGCAGGGAAGCGCCCCCGTTGCAGTCGTGTGCTCCGTGCGGACTACATCGACACCCTTCGGCGCCGAGCTGTGGAAGGCGAGTAGAACCCGCCCGTGCCCGAGCCTTCGAAATGGCAATTCCCCGACGGGAATTCTCCACGGACCGGCTGCCGCCAGATGAGCTCAGTGAGTGGAGTCTGGTGGCCGCCTCCGAGGCGGCGGCGTACTTGTCCCCGGAACGAGCAAGCAGGTTGCTGGCCAGTCTTGTCGCCCGCGATGCCGGAACCGCGTACTTGGGAGGCAGCCGGCCCCTCTAACGATCTTCGGAGGCGATTGGCCGGGTGAACCCGACCAGATCCGCCCGCTCGTACGGCGCGATTTTGACGACCTCGCGGCTGTTGGGGGCGTGGATCATCTGCCTGTTTCCGATGACGATGCCGACGTGGCCGGGGCCATCCTGCTCCATCCGGAAAAAGGCCAGGTCTCCCGGTTGTTCCTGCCCGGCGGGGATGCGTGGACCATGCCGCCACTGGTCGGCGGCGACGCGGGGGATGGTGATCCCGGCGGCCTGAAAGGCGCGCATCGTGAGGCCGGAGCAATCGAAGGCGGCCGGGCCTTCGGCTCCCCATCGGTACGGTTTGCCGAGCTGGGCGTAGGCGTAGGTGATGACGGCGGCGACCTGCTCGCCGGGGATAACGGGCACGCAGGAGCCGGTGAACGTGTCGACCACCTGCTGGGCGAGCGCTTCCCATCGCGCATATGCGTGGGGGGTGGCGGATCGTTGGACGGCTTGGGCGGCTTTGGTGAGCGGGAGTTGTTCCCACCCGCGTACGGCGACGAGCCGCTTGTAGAAGCTGCGGGCGGCGTAGGTCGGGTCGAGGATCTGCTCAGGGGTTCCCCAGCCTTGGGAGGGGCGCTGCTGGAACAGCCCGAGGGAGTCCAGGTGCCCATGGGGAAGGTTGCGCAGCCCGGATTCCTGGAGGGCGGTGGCGAGGGCGATCACGGCCGCGCGGGCCGGAAGGCCGAGCTGCAAGGCGGTCTGGATGATGAGGGCGGCGTTGGCGCGCTGTTCCTCATCCAGCTCCGTGACAGCCCCGGACCGGATAATGGCGGGCGCGGCGAGGACGCAGGTGGTGTCTCCGCCCGAGCTGGTGAACATGCCGGTGGCTGCTGCGGTGAAGGCGATGACGAAGAGCAGGAGTACGGCGGCGCCGGCGGCGACGGCGTTCATCTCTCCTCCCCTCCTGGGCTGTCCGCGGCCGAGCCGAGGATCATCTCTGGCCAGGCATTGGCGAGCTCGGCGAGCCGGAGCCGGTTGCCGGTAGCGCCAGCGGGGAGCCAGATGGGTCCGGCGGGGCCGTCGCCGAGGCTGGTGTGCGTGGCGGTGGCGACCGGTACCTCCACGCGATCGAGTCGCTGGCGGAGGTTGGCCTCGCGGGCGGTGCCGGGTAGCCAGATCAGGACGGGTGTGGTGATGCCGGTGGCGTCGGCCAGGTTGGCGTAGTCGTTGAGCTTGGCGGTCACCTTGGTCAGCGGTTCGGTGCCGGTGTCGTGTTCGAGGAAGAAGTCGAGCTCCCGGCCGTTTTCCGTCCATCGGCCGTAGGCGTCGGGGCGGGCCAGGTCTCCCCACAGCTCGACGCAGCGACGTTCGGGCCACCATTTCCGTACCGTCGCCTGGCCTTGGGAGCGGCGGGCGTAGGCGTGGAGGTCGGCGAAGAAGTCGTTCACCCCGATCTGATGGGTCAGCCGGGAGGACAGGCAGATCGCTATCGCGGTGTCGTAGCGGTAGCCGAGTTCGGCCACGGTGATGTTCCGGTTCGCGGCCAGGGCGGCGGCACCGGCCCGTCCGAGCACCCAGTGCGCGGGGGCCGATCCTGCGCCGTACGGTGTCCAGGGCCGGAACCGGGTGAGGGCGCCGAGCCGGTGCAGGATGCCGAGGCGGCGGCGGGTCGGCTGGGGCAGTGTGAAGAAGATCTTCTGGATCTGGTGGGTCGTGAGGACCCGGTGCTCGTGGACGCAGGTGAGGATCTGGTAGTCGCGTTTGGTGAGGCGGGCGGCCAGCTCGGCGAGGGCGGCGGATTCGAGGCGGGATTGCCCGAGCTGAGCGCGGCGTGCTGGCATCGCGTTCCTCCTCCTGATCTGGTGCGGGCAGCCATGTATGCGGTAGTTCGGCTGACGCGGCGGCCTGTGCCGCGTGACGCGAGGGCGCGCAGGGTGGCTGCGGTCAATCAGCGCGAGGGTCCCGGCCACGTCCGCTCCATCGCGCTTTCCGTCGGGACTGTTGCTCGGTCGCTCTGCCGATTCCTGCCGTCCCCGCGGCGTTGGCGGGTGTGGTGAACCGGTCGCGGGAGGCTTGCCGGATCGCTGCCTCGCGTCCGGAAACGGCGGGCGGCAGGGGGCGGGTGCGCAGGGTGAACGCCGGGGTTTGCTGACCGTTGGCGACCAGCCGGGCGACCGCCTGGAACGCCCCGAGGTGAGCGAGGTCGTAGGGGGTGACGAGCGGAGCGGTGTGGGTTTTGAGCTCGCCGGCGTCCTTGGGCGAGACGGCAAAGTAGATCTTGTTGCGGGCGTCGGCGGACAGGGCTTCGCGCAGGTCGGCGGGGAGCTGGTCCAGGTGCTGGTGGGCGAGCACCAGCGAGAGGCGGTAGCCGCGGGCCTCGGCGAGGACATCGTTGATGTGGCCGGGCAGGTTCAGGAAGTTGTGGCACTCGTCGATGTACAGGGCCGCATCGCGGCGGTCGGTCTCGGTGAGAGTGGCGCGGCGGGTGGCGGCCTGCCAGGTGTGGGCGAGCAGGATCGACCCGAACAGGCGCGCGGCGTCGTCGCCGAGGATGCCTTTGGGGAGGCGGGCGAGGATCAGGCCGCCGTCGTTAAGGAGCTGCCCGATGGGGACGGTGGTGGCGGGACTGGTCAGTGCGTGCCGGATGAAGGGCCGTAGCAGGACGGCGCGCAGCTTGTTCATAACCGGACCGATGACGCTGGCCTGTCCGGCAGGGGTGAGCGCCTGGTAGGAGTCCCAGAACCCGCGCAGCAGCTCATCGTCCAGCCGGGCGGTGACGCGCGTCCGGTAGGCGGAATCGGTCAGCAGCCGGGGAACGTCGGCCAGGGTGGCGCGGGGGCCGAGCACTTTGGTGAGGGTGAGGCAGGTGGAGCGGAGCAGATCATCCACCCGCGGCCCCCATGCGGAGGAGAAGCAGCGGTGGAAGATTGTGACGATCGAGTCGACCGCGAACGCCGGGTCAGGCCCGGCGAGCACGTTGATCGCCGGAGGCCGGGCCGGGTCTTGTGGGTCGAAGACGACCGTACGGCCGACTGCGGAGCTGGGGAGCCGGGCGAGTACGTCGGTGATGAGGTCGCCCTTGGGGTCGATGACCAGCGCTCCACGCCCGGCCTCGGCGTCGGAGAGGATCATGTTGGCCAGCAGGGTGGATTTGCCGACGCCGGTCGCGCCGAGGAGGTGGACGTGGTGGCGGGCATCGGCCACGGTGAGGGCTACGGGCCGCGCTGGGCCGCTGTCGGCGTCGCCCAGCGTCCGCACCGTACCGGGGGCCCCGCCGCGCGGCACGGCCGGTGACGGGGCGATGGGACGGGCCGTGGCGCGGGTGATGCCGGGGGCGTCGGCGTCCCACGGCAGGTGCGCGAGCGCGGCCAGCTCGCTCACCGACAGCAGATAGCCGCCGTCCATCCGCCGCAGCGCGAGCACTGAAGCCGGTCGCGGTAGGCGGCGCCTGCGCAGGTACTGGTGGCCGGAGGTGAACACCGCGAAGACGCCGGCCAGCGTGTGTGCCTGCCCGCGCAGCCGCTCACGCGTGGCCTCGCCTGTTGCGGTTGAGGTGACGGCGTAGCGAAGCGCGATCTGGTAACGCGGCTGACCAGATTTCGTGAGGATGGCGCGGACCTGCTCGGCCCGCTCAGGAAACATGCGGGCCAGCTCGCCGGGATGAGCGTGGCCGGACATCGGCGCGAGTTCGTCCAGGATCTGACCGATGGGGCTGCTGGTCGGTGCGCCTCGGAGTGCCGCCGCCGCGCGGTGGGCTCGGCGCAGTCGGCGGCCGGTGGCGGGCCGGGCCAGGATCTGGACGATGGCCTGCTCGCCGGAGCGCAGGCCGCTCATCGCGGTGAGCAGAGGACGAACCGGGTCGCTGGCATGGTCGATCTTGAGAGGGAAATGCTCGGCACTGGCCAGCACGAGATGCCCACCTGCTACTTGGAAGCCGGAGAACAGGGACGGCTCCGGCGGGCGGGTGGTGACGGTGGCGCCGGGCCACGCGGCCTGGATGGCCTTCTCCACCAAGCCTGGTGGGACGACGCCGAGCACCCACATCCTGATGCGGATGCCGGCCTCGTCTGCGAGGTACTCCCATGCCAGGTGAGGCTGGCCGTGGAGGGCGCGCTTCCAGGCGGGGCGCAGCAGGCCGATGAGCTGACTCCACAACACGACCGCGGCTTTCGGGTCGCACTCGGGAGGGGAGGAGATCTCGATCAGGCGGGAACCGGGCTCCAGCCAGGCGTGCCGCACCCGAACGAGTGCACCGCGCATCACCGCGAGTGCCGACAGCGCCACTGCGATGACGAGCGCGACCTTCCAGCCATAGGTCAGGAAGAGTTCCGGCAGCCGGGCGGGCAGCTCGCGGAAGAAGTCCAGAACAGCCTGCACATCGCGGTCGTCGAGATCGCACAGAAGGCAGGCGCTCATAGCGGATCACCGTCCTCGTCTTCGTCCTGGACGAATGCGGATGTGAACGGCGTGGGCGTGGGGCCGTCGCGGGACTCACGGCGGGCCAGCTCGGCGAGTTCGGCCGGATCGGTGGTGATCAGCTCCGCCTCGATGGGGGAGGCGATCACCTGGAACGCGATCCGGCTCGCCGGCCCGGCGACGAGGAGGGCCTCGCCGCGTTCCGCGGTGAGCAGGAACTGCCGCTCGCCCTCCGACAGGCCGAACGCCTCCCCGATCACGCCGATCGCCTGCGGGGACTGACGGAGCAGGATCTGGCCGGCGGCATTGGCGACGATGGCCTGACCGAGTTCGGAGCCGAGCAGGTCGGCGGCGTCCTGGGTGACCACGGCCAGGCCCGCCCAGTGCTTACGGGCGGCCTTGGCCATCCGGAACAGGAACCGCGCGCCCGCGTCCTCGCGCATCAGCAGCCACGCCTCATCTACGACGACGAGCCGCTTGCGCCGGTCGCGGGGGTTGGCCACGCGCCGCCAGATCGCGTCGAGCGCCAGCAGGGTGCCGACCGCTTTCAGTTCCTCGGGCAGGTCCCGCAGGGAGAAGACGATGAGGTGGCCGGAGGGATGGGTGGTGGTCGGCCCGTCGAACAGTTCGCGGTAGGAGCCGGTCACGTACGGGGCGAGCTGCACAGCGATGTCCTCACCCTGTGGATAACCGCCGAGGGCGGTGACGAGGTCGCCCAGCAGCGGGGCTGGCCTGGACCAGGTGGCCGGGTCGCGGGTGATGCCTGCATCGGCGTAGGTGGCGAGCACGGCCGTGTCCAGCGTGGCGCGGATGTGCGGGCCGAGGGACGCCTGACCGAGCATGGTGGCGATGAGGGTCTGCAGGAACAGCGCCCGCCGGGCGAGCACGTCATCAAGGGGGCCTTGGCTTGCGGGCAGGTCGAGAGGGTTCCATCGGACCCCGGTTGCGCCGAGCCGAAGGTAGGTGCCGCCGATGGCCTGGGCGAGCCGGGCGTACTCGTCCTCGGGGTCCACGACGGCGACCTCGACCCCTTGATAGAGCAGCCTTAGCGTCTCGAGTTTGGTGAAGAAGCTCTTGCCGGCGCCGGACCGCGCCAGGGTGACGGAGTTGTGGTTGTCCTGGGCGAAGCGGTCCCATAGGACGACGCCGGAGCTGGAGGCACTCAGCCCGTACAGCACCGCGCTCCCGGAGGCGGGGACGGGCAGGTCGGGCGAGGTGAACGGGAACGCCGCCGCCAACGCGGTGGTGTCGAAGCTGCGCGTCAGCCCGATTGCGTCGGTGGCCAGCGGCAGGCAGGTCACCCAGCCCTGGAGGGCGCGGAAGGTGGCGGGCTGGGCGTCCAGCAGGAGTGAGGCCGCCAGCGCGCGGACCCGCTCCACCTCCGCGGTCAGGTCCTCCTGGCTTGCGGCGTGGACGGTGAGGTACAGGCCGACTTTGAACAGACGGCCGTGCCCTCGGGCAAGACTTGCGGCCAGCTCGGTGGCGTCGTCGGCCGCTGCCTCGGTGTCGAAGTCCTGCAACCGTCCCTGCTGGGCGTCGGCCTGGCTGGACGACTCGAGCCGGGCGAGCTGGCGGCGCAGCCGCATCGCAGCGACCGCTTGCGGGATCGGCTCGATGTGCAGGCTGACGTCCAGGCGGCCGGGGTAGGTGAGCAGCGGCTCCAGCCAGCCCGCGCCGACCTCGCGCGGATACCCGGTGACGGCGAACGAGGCCAGCACACCGTTCGGCAGCGTGAGGGCCCGCGCGCCCACCTGAAGGGCGCCGGGGTGGATGAGCCTGCTCGGTGCGGGCTTGGCGCGGCGGAATTTCACTGGACCTCCAGACCGGTGATCAGCTCGTCGGGAAGTGCGGTCCCGGTCGGATGCCAGCCGCCTGGGTCCAGGCACTCGGTCAGCACCCGGCTGGCCGCGTCGGCGTTCAGCACCGCGGCGGTGATGCCAAGGGCGGCAAGGGCACGTTGGGTCTCGACTGCGCAGCGCAGCACCACCGCAGCCGAGGCGTCCCGTACGGTCGAGCGCCGCCCGCGAGGCGGATGCGGGTGGCGGATGACGATGAGCACCTGCCGGGCCAGAAGATCCCGGGAGGCGTTGAGCTGGTTCAGGAACGCGGCGTGTTCGGCGGCGGCACGGGCCAGCGCCGGATGCGGAAGGTGCTCGGCCCGCTGCTCCAGGACCTCGACCAGGCCGGCGAGATCGACAAGGCGGGCGCGGACGAGGATCTGCACGGAGGCGTCCAGGGAGTTCAGCCACCGCCCGAACGCCCCGACCAGTGACGCCTGCTCATCGGCGGTACGCAGGTGGAATGACAGCGTGGAAGTCTCCACCAGCGCCGCGGTTCCGCCATCGGCCAGCTCCAGCACTCCGTCGCTGCGGACCGCACGTACGGGCAGGCACAGCGGAGCGGGAAGCTTCCCACGCAGCCGGCACCACCTCGGCGGCGGCACGACGCCATCGGGCGCGGCCACTACTTTCTTGGGCGAGCGCAGGAACAGCACGGCGGCGAGGATGAATCGGTCGAGGGTGAGGCCGTCACGGCGGCCGAGTGCGAGCGCCGCGCCGAGCGCCACCAGCGGCAGCACCAAGGCGGCGATCACCACGACCGGCACCACCTGCCGGAAGACGTAATAGACGGAAGAAGCGAGGGCGCCAGTGACGGCGAGGATGGCCAACTGCCGCGCGGTGAACCCATAGGCGATCTTGTCGGGGCGGGCGACATCCGCCGGGATGCGAACGATCAGCGGTTCGGAGTCGTTCACCTGTCACCTCGTTTCGGCATCCGGCGCGGCGGCGGGTCGAGCCGTAGCCGGAGCTGCCGGGGGCGTGCGGGGCGGGTCGGCATGCCGGGCAGCCGGTCCTGCACGTATGGCGGCTTGGGCCTGATCCACGTCGCCTTCACCGGCGGCGGTGCGGCGGTAGGCGGGCGCGGGACGCGGGTCACGGGGAACGGCAACGCCAACTGCTTCCCCTGGTGCGCCTTACGCGAGGACGCAGGGGTGATCCCGAGCGGCAAGGCAAGCTGCTGCGGGGAACGGGAACTTGCAGACGCGGAGCCGGATGGGCTGGGGCGTGTGGGCGGGTTCATGGGCTTGCCTCCCGAGGCGGTAGGAGGTGAACCGGCGGCGGACGAGGCGGGCCGCGCTGTGGGGCGAGGCCGTACGGTGCGGGAACCCATGCCGTGCCGGTGGGCGGTGACCGTGGGGCCGGGCGAGGGGCGTGAGCGGGCTCCACGGAACACGCCGCCGAGCGCGCCCAGGGTCTTGTAGACGACCACGCCCTTGACCGCCCGCATCAGCAGTTGCGGCTTGGCCTGCTGCCAGATGCTCCGCGCGACCCACCCCGGGATCTTGATCAGCACGTACAGCAGACCAATCAAGATCAGTACATCCAAGGCGCTCCCGGCGGGGGAGGGCCGCCCGGCGGCGGCGAACAGGTCGGGAGAGTCGGTGAGGTGGACCTTGAACGCCAGCAGCAGCACCAGCGCCTGCAGGGCCTGTATGGCCAGCACCCCGGTGAAGGCACGCCACCACAGCCGGGCGATCCCCTCGGTCTGCGGCAACGCGTGACACAGCAGCGCGAGCGGAGCAGAGATGATCAGGAACAACAGCAGAGTGACGCGGATGACCGCGATGAACGCCAGGATTAGCCCCAGCAGCACACTGCCTCCGGCCAGCAGCACCAGATACAGCGCGGCATTCACCGGATCGTTCACGACGGCGGCGACCCTGCCGGCCAGCAGATTCCCGGCCCGATCGGCGTCCACGCCCGTCCCGACCAATCCGTCGACCAGGCTGTTGGCGAACTGGACGGCATACTCACTGATCGTCAGTGAGCTGTTGCTCAGGATCGTCGCCAGCACCAGGCGCGGTATAAGCTCCACCGCTGTGGTCGCGGTCTGCGCGCTGCCGTACGCCATGACGATTACTCCGCCCGCCAGGACGAACAGCACGAGCAGCGCGTTGGAGACCACCCTCACCTGGCCGGTCAGCTCGCGCACTCGGGAAAGCAGCGCCGGCGGCGGGGAGGAGAGTAGGGTCCGCCCGACCAGCGCGAAGGCCGGGTTGACCGCGTCGCGGACCAGGTCGGTGAACCAGCCGTTGACGGCCTTGTTCACCTTGCAGCCGACATCCATCCAGCCGCACTCGTCCTTCCCCGTGGGTTGGGCAGGTGCCGTCGTGGGAGCGATCCAGCTCACCTGTGGTGAAGGGGACTGCGACGGCGCCGAGGTGGCGGTCGGTGCCGGAGTCGGCGTCGCCGGAGTGGCGGATGCGGGGCTGGCCATGAGCAGCGCGAGCGCGGCGGTGACCAGGGCGAGAGGGACGAGGCGGCGGATGCGAGCGCTGCCTTTGGCGAGGCCCGGTCCGTGAGAGCTTCGGCGGTTCACGGTCAGGCTCCCACGATGCCCTTGAGGATGCTGACCAGCAGCGGCGCCAGAGTCGCGATGCCGTACCCGATCCCGGCGTAGCGCAGAGTCTTCTTGGCAGCCTCGACCTCACTCGGGTCGCCACCGGCCAGGATGTAACGGACACCGCCGATCGTCAGAAACAACGTGGCGAGGGCGACGAGCAGGCCGACGATGACATTGCGCAGGTTGTCGATGACCTCGTTCAGCGACGACGGCGCGGCCAAGACGTCGGAGGCGGTACCGGTGTCGCTGATGGCCCACGCGATGCTCGTCTCGATGAGCAGGCCGAGCGCTATACCGGTCGCCACGGCGGCGACGGCCCGCACGGTCTGGCGTCTAGTGCGGTGGGATGTCACTGCTGCCTCCTGAGTCATTGCCGGTGATGCCTGGAGGTAGGTGCCGGGAAGTACGGACGCCGCCGGCCTGCCGTGGCCTGGTGGGCGTCCTCCTTCGAAAGGGCTGGAAGTTCCGATGCCGGTGGGTGACAGGGACCGGTGGCCGGAGTGCGGCCCGGCGAGCTCGGAAGATGCGCCCGTACTTCCCTTGCACCTGTGGAAAGACTTGGCTTCCTGCCCCGGTTGGGACATGGCCGCCAGAAATCGATCACAGCGAGGGCAGGGACAGTTCTCCGTCGATGAGGGCTTTGGCCAGGCGGGCCTCGGCCCGCTGGCGGCGCTTGAGTACCGCGCAGTAGAGCAGGCCGCGGTGGCGGCAGTAGACCGACAGCGGAAGGTTCTCCAGCCGGGTCAGCCCGATCAGCTCGGCTGCTTCCGCCGTGATGATCTCCTGGCGGACCGCCTCCGCCAGGAGCAGGTCGGGGTGGCCGGCGGGGTAGACGAGGCTCTCGTCGTGGGCCGGGTCTGGGTCGGTCAGCAGCTCGGGTGGCTTGATGGCGTAGGCGCGGAGTACGGCGAATCGGGTGAGCCGGAACAGCCGCAGCAGCGGGTGCGTCCAGGCCAGGTTCACCCGGTTCAGGGCGTCCAGGTAGCAGGCGAGCACTTCGGCTTCCAGGTCTTCCCGGTCCGCGGTGACGGTCTCGGACAGCGTCCTGACCAGGCGGCGCAGCATTGGCAGAGCGAGCGCGACGGCGGCGACGGTCCACGCGCCGTGCTGGGTGCGGGACTGGGCGATGAGGTGCCGCCAGACTTCATCGCGCGTCTCCCGCCCGCAGGACGGGTGCAGAAGGATCGCCCGCAGCTCGTCCAGCGGGATCGTCCGCCGCAGAAGGCCGACGCAGAACCTGGTGCCGTCGACCGACAGTGGCTCCGGGCCCTGCATGAGTAGACGGAAGGCGTTCTCCGCTACGTCCAGCGGCAGGTGGGAGGCGGTGCGTGATGTGGTTTCAAAGACGTGCGGCTCGGTACCGGAGACCTGCAGGTCGCCGGGGGTGGTGTTGGTGGCGGTGGTGTCGGTGGATGTCATTGCGGCCCCCGAATAGCGATCGGTTCGGACACCACCGATCTGCCACCGGCCTCGTACAGGAACGGGACAGGCCCGGTACGGACGGCGGACAGCGCAATGATCAGTAAAACGATTCGCCAACGCCCGGAACCGCTCCGAGCTGCGAAAAGACCATCAATAAGGTCCGGCGTCTCTCGGAGGAAATTTCCCAAAGGTGTGCCGAAACCGCCTGACCTGCGGCGACGGTGTCAGCAGATTGGGGCTGGTCAAGTTCTCGTCATCCCGGGCCGGAGAAGGGCTGCCCGGATCTTCTTGACCACTCGTGCGTCCTGAGGAACGTTGACTTCATGAGGGCCCGCAGAGAATTCAGGCGCGAGGTGGCTCCTGGCCCCGAGAAGAAACGCTGCTATGCGGTGGGCCTGTGCGGCACAGAGCGTCTCGAAAGTCGTCGTCGCAGGCTCCCCTGCGCTGCGCACCGAGCATGTCGATGCGCTTCTAGGCAATCAACCGTCATGGAGTGGAAGTGGCCGAAAAGAGTCAAAAAGACCTGTTTGCCGACTTTATCCGGGTGCTGACCATCGCCACCAATCGGGGTGAACGTTCGACGGCTGAGATCACGAGCGATATCGCGATTGCGAACCAGGTCAGTGGGGTGAAGCTCATGTTCCCAGCTTCGACGCCACTGGAGGAGCTGCTACGGCACGTCAACGACACGCTGCGGGCACCAACCAGTTGCATGCTCGAGGGAACGGCGTGCATCTGGCGGTGGCGTCGCTGCTCGTGGACTCGCTTGCTGACGCAACCGGGAAGACTCCTTCGGAAGTGGTCCAGAGGCTGGCTCTCGCTATTGAAGGGCTCTTCTCCGAACAGGAATAGCGTGGCCGCCGTACTTTAGTGCCAGAAAGTGTTGGCCCTAGTCGAATTCGCCATCTTTGACGCCGCTGATGAAGGCTTCCCACTCCTCGGAGGTGAAAAGCAATTTAGGGCCGTTAGGGTTCTTGCTGTCGCGGACCGCAATCACACCAGGTAGATTGGCGGCAACTTCCACGCACTGCCCGCCGTTCCCCGAAGAGCGCGACGACTTCCGCCATACGGCGGCGCTCAGGTCCATTCCTGCTTCACTTCCTCGATCATTCTGAGTGACTCGTGCTCAGGATAGGCCCACAGCCGTATCGCTTCATACCGGTTTCGGATAGAGGTCACGAGGTTCGGATCGGACGAGACATGCCCCTCTGCTGGGGAGTCCGCGTGGACTGTCTCCGGCTCCCCGTTCGGCAGCTCCGCGATCATGAAAGCGCCCGCCAGACCTGGAAGACACCGGGGGTCGACGACCTGGATGGATATAGCGGGGTGGGTGGCGACCTCAAGGAGGTAGCTGAGTTGGTCGCGCATCACCCCGCGGCTGCTGCCCACTTGACGCCGCAGCACGCCAGCGTCGAAGAGGACCAAGACCATGGGCGGGTCATCTCTGTCGATGATCTGCCGGCGCTGCATGCGGGCATGAACGCGTGCCTCAACCTCGTCATTGGTGATCCGGGGTTCCTGGCGGAACAGCTCTCGCGCGTAGGGCTCCGTCTGCAGCAGGCCTGGGACGAGAAGAGGATCCCAGGAACGAAGCACCACTGCTGAAGGCTCGATCTCTTCTACCCAGCCCAGGAACCAGCCGGGTCCTCCCGGGCGCGAGGCGATCCGGCGGTACAAGCCGACAAAGTATTGCCTATCGCTCAGCCCAAAGATTTGGTCCAGCTTCTCCGCATCCGACTTGGACGGTGTTCGCTTCGCCATCTCCAGGCGGCTCACCTGGGTTTGCGTACAGCCCAGCCGTGAGGCCACTGCAGCTTGTGACAGTTGGGCCGCCTCTCGCAGACGCCGCATCTCGGCGCCGAAACGTGCCCGTGGACCCGTAGAGTCGGGGGTCGGCTCGTGGGTCATTTCATCCCTCCAAAGAGCGGTGGAGCCGCCCCACAATGTAGCGGTCATACCGCTAACCAAACCAGCCTAGACCGCTGATTGTCATCATCTGGTTTTCACTGGTATGCAAATCCGGCTACGAATTCCCTTCAGGTGCGGGCACTCTAGGCGTACGCCGATCCTGCGTGCGGGGCTGGTGGCAACCGCATATTTGGGAGACGGGCTGCTGATCACGACGTGGCCTGGTGAGCGGGTGGTTTGACGTCTCTCGTCTTGAGCCGCGATGGCATTGGAGAGGTCCGATATGAAAAGCGACGAGCGGGAGCAGCAATTCGTTCACCTGGTTCGCCTGGCATGGGACTTGCGGAATCTCGGGATCGCCACCTCCGTGATGATGGCCCCCGGCGAGCCTCCAATGCTGGACATCGCGCAGGGCACTAGGCGACCTGTTCGTATTCGGGTGAGTCGTCGCGCACATGGCTGGGTATTCACCTGGAGGCCCTCGTGGTCGCGATTCTGGCGGCGCGATGAATGGGTGTGGGCGCTCGACGCGAATGCAGCTGAGAGAATCCGGTCGGCGGTGGTCGCGTGATTGGGCGTCAGGAACTCCACGAGGCCCGTTTTCGTGATCACGTCGCTATCGGGAGGGAACTGCGCCTTCTGGGATGGAGGCAGTTGCCCGGCAGGGCAGCGTCCGTCGGTGAGGCCCGCGCTTGGGCGAGGCGTCTCCTGGCCGGAGAAGTGGCAGAGGAACTTGCCGACGATGCCGTGCTGTTACTCAGCGAGCTGGTTACCAACTCCATCGTCCATTCGGACTCGGGGCGTAACCCGGATGGCCTCGTCACGGTGGTCCTGGCCACCGGCGGCGGCGTCACCCACTGCGAGGTGATCGATGACGGCTCCGCGACGAGCGTCCCCGTCGTTCGGGATCTGTCGGACGAGGATGCCGGAGGCCGGGGCCTATGGATGGTGAGCGCGATGGCAGATGCCTGGGGGTTCCACCATGACGACGAGGTTGGGAACGCGGTCTGGTTCCGGATCGGCGCTCGTCCGGCGACGGCGCATGCCGTCTCATGCTTGGACGCCACTACCGGCTGACGAAGCCCCGGTGGTCATGGTTGGGAGGGTCCGCTGAGCGTTCCTCCTGATCAGGATCGGTGGACTGCCACTGATCCGGCAGACGCCTTATGAGATGACCCGGTGAAGCTCCGTGCCGTCCTGTGCACCCCCAGCTAGGGCGGCGCGGTCGCGGTCTCTGCCTTCCCCCATAGCAGGGCCGCCATATGGCCTGCTCGCGCGCGGTCTGACGCGCGGCAGGCCCAGCGCGACGGTACGGGCAAGCCCCCGTATTACCCGTACCGTCGCGCCCTTCTCGGCCTCGGCCTCGCTTCCGATGTCCTGACGCCGTCGGCGAGGCGTCGCCCCGTGGGCACCTATGCCTGGGGCTGTCCGATCGCGGCTCGCGCGGCAGGTATTTGGTTGAGTGACAGGGATCAGGTGGCCTGGGTGACCGGGCCACGCCATAGTGACAACAGCCCCGCACTTCAGTACGGAATCGTCCGGCAGCTCCTCGGAGTGCTTCTCGCCGGTACGGCATTTGCCGCTCAGCGTCTGGCTGACCGCTCCGGAGGGCCAGTCGCCCGCCGCATGCGCCAACGGCTGCTGCATGCCGGTCACCGGGCGGCTGGCCCGCCAGCTCATCACAACCTGCACCCGAGCCGACGACCTGGTCGTCGACGTTCACCCCGCCGATCACACATTGGTGGCCAACGCGGTGGTCCTCGGCCGCCGCGTCTCGACGGTGGTCGTCGACCCCGTGGTGGCGGGTGTCATCTGGACGCGGGCGACCTCTGGCCGTGATGAGGCCGACCGGCGCGGGGTGGAGGTGCGTATCGCCCGAGTCGAGGCCACCTATGTGGCGCTGGCCCATCGGCGTGGTGAAGCAGCTCTCGTCGTCGTCCGGCGGACCTGCGATGCGGAGCCGGACACGGCCTCGATCGACGGGTCCCCCGACGGGAGCCCGCTGGGCGAGCCCGCTGCTCTGCTCGCCCCCGGCGGGCATCTGGTGGTCGTCACCGGTCTGCACTTGACCCAGGGGCGCCCGCACGACCCTGTGCCCGGTCTCATCCGGGAGGCGCAGCGGGCTGGGCTGGTCTACCTGCAGCACATCGTCGCGGTACATGGCGCGGTCCGGCGACGCCAGATCGTCTTGTCCCTGCTCCCGACGCACATCGCCGCCAGGAACGCGCAGCCTGTCTCGTCGCATGTACTTGCGGCATTGCGGGCGCACGCGGATGTGCTGATCTTCAGCAAACCCCTCACATCGCCGGTCTCTGCCGGCGCCTGCCCGGGTGGAGAGGAGGAGCGGTGATGGGTGAGCCGGTCGGGTCGGTGTGGGTGACGGGGCAGCAGCCCTCGCGGACGCAGCGGCGGGGCCGCTACCTGCCGGAGTCGATGAAGCATCCGGGCAAGATGCTGCCCGCCATCGCCGCCCAGGCGATCGCCACCTACACCGCGCCGGGTGAGCTGGTGGTCGATCCGATGTGCGGGATCGGCACCACTTTGGTGGAGGCGATCCACCAGGGCCGGCACGCGGCCGGGATCGAGTACGAGGGGCAGTGGGCCAAGCTCGCCGCCGAGAACGTCGCGCACGCCCGCTGGAACGGTGCCCCCGGAACGGCCCAGGTCGTGATCGGCGACTCCCGGAATGCCTCCCGCCTGCTGCCTGGGTTGGCGGGGATGGCGGCGCTGATGCTCACCTCCCCGCCGTACGGGTCCTACACGCACGGGCACATCCGCTCCACCCGCGACACGGGCGAGCCGGGCATCCGCAAATGGAACCACCACTACTCCTGCGACCGGGCCAACCTCGCCCATCAGAGCCTGCCGGTCCTGCTGGAAGGTTTCGCTCAAATCCTGGCCGCCACCACGACCCTTCTCCGGCCGGGTGGCGTGGTCGCGATCACGGTGCGGCCGTACCGGGTGCGCGGCGAACTGGTCGACCTGCCCGGCGAGGTCCGCAACGTGGCCGAGCAGGCGGGGCTGGTCTTCACCGATCGGATCGTGTGCCTGTTGTGCGGGATCGACGAGGGCCGTGTGATCAACCGGGCGTCGTTCTTCCAGCTTCACGAGGCGCGCAAGGCATGGGAGCGCGGGGTGCCGATCCACGCGCTCGCACACGAGGACTTGCTGATCTTCCACAAACCACTCACCGACCCGGCCGAGACCGGGCGGCCTGACGATCGGGGGCACCGGTGAGAACGGGACCGGTTCGGCGGCGACGCGGGGCTTGTGACCAGCGGATATTGCTTGACACGCGCCGCAGAGGTGGGCGTCGATACCGGCGGCTACGGCCGACCGGTCGCCCCATGGCTCACGACGTCCGCGTACAGCGGCGTAGCGGCAGGGGGCGGCGGGTCGGCCGGGCCACGGCAACGACACGCCACACCGCTTCGGCGGCCTGCCCGCGCCCGTGCGGGGGCGGGCGATGACAGGGCGCACGCGGGCGGCCGACCTGGGGGACCTCCCGGCGGTGCTCGATGTGGTCACCGCGGGGCGGCTGCTGGGGTTCGGACGGACAAAGGCCTACCAGTTGGCCAAGAACGGCGAGTTCCCCTGCCGGGTGCTGCGCATCGGGCGCAGCTACCTGGTGCCGACGCGGGAGGTGTGGGCGTTGCTCGGCTACCACGACGGCACACGCCGTCCCGACACCGAGGAAGGGTGAACAACGGTGGCGAACGGCACCACCTACAAGACCTGCGGCTGCCGCGACGCGGCCACGGGCAAGCAACTCGGGAAGAAGTGCCCGAAGCTGCGCCGCTCCGGTGGCGGGGGCGAGCGGTGGAGCTCCACCCACGGCACGTGGGCCTACCAGCTCGAACTGCCCCCGCACGCCGACGGGCGACGGCGTAGCCCGCTGCGGCGTCAGGGGTTCACGACCCTGGAGGACGCTGAGGCCGAACTCGACCACGCCCGCGGCCTGCTGGCGCTGGATGAGGATCTGCACACGAGGCGGAAGATCTGCGAGCTGATGCTGTCGGTCCTGAAGGACACCCGGGCGCTGCCGTCGATCGAGGAGGTGAGACGCAAGGTCCGCACCCACCAGGATCTGGACAGGACGGTCACGGTCGCCGAGTGGATGGCCGAGTTCCTCAAGCGGAAGAAAAAGATCGACCCGACCACCCGGCGATCGTACGAGACGCACATCCGGCTCTACGTCATCCCCTACCTCGGGGACATTCGCCTGGACCGGCTGCGGGTCTCCGACATCAGTGGGATGTTCGACGCGATCGAGGAGTTCAACGACGTCATCACCAGCGCCTACGCGAGCGGGAACCCGGAGGAGCGGGCGAAGGTGAAGTACCGGCGGCCGGTCGGCCCCGCGACGATGCACCGCATCCGCGCCACCCTCCGCCATGCCCTGAACGTGGCGATCAAGCAGGATCGGCTGATCGACTTCAACCCCGCGGCCGTGGTTGAACTCCCTGCGGCCAGTCGGCCCAAGGGGCTGGTGTGGACTGAGGAGCGTGTCGCGCGCTGGCGGGCCGACCATGCCGCCAACCGCGCCGCAGAAGGCGAGCGCCGCGCCGGGCGCAGCGTGGATGTGATCCAGGTCTACCTCGGCACGGCCCGGCCCTCACCGGTCATGGTGTGGACACCGGAACAGACCTCGGCGTTCCTGGCCTACGCGCGCCGCCACCGCCTGTATGCGTTGTACCGGCTGATCGCATTGCGCGGGCTACGCCGGGGTGAGGCCGTCGGGCTGCGCTGGCCGGAGGTGAGCTTCACCTCCGGGACGATCGCGGTGAACTGGCAGATCACCCAGCTCGGCTGGACCCCGGTGCAAGGCAAACCGAAAACCGACGCCAGCGACCGCGTCATCGCCCTCGACGCCGAAACACTCACGATCCTGAAAGAGCATCGCCGGCGGCAGGCGAAAGAACGCCTCAGAGCAGGGGAGGACTGGACCGACAGCGGATTCGTCTTCACCGACGAGTACGGCAGGCCGCTGCACCCGCAGCACGTCACCGACCAGTTCTACTGGATGTGTTACGAGGCGGACCTGCCGCCGCTTCGGCTGCACGACCTCCGCCACGGCGCCGCCTCCCTGATGCTCGCCGCCGGCGTAGAGCTGAAAGTGGTCCAGGAGACCCTCGGCCACGTCTCCTCCACCTTCACCCGCGACACCTACACCAGCGTCTATCCCGAAGTCGCACGCGCGGCGGCCGAATCCACGGCCGCTCTGCTGACCACCCCCAGCCCGCCGCCGTTCCCGGCCGGGCCGAGCGGTCATCAGAGTGGCAAGAGAGAGACTTTTCCGTCCCGGCGAAAGACCCCTACAGGGTCCTGCGCGCAGTTGGTCATCGTGCCCGACGTCTAATCAGCTCTAGCTAGTAAGAGGTACGAAGCAGGCCCGCTGGAATTATCAGCGGGCCTGCTGTCTTATGGGGACGCTTAGCGGATTAGTAACCGCCATCCATATTGAGTGATTCATCGACTCGGCGAGGAGCGGTAGGGGCGGGCGGAGACAGAGGGTAATCATGAAGGTGCTCCAGCTCCCGTCGTCGGCTACGTACTCCTTCGAAGAGTGGTGGGACCTCTTCGGCCAGGTCGCCCTTGAATCTTAGATAGCGCAGATCAATGCGACTTCCGCTTCCGTCCCTGCTTACGAGGCGGACCCGCGTGCAATGATCCGCGTAGGCATCCGCCAGAGAGTGCTGATCGTGGACCAGGTCGATGTGAACATCCAGCCCGAAAGTTCGGTCAAGGATCAGGTCCAGCACTGCGTTTGGCGGCCGACTGTTTTGCCATTCGAATTGAATGTAGTATTCGCTATCGGTGGCGCCATGAAAGTTGAACCACATGTCGTGAGCGAGGAAGGGGCCGCAGAGCCCTGGCAACCTGCGCAAAAGATCGGATGCCAGCCGGCTGGCTTGGTAGTGCTCTCCGCCGATGGCGTAGCGGCCTGGCCAGGACGCGTTGATGAAGTAGAGCTCGGCAGGATGCCAAGCGTTCGGGTGGGAGTCCCATGGGAAAGTGAGATCGGAGTCGAAGTCATCTATGCCGATCTTGAGCGCCTTGTGCCAGAGGCTTTCGTTCTTCAGGGGGATTCTGACACGTGCCGTTTCGCCGGGGCGATACAGCACCACGTGTCCGCCCTCATAGGAGAATCGTAGTCCTGGAATGCCCTGGATCTCTACGTCGTCGCTAGCCGAAGCTGCTTTGGGGTGCAGCGTCGGGATGAGTCCTCGGATGAGGTCGGGCAGGTACTGTGCTGGGATTCCTATGGTGAGGTCCTCGGGTGAGGGGTCGACCCAGGCGATGCCGTAAGCCAGGACGAAGGGAGACCAGAAGACTGGATTCCACTCTCCGATGCGTTCTAGGATCAGAGCTTCGAGTGCGGCTTGTGCGGTGGAAGCAACGGGAATCGGGCGGCTCCCTTTCCCCTGATCCCGATGCAGGGATTTGATCGCATGCTGGTGCGCCTGGCCCGTGTAGAGAGCCCTCTTCCGCGCGTTCTCGTTCGTTCCCATGACAACTCCGATGGCACGCCGCCGGCTCAGCGTAGATCGAAGTGATGGTCGCACGTGTCTTGGTTAGCTGACGTGCTCGAGTGGAAGAGCCTAAGCCCCTGCAACCCTGCTGGCGATCTAACTGCCGGGACTGATCACCGGGAACGGCGCCCACAACGCCGGGAGTCTCTCTCCTGGCAGGAGTTTGCACTCGACGCGCGGGCGATGCAAGCGAAACCCGCCGGTCCGCTACGGCTAGTGCTCGTAACACCGCAAGGTCGTTGGTCCGATGAGGCTTCTAGTGCAGATTCTGCCGGTCTAGTGATCATCCGGACGCCGTTCTTGTGATCACGGCTGCCGTAACAACTCATCGACATCGAGGGGCTTCCCCCGCCCGCAGTCCACCCATATAGACCGATTCGAGAGGGCCGATGGTGGTCTGCGAAGCTGGGGCGCCCATCGAGATGATTGCGGCATATGCGGCTTGCGGCGCCCGGGGCGTTGCTCGAGGCTATCGCGAGAGGATCTGTAAATTATAACCGTCTGGATCTCGAAGGCGCATCCTTCTTGGTTTGTCATCGTTGTCGATGCTTAAAACTTCAGCTAGATCTGAGCCGAATGCCCGATGGGCAACAGCATCGAAATTCCGTACTTGAATAGTGATCAACACCTCCGTAGGTGCTGTGTGAGCTCGGCCATATTGGCTAAGCTGGGGGAATTTGGTGAGCGAAAGGCCATTGTGTAGCGCCACCGAATTCTCTGTAGCGCGTACTATTCTCAGCCCAAGGATGTCGCAGTAGAAGTGAGTCGCACGTGCGAGGCTGCTGACACCCAGATTAACTTCCAAGTCGTATGCCGGAAGCTCCTCCTTAGCGGCTAGCGAACCTGACGAGCGGGCATATGATAGATTATGTTCAGTCGCCGTAGTTTTGATGAACCTGTTGATGAACACGGTCTGGCCATCTTCAGCCATCAGTTGTACGTGCGTAAGCAGGCCGTTCTTAAGGTGATCGGTTCTGCGTTCTTGTGCTACGAGGAGGCGACCGTCAGGAAAGCGTTTCGGTGTAGGGCTAGCTTCTCCGAAAAGGGAATTTCGAAATCGCTCAACAAGTTTCAAATCGACTTCTCGTATGGTGTCCGAGGTCGAGAAAAGCGTCTGCTGACCGCTGTCTCGACGCGCGTTGCCGGCGAGCTGTTGTGCGAGGCTATATAGGTACTTGCTATCCTGCACGTCGTGCAGAAGCGGCCCTAGCCAGGCAGTGCCGTGAATTGCCCCAAGTAGAGATGCGCACATGGAGGCAAGCGTGTCCGTGTCAGCATTCGGAAGGAAGGCGCATCTTACTAATCCGCTGAGCGGCCGCGCTGCTGATCGTGTCGCCATATAGATTGCTGCAACGGCTGTGATGGTGCCAGCCCCATTACGAGTCTTATCGAACACCCCCATGGCCTCTAACGTCTTCTCGTCATTTGCGAGCGCGGCTCGCTCAAGAGAACGTTGAGCGGTGAGCAAAAGACCCTGCGCCTCGCGTACGACGCTCATCCAGCCCACTTCGGCCGGTTGCTCCATTATTCGCGTATATGTTTGCAGCCAATCGGGTGGCAGAGATTCATGCAGAAGTTTGCCTGTCTGCCAGCTGTGATCGTCTAGTAAAGCCTCGATCAGGCTGCCATATTCGAGCGTTCCTTCTTGTAAAAGCGCCTTCCGTATTGCCAGGCCATGTAGAACCGCGCCGACTAAAGCGCGAGGGTGCCCGTGAGTTGCCGCACTATCAAGAACTATTCTCTTAAGAAGAGTGTGTATCGGCATCTCGGGATCGGCTATCGCGTGCGGTGCGATACGCATCGCGGCGCCATTGCCGCCGGCATTAAAATAATCCACAACTGGGCTTTTGGCTCGCATACTTGTGCTGCTACCTTCTACCCAAGGGGCGCGGCCAGCAGCCCATGCGCGTGCCGCGGAAAGTATGGCTCTACCCGCTCCCCGATGGTAAAGAAGCCAAGTCGGAAGCTCGACCTTGGTCAGATAGGAAAACCAGTCGTCGTACAGGCAACTCCTCGCCACTGCAAGGATTAGCTGAGTGTCATCGCTGTAATCACCCGCATTGATTTCCTCTTGGTAGCGAGCGAACTGGGTGCCTGAATTACGTCTCCAAGCGCGAAATTGCGGACCAGCTGGAACGTTACGCGCCTTCTGCCCGCCAACTATGTTGCTGCGTATCTCCTGTGGCCAACCCAAGGCGTCGCCTACCGCAGCGCCAGACAGGATGCCGAACACCCGGTCAGTGCCTACGACGGGGGTGGAGGCCATCTCAGTTCTCTTTCGGTGTAGTGCTGGGTGTCCAGGGTGTCTCGATGATCGACCTGCCGTAACGTAAGTACTGTGACAAGCGGCCGCGATCAAAGAAGACTGGTGCGATGATCCAATTGAACCGCTCGGGCGACATCCTGCCTCTCTCAAGCGCTCCATAAAGCTCGCTTGCTACTGCCTCACTCCCGACGACAATACCGTGCAGGTACGACAAATCGATCGGCCCTGGCACCAGGGCCTCTGCCTGGAGGTCAGTTGCTGCTGCAGGGTGATGATTGGGCTGGCGCAGCCATCTGCCGACCTTGGATACCGGTGCGAAGCAGTCCAAGAGCGCTTGGCCTCCTGGCTGCAGGTAGATCCCTCTGCCAGTAGCGGAGTTGCAAGGTGAGAAGAGGGTGCCAGGACGTAGGAGCAATTGCACATCGAGCAATAAGCAAACCCAATTTGGATAGTTGACGTACTCGGCGTTCCTTCTCGCGTCCGCGAAGTAGTACCCGTTTGGGTACTGGAAGGTGCAACACACCTTGTTGGGGTGACCATCGAAGCGCTCTTGATCGGTCGGACTAAAAAACTCGGGAGCATTGTCCGCCAGGTCTTTGCTGCTTCGTATTTCGTTTACTGCGAGGATGTGCCAAAGATTCCTGGCGGGTGTGAAATGGGCGAGCCGTGACACCGGTAGCTGCCTGAGCGCTTCGGCTACCGTTAGGTTCATGGGGTCACCTTGGCGTAGAGTGCATCGTCGGTGGGCAGCAGGGGGGTCACGGTTCCGCTATAGGTGAGCAGCAGGTCAGTACGTGCCCGGGTGATGCTGACGTACAGGAGCCGACCCTCCCGGGTAGCCGCGTCATCCTCGCCGAGCGCAGTGACCGTGTCTGGGTGCGGCATATGGGTCACTCCACAGAACGGCATTAGGACGGCGTCAAACTCCAAGCCCTTAGCTGAATGATACGCGCCGCAGTAGATCCCCGGTGCGGCGTTCCAGCGGTTGAGGTCCGGGTGAAGTCGATGTACAGCGAGTCCTTGACAGACCCGGCGAGCGTCAGCCCAAGTGCGTGCAAGTACAGCGACGGTGCCGTTGCGTGCGTAGTCAACTGCCTGAGCACGGATGATCTCCATCTCCTGTGCCTCATCGCGGCACTGGACGAGCGTCGGCCGCGTTCCGGCAGCGCGAGGCTCGTGGGGCTCAACGAGATCTTCTGGGTCGCCCGCCATGTGCGGCATGCGGCTCATGGCGATAGCCAGCCGGGCGATCTCGGCGGTGTTTCGGTAGTTGTCGGCGAACCGTTCCACACGCTGGACGTTCAGGCCGCAGGACCGCCAGGACATGCCCTGGCCGTAGATCATTTGGTGGTAGTCGCCGAAGAAGGTTACGGACCCCTGAGAGTCGACCGCCTCCACAAGGGATCGGATGGCTTCAGGGGAAAGATCCTGTCCCTCGTCCATGACGATGTGCCGGTAACGACGAGGCCGCGTGTCCTGCGCGAGGGCGGAACGCACTGAACTGGCCAGGTCATACCAGTCGTAACGTCGACCAGCATCGGTGCGGAGACGTCGATAAACCGTCAGGATTCGCCATACGGCTTCCTTCTGTCCCTCGCTTAGGGCCCGGCGTCTGCCCCTACGCGGAATCTTCTGATAGTCAGCAAGCGACGCGATCCCCATGCCGGAGATCCACTCCAGCTCATCCAGGAAGAATCCCACGTCCCTTAGAAAGAATGAGCTCGGCTGGTAGTTCCTCGCCACTTCCTTAACCGCCTGCTCGACCCATGTCCTTCGATCAGCAGGCCCGGCGATCCCATTCCACGCCGGCATCTTTCCCAGGCTGTGTAGATAGCCGCGTGCAAATCGCCCATATGTCTCAATCGTAATATTTTGCGCAGACTCTGGCTGGAGGTACCGAAGGTACGTCACCAACGTGTTGTTGTAGGTGACGAGCAACACCCGACCGTGGTTGTCGGTAGTCGGCGCGGCTAGGTGCTCTGCTCGGAGGAGAGCCATTGTCGTCTTGCCCGTGCCCGCAGTTCCAAGGACCACTTGATGGCCGCGACCAGGGAGGAAGATCACCCAAGCTTGCCGCCCTTGGGGCATGGGCATATTCATGATCTTGCCCGAGTAAGGAGCCCGACGATGGCCGAGGCGGTAAGTGCCACCAGCCACCGGCATGTATCAAGGACCGCGTCAGTGCTTGATCCTTGAGTGCCTAGCAGGGTGATTGCCAGCATGGCGGAAAAGGCCAACGCGAAGATCACACATGCGGCCACCAGGACGGGGCGCACTAGATCGGGCCGGAGGGGCTCTTTGTTGCCCGATGCGGCTCCGCCATCCGTGGATGCGTCCGATTCCGAAAGAGGGCTTCGTCGGCCAGAGTGAGCGATCCTGAAAAGCGGCATGCTGCCGCACCTCCTAGTTGAGCATGGTGGGCGGAGGTTTCGGGCACTTCGGGAGAAGTGCACCCACCAAGTGGAGGTGATCTTAACGTACTACTCACAAGTAGGTCATGCGCTTACAAAATCGGGCACACTTGCGCAGAAGGTTGGTGGATGCCTGGGCGTAACTAGAGGGAAACTGCGGGAGCGCAATCGGGAAGCCAGCACCTTCCGACTCTCTCTCAGGCTTGTTGTCCGTCCCATCGAGGAGGCCGTTGATTCAGCAGGCTGCGGACGGCGATCTCTGGCCATCGGCATGCCCTCGCTTGATGCGGGGCGCCGAGGGGCCTTCGGTTGTGGTCTTCTGTCGGTCGTCTTTGGCGTCTGGCCTGACGAACGGCGTCTAAACGATCTACTGTGTGCCCGGTGCGTGCCCGCGAGCGAACAACGAGCAACCAAACGAGATCAACTACTCGCCGCGAGGCACACCTTGACCGAGAAATCCCAGGTCAGATGGGGTGTGGAGTGGTGGGGCGCCAGGGACTCGAACCCTGAACCGACGGATTAAAAGTCCGCAGCTCTGCCATTGAGCTAGCACCCCGTGGTCATGCTCCTCGGACCCGCCGCGTCGCGGTGTGATCCGCGGAACACTCCCCACAATGCAGGGTACAGAGAGTACCGCGTCTTCGGCGACGCCATTGTCCCTGATCGCCCCGCCGAAGCGAGCAGAGGCGTCAGCGGAAGGCGTCGAGACCCGTGAGCGCCTTGCCCAGCGTCAGCAGGTGCACTTCCTGGGTGCCCTCGTACGTGAGCACGGACTCCAGGTTGGTCATGTGCCTGATGACGGGGTACTCCAGCGTGACGCCGTTGGCCCCGAGCACCGTACGCGCCTGACGGGCGATGTCCAGCGCGGCCCGGACGTTGGCGAGCTTGCCGAAGCTGACCTGGGTGGGCTTCAGCTTCCCGGCGTCCTTGAGCCGGCCGAGGTGGAGGGCGGTGAGCCCGGCCTGGCCGAGTGCGACCGCCATCCAGGCCAGCTTCTCCTGCGTGAGCTGGAACCCGCCGATCGGCTTGCCGAACTGCACGCGGGTCGTCGCGTAGTCGACCGCCGCCTCCAGGCAGGCCCGTCCCGCGCCGACCACGCCCCACAGGATGCCGAATCGCGCCTCGGTGAGACACGACAGCGGGCCCTTCAGCCCTAGGACGCCCGGCAGGACCGCGGAGGCGGGCAGCCGTACGTCGTCGAAGTACAGGGAGGCGGTGACCGAGGCCCTCAGGGACAGCTTCCGGTGGATCTCAGGGGCGGAGAAGCCCGGGGTCGAGGTGGGGACGACGAACCCCCGGATGCCCTCGTCGGTCTGCGCCCACACGACCGCCACGTCGGCGATCGAGCCGTTGGTGATCCACATCTTGGCGCCGTTCAGGATCCAGTCGCCGGACGGGTCCTGCTTGGCGGTGGTGCGCATACCGGCGGGGTCGGACCCGTGGTCGGGCTCGGTCAGGCCGAAGCAGCCGATGGCCTCCCCCGAGGCCAGCCGGGGCAGCCACTCCTCCTTCTGCTCGTCCGAGCCGTACTTCCAGATCGGGAACATCGCCAGCGACCCCTGGACGGACACGAACGACCGCAACCCCGAGTCGCCCGCCTCGAGCTCCCGGCAGGCCACGCCGTACGAGACGGCGTCGAGCCCGGCGCAGCCGTACCCCTCCAGGTGCATGCCGAGCAGGCCGAGCGAGCCCAGGGCCGGGGCGAGCTCACGGGCGGGGAACGTGCCCTGCTCGAACCACTCGCCGACGTGGGGCAGGACCTTGTCGGAGACGAGTTCCCTGACGGAGTCCCTGATCAGCCGGTGCTCGGGGTCGAGCTGGTCGTCGAGTTCGAGGAGGTCGTCCATGTCCGTCAGGGTATCCGGGCCCCCTCGGGGTAGGGCCAGGGGGAATCCCGATGTGCGCCCACCCCCCTGCAAGGCACTGTGGAGGTATGAACGAGATGAACACCAACGGTTCGGTCAAGCAGCTCCACCGCACTCGGAACGGCAGGATCGTCGCCGGCGTGTGCTCGGGCGTCTCCGAGTACACCGGAATCGACGCCAACATCCTGCGCCTCGGGCTCGCCGTCGCGAGCTTCTTCGGTGGCCTCGGCGTCGGCATCTACGCCGTCGCCTGGCTCCTCCTCCCCGAGGAGGGCAAGAACACCTCCATCGTCCAGGACCTCATCAACAAGAACAAGGACGGCCACGTCTGGCAGGACGCCAAGGCCAAGTGGGACAACGTCCAGCAGGGCTGGAACCAGGGCGGCCGCCCCACCGGCACCCCCTACCCCCCGCAGGCCCCGCAGGCCCCCGGCTACGAGCAGCACCCGTACGGCCGGTCCTCCACCGGCGACTCCCAGAACCAGGGTCCGCAGGCCTGACTCAGGTAGCGGCGGCCCGGACCTTGGCGATGATCTCCCTACGCGACTCGGTCCAGAGCATGGTGAGCACGGCCGCGGCGCACAGCCCGGCCACGCCCGCCAGCGTCACCACCGGCTCTGGGCCGAGCCTCTGGGCGGCGGCGCCCCCGACGAGGATGCCGGCGCCCTGCGCGGCCAGCAGCCCCGACTGCACCAGCCCGAACGCCGCGGCCCGCCCCGACGCCGGGACGCATTGGACGAAGGCCGCGTTCGCCGCGAGCTGGTAGGCCCCGCCGACTCCGGACAGCACCCACAGGGCGAGCACGCCCTCCAGCGGCGGCCGGATCACGCACAGCACGAGCGGCGCGCAGGTCAGCATGGCCAGCCAGCCCATGCCCCGCAGCCGCCCCGACGGCGTGACGAACCGCCCGAAGAAGAACGCGCCGATGACCGTGCCCGTCGGCATCGCCGCCATCAGCAGGCCCGTGATCACCGGGACGGGCAGCCTCCCGTCGGCGAGCGCCGCGGCGTACGGCGCCGCGATGCCCTCGGGGATCACGTAGAACCCGCACAGCCAGGCGAACAGCACGAGCGTGCGCAGCCGCCGTTCGCCGAACACCAGACGCGCGCCGGACCGCGTCATCCGCCACATGGACGGACGGCCGTCCTCTCGCACCGGCGCCGGGCGGTGCCGCACTCCCGCGACGATGACCAGGGCGGAGCCGAGGAACGTCGCGCAGTCCAGCGCCAGCGCCCGGTACGGCCCGAGCACGGCGATCGCCGCGCCCCCGGCGGCGAACCCCAGCATCTGCACCGCCTGGTTGGTCACGTTCTGCAGGGCCGACCCCACGACGTACCGGTCGCCGTCGAGCACCTCGGGCAGCAGCGCCGCGCGGGCGGCCGAGAACGGCGCCCCGAGCAGGACCACGCAGAAGACCAGCGCGCACAGCACCGGGAACGGCGTCGCGGGCAGGGCCATCGCGGCGAGCATCAGGGCGCGCAGCACGTCGCACCAGAGCATGACCCGCCTGCGCGGGTACCGGTCGGCGAGCCCGGCCAGCAGGGGGCCGCCGAGGATGGGCGGCAGGTAGGTCAGCGCGTAGACGGCGGCCGTGGCCAGCGGTGACGCGGTCCGGCTGTAGACGAGCACAGCGAGCGCCACCTGGGCGAGCTGGTCGCCGAGCAGCGACATGCCCTGCCCGAGCCACAGGGCCCGGAACTCGGGGATCGCGGCGACCTCCCGGTAGGTGGTCCGCACCTCGGGAGGTCGACGATGGCGGCCGGACAGCCTGCCGGGCTTGGGGGCCGCCATCTCACTCCGCAGTGGTCGCTCCGCCGGCCGTGTCCGCCGATGTCCGTCGCGGCGACTGGGTATGACAGCCCGTGGTCAACATGTCACTTACAGTGCCCGTCGGATGCGACTTTTGCAAGCCGCTGACGATCCGCTTTCGCGGGACGCGAACGCGAGCCGGCGCCTGACGGGCGGGAAGGGCCCTACCAGCCGAGTTCGTGCAGCCGCTCGTCGTCGATGCCGAAGTGGTGGGCGATCTCGTGGACGACGGTGATGCGGACCTCCTCGACCACGTGGTCCTCGGTCTCGCAGATCTCCAGCGTCGGGTTCCGGTAGATCTCGATCCGGTCCGGGAGCACCCCCGAGTACCAGTCACCCCGCTCGGTCAGCGGAATGCCGGTGTAGAGCCCGAGCAGGCCGGGCTCGGGCGGGTCGTCCACCACGACGACCACGACGTTGTCCATGACCCTGGCCAGATCCGGCGGGATCGTGTCCAGCGCCTCGGCGACGAGCTCCTCGAACCTCTTCAGCGGGACGTCGATCACGTGCTCATCGTGTCATCGCGAGGTGGCGGTGCGGTAGCGCCGTACGGCGAGTGGCCCGAACACCGCGATGATCAGCAGCGACCAGCACAGCGAGGCCGTCACCGGATGCCGGAGAGGCCAGGAGGCGGCGGCCGAGCCGGGGTTGCCGAACAGCTCGCGGGCGGCCGAGACGACCGCGCTCATCGGGTTCCAGTCCGCGATGGCCCGCAGCCATCCGGGCAGCCCCTCCAGCGGCACGAACGCGTTGGCCAGGAACGTCATCGGGAACAGCCAGCCGAACGTCGCGGCGTCCGCCTGCGCACCGCTCTTCACGAACAGCCCGATGTACGTGCCCAGCCAGATCATCGCGTACCCGAACAGGGCGAGCAGCGCGAAACCGGCGAGCGTCTCCAGAGGCGTGCCGTGCGGACGCCAGCCCGCGATCAGCAGGCCGCAGACGGCCATCATCGCGAGTGACAGCCAGTCCTTGGACAGGTCCGCGAGACTCCGCCCGGCCAGCAGGGCACCGCGCGCGATGGGCTGGGCGCGGAACCGGTCGATGATGCCGCGCGCCATGTCCTCGGCGACCGACGTGGCGGCGGCGACCGCGGACAGCGCCATGACCTGCATGAAGACTCCGGGCATCAGGTAGTTCCGGTAGTCGCCCCCGCCGGGCAGCGAGATCGCGCTGCCGAAGACGTACCCGAACAGGACGGTCATGATGACCGGCGCGACCAGCTCGGCGGCGAGCTGGCCGGGCTGGGCGCGCAGTTGCGAGTAGCTGCGTCCCGCGATGACGAACGTGTCGCTCAGAGCCCAGCGCAGTCGTTCCGCCTTCGTCCTGGGAGGTGCCACGGTGATCACGCCGCCTCCTTCTCTCTTGCGGGCGCGTCCGTGAGCGCCAGGAACACCTCGTCCAGCGTGGGCCGGCGCAGCCCCAGGTCCTCCACGCCGACTCCGGCGGCGTCGAGGGCCGCGGCGACCCTGACCAGGGATGCGGCGCCGTCCGAGACGGGCGCGACGAGCCGGCGCCCGGCGTGGTCGATCTCGGGCTCGCCGGGCAGCACGCGGCGGACCGCCTCGACGCCCGGCGCCACGTCACCGGCCTCCCGGAAGACGACGCTCACCCGGTCGCCGCCCACCTTCGCCTTCAGCGCGGACGGCGACCCTGACGCGACCACCCGTCCGGCGTCCATGACGGCGATCCGGTCGGCCAGGTGGTCGGCCTCGTCGAGGTACTGCGTGGTGAGCAGCAGCGTGGTCCCCTCGGCGACGAGCTCGCGCAGCACGTCCCACAGCGCGAGGCGGCTGCGAGGGTCGAGGCCGGTGGTCGGCTCGTCCATGAACAGCACCGGCGGCGCGACGATCAGGCTGGCGGCCAGGTCGAGCCTGCGGCGCATGCCGCCCGAGTACGTCCGCACCGGGCGCCCGGCCGCCTCCGTCAGGCCGAACCGCTCCAGCAGCTCCTCGGCCCTGCGCCGGGCCGTACGGCGGGGCAGGTGGTAGAGCCGGCCGAACAGCTCCAGGTTGCGGCGTCCGGTCAGCAGCTCGTCCACGGCCGCGTGCTGACCGGCGAGGCCGATGCGGTAGCGGAGCCGTTCGGCGTCCCGGACCACGTCGCACCCGGCCACCCGGGCCGAGCCGCCGTCGGGGCGCACCAGTGTGGTGAGGACGCGCACCATCGTCGTCTTGCCCGCGCCGTTGGGTCCGAGCAGGCCGCACACCGAGCCGCCCGGCACGTCGAGATCGACGCCCCGCAGCGCCTCGGTCGTGCCGAACCGCTTGCGCACTCCCTCCGCATGGATCACGACATCTCCTTAACGCAGTTAAATTTAACAGTGTTAAGGATGTATTGAACGCCGTTAAGCTGTCAACCGTGGCACTCGAACGCGACACGATCGTCAGGACCGCGATCCGGCTCCTCGACGAGGTGGGGCTGGAGAAGCTGACCCTGCGCAGGCTCGCGACCGAGCTGAGTGTGCAGGCCCCCGCTCTCTACTGGCACTTCAGGAACAAGCAGGAGCTCCTGGACGAGATGGCCGAGGCGATCTCCGTACAGGAGGCTCCGGCGCTGCGGCCGCTCGCCGAGGGGGAGTCGTGGGAGGAGTGGCTCGCGGAGTGGTTGCGGGGCCAGCGCCGCGTGTTCAAGTCGCACCGCGACACCGCGCGGCTCACCGCCGGCACACACCCCGGCACGGCCACGCTGCGGACCGTCGAGACCATCCTGGAGTCGCTGCTGCGGGTCGGATTCACCCGTACGGACGCGATGTGGGGCCTGGGCACGCTCGCGAGCTTCCTCGGCGGGTTCGTGCTGGAGGAGCAGGCCGACCAGGAGCGGGGATCGATCGACCCCGCTCTGTTCGACGAGGCGCTGGAGAGCCTCGCGCCGTACCCGAACGTGCGCGCCGTCATGGCCGAGACCGGCGGCCCGCAGACGGACGCGTCCTTCGAGCACGGATTGGCGCTGATTCTGTCCGGTATGCGGGCCCGCCTCGAGGTCCAGCCGGACGGCCGGTAACCGCAACACCGTGATCCGGTAACCAAAAAGGCCGCGTCTTCGGGTAGTCAGGAAGGGATGAAGAATTCGCGGTTGCGGGCGCTCGCCCGGAGGACGGTCGGCAGCCGGTTCGCCCGTGTGCTCGTTCGTGTGCTCGCGGTCGTGCTGGCGGCGGTGGTCGGCGGCTGGCTCGGTATGGCCTTCGGCGCCAAGGTGGACACTCCGGTCGGCCCCGCGGACATCGGCATGTCCCTGACCCCGTCCTGGAGCGGGGAGACCGTCATCGACGTACGGCCCCTCGGCGCGCTCAGCTTCGACAGCCACAGCGGCCCGCTGCGGCTCGACCTGACGATCGAGGCGGTGCACCCGGAGGTCGCGGAGGAGATCCTCAAGAACCCCCGGTGGGCCGACCGGCTCCCGACGACGATCGAGGCCGACGTCATCTCAGGGCTGCGGAGCCTTGCCGTGCGGGCGGTGCTGTTCGCCGTCGCCGCCGGGTTCCTCACCGGCCTGGTCGCCTTCCGCCGGCTGTCGCGGGCGGTCTGGACCGCGGCCGGTTCACTGGCGATGGTCGTCGTCCTCGGCGGCGTCGCCGCGCTGACGTTCAACCCTCGCTCGATCGCCGAGCCCCGGTACACCGGGCTGCTCACGGGCGTGCCGTCCCTGGTCGGCAGCGCCCAGTCGATCGTGACCAAGTTCACCGAGTACCGCGGCCAGCTCGCCAAGCTGGTGACCAACGTGTCCCAGTTGTACGAGGCGGGGTCGAACCTGCCGATCTTCGACCCCGACCCGGACACCATCCGTGTGCTGCACGTCTCCGACCTGCACATCAACCCGCTGGGCTGGAACGTGATCAAGTCGCTGAAGGAGCAGTTCAAGGTCGACCTGATCATCGACACCGGTGACATCGCCGACCACGGGACCAAGGCCGAGAACGAGTACGTCAAGGAGATCGACTCGCTCGGCGTTCCGTACGTCTACGTGCGCGGCAACCACGACTCCATGGCGACCCAGCGGGCGGTGGCGAAGCAGAAGAACGCGATCGTGCTGGACGGCGCCGCCGCCACGGTCGAGGGGCTCAGTGTCTACGGCATCGGCGACCCGAGGTTCACCCCCGACAAGTCCGTCCAGGCGGCGGGTGACGAGAGCAAGAGCCTCCTCGACCTCGGCCGGGCCAACGCGGGCAAGCTGGCGCCGCGTGACTGGCCCCGGTCCGCCTCCACCTCGGCCCCGGACAAGATCGCCGCCGACATCGTGGCCGTCCACGACCCGACCGTGGGCAGGGGCCTGTCCGGGTACGTGCCGCTCGTGCTCAGCGGGCACGTCCACGCGCGGTCCACCGAGCTGATGCCCTCGGGCACCCGGTTGATGATCCAGGGGTCGACCGGAGGCGCCGGCCTGCGCGGCCTGGAACACGACGAGCCGACCCCGCTGACCGCCTCGGTGCTCTACTTCGGCAAGAGCAGCCACCGCCTGGAGGCCTGGGACGACATCACCGTCGGAGGCCTCGGCGAGCAGTGGATCCAGTGCGAGCGTCATATCGAGCCGGACCCTGGCCGTACAATTTTTCCCGAGTCGCCGCAGGCGCCGTCGCCGACGGCAACCGGCAGCGGCTCGCCGTCGCCGGTCGCTTTGGCATCAGGGGCAAACGTCCCCTATGCTTCAGAGGTCTCCGACGGAAGGCGTCACGGAACAGGGCGAAAGCCTTGAGCCCCCATCGTCTAGCGGCCTAGGACACCGCCCTTTCAAGGCGGCGGCACGGGTTCGAATCCCGTTGGGGGCACGTGGAGCGCGTCGAGCGCACCGGATGACGGAAGGTCGAAGACCTCCCGGAAGCTGGTAAGCTAGGCGAGCCGAACAACACGGGGAAAGCGAAAGCTCCCCCGGACATAAAGGTCCTGTAGAGCAGTTTGGAGTGCTCGCCACCCTGTCAAGGTGGAGGTCGCGGGTTCAAGTCCCGTCAGGACCGCGTACGGCGGCAGTAGCCGAGGTCAGGTAGCTCAGTTGGTACGAGCGTCCGCCTGAAAAGCGGAAGGTCGGCAGTTCGACCCTGCCCCTGACCACACTCTCTGAACAGCCCAAACGCCCCGAGCCGATTATGGCCGGGGCGTTCTTGTTGGAGCGTTGACGACAACGCTGACGACAACGTCTCTCGTGGCGGTTCGTGATCGTTCCGAAGACCTCGCGCGCCCTCGCCCTTCTCCCGCTATAAAGGATCTATGGGAGCTGGGAAGAAGCGTCGTCGCCGGAGGCGGCAGAAGCTTGTCCGCTCCCTCAAGGGCGTCCTGCCTCCCGCTGGCGCTACTGCTGCGGCCGGAGCGGCCGGGTATGGAGATCATCCGACCTCTCTTCAGTTGGCCTTCTTGGGACTCGCTACTGTCTTGACGGGATGGGTTGCGTGGCGATCCTTTAGCCCCGATGCGAATTCACCGCCGGGCCCTGATTCGCCGTCAAAGCGTGGTGATGCCCTAAAAAGAACAGCTAAACAGGTTGCGTCAGCCTGCCCTAATTTTGGGATGTATTTTGGTTTGGAATTGGCTTATTGAATAACATGGTGCGAGTCGAGACCAGTAACGCGTCACAAAGGAAAGCGCCCCCGGGATCCCTGGGGCGCTTTCTTTATTTTAGGGATTCTCCTAGCTTCCCCAGAGCTTTTCTCTTTTCTTCCATGGAGGTGTGGGCGTAGATCGTCATTGTTACCTCGATGTCGGAGTGTCCGACGATCTCCCGGACGATGTGAGGCGGTACTCCGAGGTCGAGCAGGAGACTGACGCAGGTGTGGCGGAGGTCGTGGAGGCGAGCGGTGCCGAGGCCGGCCTCCTTGCGGATCTCGCCCCAGCTACGGCGAAGGTTGTCGGGCTCCATTGGCGTTCCGCGCCGAGATGGGAAGACGAGACCGTGATCCTCCCAGTCCGGCCAGCGGTCGGAGCGCTCGGCGAACTGCCGCTTGCGGTGCTCCCTCAGCGCCTCGATGCAGATGGGCGGAAGAGGGACTGTACGCTCCGAGTCCTCCGTCTTGGGCTTGACGAACTGGAGTCGGCCGCCGACCCGCTGGAGAGTCTGCACGACTTCGAGCGTGCCTGTCTCCAGGTCGACGTCTTCCCAGCGAAGCCCGAGCAGTTCGCCGCGCCGCAGGCCGAGGCAAACCGCGAGGACGTAGAGCGCGCCGAGACGGTGACCCTGGGCAGCCTTCAGCAGTGCCCTCGCCTGCGGAACGGTAAGGCCGCGGTTCACTTTGTACTTGGGCGGTGACACCTTCACGAGCTTCGCCGCGTTGCGCGAAATTATTTCTTCCCGGACCGCGTTCTCCAGGGCGTTCCGCAGGACAGCGTGAATAAACTGGACCATGCGAGTCTCGATCTTGTATTCGCAGCACTCGCCGCCCTTCTTGGCGCAGCACTCCGGCGGCTTCCGAAGTTTGTCCCAACCGCGCTGGCAGCACTGGCAGCCGGTACGGAGCGACGTGACGAACTGACGCACCTCCGCCGCGTTGAGCTTGTCGAGACGCTTCCGGCCGAGGGGCGGCACGAGGTACCGCCGGATGACTCCCTCGTACCCCTGCACCGTCTTGGGGCGGCGCTCGACCCTCACGACGTGCTCCAGCCAGTAGGCCAGGTAGTCGCCAACGGTCCAACTCTCTGCAGCAACGGGGATGCCCTGGTCGGCCTGAGACTTGAGGGCTACGAACTTGGCGTGGCACTCCTCGCGAGTCTTGCCGTACACGCTGACGCGCTTGATCGTGCCCGCCGTGGTCGGGACGAAGACCTTGGCCTCGTATCGCCCATCCTTACGCTGGACGATTGTTCCCTCGCCGTTGGAGCGCTTCCGCGTCTTGCGCGGCTTACGGCTCTTCGGCTCCTCGTCGGGGGCGCCGAGCTTGGTCTTGGTCATCACGCCACCGCCTTCAGGTAGTCGACGCATTCGGCCAGTGAGTCGACGGGGACGAGGCGACGGCGGCCGATCTTGATGGTCTTGAGCTGGTTGGAGCGGATCAGGGTGTAGAGGGTCCACCGGCTGACGCGGAGCCGCTCCGCGGCCTCGTCGACGGTGAGCACGAGGTCATCCATCCGAGTTCTCCGTACGCGGGTAGACAGGAGGCAGAGGCGTGCCAGTGATGGCGGCGGCGAGGACGGCGTCACCAGCGGAGAGTCCCTGTCCGGCGTACTGCCAGTGCGCGATGACGAGGACGGTGTCCTCGTCGAAGAGCGGGAGTCGTCCGGTGCTGATCTGCTCGTCGCGCCTGTGCTCGGCCCGCGCGGCGCGGAGAGCGCCGAGGGTGGTGGAATAGCGGCGGGACTTGGTGGAGAAGTGGCCGCGGAATCCGAGCATGTGCGCCCAGTGGGTCAGCCGGAGGTCGGCCAGTTCGTCGAAGGTCCCGAGACGGAGGCATTCGGCGATGAGCCGCCGGGCGTGCTCGCGGATCGGCAGGGCGGCGAGGTTTTCGAGGGGTTGGATGCGCCGGTCCAGGGTGCCGACGCATTCGGCCGCTTTGGTGGCGTACTTGGCGATGTAGCCGGCAACCGCCTGTTCGGTCAGCTCACCGTGCAGGGTGATCGGCCGGGTGTCGAGCTGGGCACCCCACCGGAGGATTCGCGAGGGTTGGCCGTCGTACGCGGGGACCTTGGCCGTGACCACGGTGGCGGCGTGCTGGACGGCGTGGGTCAGCATGTCGACGGTCGCCCAGGCCGGGGGCGGGGAGGCGGGACCGTCCGGGCCATCGAGGCGGATCACGGCGTGCAGGTGGACCACGCCGCGCCGCTGGTATTCGGCGACCTTGGCGAAGGAGACGACGAGCTGGGCGGCGAGGTCCTTTTGCGTGAGCCCGGCGAGCTTGGCCAGGTGCCGGCGAAGCGCCAGGGTGAAGCGGCGCCACAGTTCAGGGGCGGTGGCGTTGAACAGTACCGAGCCGGTGTAGTCGTAGCAGTCGGGGCACAGCGGCTCGCCAAGGCTTGCTTCGTCGTCCCCGTGTCGGGCGGTGCAGGACATGATCCGCCCATGCGGGCAGGTCTCGGCGTCGCGCCGAGGGTGGCAGGGCAGGACGCGGCCGTCCTTCTCCCGCCGGGAGTGAACCTCACCGAACGAGGGCGCGGTCAGGGTGACGAACAGGCACGGGTGGGAGGCGACCGTCTGTGGGACGCCCTTGCCGCCGACGAGGCCCGCGCGGACGAGGTGGTAGGTGTCGGCGCGGTAGGTCTCGGCGCAGGAGGGGCAGCGGGAGGCGCGGCGGGTCTTGCACGGGACGCGCAGGAGGCCGTCTGGTTCGAGGTGGGTGCTGTAGCGGTGGAGGAGTCGGCCGGTGGCGCGGTCGTAGTGCTCGACCTTGCCGCTCAGGTGGATTGGCTGGCGGCAGCCGCCGGTCCGGCGGATTTGGCTCGCCCAGCGGGCGTATTGGGGGTCGTGGAGCCGGGTGATGAGTCCGGCGATGGCGTGCTTGGTTGGCATGATGGGGTGCGTCCCTTCCGGGCTGATGGGTTCGGTGTGGGATGGCCCCCGACGTGACGGACGTCTTGGCGGATGTGTGGTCACGCCGGGGGCGCCGAGGGTCAGCAGAAGCCGAGGCCCTCGCAGTGGCGGCAGGTCTCGCCGTAGCTGTCGACGCCGCCCCCGCCGCAGTGGCAGCACTGCCAGCGCTTCGGGATGATCTCTACGGCCGGGGCGTCCTCGTCCGGGGTGGTCACGCGATCCACCTCGTTTCGGTGCGCTTGGGCGCGGTGTTGATGAACACGCGCCAGGTGTAGGCCCGGCGGCGACGCCGGACGACCGGCGAGACGGAGCCGACCGGGAGAATGGTGCGGATCTTGTTGACCGCGTAGGCGATCTCGGCATCGGTGCCGTCGATTCGAATGCGCATGATCGAATACCCCCTTGCGTTAGGCGGCGTGGGCCGGGTTGACGGTGGTGTCGGGGAGGATGCAGTCCTCATAGGAGGTGACCGCCTCGTGCCGGGCGCGCGCGGCGGCGAGGACGGCGAGCGCCTCGTAGCGGACCGGGCCGAAGTCCAGACCGGTCCTGTAGTGGCTGTAGGGCAGGCGACCCGGATCGATCTCCGCGCCGAGCAGCCCCGCGATGCGGTCGATCTCGGCGCGCATCCCAGCGTCGTCCGCCCGGTCCGGGAAGTACGTGATGCTGATGGAGCTACGCGGGACGGGGACGGCGGGGTTGGCCTCCAGGAAGTCGGCCAGGGCGCGGAGGCCGGCGATGGTGGCCGTGCGGTGGTTGCCGGTAGACACGAGGTCTCCTCTCACAGGGCGTCCGGTGTGCTCCGAAGGCTGCGGAGCAAGTCGGAGGCGAGCTGGTTGGACACACCCAGGCGGGCGCGCAGCAGGTCGCGAGTGATGGGCTTGCCGTGCTTGGCGTGGTGTTCGTCGGCCACGCGGCGGGCGTAGTCGACCAATGCCGGGGACGGTCCCGGGCCGTCCTGGTTGCCGTCCGCGCCGTCCGGCTCGGAGGGGACGAGCGCGGGGACCGAGGACGAGGTGACGACCGGCGAGGACGACGGAACGGCGGACGAGGACGGAGCCGGGGACGGGTCGAGGCGGGTGCCGGAGGCCCGGCGTTCCAGCATGGAGACCGCGACGAGGAAGGCCCCGGCGGGTGTGGCGGCGGTGAGCCAGCCCCACAGGGTGGGGTCGGCCTGGTGGAGGTTGGCGGCCAGGGACAGGACGATGCCGGCGACGAGGACGAGGGTGGGCCAGGAGATCCAGCCCCGCCGTACCCGTCTGGTTTTCTTGTCCCGCTGGCGTTCGCGGGCGGCCATGACGCAGGTGAGGTCGACGCAGACGGCCACGGCCCAGGACATCCAGCCGGTTTGGCCGCTGGCGGCGGCGGTGTCGCGGATGTGGGTGAAGCTGCCCGCCCCGGCGATGGCGGCCAGGACCAGGACGGGGCCGGTGTCGGCCAGCCGTAGGGCCAGGCGGGACAGGGGCGCAGGCACGCGGGACACCTCCTTTCGCTCGGTGTGTCGGGTTAGGCGGCGATCTGCGGGGCTTCGCTGCCGGGGAGTTCGTGGCCGAGGCCGGAGGCGGCGACCTGCGCCCACGAGGGCGTGATGGCGGCGTAGATCTCGGCGGCCTGCTCAGCCGCAAGGGTGGAGACGTAGCCGGAGCGGGCGCGGTACCAGCGGCCATCGCTGCCCGTGATCACCGCGACGCCGGGCAGCTCCGGCGGGATCGACCGGGCGGCGACCAGGGCGTCAGGGTCGAGGTCGCCGAGGGTCATCACCGCGGTTTCGGGATCGTTGACCCGATGGCAGACCCGCCCGCCGATCTGGGCACGCAGCGCGGTTACGCCGGGGCCGAGGTCGGAACCGATCCGCTGCCCGGACAGCACCAGGTGGATGCCGAAGGCGCGACCGAGCTGGGCGATGCGCAGCAGAGCGGTAGCCGTACGGGTGACCTGGTCCTTTTCCGCTTTGTCTGCGGTCAGGAACAGCTCTGCCAGCTCGTCGACCAGGACCACGACCGGGATGGGCCGCACGCTGTCCGGCAGTTGCCAGATGTCGCGCACCCCGAGCCGGCGGCATGCCAGCATCCGGGCGCCCATGACCGCGATCAGGTCCGCCAGCAGGTCGAGGCATTCGGCCCGGGTGGTTGCGAGCGCGGTCAGCCGCGGCGCGTAGGGCGACAGCTCGACCCCGCCCTTGAGGTCGAAGCCGACCAGGGCGACCGGCTGCGGGGCCAGGCCGACGATGAGCGCGTTGATCAGGTTGGACTTGCCCGACTGCGTCGCTCCGGCGTTCATCCAGTGCGGGATGAGCCGGAAGTCCATCCGCCAGGCGGCGCCGGTCTCCAGCACTCCCACCACCGGGCGCAGCAGGTCCTCTCCCCGCCATCCCTCCCGTGGCTCAGGCGGAGGTGCGGCGGGGGCGACGTGCGCTAAAGGGTCGCGGGTGATCCCCTGGAGGGTGACGCGGCCGGGCCGGGAGCCGACGACGCGGACGGCCTCGATGCGCCAGGCGTGCGCGAGCCGATCGCACACCTTGGCGTAGTCGTCGGGGATCTGCCCGTCCAGCAGGTGGAAGGTGATGCGGAAGCCGTGCCGGACCGGGCGGGGCAGGCCCATCCACGGCTTGGTGTCGACGGCGACCCGCTGGAAGCGCCGCTTGACCCGTACGACCCCTGTCGAGGCCACCAGGCCCGGAACGGTGGTGAACCACCACCGCTGACGCTTTTTGGTCAGCCCGCAGCCGGAGGCCACGTGCCGCCACGACCAGCGCAGCCACACCGCCTTGCGCGGGAAGACGAACAGGTACCAGTACGAGACCGGCGCCCACCGCCGCCACAGGACGAGGACGACCAGGGCGGCGACGGCGAGCAGCACCGGGCGGGGCAGGTGGATCATCGCTCGACCCCCGCCCCGTACGCGGCGGCCGTCGCGGAGAGGAACGACTGCGCCCGGTAGGAGATGCCCCACCGGCCCGCCTGCTCCCAGACGTAGCCGACCAGGCCGACCGGGACCACCTCCTCCCCGGGGGCGATGGGCGGTTCGGGCGTGGTGCTGACCTTGACCAGCTCCATGCGGCCGTTGTCGTCCTCGATCAACAGCGTGACCTCGTACATGGTGTTGCCGTCCCGGTCCCGCTTGATCTCGCCGGTCTCCTTGCTGACCAGACGAGGACGGGCGGCCTTGGCGCAGGTGATGTGCAGCTTCGACACGTCGACAGGGATGGGGATGGTGCGCATGTTCTGTTCCTTCCGAGACGAGTTCTCTTGGAACTCATGGTGTTCTTAGTATGCCAAGTTGTCAAGGACTGCTTGGAGTACTTGGTTGGCCTGATGGCCGGGATGTGGTGAACTGGAGGCAAAGAGAGAGGGCCGGGATGATCGAGAAGACCGGTCGGCCTGCCTATATGCAGATCGCCGACGAACTACGCGGGCAGATCCGCAGAGGATCACTGCCGCCGGGTACGGTCCTGCCCTCGATCAACCAGCTCTGCGAGCGCTACGGCGTCTCATCCAGCGTCGTCAAAGCCGCGATCAGCGTCCTTCGTACCGAAGGGCTGATCGTCGGTCAGCAGGGCAAGGGCGTGTTCGTCCGCGAGCAGGAGAGCGCCGGCCCCGCCGAGGTGCCCGGCGGCTCGGAGATCATGGAGCAGCTCGCCGAGATGCGCGCGGCCCTGCGGGACCTGGGGGATCGGATTGCCGATCTTGAGTCCGCTGTCTTTCCAGGGCAAAAGCGATCTGATGAACCCGGCAAGTGATCTCTTCCAGTTCGGCGCGCAGCGACCGTAGGTCGGCGATGATGCGCCGGGTGGTCTCGTCGCTCATGTTCACGCTGACTCCCTGCGGTCGATGTTTCCCGGTTTCGGGATGCCGCTAGTTCACCGTGATCACGGGCTTTTCTGTATCACGCACCCTTAACTAAGCTTCTTCACGCCGTCTCATCAGCGGTCTACACGTACGTTTTCACATGCACCACCGCACGACCCACCCGAGAGTGTGAACGTGAAGGGATGCAATGAAGGCGACCCAGCGGCCCGGCTGGACCCCCTCCCGTCTGCGGGAACACCGTGAAGCCCACGGCCTTACCCTGGAGGCCGCAGGCGACCGGCTCCGAGAGACCGCCCGCCGGCACGGCCTGGCGGTGCCCGCGGCCAACTTCCAAACGCTATGGGGCCACGAGCACGGCTCCATTTACCCCGGCCCGCATTACCGCCGTGCCTACTGCCTCATGTACCGGGCCACCGAGCCCGACCTAGGATTTCGGCCGCCCCTTCCCGGCGAAACGGAGAAAGCGGAAATTATGATTTCCGATTTGCCCGCTCCCACCGACCCCGCAGCCGACAACGCCGCCGCCCAGGTGATCGAGGAGACATTGGCCAAAGTCTCCGTCGACGGCATCCAGTCCGACAACCACCAGCAGACCGCCCTGCGCAACCGCATCGTCGACGCCTGGCGCCGACGCCACGGCGGCGGCAGCCCCAAGCCGATCCTGGCCCTCGTCGGCGGCTACGCCGGATCCGGCAAGACCGAGTTCTCCCGCTTCCTGTCCGACATCACCGGCTGGGCGTTCCTGGACAAGGACTCCATCACCCGATGGATGACCGAACGTCTCCTCGTCTCGCTCGGCGCCGACCCCAACGACCGGCATAGCGAGCTGTACCTGTCCGAGGTCCGTCCGGCGGAGTACCGGTGCCTGATGGAGACCGCGTGGGACAACCTGCACGTCGGCACCTCCGCCATCCTGTCCGCGCCGTTCATTAGCGAGCTCAACGACGAGGCATGGTTCAAGCGCCTGGAGAACCGGTGCGCCGCCAAGGGCATCGATGTGGCCGCGATCTGGGTCCGCTGTGATCCCGAGTCGATGCGCGAGTACATCGAGTTTCGCGCAGCCGCCCGCGACGCCTGGAAGCTCACCAACTGGGACGAGTACGTCTCCGGCCTCAAGACCGACGCCAGTCCGCCCACGGCGCACATCACGGTCGACAACCGGTTGGGTTCGGCGATCACCCTCGCCGACCAAACGCGCGAGTCGCTCAAGCGGATCCTGACGTGACCGCGCCGCCCGTGGGGGTCGTCCTGTACGGCCCGCCCGCCAGTGGCAAGAGCACCATCACCGCCGCCATGCACCGGCACGACCCGCGGTTTCGCCTGCTGCCCAAGCTCAAAGTCGGCACCGGCCGCGCGGACGGCTACGAGTTCGTCACCGCCGAGTGGCTCGACGAGCTGCGCCGCGCGGGCCGGTTGCTGCTGGAGACCCACCGGTACGGCAACGTGTACGCCGTCGACCGCCGGCACATCGAAGACATGACCGCCGCCGGACAGGTACCGGTCGCGCACATGGGCAACATCGCCGACCTACGCCGCCTCATCGGCGGCAGGCCGAACGCGTGGCTGCGCGTGCTGATGTGGGTTCCCCGTGAGGTCACTGGGCAGCGTTCGGAAGGCCGCGGAGACGCCGACACCGTCCAACGGCTCAAAGCCTGGGACGAGACCCTCGCCGACATCACCGCCAACACCGACGACGGCTTCTTCCACCTCCGCATCGACACCGACCGCCTGGACGTTGGGACGGCCGCACGCGAGATCACTCAGGCGTTCCTCGCGCTGACCAAGGCCGTCAGCCCAGCACCCCGTCAGCCGGACAACGTGGCCGTACGCCGGGAGGGATGAGATCGGCACGCCACCAGGTGCCGCATCCGCAGCACTGCGCGCCGCCTGGAGGGTCATCACCGGTCGAGGTCCAGCAGACATCGACGTGGGCGCATCCCGCCAGCTCCGTACCCTCTTCGCGGCGCTGGCGGGACGGCGAGCCCCGGCGGCATGCGTCGTCATCGCGCCTGACCAAGCAGAATCCTCGTCCACAGGTGCTCGGCGGCAGGGGGACGGACCCACTCGCTCTCCTCGGTGAGCACCCCGTCCGAGCGGTCGTAGCGCCGCACGAACATCAAGCCGCCCGCCTGGCACAGCTCATAGACCACAGGCTGACAGTCGCAGGTGTGCCGGCGGACGCGGACGGAAGCCGCCCGAGGCAGGCTCTCCAACCACTCGATCTCCTCACACTCGCGCTGTTCGGCGGCTGGATGAATCCCTACGCAGGCCGCGATCAGCTCAAGCACATCAGACGGTTTCCGCGGACGGCGATTCGCGGGCGGGGGAGTCTTCTTGGCCACCGGCATCACCACGGCAGCGAGGAGGACGAAGGATCACGGCGAAGCTCGGCATAGCGCGAGGCGATCCGCTGGGCCGCCGTCTTGACCGCAAGCGCCCGGCAGCCGGTGTAGATCCACCGGCCCGAACGCTGCGAGACCCGGCCGGTCCACCAGCGGTAGCGCCAGCCCTCCGGCCCCCGCTCACACCACACCACGAGGTGAAGCCACACCGACAGCAGTGCGACGCCGTCACCCTCGTGAACGTCGGCGACGACACCAAGGCGTTCCAGCTCGCCCCTTAGTTGCTCGGCCACCACCAGAGCGGGAGAGCGTGTGGGAGTCGCCACCAGGCTCAAGCTTCACCGTCCTGGCTGCTTGCGGCGCCCGCGAGGCGTGAGGCGATCTCGTTCTGCCTTTCCAGCTCAAGCGCCAAGGAAGGTGCGTCGTCGCTCCACACGGTCTGCGCCAGGCCCGCGTTGAACTGCTCGGCGCTCAACGACACCGCGCGCCGTGTCGCGTACCAGCCTTGAGGGCCGGTCTCGCTAGCTCCGCGCCAGATCACCCAGTCCGGAAACTGCGCTGCAAGGTCCTGCACCATCATGAGCCACCCGATCAAGAGGGAACCATTCCTTAGTCACAGTAGCTATGTACGTACATACGTGCAATGGAATGCGCCTATGCTGCTACGTAGCTTCGGCGCTATGACGATCGATCCCAGCGCTGACCGCCCGGTCTACAAGCAACTTGCGGACCTGATCCGGGCGCGCATCGAGGCGGGGGAGTACCGCCCCGGACAGCGGCTCCCCGCCGAGAGCGATTACGTCGCTGAGTACGGCATCTCCCGCGACTCGGTACGCCGCGCCATCGCCGTACTGAGGGGAGAGGGACTGATCGTGACCGAGCTGCGAGGCTCACGCGTTCGGGAACAGGGAGAGGCGGTAACCGTCTCCATCACGCCCGGCGCCCAGGTGACCGCCCGTATGCCCACCGAACCCGAGCGCCGGCAACTCGGCGTCGCCGAAGGCGTCCCCATTTTGGTCATCACCGAGCCGGACGGCGAGGTCCGCAAGCTTCCCGCAGACCGGACCGTCATCGAAGCGGGCAAGGAACAGCAGGGCTAGCCGGTGAAGCGCGGCGTGCCTCAGCCCTCCTGACGCCCATGGCGAAGTAGGAGCAGTCTCGCCAGGCCACGCGACCCGGGTCGTGCTCGATGAGAACTTTCTCTACGTCGTTAAAGCGGCCCGCCTACGGCGGCCCGCGTCGCGCGCCGGTCGGCCAGCCGGCCGGGCTGCGGCTCTTCGGCCGGTCCCGGCCGGCGCCGCCCTGCGCGCACGAGTACGCCGGTTAAGGCCTGACGATCGCTCACTTCGGTTCTCGCCAGCCCATGGTCGGGGCGATCGGCTGCCGCGCGGCTTCCGGTGCTCAGGCCTGGCGGCCCTGCGCTCCGGGTCCGCTTGCCATCGGATGGCCCAACCCTTCGATTGACCCTCAGTGAAGCTACGTGCAGATGACTCGACGCGACTCCGAGCCATAGGTGCAGGTGCCCTGCCTAAGTTCGTTCCCTCGACTACCCTTTGCAATGTCTTTAGGAGCATGCATTAGGGTGCCGGCCCGAACAGGACCGGTGCGGTCTGGGAAGAGACGGTCGCAGGGTGTACAGCGCGCAGCAGAGCCGGATCGAGAGCTTCATCTGGGGGATCGCGGACGACGTCCTACGCGATGTGTACGTCCGAGGCAAGTATCGCGACGTGATACTTCCCATGCTCGTCCTCAGGCGCTTCGACGCCGTCCTGGAGAAGACCAAGGACGCCGTCCTGCGGACCCACGAGGAGCTCAGGAGCCTGGGCCTGGTCGACCCTGAGCAGTTGGATTTCCCGCTGCGAGAGGCCGCAGGGGAGGCGTTCTATAACACGTCGCCCTTCACCCTGCAGAAACTGTCCAAGCGAACTACGGCCCAGCAGCTCCGCAGCGACTTCGAGGCATACCTGGACGGCTTCTCGCCGAACGTCAAGGAGATCCTCGATAACTTCGAGTTCCGTAACCAGATCCCCAAGCTAACCCGTAACGACACCCTCGGCATGCTGATTAACAAGCTGTTGTCGCCGGAGATCAACCTTTCCCCCGAGCCAGTGCTCGACGCGTATGGGCGGGTCCGCCTGCCGGGTCTCGACAACCATGCCATGGGTACGATCTTCGAGAATCTGGTGCGTCGGTTCAACGAGGAGAATAACGAGGAGGCTGGCGAGCACTGGACCCCGCGTGACGTGGTCAAGCTCATGACCCGGCTGATGTTCCTGCCTATCGCGGGAAAGATCAAGGGGGGGACATACCTGCTCTACGACGGCGCGTGCGGTACCGGCGGCATGCTCACCGTCGCTGAGGAAACCCTGCGTAGCCTCGCCGCCGAGCACGGTGCGAAGGACATCGTCACCCGCCTGTACGGCCAGGAGATCAATTCTGAGACGTACGCCATCTGCAAGGCTGACATGTTGCTGAAGGGTGATGGCGACGCCGCCGACAACATCAAGGGCGGTCCCGAATGGTCCACGCTCTCCAACGACGCCTTCCCCCGTCAGCAGTTCGACTTCATGCTCGCCAACCCTCCGTACGGCAAGAGCTGGAAGGCCGACCTGGAGCGGCTGGGTGGGAAAGCGAATATTTCTGACCCCCGGTTCATCGTCACCTTCGATGGCGAGACGAAGCCGTCCTCGCTCGCCACCAGCTCAAGCGATGGCCAGATGATGTTCCTGGCGAACATGGTCTCTAAGATGAAGTCCGAGTCGCCGCTGGGCAGCCGGATCGCTGAGATTCACAACGGCTCGTCCCTCTTCACTGGGGACGCCGGGAGCGGCGAGAGTGACATCCGGCGCTGGATCGTTGAGAACGACTGGCTTGAGGCGATCGTCGCGTTGCCGCTGAACATGTTTTACAACACCGGTATCGCCACCTATATCTGGGTGATCACCAACCGGAAGTCTGAGGCCCGTAAGGGCAAGGTGCAGCTGATCGACGCCACCGGCTGGTCCACTCCGCTGCGCAAGAACCTGGGGAGCAAGAACTGCGAGTTGTCCGCGGTCGACGTCGGGCGCGTTACTCAGGCGTTCATGGACTTCGCTGAAACGGGACAATCCAAGATCTTCCCGAACGAGAAGTTCGGCTATTGGAAGATCACGGTGGAGCGCCCCTTGCGCCTCCGCAGCCAGTTCACCAAGGCGCGTGTGGACGCCTTGCGCTTCGTATCGGGAGAGGCGGAGGCGCGAGAGCTGCTGTACGAGAAGTTCGGTGACGATCTGTTCACGGACTTCGCGGGCGTGGTCAAGCAGGTGCGCGAGCAACTGGAATCGTGGGCGCACGCGGCCGGTTCCGACGAGGACGGGGCGGACCCCGACGTGCCTGTGCTTAAAGAGGCGGCGCGTAAGAAGCTGCTGAAGGCGCAGACCTGGGAGCGGGACGGGCAATTGGTCAAGGTCGGTGCGGCGCTGCTCGATGACATGGGCGAGCAGGTCTTCAACGACTACAACGAGTTCCAGCGTCAGGCCGGTCTGGTAATGGGCCGCCTCGGCCTCAAGCTGAGTCCGGCCGACCGCGAGGTGATGCTGCGCTGCATGAGCTGGCGCGACGAGACCGCGAAGCCGGTAATCCTCAAGCGGTACAAGGCCGGCGCTGTCGCGCGCCCTCTGTACGGCCTGTACGAGATCGAGGAAACAACGTTGGCAAAACCCCAGACGCTTGTCGTCGAATACGAGCCCGACAGTGAATTGCGCGACACGGAACGGGTGCCGTTGCTGGAGCCCGGTGGCATCGAGGCGTTCTTCCAACGCGAGGTCCTGCCGTACGTGAAAGACGCGTGGATCAAAGAAACCGCGACCAAGAAGGGGTACGAGATTAGCTTCACTCGCCACTTCTACAAGCCCCCCGTGCTGCGCAGCCTGGAAGAGATCCGGGCCGACATCATGGCTCTGGAGAAGGAAACCGAAGGGCTGCTCGGTAATCTGTTTGAGGGAGATTCCGAGTGAAAGTTAAGCTGCGTGAGTACCTACACTCCTCGGACTTCATGCAACCGTGGATCGGGTGCATCCCAGCGCATTGGAATATATCTCGCGGGAAGAATCTGTTCACCCTTATGTCGCGGCCAGTCAGACGCAGCGACGAGGTCGTAACATGCTTTCGCGACGGAACCGTCACGCTGCGAAAAAACCGACGTACGACTGGATTCACGGAATCCGTCAAGGAGATTGGATACCAAGGGGTCCGCAAAGGTGACCTGGTTATTCATGCCATGGACGCGTTTGCGGGTGCGGTGGGCGTGTCCGACTCCGATGGGAAATGCACCCCTGCCTACACTGTCTGTCAGCCTCGCCCCGGAGCGAACGCCGAGTACTATGCCCTACTCATCAGACACATGGCGCTATCTGGGTGGATCGCGGCCCTGGCCACGGGGATCCGCGAGCGGTCTACGGACTTCCGGTTCAGTCAGTTTGGCTTGCAGGTCTTGCCGGTTCCGCCTCTCGATGAGCAGCAGGCCATCGCCAAGTACGTACGGCACGTTGAGCGAGAAGTGGGAACAGCCATCCGGGCCAAGCAACGAATGATGGCCTTGCTGAAAGAGCATAAGCAAGCAGTGGTGGACTTTGAGGTCACCGGAGGACTCGGGATAGATATTGTGAACCTCACGCAATCAGAACTTCCTAAGGGGTGGAAGACAGAGCCATTCTTAAGGCGTGTCATCGAACGAGCTGACTACCGTGGAGCAACTCCCGAGAAGACGACATCGGGAATAACGCTGGTTACCGCAAAGAACATCCGCAGAGGATATATCGACTACGATGCCTCGCGAGAATATGTCGACCCCAAGAAGTACGCAACGATCATGCGACGCGGCCTTCCGCGCGTTGGTGACCTACTATTTACCACTGAAGCACCTCTCGGTAATTTCGCACTGGCTGATCGAGAAAATGTCGCTTTTGCCCAGAGGGTTATGAGATTTCGGTTCGAGCCGACTGCGGTTGACCCTCGATTCATCCTCCATGCCTTTGCCTCTTCGTGCGTGCAACAGCAATTGGCGCAGCGTGCGACGGGATCGACAGCCCCAGGAATCAAGGCGAGTAAACTACCGCAGATCCTCGTTTCTTTTCCTCCTTTGGAGGAGCAAGTGGAAATTTCCCGCCGTATTGATGATTTGACAGGGGTGGCGACACGACTGATCGAGAAAACTGAGCGTGAAATCTCCCTCCTTCGCGAATACCAGAACCGCTTGATCGCCGATGTGGTCACCGGGAAGCTCGATGTCCGTGCCGCCGCAGTGGCACTGCCCGACGTGGACCCGCACGGCCCTGGCCCGGCGGCGTACGACGCCGACGAGGAAGGGCTAGACGGTGACCTGGACTGCGATGACCTGACCGAGGAGTCGATGTGAGCGGCACAGCGGGTTTATACGGCGGTACGGATATGAGCGAGGGAGCCCTCGAACGCGACATCGTCGCGGACATGACCTCGCCGTCGGGTGGGTGGATTGAGGGATCCGTTAAGTCGTATGACCGCGGCCGCGCTATGGACGTTGAGCAACTTCGGGCGTTCCTAGAGGAGACCCAGCCGGAGGCCGCCGCGGCGTTCGAGCTTGACAATCCCCAGTCCGACACGCGCGCGCAGTTCCTCAACCGCGTGCAGGGCTATATCACTCAGCACGGTGTCGTGGACCTTCTGCGGAAGGGGATGAACCACTCCACCAGCACGGGCGCATACGAGGTCGTCTTCTACGGGGCGACGCCCTCGCCGGGCAACGCTGTAGCCGAGCGGCGTTACCGTGCCAACCGCTGGAGTGTGACTCGACAGCTGCGCTACAGCCAGGACGACACGCAGTTAGCCCTGGATCTGGCCATCTTCGTCAACGGTTTGCCGCTCGCGACGTTCGAGCTGAAGAACCGCCAGACCAAGCAGACGGTAGAGGACGCGGTTGAGCAGTACAAGAACACACGCGACTCACGTGAGCTGCTCTTTGCCGACGGCCGCTGTCTCGCGCACTTCGCGGTGGATGAGCACTCGGTGCGGTTCTGCACCCGGCTGGCCGGCAAGAGGTCCTGGTTCCTTCCCTTCGACAAGGGGTGGGACGGCGGCGGCGGCAACCCACCCAACCCTCACGGCTACAGGACGGCGTACCTCTGGCAGGAGGTTCTATCGCCAAGCAGCCTTGCAGACATCATCGAGCACTACGCCGCCCGGCTGGTGGAGAAGGACCCTAAGACCAAAAAGACGAAGCGGTGGCAGATCTTCCCTCGATACCACCAACTCGACGTCGTCCGTAAGCTTCTCAAGGACAGTGAGGAGAACGGCGCCGGCCAGCGCTATCTGATTCAGCACTCGGCCGGCAGCGGCAAGTCCAACTCCATTGCCTGGCTGGCGCACCAACTGGTCGGTCTCGGCGGCGACGACTCGCCCGTTTTCGACGCGGTTATCGTAGTCACTGACCGCATCAACTTGGACACGCAGATCGAGCGTACGGTCAAGCAGTTCACGCAGCTCCGATCACTCGTGAAGCACGCCGACAAGTCGAAGGACCTGCGCGAGGCCCTCGCCAATGGTACGAAGATCGTCATCTCCACCGTTCAGAAGTTCCCGGTGATACTTCAGGACATCGGCAACGCGCACCGGGACCGGCGGTTCGCCATCATCATCGACGAAGCGCACTCCGGGCAGGGCGGTAAGACGACTCACGCCATGAGCAGCGCGCTTGGTACCGCTCCGGAAGATGTCGAGGAAGAGGAGACGACCGAAGACAAGATCAACAAGATCATCGACAGCCAGAAGTTGCTCAACAACGCCAGTTACTACGCCTTCACGGCCACGCCCAAGGAGCGGACGCTCGGTTACTTCGGCCGCCGCGGCACGGATGGACGCGATTATCCCTTCCACATCTACACGATGAAGCAGGCGATCGAAGAGGGTTTCATCCTGGACGTCCTGAAGAGTTACACGACGGTGGAGAGCTACTACAAGCTTGTCAAGTCGGTTGAGGACGACCCCGAGTTCGACGCCAAGAAAGCCGTGAAGAAGTTGCGCCGTTATGTCGAGGGCAACGAGCACGCGATCCAAACCAAAGCGTCGATTATGGTCGACCACCTGCTGGAGCAGGTAATCCGGCCTCGGAAGATCGGCGGTAAAGCGCGTGCCATGGTGGTGGCCGACGGCATCTCGCGAGCGCTGGACTACTACTTCGCCATCAACGCCTATCTGAAAAAGCTGGGCAGTCCTTATCGGGCCATCGTTGCCTTCTCGGGCGAGCACGAACATGGTGGCAAGAACGTTACCGAGGCGAGCCTGAATGGTTTTCCGAGTAGCGCCATCGAGAAGACCTTCCGCGAGGACCCTTACCGCATCCTTGTCTGCGCAGACAAGTTCCAGACGGGTTACGACGAACCGCTCCTGCACACCATGTACGTTGATAAGCCGCTGTCCGGCGTACGGGCTGTGCAGACTCTGTCCCGGCTGAACCGTGCCCACCCCGACAAGCACGACGTGGCCGTCCTAGACTTCTACAACAAGGCCGAGGGCATCCAGAAGTCGTTTATGCGGTGGTACCGCACCACTGTGCTAGCGGAAGCGGTCGATCCCAACAAGCTTCACGATCTGCGAGCGGTTCTCGATGGCGCGGGGGTTTACGGTCGCGAAGACATCGACCACTTCGTTGAGATGTTCCTAGCCAAGGAGCCCCGCTCGCGCCTAGAAGCACTCCTCGACCAGCTCGTCGTCACCTACCAGGAGCTCAACAGTGAGGACCAGCAGGTTGAGTTCAAGAGCACGGCCAAGGCGTTCGTCCGCACATATGACTATCTGGCGGGCATACTCCCCTACCGTAACCCCGAGTGGCTGAAGCTGTCGATCTTGCTGACGTTCCTGATCCCCAAACTGCCTGCACCGATTGAGGAGGACCTGTCCAGGGGCATCTTGGAGACGGTAGACCTGGACAGTTACCGGGCCGAGCAGCAGGCAGCGATCAGCATCACCCTAGGCAACGAGGATGCGGAACTGACGGGTGGCGGTCCTATGGGCGCCGGACATCGGCCCGAGCCCGAGCTGAAGCCGGCCTCGATCATCCTTCAGGACTTCAACCAGCACTTCGGCAACATCCCCTGGACAGACAAAGACCGGATACGCCATCTGATCGCTGTGGAGATACCCGCGAAGGTTCGCGAGGACAAACAGTACGTCAACGCCCAGCGATACAACGATGAGCAGAACGCACGCGTCGAGAGCGATGCCGCCGTGCAGCGGGCAATCATGGCGTTCCTCAAGTCCGACACGGAGCTTTACAGTCATTTCGCCGGCAACCCCGCGTTCAAGAGGTGGCTGACAGAAATGATTTTTCGGGAAACTTACGACCCGACAGCCAGGGATATCGAAGGTGCTGGCGATTGACTGCGCTTGCGATGAAGCGATTAGCCCTCGCCGAAGTCTAGACCTATCACTGCACTTGGACGGGCCTGCGTCGGGCTAGGATCGACGGGACTGCAGGTGGTTTGAGCTCCTTATTATTCCTATTCCCCTGGCAATCTGGGTTTTGCGGCGATTGCCACCTTGACTGTCTTCTCGGTGACCCACAGCATATGTGTAAGCGCCAAAGCTGCGAATAGGACAGCACAGAGGCAAGAAATCGCTGTCAGTCTATTTGGGGTCGAGTCGTTATCGACTATCAGTGCAATAAGGGATAGCAGGGTGGCCATAGCGGCCCACCGCATGCTTCTCGTGTAGGAGCCGAAGAGACGGGGCCACTGCTTGGTTCGACGCAATATTTCGAAGCGGGGAGAGTTGACGAAAGTCAAAGCGATAGTGATGGCTGCAACAATGAAGCCGAGGAGGGTTCCGTGAAGCCCAACCGTGGCAGTATAGATATCTTTTCGTCGGTTGAGTAAAATCTCCTGCATTGGGTGATTTACTTCTGCGATAAATGATATTTTATACAGCAGTGTAGAGGTGGCGGCGAATGTGAATAGCTCTGTGGCGAAGGAGGGGAATCGCCGTCGCGTCATCCGTTGCACCTCTTAGGGGGATTGATTCGAACCCTTCAAGGACACACTAGCGGACGAGGCCGACAAAAGATCTTCGTGTAGCTCCTCGTAGGCGGCGATGATCTGCCGGTATGCATCCTCCCTGTTCAACACTCTGGATCTCTGGCTCTGGCGCAGGATCGTCTTCTTACTGATGAGCTGGTCCTCGAGCAGGTTGATCTCATCGGTTCTCCCGGTTTCGCCGTCGACGACGGTCGCCTTGAGCTCTTCTGTCTGGTCCCGAAGGTCTTCCCTGCGAACGAGGCGACGCAAGAAGTTGATCAAGTCAGATTTGAGGTCGACTCTTTTGTACGGCTCTGGCTGAAGTATGAGTCCGACAACCGCGGCATCACTTCCGGTGGCCGCCGCATCAAGTGCCTTGCCGAGCGATTCGTTGGCTTCTCCGATAGTCGCCACGTATGACTTGCGCACTCGTAGTGTGAGCTTGCGAACGGCCTTAAGCCCCTCCAACTGCTGTGCCACGTCGTGGTTGAGCAGTGCCTCGAGTGTGAACTTTGGCTTTGGCTCAGATAGCGCATGCTCCATGTATCTAGGCAGGCGCTTCGCGCGGGGACCGTAGAAGTTGTGCTCCACGCCGACGATTCCATCAGGGAACAGGCAAATATGCGATGTCTCGCATAGTCCTTCGTCTTCGCCGAGAGTGAGGTTGCGGAGGATGCCTCCAAGCTCTGACTGCGGAAGTGCATTCCTCCGAATGGTTCCCAGTCGAACCATCGTGATGTCTCCGACGGTGTCGTCTACCCAGGCACACAAACTACTGCCATCCGCCTGGTTCATGTAGCGACGACTGCCGGGGGCGAAGGAAAGGTCGTTGATTGCTTTGAGTCCAGATCGCAACTCAACGTCGATGTTCTTGGGGATGCCGGTTTCATCGGCGCCGGCATCGACCCGATAGAAGTAGATGCTTCTTTTGACGCTTGGTGGCTTCGGTTGGCGGAGGCGACGCTGGGGTGCCGAGGAACTCATGACTATAGAGTGCCACAAGCGGCTGGCTGCTGCGTCCGGTAAGCAGTGGTTCGGATCGATATGCCTATGCCAAGTGGCCCGTTTGCACTATGTGTTGCTCTGAGGCTGAGGTATTTGTGTGCTATGTAACCTTTATTCGAGAGTGAACATGCGATCTTGAGTCGCCATGTCGGTCCCTCGGGCCTTCCAAGCTGCAGCATGGCCGTCCGGGTCCACATGCCACAGGAGAACCGCGAACGAGCCGTCGGACAGGGCGCCATGCAACCGCGAGTAACTGGCAAGGCGACATCGTGCATTGAAGTGGGTGATGGCCCAGAAGCACGCAAGAGCATCGATACGTCGCCGTAGGCCAATGATCGCGAAGCGTCCCTTACGAACCCTGCAACGTGTCGCGCCGCTTCCGTTCCTCCGGTCTGGCCACCCTGCGGTCTGGGTCCGCTTGCCGCCGTCTGAGGTGAGGCCCAGCCATCGGTCGGAGGCTGTTTGACACGGTAGGCGACCGGCTACGGTGTGCTCGTGCAGCGGCTCGCGCTCTTCGACTTGGACAACACCCTCGTAGATCTTGATGCGGCGTTCCGGGTGTGGGTTGAGGAGTTCGCCGACGAACACCAGCTGGAGGTCGAGGCGGTCGATTGGCTGATCGGTCTGGACCGGGACGGTTACCCGCACCGAGAGGTGTTCTTCAGCAAGGTCCGCGAGCGGTTCGCGCTGCCTGACTCCGTCGAGGAGTTGTGGGGTAGCTACCGGCGGCGGATGCCGTACCTCGTGCGCTCTCGTCCCGAGGTGCTGGATGGCCTGGCTCGGCTGCGCGCGTCTGGCTGGCGAGTCGCGATCGTTACCAACGGGACGGCGGACAACCAGCTCGGGAAGATCCAGCAGACAGGGTTGGCCGAGGCCGTCGACGCCTGTGCGCTGTCGGGGCTGGAGGGCATCCGTAAACCCGACGTCGGTCTGTTCGAGATCGCAGCCAAGCGTTGCGGAGCGGCTCTCGCCGAGGGCGGATGGGTGATCGGTGACAATCTGACCGCTGACATAGCCGGCGGACGGGCCGCGGGACTCCGGACGATCTGGATTGACCGAGGCACCTGGTCCGGTGTCGATCACCAGGCCGACCACGTGGTTACCGACGTACTGCACGCCATCGAGATTCTTGAGCACCACGGCTGATGTGACGACAACGCTGACGACAACGTCGGCCACCATGAGCGCACATTGACCTCCGAGCAGCACCCCTGACCTCGGGACGGACCGGGGGAGCAGGGCGATTGTTCCGCCTGAAAAGCGGAAGGTCGGCAGTTCGACCCTGCCCCTGACCACCACCCCTGAACAGCCCAAACGCCCCGAGTGATCACGCTCCGGGGCGTTTTTGATCTCCAATGACAGCAACAAGCATCGTCTTCTTCCAGCAAGGGATCGTCGTTCAACTGCCTTGATGGCGGATGAGCGCCAGATCCGGGCGTCGACGCCTGTCCGCAGACGTCCGAGGTTAGACGTTGATTCGATTGTGATCGCGTCTGGGTATCACTGTTTGCTGTGGCACATCCGTGGGCGAGGCTCTCGCGTTGGAGACGCATCCGTAGATGGACAGGGATCGCCGCGGTCTTCGTGGGTCTGGCCGCCTGTCAGGGGGCGTTCGGGCGCAATATCCAGGCGGTCACGTACGGCGAGCCCACATCGTGCCCCAGCGACCTATTCGAGCCCGGGCCTGCGGCCGGGACGGTGATTGATTGCGTGGGATGGACACTGCACGTGCCATTCGGCATGGATATCGAGCTCAGTACGGCCGCCAGCAATGCTCGCTCTGAGTCGATGCACGACACCGGCCGTATCCCCATCGAGATCACCCCGGACGGACACCGCGTCGCCTACTTGGACGTGAGGGAGCTCCGCTACGTCGCCAAGGATCTCCGCTCCGGCTTCACCCGCCCGATCACACCACGCCTCACCACTGAGGAGATCGTCGCAATCACCTCGGTGGCCAGTTCCGCCGACAGCCGCCACTTCGCCGTGTCCACCAGTGAGAACCGTCGGACATTCGTCACGGACTTCGAGACGGGCCGGACGAGGACACTCAACCAGGTGTGCTGGGCCTACGGGCTGACCGGCGACAGCCTGATGGGCAGCGCGGGCTGCGATGGTCGCGACGTCTCGATCGACGCCATCCGCTTCGACGGCACGGCGACCCGCTTCCGGTCGGAGGAGGAGCGTCCCCGTGATATGTCCGCAGATCTGCGGTGGTACATCGACTTGGGGGAGCCGACTTCGGTGTACGAGACCGCAACCGGGCGGCGGGTGCGGGTCCTGCCCTCTGAGCTCAGCGAATTCCAGTGGGCGGGCGCCGACACCCTGGTCGCACGGGACGCGGATATCCAGGATGGGGACGACTACATAGCCATCGACGCCAGAACGGGCGAGCTCATCTCGATTGGCATCCCATACTCCGACTCAATCGTCTTCGGGAAGGTCCGTTGATGTCGGACTGGTACGAGCAGGTCCGCCGTACGGCGTCGCTGTTGGGCGGACGCACGCCGTATGCCCGGCGCATGGCGGAGAAGGCACTGCGCGACAGGGCAGGCACGAAGGACGCCTTCTTCTCGCTCTATCGGTCCTATCTCAGCCGCTTCCGCGTCTGGCCCGATCCGGGCTGGGGGAAGGAACTCTCCAATTTGCAGCGTGCCGTCCTGGTTGCGTTGCACCATGACGGCTGGACCGAGCAGGAGACCGCCTATTTGTGTGGGCGAAGTAGAAGAGCCGTGCGGCGGGCGGGCGAGAAAGGGCTTCGTGCTCTGGGCACCGATGGCACGGCTCTCGCCGGCACGCTACGGGCAATGACGGAGGATCTTCCTGCGGTCGCCGAGCGGGAGCCCGGGCGGAATAACGCCGGGTGCGGTGCCTTGATTGCCTGCCTTGTCGCCTTGGTCCTCATGGTGGCCTATTGCTCGGCCCTAGATGCTTTGCTCGGACAGGGCGCAGGCCGCGCTCCCTTCGTCGCCCTTGCCTTTTCGGAGCTCAAACCATTGCACGGTCCTATGCAGGCCACGCTCCGGTACGCCTACCGCGTCGACGCGCCGGTAACCGTGCTCACCGATGAAAGCTACTGGGTCGTCATCACCGAGTCGAACCAACGGCTGCTTGTCGAGGACGCCACCCCAAGCGACCTCGAGATCAGCCCGAACGGCCGGAGGCTGGCCTACCACAGCCGGAGCAAGCGCAAGGTCGTCGTGTATGACCTTCCGTCGGGAAAGATCAGCACGATATCGAAAGCCGATGCGTTGGACTACCGACTGAATCTTCCTTCGGACTACCGACTGTATTTTTCTCCGGACGGTCGCCGCCTCGCGTTCACTTCCGAGGACAAACTGTATGTCTGGGACGGCAAGCGGCGGCGTGTCCCGGGGTTTGGGCCGGAGTCGACACTGAACGGCTGGTTAGCGGGCGGGCAGGCCCTGCTGGTTGAAGACTTGGAGGGTGCCCGGGCGGTCGATCTCAGTGGCAGCGTCTTGTTCAGCACAGAGGACTTGGGCCACTTGGGCCCGTTGCACGACGGGAGGACGTGGATCGGCGTCGACGATGACGAGAATCGCTTCACGCGGTACGGCCGGCGCACAGGTCGCCGGAGCATGCGGCTGCCCACGACCGCGAGGCTCCAAAGGGTCGAGTGTTGGACCAGTGCGGACACCTTCGTGATCAGTACCGACGGCTACGGGCCCAGCAACTACTACCGGGTCGACATCGAGACCGGGGAAGCCGAGCCTCTGCCTGCTCTGGTCCCGGAAGACCTGAGAGAAGTGCGGTTCCCCGGGTGTGTGCGATGATCGACAAACCCGGGGCCGACAGTGGCGGCGGGCGCTGGCCCGGTGCTGATCAGGCACCCTCGCCGGGACGGACCAGCCCGGACTCATAGCCGAGGACTACGGCGTGCACCCGGTCACGCAGGCCGAGCTTGGCGAGTATGCGGGTGATATGCGTCCGGACGGTCGTGGCGGAGATCACCAGCCGGTCGGCGACCTCCTGGTTGTCCAGACCCCGAGCCATCAGCGTGAACACCTCGAGTTCGCGCGCCGTCAGCCGGGAGAACGCAGCCGGCGGGCGGCCGGGCGGCGGGGTGGCGAGGAATCGTTCGATGAGCCTCCGGGTGATGGCCGGCGCGAGCAGCGCCTCGTCACGGACGACGGTCCGGCAGGCATGGACGAGGTCGGGAGGGTCCACGTCCTTGAGAAGAAACCCGCTCGCTCCGGCGCGCAGCGCGTCGTGGACGAGGGCATCGTCGTCGAAGGTGGTGAGTACCAGGACCTTGGCCGTGGCGCCGGCCCTCGCCAGCTCACGCGTCGCGCCGATCCCGTCGAGCACAGGCATCCGGATGTCCATGAGCACGAGGTCCGGTCGGAGCTCGCGGGCGGCAGCGACCGCCTGCCGCCCGTCGGCGGCCTCGCCCACGACCTCGAAATCTCCCTCGGTCTCGAGAATGAGCCGGAACCCGGCACGTACGAGCGCCTGGTCGTCGGCCAGCAGGATCCGGATCACGCCACGCTCACGGCCCGCACCAGGGGCAGCCGCGCCCGAACGCGGAAGCCTCCGTCCGGCCGGGGCCCGGCCTCAAGGTCGCCCCCGCACAGCCGGGCCCGCTCCGCCATGCCGATCAGGCCGTAACCGGCCCGCTCGGGCGCCCCGGGCGGGTGTACCCGCGACGCGGGCCGGGCGGCGCCGTCGTCCTCGACCGTGAGACGTACGGCATCCTCGTCCACCACCACGAGGGCACGGGTGGGTGCGCCCGTGGCGTGGCGCATGACGTTCGTGAGGGACTCCTGAACGATCCGGTAGGCGGCCAGGTCGACCGCGGACGGCAGCCCGCCGACCGAACCTCTGACCGTCAGCTCGACCGGCACGCCGGCGGCACGCATGTCGTCGGCGAGGTCGCCGAGCCGGGCCAGGGAGGGACGAGGCCCGGCCGCGGGAACGCCATCGAGGCTCAGCAGGAACCGCAGCTCGGCGAGCGCGGACTTCGCGGTGGCGCGCACCGAGGCGATCACTGAGCGGGCCGTGCCCGGATCGGACTCCACGATGCGCTCGACCGCGCCGAGCTGGATCACCACGACGCTGACGGTGTGTGCGAGCACATCGTGCATCTCCCGGGCGATGCGGGAGCGCTCCGCGTCCCTCGCCTCACGGGCCCGTTCCTCCCGCTCGTGCTCCAGCTCGCGAGCCAGGCGTCGCAGCTCGGTGATGCGCAGCTGCCGGTCCCGGATGGTGCGGCCCGCGAGCCAGGGCGCGAGCGTGATCAGCCCGGTGAACGCGAAGTCGGCCACTGTCTGTGACGCGGCGAACGGGATCGAGCCCCACACCAGGGCCAGGGCCGCGACCAGGCCGACGAGCGCCCGGCGGAGCGGGGCGTAGACCGCGACCGAGTAGACGGTGAGTATGAGCGCGATCACGGCCGCGTAGCCCTGGCTCGTGACGTCCGCGCCCAGGCCCTCCGCGACGAAGAGGGCCGACCACCCGATCAGGACGGCCGGCAGGGGCCGTCGGCGCCGCCACGCGACGGGCGCCGTCATGGCGACCGAGGCGATCAGCGCCGTCGCGCCGCCGTCCCCGGCCATCACCTGCCCGGCACCGAGCGCGACGAGGACGGCGGCCACCGTGAAGTCCACGAGCCGCGGCCGGGCCCTCAGCCACTGCGCCAGGGCGCCGGCGCCGTCGTCGGTCATGGCACGAACCATAGCGGCGCGCTGCCCCGTGCGGCATCGACCCGGGGAGGTAGGCGCATACGAGCAGGCTCGTATGCGGTTCCGCGTGACCTCCGACGATTCCGGCGCTGGCCGTCTCTAGCGTCGGCGGCACCAACCGCTGCCTTCCCCCGGAGGTCCACATGTCACGCCGAAGTACCGCCGTCGCACTGATCACCGGCGCCGTCGCCGGCCTGGCCGGCACGATCCTCCTGCCGGCGTCCGCCGACGCCCCCGCCCAGCTCGCCCTGATCGAGGCGCAGCCCGCCCGCTGGATTGGTGCGAACGTGCTGCTCGTCATCTCGTTCCTGTGCTTCGCCGGTGCCCTGTTCGGGCTCATCGGCCTCTTCCGCGCCGAAGGCTCGCGGCTCGGCGTCGCCGGGTCTGTCCTCGCGGCGCTGGGGTGGGCGCTCCACATCGGTCCCGTCGCCTACGTGATGGCCCAGTACCCGCTCGCCCACCACCCGGACCGGGCAGGTGCGGCCGAGATCGCCGCGGCGATGTTCGAGGCGCCGCCCTTCGCCGTGCTCATCGTCCCGGTGCTGCTGGCGACCGTCGCGGGCACCCTCACCCTCGCCGTCGCCCTCTGGCGGACGCGGCTGGCACCGCGGTGGGCGGCAGTGACGCTGGTGGCGGCACTGGCAGCCGACTTCGCGGCACCCGACGCCGTGTCCGGGATCATGATGTTCGCTCTGATAGGTGTCGCGTTGGCCCCGTTGTCCGCACGGCTGTTCGCGCTGGAGACGACCGCCCGGGCCCGGGTGGCCACGCCGGCCTGACCTGGCGTTGACGTCCGGGGAGATGGTGTGCGGGTGATCAGGCTCTGCTGCTGGTGCGGGTGAGATCGATGTGACATGAGACGGCCACTTCATAATCCTTCGATTCGCTCACATCAACACGAAGGGGACGAAGTGGCCGTCAATGACACTGTGCCCGCTGCCGGGGAGTACTTCGAAGACACCCTCGCCGCGGCGAGCCCGGACCTGCTGCGCACGATGATCCGGGGAGTTCGCCCAGCGGATGATGGACGCCGAGGTCGAGCAGATCTGCGGGGCCGGCTACGGCGAAGTGTCCGACCAGCGAGTCAACACCCGCAACGGCTACCGCACACGCCCGTGGGACACCCGGGCCGGGTCGATCGAACTGGCCGTGCCCCGGCTGCGGTCCGGCTCCTATCCGGGCGTGGCCCCACGCACCGAATCTCAGGCGGCGCGATGCTGTCGCCGATCGCCTATCCGGTGCCGTCCGCGCCCGGTCAGGAGGCGGTCAAGGTGGCAAAGCCCGTCGCGATCCACCACCGCTCGATCTTCCTCTGACTGAGCTTCTCCGGCGGGGTGCTGGTGCAGTTGTTCGGCGCCTTGGGCGGCTTGCAGTACGTACTGCCACCCTTTTTGCCGAGGCAGATGCCGCTGCCGTCCTTATACATCTCGCCGAAGCCACCGCTTGCATTGCAGAGATCCACCATGCTCTTCGGATCGCTCGTCCACGTGACCGTCTTCTCCTCGGCCGACGCGACAGATGCCATTCCCAGCGTGGCGGCCGCAGTGAGCGCGGGAACGAGGACCAAGCGGGCGGCCATCCTGACGGCCGTACTCCCGCTGCCCCTGCCGGTGCTCGCGCCGGTCCGCCTCCCTGCCGTCCCGCCGCCTGATGTTCCGTTCATGATGTCCTCTTCTCCTGCTTCTTCCGTGTCGACTCCGGGCAGAAGCCCGGTTTCCGCTGGTCCAGGCGTACCGCAGCGCGCTTACAACCGGCCGACCGTGCACCGGCCGCCGGCCGGCTCGGTCTTGCGTGCGGTGAGCAGCAGGTACTCCCAGGCCATGGAGGTGGTGCCGGTGTCGTGAGTGTGGCGATGGGCGAGGGCGGCCAGGTCATGGTCCAGAGCGGTGACACGGTCGAGATCGTTCGCGATGGCGCGGTAGGCGGCGACGGTCGGGCCGTAGTTGGATTTGAAGTAGTCGCGGAATGCCTCGGGTGTCGTGAACCTGTCGATCTGCACGGTCCGCCGATCGGCCGTGACATCGGTGATCTGGTCGCCGAATAGCGCGCGGACGTGTTCCGGGCGCCCCCACAGGGGCGGCGGCTGCGTGCCGGGCGGCGGCGGGGGCGCGTAGGGCTTCATCGTCGCGAACATCTGGCCGATGAACCCCTCCGGCGTCCAGTTGAGCAGGCCGATTGTGCCGCCTGGGCGACAGACGCGGAGCATCTCGTCAGCGGCGGCCTGGTGGTGCGGGGCGAACATGATCCCGACACAGGAGAGCACGATGTCGAACTCACCGTCGGCGAACGGCAGCGCCTCGGCGTCGGCCTGGCGCCACTCCAACTCCACGCCGTGCCCAGCCGATGATCGGCGTCCGGCCTCCAGCAGTTCCGGCGTCAGGTCGCAGGCGACGACCTCCGCGCCGGCCAGAGCCGCCGGGATCGCGGCGTTACCCGTTCCGGCCGCGATGTCCAGCACCCGGTCGCCGGGCCCTACGTCGCATGCCTGCACCAGGGTCGCGCCCAGGTCAGGGATGATCTCCGAGGCCACGGCCGGGTAGTCACCCAGCGCCCACATCGCCCGGTGCCTGGCCTTCAAGGCGCGGTCGGTCTCCGCCTCGCTGATCAAATCGCTCATGAAACGAAACTAGGTTCCGACGAAATCGCTTCCTAGTGCAACATCTGTACCGGAGAGACGCCGGGGCGCGGCGGCCGGTCGTCGAGGCGCTCGGCGTCTGGCGCCTCCGCTGGATCGGCGATCTCGGCGATACGGACCTGGACCCGATTTGATCTCTAATGACAGCAACGTCGCCGCCTCCGCTGCTGGGGCGTCCATGGCAGGCTGATGCTCGTGTGGTTACTCCCTTGGCCTGTGCCCAAAGATCCAGGTCAGGGCACATCAAAACCCGGCGCAGCTCATTCAGGTCAGCCGGTGCCGCCGGGAGAGATCAGGCCGGTCTCGTAGGCGACCACCACGGCTTGGACACGGTCACGCAGGCCGAGCTTGGACAGGATGCGCGCGACGTGGGTCTTCACCGTGGCCACGCTGAGGGTCAGTTGGTCGGCGAGTTCGGCGTTGTTCAGGCCGGTGGCGAGCAGGCGCAGCACGTCCAGTTCTCGAGGCGTCAGCTCGGACAGATCGCGGTGGAGGGTGGGCTTCACATTGTCGCGGCGGGCGAAACGCTCGACCAGGCGGCGGGTGATGGTGGGCGCGAGCAGGGCGTCGCCGGAGCGCACCAGACGTACCGCGGCCACCAAATGCTCGGGTGAGACGTCCTTGAGCAGGAACCCGCTCGCGCCCGCGGCGAGCGCGGCGTACACGTAGTGGTCGAGGTCGTAGGTGGTCAGGATCAGCACGCGGGTGTCCTCGGCACCGCCCGCGAGGATCCGCCGGGTGGCTTCGAGGCCGTCCATCTGCGGCATCCGTATGTCCATCAGCACGACGTCGGGCCTGGTACGGCGGACCGCGGCGACGGCTTCGTCCCCGTTGGCGGCCTCGGCCGCCACTTCGATGCCGTCGGCGGCGAGGATCATGCGGAATCCCGTGCGTACCAGTGCCTGGTCGTCGGCGATGACGGCGCGCAACCGCTCGCTCATGCGGTCCTCCACGGGACGCGGGCCTTGATCCGGAATCCGCCCCCGGCCGTCCGTCCGGAGTCCAGAGTTCCTCCGTAAACGCCGAGCCGCTCGCGCAGCCCGATCAGCCCCCTGCCATGGCCGGTCCGCGGCCCGGCGCTCCGTGCCCCGCCGGTGTCGGTCACCTCGATCTCCAGCCAGTCGCCGTCATGACCGATCGTCACGGACGCGGCGGCCCCGGCCGCGTGCTTGATCGTGTTGGTGAGGGCCTCCTGCACGACGCGGTAGGCGGCGAGATCGACTCCGGGAGGCAACGGCCCCGGCGGCGACACCTCGATGCTCACCGGCACGCCGGCGGCGCGGACCCGTTCCACCAAGGCGTCGAGTTGGTCGAGCCCGGGCTGGGGTTCGAGGCCGTCGGAAGGCCCGTCGAGACGCTCGCCGCCCGGGCCGGCGAGCAGGCCCATGACATGGCGCAGTTCGGCCATGGCGGCCCGGCCGCCGGACTCGATCGCGAGCAGAGCCTGCTTCGACTGCTCCGGCTCCACGTCCATGACCTTGCGGGCCGCTCCGGCCTGGATCACCATCACGCTGACATTGTGGGTCACCACATCGTGGAGCTCGGCGGCGATCCGGGACCGCTCCTCCGCGACAGCCCTGAGCATGGCGTCCGCCTGCGCCTGCTGCAACTCCGCGAGCCGATGCCGGCTGGCTCCCAGCTGTCGCCGCCAGAAACGGACGAAGCTCCCGAAGACGCCGACGCTCAGCAGGACGACGAACGGGCCCATCCAATTCGGCGGCGCAGGCGCGACGTCCCGGAAGGCGCCCCCGGCGAGCCCGGCCGCGAGCGCGAGGCCACCCATGGCCAGGAACCTGTTACGGCTGTAGGCGACGGCACCGTACGCGGCGACAGCGCAGGTCAGCACGGTGATCCAGGTGGCACCCGCGTGGGTGGCCAGCGCCGCGGCCAGCACCACCCAGAAGGTGGTGAGCGGGTACCGGCGCCGCGCCGCCAGCGGCAACGCCGTCAGCGCCACAAGGAACGCGGGCGGGTTGTAGGGCTGAGGCTGGGCAGGCGTGTTGCCGGAAGGTTCGCCGGGGAGTGGGAGTGGGTCGTTGGACAGGACGCCAGGAGGTGGTGGGTAGTCGGTCGGGGAATCAGGAGCCGGCGGGCGATCGGGAACCGGCGGTGGGGGCGAGGGGGCAGGTCGGAGCCGCAAGTACTCGATCACTTCGGGCTGATCCGCGATCGGGCCGCTCACTGGATATTTCACCGATACGGTCACCGCGATGACCGTCATGGCGATCGCGACCACCACGTCGGCGGCGAGTGCTCTGCGAGACGGCCTTGGAGGTCCTTCGCCACTCAGCCCCGGCGCGTCCCGGACGCCGCGCCGGTCCGGGTAATCCTCATCCGGTCGGCTGTCCAGGTCGAGCAGATGCCGCCACCACGGCAGTCGTTCACCGGTTTCCACCGGCACATTGTCACCGCCTGCCTGTCCGTCACGCATCGGCCGTTGTGACGGGGCTCACGGTCTTGGGGAGTACATCGCAGGGATGACCTGACGGCCCTTCCTTCTCAGGAGGTACGCGATCTCGGCATGACGGCCGACGCGCACCGGCAAGGGCAGTGCCTAGTTTCGTTCCCGCCATCACGCCGCTCTGACGCCACATCCTCGACCGTGACCTCGACCTCGCCGAAAGCGTCGAGGCTGTTCATGACCACCTCTCAGGAGGACACAGCGTGACTTCTGTTCTGCAGGCCCAGGCACTGGGCAAGAGGTACGGCAAGCGCTGGGCGCTGCGCGAGTGCACCATCGACATCCCGACGGGCCACGTCGTCGGGCTGGTGGGACCCAACGGAGCCGGCAAGACCACGCTGCTGAAGCTGGCCGGCGGCCAACTCGAACCGACGGCCGGCGACATCACCGTGCTCGGCGGCCGGCCCGGGGGTACGCCCGCGCAACTGGCCAGGGTCGGGTTCGTCGCCCAGGACACCCCCGTCTACGCGGGGCTGACCGTCGCCGAGCACCTGCGGCTGGGAGCCCGGCTCAACCCCCGCTGGGACGACGGCATGGCGCGGGAGCGTATCGCGCGGCTCGGACTCGTCCCCGCACATCGGGCGGGCAAGTTGTCGGGCGGTCAGCGTGCCCAGCTCGCCCTCACCCTGGGCCTGGCCAAGCGGCCCGAGCTGCTGATCCTGGACGAGCCGGTGGCCTCACTCGATCCGCTGGCCCGCCGCGAGTTCCTGCAGGGGCTGGCGGAGGCTGCCGTCGCGCACGAGCTGAGCGTGCTGCTCTCCTCCCACCTGGTCTCTGACCTGGAACGGATCTGCGATCACGTGATCGTGCTCGCCGACTCCCGCGTCCAGATGGCCGGGGAGGTCCACCGGTTACTGGCCGCCCATCACCGGCTCACCGGCCCACGCCGCGATCCCGACCGACTCCCCGCCGGCCAGTACGTCATCTCCGCCAGCCACACCGAGCGACAGAGCACGTACGTGGTCCGTACCGACTCCCCGATCCACGACCCCGTGTGGACGGTCAGCCGTCTCAATCTGGAGGACCTCGTCCTCGCCTACATGGACAAGCACGCCGCGGAGAACCGGCGGGCCGCCGTGGAGGTGCAGCGATGATCTGGCTCACCTGGCGCCAGTTCCGCGGCTCGGCCCTGATGATGGCCGCCGTACTCGTGGTTCTCACCGCCGCCCTGGCCATGACCGGCCCGGACCTGGCCTCCCAGTACGCCGCCGGGATCGCCGGTTGCACTCCGGACGACATCTGTGACCTGTTCTTCGACCGCTTCTTCGACGGACATCAGCTCCCCTTCGTGGCCGTCAGCTTTGTCGTGCTGGCCCTGCCCGCTCTGGTCGGGCTCTTCTGGGGGGCACCGTTGATCACCCGCGAGCTGGAGGCGGGCACGCATCTGCTGGTGTGGAACCAGAGCGTCACCCGCGGCCGCTGGCTGGCGGTCAAGCTGGGGCTCGTCGGTCTGGCAGCCGTGGCCGCCGCCACCGCGAGCGGCCTCGCGGTGACCTGGTGGTCCGATCCCCTGGACAAGTCGGCCGTTCTCGACCTGGCCCTGATGGCTCCTCTGGTGTTCGGCGCGCGTGGCATCGCCCCTATGGGGTATGCGGCCTTCGCCGTCGTCCTCGGTGTGACCGTGGGCATGCTGGTGCGCCGCACTCTGCCCGCCATGGCCCTCACCCTGGTCGTCTTCACCGCGGTCCAGGTCGCCATGCCGCTGCTGGTCCGGCCCCACCTGATGCCCCCGGTCACCGCGACCTTCGAGCTCAGCCACGTGAACGGAGGCGGCATCCACATGCAGGGGCAGGGAGGCGGACCCGTGTACATATCCATGCGGCCGGGCGTTCCCGGCCACGCGGGCGCCTGGGTCCTGTCCAGCGACCTGCTCGATTCGTCCGGACGTACGATCGCCGGCATGGGCGAAGAAGCGCCCCTCCCCTTGTCGGGGACGTCGGGACCCTGCGCACCGGCAGGGGGACCACCGAGCTCGGACCCGTGCTGGGGCGAGATCAACCGGCTCGGCTACCGGCAGCAGGCGACCTACCATCCCCTGGAGCGCTTCTGGCCCTTCCAGTGGATCGAGACCGGGATCTACGCCGTGCTCACCCTCGGTCTCACATGGTTCTCCTTCTGGTGGATCCGGAGACGTCTGTCATGACCACCATCAGGACCGCGGCCGCCGTACTCGCCTTCCTCCTGGCGGCGGCCTGCACGGCGCCGACACCACCGCGCACTCAGGCGAGCACGGCGGGCGCAACGGCCTGCGCGCATCCCCAGGGACGGCTCGGGACCGAGACGGCCACCACGATCGACGTCATCGAGCAGGCGTACTTCTGCATCCTCGGCAACTACTACAGCGGCCCGACGCTGGACGCCCGCTCGCTGCTGGCCGCCGGATTTCTCGCCCTGACCCAGGAGATCAACCGCGACGGGCGCGACGTGCCGGAGGCGATCATGCCGGCGCTGACCGGCGACAGGAAGGCCGACTGGGCCGCCTTCGAGGCCGCCTACCGGAAGATCACCAATCGGGCCCCAGACCTGCGCGGCAAACTGGCCGTGGTCACCCTTGAAGGCATAGTGGCCGCCCTCGGCGACAACCACGCCCGCTGGACGCACGACGTCGAACGGCCGCCCGACTACTACGACGGCGACGGCTACGGCCTGGGTTTCCAGGCGAACGTCAGCGGCTTGCAGGTGGACGGCAGCACCCCCCGCGTCGCCCTCCCGCCGCTGTTCGTCACGACCGTCGAGGGCGGCGCGGCGCGGGCCGCCGGGCTGCGTCCCGGCGACATCGTCGAGTCGATCAACGGGTCGGCGCCCTTCGTCGACGGCGAGGCCACCCCGGCGATCGCCACCCTGTATCCGGAGTACCCGGAGGCGAGGCCGGTCGAGTTGCGGCTCCTGCGGCCGACCACCGGCCGCCGCTGGACGGTCTCGCTCAAGCCCGGCCTCTACCCGCGGGATCCGGCCACCCTGCCGGTGGTGAGTTCGAAGCTGCTGGACGACGACGTCGCCTACGTACGGCTGACCGGTTTCACGTCCAACTCGGCGAACAGGGTGCTCAAGGCGATCTCCAGGCTGCGAACCGGCCGGACGCTGTCCGGCGTCGTGCTGGACCTGCGCGGCAACGGCGGCGGCAGTCCCGTGGAGGCGATCCGGCTGGTGAGCGCGTTCGTCCACGGCAAGATCACCGCCTACCAATGCACCGTGGACAACAGATGCGCGGCCGCGCGCACCGACGACACCGTCGAACTGCTCAACCTGCCGCTGGTCGTGCTCATCGACCACGGCTGCGTCTCGGCCTGCGAGCACTTCAGCTCCGCGGTCAAAGACCTGCACCTCGGCCAGTTGGTCGGCACCAGAACCGCCGGCGTGATCTCCGGCCCGGCGCAGTCCTACCTGCTCGCCAACAACACCCTCCTGAGCTTCCCCGCCAGGCACCACCTCGGGCCCGATCGCGAGTTCATCGACCGGATCGGCGTGCCGCCCGACCGCTACGTGCCCCTCACCCCCGAGGAGGCGGCCGCCGGACGTGACCCCGCACTGGCGACGTCCCTGATCTTGCTGCCCGAGTGAACGGACTCCCCATGAGACTGATCCTGGCCGTCGCCCTAGGACTGGTCGTCCTGGCCGCGCCCGCCTGCTCCGCCCCCGCACCGCCCCGGTCCGACGCCCCGTCGGTCACGCCGGCCGGCCCCGCGACCCTGCCCGCGCCCACCGGTGACCGTCCGGTCGGCACCACGGTCCTGCATCTGACGGACACCTCCCGCCCCGACCCCTGGAACCTCGACGTCCAAGCCAGGGAGCTCAAGGTCACCCTGTGGTACCCGGCCGAGCAGCGCGACGGGCAGCGCTCGCCCTACATGACGCCGAAGGAGTCGGAGCTGCTCCTGAAAGGCTCGGGGATCGCGAGCACGCCGTACGACACGCTGAGCAAGACACGGACCAACGCCGTCGAGGATGCGGACCCCTCCGGGCACAAGCTTCCGCTGGTGGTGCTCTCACCCGGTTTCACCAAACCGATGAGCACACTCACCTCCCTGGCCGAGGACCTGGCCAGCCGAGGCTACGTCGTGGCCGGCATCGACCACACCTACGAAAGCTACGCCACCACCCTGTCCGACGGCCGGGTCGCCGAATGCCTCGCCTGCGACAGCAACAGCGACCCGGGCTTCGGCGCCGGACTGGTCCAGGGCCGGGCCGCCGACGTGTCCTTCGTCCTCGACCAGCTGACCTCCAAGTGGAAGCACTCCGACCTGATCGACCACAGAAGGATCGCGATGGTAGGCCAGTCGATCGGCGGGGCCAGCACTGTTGCGGCCATGGTCAAAGACCCACGCATACGCGCCGGAGTCGACATGGACGGCACCACCTACGCTCGGATCCCCACGGGCGGCCTCTCCCGGCCGTTCATGTTCCTGGGTGCGCAAGAGCATGTCCCGGGCGGCCACGACAATTCGTGGGACCGTGACTGGAAGCTGCTGACCGGGTGGAAGCGCTGGCTCGTGCTGTCGGACGCCGAACACCAGTCCTTCACCGACATCCCGCTGGTGGCAGACGTCCTCGGCCTCGAACCTCTCCCTGGCATGCTGCCCGCGGCCCGTGGCGCAGAGCTCACCCGCACCTACGTGGCCGCCTTCCTCGACCAGCACCTGAAGTCGCAGCGGCAACCTGTCCTCGATGGCCCGACGTCCCGCTACCCCGAGGTCAAGTTCTGCCCGCGCCGCACACCTGTCCTGCGCAGGGCGGCCAGCTGAAATCGCCGTTGAACGCGAACGGGACCATCCGGCCGACAGGCGAGTATGTCACTTTGGGTAGTTGTGACATTACAGAAAGTAGTAGCAAGATCTGGGGTGACCATCACAACTGCCGAGGAGGCTTTCTTGACGCTGTCCAGCGTTCCCGCTCTCGCCCGCCGCCTGGCCGGTACCGCCGCCCTGGTCTTGGCAGCCGGCACCGTCTGCCTGCCTGCTACGGCGGCCACCCTGCCGGCGCAACCGCCGCAGGGCGTGGCCGCGCCGCAGAACGGCGCTGCCCAGCGGCCCGCCGGAGATGACGTGTACCGCACCTGGTACACGAGCCACTCCAAGTGCGTGGCGGCAGGTCAGGGAGGGATCGATCGAGGCCACTGGGAGCACTACACCTGCTCCGAGGGCGACTGGTTCTGGCACCTGTGGACCAACCGCTGAGCCGACGGGACGACGGGCACATGGAAGACGGCCGCGAGCCGGGCGTGGCGCGCTAGTTCCGCATACTCGGTGTAGGAGCCGTAGGCGCAGGTGCCGTATGAAGCGGCGCCTGCGCGCTCGGGTCTGGCCGGCCGTACGCAGCCGAACCAGGTCCGGTGAGCGGCCGTCTAAGGAGCCATGACAGCAGACGCGCTGCGCCCGGGGGACCCGGCGATGCTGGGCCGTTACCGGCTGGCGGGCAGGCTCGGCTCGGGTGGCCAGGGCGTCGTCTACGAGGGCTACGACGAGGTGGCCAACCGCGTGGCGGTCAAGGTCCTGCACGCCTACCTGTCCGGCGACTCACCGTTGCGCCGCCGCTTCACCCGGGAGGTCACCGCGGCGCAGCAGGTGGCGTCGTTCTGCACGGCCCGCATCCTGGATCACGACCTCGACGGCGAGCGCCCCTACATCGTCACCGAGTTCGTCCCCGGTCCGAGCCTGCGCGCGGCGGTGCGGGAGGAGGCCCCGCTCTCGGGCGACCCGCTGCACCGGCTGGCGGTGGGCATCGCCACCGCGCTGGCCGCCATCCACCAGGCGGACGTGGTGCACCGTGATCTCAAGCCGGAGAACGTCCTGCTGGGGCCCGACGGGCCACGAGTGATCGACTTCGGTATCGCCCGGGCCGCCGGCCTGTCGATGACCTCGATGGGGGAGCTGGCCGGCACCCCGATGTACATGGCGCCAGAGCTGTTCTCCGGAGGACGCGCCGAGCCGGCGGCCGACGTGTTCGCCTGGGGCGCGGTGGTCCTGTTCGCCGCGACGGGACGGGACGCGTTCACCGCCCCGACGACGTTCGCGGTCATCAACCGGCTGCTCAATCACGACCCCGACATCGATGTCCTGCCGGAGAGGCTGCGGGAGCTGGTTCGCGCCGCGCTGTCGAAGGACCCGGCCGCGCGTCCGTCCGCGGAGCATCTGCTGCTGGCGCTGCTCGCTGGTGGTGGTGAAGATGGCGGTGGTGAAGATGGCGGTGGTGAAGATGGCGGTGGTGAAGATGGCGGCGTACGCGCGAGGATGGCCGAGGGCGCCGAGGCCGCCGCCGACGTGCGGCCGCCCGGCGGGCCCGCCGACGAGCCGACGCTCGGCGCGGTGGCCGAGCAGTGCTACGCCGGGCTGCCGCCGTCCGAGCGCCAGGTGGCACGCGATCTGCTGCTGCGCCTGGTGGACGTCCGCGACAGCGACGAGGCGCCGCGCATCGCCGCCCTGGACGAGCTGATCGAGGTACGGCACGCCGAGCGGGTGCTCGCCGCGCTCGAGCAGGCCATGGTGGTCCGCCGCCAGGGAGACGCGGTCGCCATCGGGAACGCCGCTCTGCTGTACGCATGGCCCAGGCTCCACGAATGGGTGACGGGCGACCGCGAGGCGCTCGGCCGTCACCGGGAGCTGGGCGAGGCCGCCCGGCGGTGGGCGCGCAACGGCCGCCGCCCGGACGACCTCCTCCGCGGTACCGCGCTGCGCCAGGCGCTGGAGTGGACGGACACCACGCATCTGACCCTGAACACCACCGAGCAGACGTTCGTCGAGGTGAGCAGGACCGCGTCGGTGCGGCTGACCAGGCGGCGCCGCCTGGTCACCACCGGCCTGACGGTCCTGCTCGTCGCCTCGCTCACCGGCGGCGCCCTCGCCTGGCAGCAGTCGGTGCGGAGCGACGAGGCCGGCAGGCGCTTGGCCGATGAGCGGGCACAAGCCACGGCCCGGCGGGTGGCCCTGCAGGCGGACGCGCTGCGCGAGATCGACCCGGTGAAGGCGATGCTGCTCAGCGTGGCCGCCTACCGCATCGCGCCGGTCCCCGAGAGCGCCTCCGCGGTGCTGAGCTCGCTCGCCCAGCAGGAGCAGTCGGTCTTCACGGATCCCGCCGCGGCCAACGAGGGACGGGCGCTTAGCCCCGACGGGCGGACGCTGGTCAGCGCCGGCGCCGGCCGGGTGACCGCCTACGACGTGGTGACCGGACGGCCGGTCAGGACCTTCGGCGGGATCGGCGAGGCGCCCGTCACCGCCGCGATGGGCCCTGACGGTGACACGCTGGCGCTCGCGCGGGGCAAGATGATGGAGCTGTGGAGCCTGCGGACCGGCAGGCGGCTGGGCGGGGGCCGGTGGGGGCCGGAGGAGATGAAGGGCGACGACGGTCGCCCGGACAGCGTGGAGTTCAGTCCCGGCGGAGGTTACATCGTCGTCCAGGACAACATCGGCGGGCCGTACGTCGCGCTGTGGAACGTGGCGCGGCGGGCGCTGGAAAAGCCGCAGAAGCCGGACGAACACCTGGGCGGAGCGCTGCTCGGACCGGGCGACCGCTTCGGTCTCGTCAACGGAGCGCTGCGGGCGTTCCCCGATGGGGGAACGCCGGCGGGCAGGCGGCTTCCGCGCGACGTGCCGGGGGCGGTCCTCGCCTTCAGCCCCGACGGCGCGCTGGCCGCCGTACAGGGGAGCGGAACGCGGCTGTGGAACCTGTCCACCGGCACGTGGGACCGGCGGGTCCTCCCCGGGCTCTACACCGACGCCGTGTTCAGCCCCGACGGCCGCTTCCTGATCACCTTCGTGAACGCCGCGGGCGGGCGCCTCACGCTGTGGCGGCTGGATGACGCGGCCCCGATCCTCCGGCTCACCGTCGCCTCCAGGATCGTCGGATCCCCGCGGCTCGACTCCGGAAATCGCACCCTGAGAATCCTGGATGACGCCGGACGGGTGACCACCTACGACGTCAGCCGGCTGACCGGTCCCCGGCGCGTCCTGCCTCCCGACGCTCTGCACCCGCGGTTCACCGCCTCGGGAGACGCGTTGTTCGCCCTGACGGGCGGCACCGTGCGCAGATGGTCGGTGCCCGGCTTCACGGAGAACGGGCGGCTCGAAAAACGCTTTCCACTCCGTGGGCGGGACAGGGACGCGCTGATCACTCAGGTAAGCCCCGACGGGCGTACCGTGGTCACCCTCCCCCCATACGACCTCAAGGGCCCCACACTCTGGGACGCGGAGTCCGGGCGCAAGCTGGGCGAGGCGCCCGTGGCCTCGGAGTACGACAGGGCGGACATGCAGATCAGCCCTGACGGCCGCCTGCTCGCCATCAGCCACACCCTGCCCAGCGACTACTACGGCCGGGGCAGCGTCGTCATCGTCGACCTCGCGCAACGCAAGCAGGTGATGCGGTTCGGCCCCGTCGCGGGAGGCAGCCTGTCCTTCAGCTCCGACAGCAGGTTCCTCGTGACCGCCGATCAAGGAGGCACCGACGTCATCGACCTCGTCGCCCGTAGGGTGCTTCCCGCCGAGGAAGGCCCCGGCACGCTCGCGGAGAGGTGGATGACGCTCGCGCCGAAAGGCCCGCTGGGCGCATCTCCGTACGGGAGCAGAGCGGTGGCCCTGTGGGACACCCGCACCTGGCGTACGACGGGCCGGGTGTTCAGGGTGCCGGGAGACGTGGTGGGGGCCAGGTTCTCGCCCGACGGGCGAATCCTGGCCGTCGCCCACGACACCAGGGTGACGCTGTTCGACGCGGTCGCGGGCCGTCAGCTCGGCGCCGGCTGGACCGTGACCACCGGCATGTTCGATCCGAACGCGATGGCCGGCCCCATGCCCGCGCTCGCTTTCACGGCCGACGGCTCACTCCTGCGCGTGGTCGGGTACGACGGCGCGTTCCAGGAGCTGCCGGTCGACCCCGCGAAAGCCGTCCCTGCCGTGTGCGCGCGGGCCGGGCGCCGGCTCGCACCGGAGGAGTGGCGCGAGCACGTGGGAACAGACCTGGGCTACCAGGAGGTCTGTTCCGCCTAGATCAAGCGAGAGGCATCCCCGGACCTCCGGCCGGGCGACCTGCCATTGATCGGCGTGTGGGTGAACCGAGGCGAGGGTGCGTACGTGGTCTGAGGCATGAGACTACGACTGATTCTGCTGGTGGCGATGACGGCGCTGACCGCGGCCTGTGGAGGAGGGGAACCGGACACGTCGGCGGCCGCGGCTGACGACGGGCCGGCGAAGCCGGTCGCCTCGTGGGGCGCGGAGGGCGGGTTCGTGACCGCGACCATGAACGTGCTGCGTCCGCCGAGGACGGTGCTGTACGGCGACGGCCTGGTCATCGCCGACGCGAGCAAGCAGCTGACGCTCACCGATGCCGAGACGGACGAGGTGGTCGCGCGGATGCAGGAGTACCTGGGTGGGCAGCCGCCGACGGCGGCGCCGAAGCCGGGTGCGCCGTCGGTGACGGACGTGCCGGACACCGTCCTCGGCGTACGGGGGAAGGACGGGAAGATGCTGGAGGTCCGGGTCCCGGCCCTGGAACAGCTCGCGGACTTCTACCCGAAGCAGTTGCTGGACGCGAAGAAGCTGATGGAGGGCCTGGCGACCCGGGCCGCCGCGGAGGGCACCGACTATGTCGTGGCCCGCGTCCGGCTGGTCGCCGATGAGGCCCCGTCGGCGGAGGGCGAGCCGTCGCCGTGGCCCGAGGGCGTTCCGGAGCCTTCGGGCGTGGTGGACCCGGTCTGGCAGAAGGACGTCGAGGGGGCGGCGGCGAGTGCGGTCACCAAGGCGGTTCCCGCCGGGCAGGAGTATGGCCGGTCGCTCTTCAAGACCAGCTCGGGGGAGACCTTCGTGCTGGCCTGGCGTTACCTGCTGCCCCAGGAATAGCCGCCGGCCTTCCCGGTGCCGGAGTGCGGGAACGCTCTCCCGCGCAGGAGGCGCTCACACTGCGCCGGGCGGAGGTGCTCGCGGTGTGGCCGAAGGGCTGTCCGCCGCCGTTTCAATCACGGACTGTCCCTATGCGTCCGAAATATTAGATATGCCAGGTTTGGTCGCTCGTTTACTTTCGTGACACGTGTGCGAAGCGAACCGTTTCACCTGCCCTGATTTCTATGATCGGCACGCTTGAACCATGTGAAACGGTAGAGAACATGACGCGCAGTAGCGCACCACGCACATCCACCTGGTCCGGTGCTGTCACGGCCGTCGCACTCGCGGCCGGCGCGCTGGTCGGCGCCCCGGCTTCCCCGGCCTCGGCGGCCGGCGAGGATCGGCCGGCCTACCTCGGCAGGACCCTGTACACCGGCGAGTTCCACGCGCACACCTCGGTGAGCGACGGAGTCAAGCTGCCGCCGGACGCCTACGAGCACGTCCACGACGAGACCGACGCCGACTTCTTCGCGGTCACCGAGCACGACGTCATGTGGGACATCCGCAACGGCGACGACTTCGTCGACAACTGGCGGGACGCCGACTCCGCCGAGTGGCGCTACCTGCACGAGAGCGCCGCGAAGTTCAACGCCGGCCAGAAAGACCTGGTCGCGGTCCCGTCGATCGAGAACACCTGGTACGACGGCACCGGCCACATCAATGTGTTCGGCACCGACTGGCACGTGACGGCGCGGGCGACCGAGAAGGGCAGCGTCGACGGGTACGGCAACGTGTTCGGCACCGGCGACATGAAGTACGACTACTTCACGTTCCTGGCCCGCCTGAAGCAGGACCCGGACGCGATCGGCCAGTTCAACCACCCGTCCACGAAGGACAAGGGCGACTTCTTCGGTTTCAAGGGCCTCGACCCCGTCGCCGACGACCGGATGGACCTCATCGAGGTCAAGTCCGCCGACGCGGTGGGCGAGTTCCAGAAGGCGCTGGACGCCGGCTGGCACCTGGCCCCGACGTGGAACGGCGACGAGCACTCCGCGACCTGGGTGTCCGGGAACCCGTCGATCACCGGCGTGTGGGCCAAGGAGCATTCCCTGGACGCGCTGTACGCGGCGATGCGGGACCGCAGCCTCTACTCGACCGCCGACACCAACGCGGTCCTCGGGTTCGGCGGCAACGGCAAACTCATGGGCTCGATCCTGCCGGGCGACACCACCGGCCTGGACGTCGAGCTCCGCCTCGCCGACCCGGACGCCAAGGACTCCTTCACCTCCGCGCGCCTCATCACGAACGGCGGCGCCGTCGCCCACGACTTCGGCGCGATCAGCGGCAACGACCTGACGCTGAAGACCACGCTGAACGTCCGGGACGGCGACTTCTACTACGTCCGCGCCGACCAGGCCGACGGCAACTTCCTGGTCTCCGCGCCGATCTGGGTCGGGAAGACCACCCGCGGCGCGAACTACGCTCCGGTGATCACCGTCCCGGCCGGCTTCCCCGCCACGGCGCGGTACGGCGACACGATCACGCTGCCCCAGGCGACGGCCACCGACGACTCCCGCGTCCAGCCGGCGGTCGCGTACGAGGTGTTCGATTCCGCGGGCGAGGTGCCGGTCTCCGGCGGCGCCTTCCGGATCCGCTCGTACGACGACGCGTTCGTGGTCGTGAAGGCGACCGACAACCTCGGCAACACCAACGCCGAGCTGCTGCGCGTCCGGGTCTCCCAGAAGGAGCCGGACCCCGCGGGTGTCTTCCGCTTCGGCGGCAACGCGACCGTGGGCGAGAAGCCCGGCTCCGCCGGCGTCGCGGTCACCACCGACCGCGCCGTCGAGCGGGTCTACGCGCAGGTCCTGCCCGAGGGATCGGACGACTGGTCCACGGCCGAGGTGCTCACGTCCACCAACGACCGGCCGTACGAGGTGAACACGGTCGGCAACGACGAGCCGGTCTACCAGCACTCCATCACGGGCCAGACCCTGCGCTCGCACGAGTTCCGGCTGACCGGGCTGAAGGTCGGCACGACCTACCGGTTCCGGTTCGGCGTGGCCCGCGACGGCCGCGCCCCCGCCGCCACCGACGCGCCGGCCTGGACCGACGTACGCGGCGGGTTCCGCGCCGGTGGCGCCAAGGGGGAGCCGGTCTACATCCTGGGCGATGTGCAGGTGCCCGACGGCGACGCCGGCGAGCTCACGCTGCCGGGGCGGGTGCTCGACCGGCTGAAGAGCCAGGCGCCGGGCGGCGGTACGGTGATCCAGGTCGGCGACCTCGTCGACCGCGGCGGCCGGGGCGAGAAGTGGGCCGAGATCCACGACTCCTTCCTGTCCACGCTCGACCTGCAGTACGCGGGCCTGGTCGGCAACCACGAGACCTACGAGGACCTCGACTACGACGCGGTCGGCAGGCAGCCGGGTGCGATCTTCACCAACACGTTCGCGCTGCCGGGCAACGGTGTGATCGGCGAGAGCAACTACTCCTTCGACCGCGGCGACGTCCACTTCTCCGTGCTGAACTCCAACACGCGCCTCGACGAGCAGCTCGACTGGCTGGTCGACGACGTGCGCACCTCGGACGCGACGTGGAACGTCGTCGTGGGGCACTTCTCCTACTACGGCGGCCAGCACGCCGACGACGGCGGCATGGACATCGACCGCGACAAGGTCACGCGCGTGCTCGACCGGCTCGGCGTCGACCTGTACGTCGGCGGGCACGACCACGTCTACAAGCGGTCCACGATCTACGACGGGCGCCTGGCCACCACCCCCGAGGAGGAGGTCGCGGGCACCACGTTCGTGACCATGGGGTCGTCCGGCCCGAAGTTCTACGACAACCAGAAGTTCTGGTGGGACGACAAGGTCTTCGACGAGAACGTCCAGATGGGCGGCGTCCTGACGGTGACCGACGCCGGCCTGCGGCTGTCGACGTACACGATCGACGGGCGCCTGGTCGACGAGGTGACGGTCGCCGAACCGCACGGTTCCTGGAAGGTCTCCTCCGCCGAGATCAAGGACCGTGAGCTGAAGGGCGTGGGTCTGCTGTCCTCTCCGGGCAGCCTGGACAAGGTCACCGTCATGGCGGCGACGTACGACAACGCGCAGCAGCGGATGATCGACGTCCGTACCCTCGACGTCACGCTCGACCACCGCGGTCGCGAGCAGTACGTCCGGTTCGGCACGCCGCTGCCGGTGGCGCCGAGCTCGACGGTCAAGCTCTTCACGTGGGACTCACTGGGGTCCGGCAAACCGCTCCGGCCCGCCGTGACCCTGCGTGAGGGCCTGGCCGGCGAGGGCAGCGAGCAGGCGCCGTACCTGATCGACTCGCCCGACGACCTGGCCAAGGTCGACAACGACCCGGCCGGGCACTACCGGCTGACCGCCGACCTGAACCTCACCGGCCTCGCCCGCGCTCAGATCGGCCGTACGACCACCTTCACGGGCGTCTTCGACGGCGACGGGCACACGATCTCCGGGCTGGCCGCCCTGCCCGGCCAGGGGCCGGGCCTGTTCGCCGACAACCACGGCACGATCCAGCGCGTCCGCGTCGACGGGTCGCTGACCGCGAACAGCTACGTCGGCGGCATCACCGGCCACCACTTCGGCACGGTTCGCGACAGTGTTTCCACGGTGGACGTGCGCGCCACGACCCAGTACGCCGGCGGGGTCGTCGGCGTCTCGGTCGGCGGGTCGGTCACCGAGAACGTCCTGGCCACCGGCGCCGTCGTCGCGAACGGCGCGTCCGCGGGCGGGGTGGCCGCCTACGGCTACACCGACACCCAGGTGCGCCACACGGTCGCGCTGAACACGAACGTCTCCGCGTCGAGCTACGCGCACGCCATCGTCGGCCGCGTCTACACCGGGCAGACCGCCACGCTCGAGGACAACCACGTCAGCCGGTCCGTGCCGATCAGCGGGCAGTCGCTGACCGGCCCGCCCGCGGCCGACAACCAGAAGGGCAACGTGGTCGCGCCCGCGGAGATCCAGAGGCAGACCTTCTACCAGGAGCGCGGCTGGGACTTCGCGACCGTCTGGCAGTGGAACGACGTCGCCAGGCGCCCGACCCTGCGGATGGCGCCCGAGACGCTCGAACCGGTCCCGGCCCCCGGGCTGCCGGCCGACGAGCGCGGCTTCTACAAGGTCGGCAGCGCCGAGGATCTGGCCCTGATGGGTAAGCACCCCTCCTACGACTACGTGCTCGCCGCCGACATCGACCTGACCGGCACACCGTTCACCAGCCTGCCGGGGCCGTTCACGGGCGAACTCGACGGCGCGGGCCACACGATCAAGGGCCTGAACTCCACCACCGGCGGTCTGTTCACCCAGATCTCCGGGCACGTCCACGACCTCGCGGTCCTCGACGCCACGGTGAACACCACCACCGCTCGCGCCGGCATCCTGGCCGGCAGCAGCACCGGCACCGTCGAGCGCGTCCAGGTGTCCGGTGCCGTGACCGCGGGCTCGCGCGCGGGTGGTCTCGTCGGCGATTCGCAGGGCGTCGTGCGCGACGCCTACTCCGCCGCGAACGTGCACGTGCGCGGCACCGAGGCGGGCGGCGTGATCGGCGTGGCCCTGGCCGGCTCCACCACGGAGCGGGTCTTCGCCACGGGCTCTGTCACCGCCGACGGCCGCAATGACGGCGGCGTGGCCGGCTACGGCTACACCGGCACCACCATCCGCGACTCGATCGCGCTCAACCCGACGGTGGCGGCGCCGTCCTGGGCGCACCGCTTCCTGGGCCGGGTGCTGGCGAACAACGTCGCCACGCTGAGCAACAACTGGGCGGCCGAGACCGTCGAGGCGAAGTCACAGACCGAGACCGCGATCGGCCCGGCCACGCTCAACGGCGCCACCGCGACCCGGGACGAGGTCGCCGCCCAGGCGTTCTGGGCCGGCAAGCTCGGCTTCGACTTCGAGCACGTCTGGGAGTGGGACGCCGGCCTGGGCCGGCCGGTGCTGCGCGGCATGGCCGCACCCGAGGCGACGGCGGCGCCCGCCGCCGTAACGACAGCCGCACCCGCCGAGGCGCCGACGGCGGCCCGACCGGCGGCCGGACCGGCGGCCGCACCGGAGACCGGCGCCGAGCCCGGGGCGGCGCGGACCCTCACGTCCACCACCGCGTCCACCACTGCGGTCCCGGGGGCGGCCGAGGTCGTCGAGGCCGGCGGCATCCGCCACGAGGCGGTCGCGAACGACGACGGCACCGTCACCGTTACGGTGTCCGCCGGGACCGCGGCGGCGGCCGAGCAGCTGTCGTTCCTCCTGCTGGAGGCCGGCGCCTCGACGTCGGCTCCGGCCGAGGACGACATCGCCTACCTCGGAGAGGCGCCTCTCGACGAGCAGGGCAACGCGACGCTGACCGTGCTCCCGGACCGGCCGGGCGGGACGATCCTCGCGCTCAACACCTCCGGTGACACGCGGCGCCACGTCGCCTCGCTCCTCCCGAGCACGCCCGCGACCCCGGCGATGAGGGTGCTCCACGAGACCGTCACCGCCACGGTCAAGACGAAGGGGAACGCACCCGCCCAGGCGACGATCACCCTGGTCTGCGCGGGTGCGGACAAGTGCCGGGAGCAGGTCGCCGTTTCCCACGACGGCCACCTGCTCGACACCAGGAAGGTCACGCTCCAGCCCGGCAAGACCGGGGACCTGAAGCTCAACCTCCGTGACGAGGCCCGTGCCGCCCTCCTCGCCGGCGAGTCGATCACTCTGGACGTACGGATCGGCACGGCCCCGGCGGTCCAGGTGACCGTCACTCCGTGACGTACCGGCCGGGGAGGTCCCGGACTCTCCGGTGATCCCGAGCGCATGGCGCCCGCGGCCTCGGCCGCGGGCGCCATGGCTGTAACGCACTAGTCACTTGTTGTGTACTGTCACGGACAGTTATCTCCCGGCAGCATGGAGTCTCCCGAAGAACGGAGACGGATGTGGCCAGTGAGTTCCAGCGGAGGAAGGTCAGCGGAGTCTTCCGGGCGATGGATGTGGACGGCGACGGCCGGCTGACCGAGGCCGATTTCCAGGCGCTCGCCGGCCGCTGGACGGCCGTCGCCGGATCCGGCGATCCGGAGCGACTCGCCTCCGTCATGACCGGCTGGTGGCCGGTGCTCCGGGCCGCCTCCGGCCGGGACGGCGACAACGCCGTCACTCTCGACGAGGTGCTTCTCGTCGTGGAAGGACTCGGCGACCGGGCGGACGCCGTCTCCGCCACCGCCGACGCGATGTTCGAGGCCGTCGACCTCGACGGGGACGGTCTGATCTCCCGTTCGGAGTACGGCGCGCTTATCGAGACGTGGAACGGGACGCGCACGGCGACCGATGAGGTCTTCCCCCGCCTGGACCTGGACGGCGACGGCCACCTCACCCGCGACGAGTTCCGCACCCACTGGACGGAGTTCTGGGCGGGGGACGACCCGGACGCTCCCGGGAGCTACGTATTCGGCGCGCTGGTGGAGTAGCCGGGGGTCGGCGTCCCCGCGGCGGACAGTGCGGCGATCTTTGTGGGGTTCATCAGCCACAACACCTGGTCGATGCCCTCGTCCGAGGCGTTGACGGTGAGGACCGTGAACAGCTCGCCGTCGCGGTGCAGCAGAGCGGCCGCCTGCCCGTTCACGTCGGCCCATTCCACCTCGACCCCGGCCCAGAACCGGTCCGCGAACGCTCTGACGTACTTCGCGACCCGGAACGCGCCGATCACGGGGATGCGCGAGGCGCGGACGGCGCCGCCGCCGTCGGAGTAACTGACGGCGTCCGCGGCGAGGAGCTCTTCCAGCGCGGCGAGGTCGCCGGAGCGGGCGGCGGCGACGAAGACGGTGAGCAGCCTGCGCTGTTCGGCTCGGGTCACCGGTGCCCGGCGCTCGGAGACGATGTGTTTGCGTGCTCTGCTGACGAGTTGCCGCACCGCGGCCTCGCTCGCCTCGATGATCTCGGCGATCTGCCCGTAGGGGTAGTCGAACGCTTCCCGCAGCACGTAGGCCGCGCGTTCGGTGGGCGAGAGCTTCTCCAGCAGGAGCATGACCGCGAAGCCGAGGGCTTCGCCTCGCTCGGCGCCGAGGTGAGGGTCGTTACCGGTGTCGACGGGTTCGGGCAGCCACGGGCCGACGTACGTCTCGCGGCGGACGCGAGCGGACTGCAGGGTGTTGATGGCGAGGCGCGTGGTCACCGTCGCCAGGAACGCCCCCGGGTCGGCCACGATGCCGCGGTCGTACGCCTGCCAGCGCAGCCAGACGTCCTGCAGCAGGTCTTCCGCTTCGGCGGAGCTGCCGAGGATCCGGTACGCGATTCCGAACAGGCGTGGCCGCACGCTCTCGAAGGTGGCCGCCGCCTGGTCGAGGTCTTCCGCCCCGCTGTGATGGCTCCCCGCACCGATATCCACGATCGTGATGGCCCCGTTCCTCCGGCGGATGGACCTCTACAGCTTTTCATCTGCCCGCCCAGGGGCTTCGCCGAGGGATCGCCGATCCGGTCGCGTCCTTATCGCCGTCGCGTGAGATTGATCTCCACTGGCATTCTCGTACGCCTTCGTTTTTTCGGTGGATTTGACGACAGGATGATTGACGGCTCGTCGCTTCCCGTGAGTCGAGGGGCCCGAGGTGGTGCCGGTGTTTATCGATCCCGGGCGCGGGGATGGTCGGCGTCGTAATCGCCCAATTCGGGGCGAATCGACGGATCCAGGAGGCTGACATGACTGGATACCTGCCGTATCGCGATTCCACTCCCGCCGCCCGTATCGGGGGCGTGCGCGGCTGGCAGGCGGATATTCTCCGCGGCGAGTCGTAGCTGAGTGAATCGAGGTGCTGCGGCGCGTACGGCCGCAGTACCTCGACATATCACACGACGTATCGGGGGACGTCCATGGCGCGATTGTTCTACCCTGCCGCCCGGCGCGGCGACGTGGTGGAGAATCTGTTCGGAAATCCCGTGCCCGATCCCTATCGCTGGCTGGAAGACGGCGATGATGCGCGCGTGCGGGAGTGGGTCGCGGCCCAGGACCGTCTCTTCCGCGCCCACCGCGAGCAATGGCGTGACAAGGAATCCTGGGCGTCTTCCGTGGCCGAGGTGTCCTCCTTCGGCGTGTCGGAGCCCCCGATGGTGCGGGGCCCGGTCATGTTCCTCGCCGAGCAGCGGCGCGGGGACGAGCAGCGGCGCCTGCTCGTCGTCGACGCCGAGGGCGGCAGGCGGGTGCTGGTCGACCCGATGGAGGCCGATCCGTCCGGTCACACCGGGCTGTACGCCTGGTGGCCGTCCCGTGAGGGCGAGCGGGTGGCCGTGCAGATGGAGATCGCCGAGCAGCCCGGCAGCGACGTCATCGTGCTGGACGTGCGTACCGGCGAGGTCGTGGACGGGCCCTTGCCGCGTGCCCGCAACACCTCGCTCGCCTGGTTGCCGGGAGGGGACGCGTTCTACTACGTCAGCCGTGTTCCCGACGAGGAACTGGCCTCCGGCGACATGCGGCTGCACCGGCGGGTGCGGTTGCACCGGATCGGTGCGCCCTGGCAGGCCGACACGGTGGTGTTCGGCGGCGAGGACGCCCCCGACCACTATTACGGGCTCACGGTCAGCCCCGACGGCCGTCGTCTGGCCGTCACCGCGGCGGCCGGGCCCGCCCCGCGAAACGACGTGTACGTGGCCGAACTCGCCGATCCGGAAACTCCGAGCTTCGTCAAGGTCGTGGACGGAGACGCCGTCCGCGCGCGGGTACTCCCGCGCTTCCTCGCGGACGGCCGTCTGCTGCTGGTCACCGACTACCAGGCGCCGTGCGGCCGCGTCTGCCTGGCGGACCGGCACGACACCGGCCCGGGAGGCTGGCGCACGCTGGTGGCCGAAGATCCTGAGGCTCCCTTGGACGAGTGCCTGGTCCTGGACGGCCCGGCGCTCGCCCGGCCCCTCCTGCTGGTGGCGCGCGCCCGCCACGGCACCTCCACACTGACACTGCACGACCTGGCCGACGGCCGGCCGCTCGCCGATCTGCCCCTTCCCGGCGCGGGCATCGTGTCATCCCTGCGTACGAGCGTCCCGCCCGGGCACCAGGCGTGGTTCAGCTACTGCGACGCGACCACGCCCCCCACCATCTATCGGTACGACGCCGTCCGCCGGAGGGCGGAACGGGAAGCCGGCGCGGCGACGGCCGGGAACACCCCGGCGATCCACAGCCGCCGTGTCCGCTACCGGGCCGGTGACGGCACCGCGATAACGCTCTTCCTGTTCACGGCGGACGAGGAGGACCGGGGCCCGCGCCCCACCCTCCTGTACGGCTACGGCAGCTTCGGCATGCCGATGCGCCCGTGGTTCTTCCCCCTGGCGGCCGCATGGGTCGGCGCCGGCGGGACGTACGCGGTCGCCTGCGTGCGCGGAGGCGGCGAAGAGGGCCAGCGCTGGCACGACGCCGGGCGCGGGCCGCACAAGCACCGCGCGGTCGGCGACTTCAACGACGCCGCGGCCTGGCTCATCGAGAGCGGCGCGACCACCGCCGACCAACTGGCGATCTATGGTCAGTCAGCCGGGGGTCTCCTGGTCACGGCCGCCGCCGTGCGGCGGCCGGACCTGTACGCCGCTGTCGTCGCCGAAGGCCCGCTGTGCGACATGGTGCGCTACGAACGGTTCGGCCTGGGATGCACCTGGACCGACGAGTTCGGCAGCGCATCCCGGCCCGACCAGCTCCAATGGCTGCTCAGGTACTCGCCCTATCACCACGTCACGCCCGGAGTCCGCTATCCCGCGTTCCTGCTCACCGGCGCGGTGACCGATCTGCAGACCGGAGAGGCCCACGTCACCAAGATGTGCGCGGCCCTCCAGCACGCCACCAGCGGTGACCGGCCGATCCTCATGCGCAGGGAACCCGACACCGCCCACGCCGCCTCGCCCGCGAGCAAGGAACGCGCCCTGACCGCGGACATCCTGGCCTTCGCCGGTGAACACACCGGCCTGTCACCGGGACGGACGGCCGTACGTCTTCACGAGACGGCCGCGGAACGGTGAGGAACCCGCCCCGGACGGCCACCGGCCTTACGACGGCGCCGGGCGGCCAGGGCCGCGACGACGAGTCCGCAGACGACGAGGAGGACAAGCAGCAGCGCCCACGGCGGGGTCCACGCGTGTGTGGTGCTCTCGACGGCGGCGAGCGGGGCGACCGAGCCCGCCGCGTCGGTGAGCAGCGGGACGAGGGAGACCGTCCCCGTCAGTCTCAGCGCGGGCGTCACCCCGCGGACCGGTACGGAGACCTTCCAGGTGTCGCCCGGGAGCAGCTGGGGCGAGTCGTCGATGTGTCCCGCCTCGGCGTGCCAGCGCCCGAAGGGCCCGGACACGGACACCGTCTGACGAGCGGTGAGAACGCTGTTGCCGTCGTTGCGGATCGTGTAGGTGACGGTGGCGTCGCCCTTCCCCAGCGGATTGGGCGTGCCCGAATAACCGACGTGCAGGTTCTCCACCGACAGGCTCGGCTTGAGCTCTCCGCCCACGCGCAGGCGGATCCGGATGCCGAGGCGGCGCCCGTCCGCCGCGCCGGCCGAGGCCGGTGAGGTGACGATGCCGCCCATGTACTCGCCGGGCGCGGCGTCCTGCGGAAGAGCGACCGTGAACGGCACCTCGGCCCACTCCCCGGGCGGGACCGTCACGTCGGGGCGGTCCGTGCGGACCCACGCACCCACCCCGGCCGGTTTCGCGTCCCTGCCGCGCAGGTCGAGCCGGCCCTGCTCCGTGGTGAACCCGTCCGCGGCGTACATGGCCAGGTGGAGCGGGGTCGTGCCGCGGTTGGCGATCACGAGTCCGTCCTGGAGCCGCCCGCCCGGGTCCAGGGTGTAGCTGTAGTTCCGCCGGCCGGATCCGAAGTCGTTGGAGGCGGTGGTGACCGTCCAGGAGGCCTCGCCGTCCGCCGCCGCCGCGGGGGCCGCCCCCACGTCGAGGAGGGCGAGCGTGGCGAGCAGCACCACGGCGACGGCCCGGGCGAGGGAGCCTGCCGCGCTTGTCGCGGGCGGTCTGAGCGGGTGCATCTGATTGGTCCTCGGTGGTCTCTTGGGCAGGGACGGGCGACGTGCCGTGGGGCGGGCGTCATGACGGCGCCCACCCCACGGTCGATCGGGGCGAGAGGCCCTACGTCACCCTCGGTCGTCTACTGGAGCCAGTCCGACTCGGCGGCGGCCGGTGTGTCCTCCCCGGCCTTGCCCTCGTTCGTGTGGATCACGACCTTGTCGACGAGGGAGCCGACTTCGGGAGCGGCGGTGGCGCCGTTGTCCGGGCCGCACCACTTCACTTTGCCGAGCTCCACCGCGGCGTTGGGGGCGGCGCAGGTGCCGCTGCGGATGTTCTCGACCACGAGCTTGTTGCCGCGCACCTGGACCCGCACGTACGTGCGGACGTGCTCCTGGTTCTCGACCGAGTTGGCCCAGTGGCTCTTGGGGTTCAGCGGGTCGGGGCCGAAGTCCGAGCCCACGACCGGAGCGGTCAGGTCGTAGTACTTCGAACCCGACGCGGAGTTCGCCGTCACGTAGATGACGCCGCCCGGGCCCTTGGACACCTCGGTGGCGCCCGGCTGCTCGTCCTCGTCCGCCTTCTGACCGTTCTTGATCACGTAGCTGCGGGAGTAGCTGTGGTCGTGACCCTGGAGGACCAGATCGATGCCGAGCTTCGAGAAGGCCGTCGGGAAGTCCTGACGACGCACCTTGTTGTCGCCGTCGTTCGCGTGAGCGGCCGGCGAGTAGATCGCGTGGTGGTAGATGAGCACCGTGTGCTTGGCCTTGGCGCCGTGGGCCTTGACGACGTCGGTGATGTAGCCGACGTGCGCGGCGTCGGAGCCGTTGGAGTAGGCGTTGCTGTTGATGTCGATGAACAGCACGTTCTTGTACATGAACCAGTAGTTGCCGCCCGACCGGGTGGTCGAGGCGCCGTTGTAGTACGGCGCGGAACGGTCGGTGTTCGGCGTCCAGAAGTGCTGCTCGTACGCCTTACCGCCGACGTCGTGGTTGCCGATGGTGGCGGCCCACGGGTACTGCCGCAGCTTGTCGGGCGCGAGGAACGCGTCCCACTGCGTCTCGGTGTTGGCGGTCTCGACCTGGTCGCCGCCGGAGACCAGCAGCTCGGCCTTCGGGTTGGCGGCGAGGGCGACGTTCAGGGTGTCCTCCCACCCGGCGCCGTCCTTCGCCACGTTGCCGGACGAGCCGATCTGCGGGTCGCCGAAGAACAGGAAGTCGAGGTTGTTGCCGTTGAAGTCCTGGGTCGTGAAGGAGTACGTCGGGGACCAGCTGCCTTCGGCGCCGACCCGGTAGGCGTACGCGGTGTTCTGCTTCAGGCTGTCGATCGTGGCGTGCGCGTTGTAACCGCCGTTGACGACGTTCGCGGTGACCGTGGCCGCGAACGTGACGGCGTTCGCGGGGAACTGGCCGTCGACGACCTTGGACGCCGGCGCGACCTGGACCACCTGCGCGGTGCCGGCCGAGGAGTACCACGACACGACGCGCTGCGTCTCGTCGGCGCCCACGCCGAGGACGACACCGGTGAGCGTCACGCTGTCGGCGTGGGCCGCGGTCGCGAGGCCGCCGCCGAACACGGCGCCGGCGCTGAGGGCGGCGGCGGTGGCGCTGAGGGCCACCCGGCGCAGGACGTGCCCGGGGCCCTGAGTCCCCTTGTCGAGCTTCATTGCTTTCCATCCATTTGGGGGCATTGGAGCGATTTGCACGCTTTCGGGATTCAATGTCGTGAAGATGAACATGGGGCGGGTGGACCGTTGCGCTTGCCGGAAGTTGTGATCTCAGGCCCCGAGCACTCGCTGCACGAACCACACCAGGCCCATCGCGGCCACACCCGCCGCGATCGCCCCGGTCGTCCACAGCCCCGCGATCGGCCGCCGGTGACGTAGCAGGGCGAGCAGCGGGAAGACGGCGACGATGATCGACAGCTGGACGGCCTCGATGCCCACGTTGAAGACGAGCAGCGACCACAGGAGCGTCCACGACCACGCCTGGTCGATGCCGAGCGCCGAGGCGAAGCCGAGACCGTGCACGAGGCCGAAGCAGAAGACCACCGCGAGCCGCGTCCAGCCCGCGCGGTCCAGGCCGAGGTGGCCGTGACCGGCCGTCTCGAGATCCGTGGCGTGCGATCGGCGCCGCCAGATCCGCCACAGGTGCCAGCCCGCGACCACCGCGATCGACAGGGCGATGACGGGCTCGACGAACGCCGCCGGCACCTCCACGAGGCCGAGGGCGGCGAGGACGAAGGTCACCGAGTGGGTCAGCGTGAAGGTCGTCGCGGTCAGCACGATCTCGCGCAGGCGGCGTGACCCCGCGATGAGCGCCAGCAGGAACAGGATGTGGTCGAGTCCGCCGAGCAGGTGCTCGGCCCCGAGCCGGAAGAACTCCCAGAACCGCTCGAACCAGGACTGCTGCGTGGAGAACGACCGATGCTGGGCGTCGAGGGCCGTGCTCCCGGACTTCAGGTCGAGGTCGTAGGTGACGATCGTCTTGCTGTCGCGCACGTATCCCTCCGAGCCGGGGAACAGCCCGCTGCGCACCTCGTGCGCCTCGGCGGACTCCGGGCACCGGTAGTCGAGAATCAGCCGCGCGTAGGGGACACCCTCGCGTGGCCCGATCGTGAAGCCGCCGTCCCTGATCGGGGCGCACGCCGTGCCGCCGGCGGTGACGCCGAAGCGCTCGGTCACGTACGCGACGACCGAGTCGGCGTGGGCGTCGAGCGCGGCGGCCTGCTGACCCGCATCACCGGCCTCGAACGCCGCGGTGCCCGCTTTGAAGAGCGGGTCGTCCTTCTCGTAGTCGGCGGCGGAGACGACGAGAAGGTCGTACTCCAGCTGGAGTTCGGCGCGGACGTGCCCGGTCGCGGGCGAGGCGAGATCGACGTAAACCGTCGAGGTGAACCCGTGGGCGAGAGCGGGCAGGGCGCCCAGCGGAGCGGAGAGGGCGCTGAACAGGACGGCCACGGCTGCGGCGGCGATGACAGCACAGACACGACGCCGAGCGGCGGGGGACATATGACTCCTTTTGGCTTTGGCGTACGAAATCTGCTCGATTGAGATGAACGATCGGTATCTCGGGCGCGAACCGACGAGGAATCACGTTCGGCGGACGCGACCTCCACATCGGACATGGGGTAGGAAATAGGCGCAGTCCCCGCCGCCTTCGAAGGACGATCCCCATGCGCTCTCGGCTTCTGCCTGCCTGCACCCTGGCCGCGGCAGTCGCGACCGCCCTGCTGGTCAGTGGATGCGGCTCCGGCGACGACTGGTCCCGGCCGCACGCGAAGCCCACCGCCGTCGGCACCCCGGGCCCCGGGTTCTTCCCGGCGACGTCACCCGCTCCCGAGGCGACGATCACACCCAGGCCCGGCTCCTGGAACGGGGTCCGCCCGCCGGAGGGCTACCGCGTGGTGCTGCTCACCGCGGGGGAGGACCGCCAGACCAGGACGCTGGTGAGCGCGGTGACGGCGTGGGCCGAGGAGGAGCGCGTCAGCCTCAGGACCGTCACGGCCACGCGGCCGGACCAGTTCGTCCCGAGCATCAGCAGGGCGATGGAGATGAAGCCGGATCTCATCGTGAGCGCCGGCGACGACCTCGTCGACCCCCTGGCCCTGGTCACCCCCAACCACCTCGACCAGCAGTTCCTCGTGGTCGGTGCGGAGCTGGCCGAGCCCACCGCGAACGTCACCGCCGCCGACTGGCCCGGTGCGTCGTTCCGCGGCGAGGGTCTCGGCATGTCCTCGACGTACGACCCGGCCAGCTTCACGCCCGAGCGCGCCGGACGCGCCGTACGGGCCGGCGTCGCGGCCGTCCTCACCGGCATGACCGGCATCGTCATCTTGCTCGATTAGGGCCGCTCGGGGGTCGGCGGCGGGACGGGCGGCGGCCCAGCGATTAGCATCCGATCATGACCGGCGGCGGCCGAACGGCCGCCCCGGCCGCGTTCGACATCGCCGAGCACCAGCGTCACCCGCACCACGGACCAGCCCCCGCCCCGCGCGGACCACGCGCGCCGGGCCGTTTCGATCGGGAGTAGACCTTGTCGCAGACGACTCAGCCGCCTCAGCCGATGTTCGGCGTCTCCGTGACGCCCACGCCCGACGTGGCGCTCGTCCGGGAGCTCACGGTCACCGCCGAGCGCCACGGCCTCGACCTCGCCGGCGTGCAGGACCACCCGTACGCGGCGCAGCTGCTGGACGCCTTCGCGCTGATCGGTGACCTGCTCGCGCACACCGAGCGGATCCGGTTGTTCCCGGACGTCGCGAACCTGCCGCTGCGCCCGCCGGCCATGATGGCCCGCACCGCCGCCGCGCTCAACCTGCTCTCGGGCGGCCGATTCGAGCTCGGCCTCGGCGCCGGCGGCTACTGGGACGCCATCGCGGCGATGGGCGTGCCGCGGCGCTCCCCGGCCGAGGCGCTGCACGCCCTGGAGGAGGCGGTCACGATCATCCGGGGCCTGTGGCGCCCGGGCCGGAGCGTGACCTTCCACGGCAAGTACTACGACGTCTCCGGCATCCAGGGCGCCGACCCCGGACCGTCACCCGTACGGATCTGGCTCGGCGCCCAGGGGCCGCGCAGCCTGGCGCAGACCGCGCGGATCGCCGACGGCTGGGCGGCGCCGATCCCCTCCTACCTGCCGTACGAGCGCTGGCCGTCGTGCAACGAGATCGTCGACCGGGAGGCGGAGGAGCACGGACGCGACCCCCGCTCGATCCTGCGCATCGCCCAGATCCCGGGAGTGGTCACGGCGGGCGGGCGGCCGGGCACAACCCCGCTCCTGCGCACCGGCGCCGAGCCGCTGCGCGCCGACGCCGACACGTGGGTAACCGAGCTGACCCGCCTCGGCACGGAGCAGCCCTTCGGCGCCTTCGTCTTCTGGCCCGAGGAGCAGTCGGCCGACCAGGTCAAGCGCTTCGCCGAGGACGTCGTGCCCCGCGTGCGGGACAACCTCGCCCGCTGAGCGCGCGATCCGGGCCCCGCGTCCGCCGGTCGGCGGACCGTACGCGGACGGGGCCCGGAGCCGCACGGGTCACGGAGACGCGCGGGTCACGGCCGGACGGCCAGCACCCGGAAGCCGATCCCGCGCGTCGTCCGCGTCACCGACTCGAGTTCGAAACCGGCCTGTTCCAGGAACGGCCGGGGATCGCGGGTGAGGTAGTCGGCCGCGAACCGCACGAACAGCGGTTCGGCCAGCCGCATCCCGGCCCGGATGACCCGGTTGCTCGACGGCCCGTGTTCGGCCAGCACGAACCGCCCGCCGGGCCTGAGCACCCGGTGGGCCTCGCGCGCCGCGGCCGCCGGATCCGGGATCGTGCACATCGTGAACGTGGACACCACGGTGTCGGCGACGCCGTCGGCCAGGTCGAGGCGCTGCACGTCGCCCTGCCGCAGTCGCACCCGCTCACCGAGGCCGGCCCGCGCCGCCCGCCGCCGCGCGAGCTCCAGCATGCGCTCGGACAGTTCGATCCCGACGACCGTGGTGCCGGCGTCGTACAGCGGGAGGTTGAGCCCGGTGCCGACCGCGATCTCCACGACGTGACCGCGCGCCTGCCCTACGGCCCATTCCCGGCTGCCCGGGAAAAGACGGCGCTCCTGGGCCAGCATCTGGCTGTCGTACCGATCCGCCATCCGGTCGAACACCCGCCGTACGTCGGCGTCCGTGGTAGGCCGCATGGATCGACCCTACCCAACGGAAACTTCGCGAATGAATCACGGAATCCTGACGACGTTGTGATTCGGCTGGTTCGCGGGGAGGTCGTCGAAGACGACGACGCGGGATGCCGGAGGCGCCGTGACCCTCACCTTCGCGCCCCAGTGGTGATACCGCGTGTCCACGACGTTGGTGTAAACGGTGCTGACCCATTCGTCGTCGCGGGAGAACTCGTAATCCTTCTCCGCCCACCGCGTCACCAGGCGAACCGGCAGTCCGTCCGGGCCGACGTACAGTCTGAACGAGACCTTGAGCCTGTCCGGATTCATGGGACCCTGCTCCGTGTACAGGTCCTGCGTCCTAAGGATGCCGCGATATTCGCCCGGGCGGCGGACCACCGCCTTCGAGATCACGAACTTGAGCCTCGCTGGGCTGAGCACGTCGACGACCTGATTTCCGCGCTGGCCATAATTTCCCCAGCTCGCGGTGTTCCCGTCGAATCTGGTCCAGGTCTTTCCCGCGGGCATCGGACCCCACCCGAAACCCTGGACATAGGTGTCGGACCCCACGTTGACCGCGCGGAGCGGGGCGCGCAGGTCTTCCAGGTGCTCGCGGGGGACAGTGGCTTCGAGCGCAGGGGTGATTTCCAGCCTGGAGGTGAGGTCATAGCCGGTTACGCCGGATTTGCCGAATCCGATCGAGCCGGTGGTGCGGGTGACGTAGGTCTGTCTGGAACTGCTGGAAGTCACCCGGGCCGTCTCCGAAACCAGCACTCCACGTCCGGCCGCGAACTGCTGTCTGAGCGCCTCAACCGGCCGAGTGGGCGAATCGGCGTGAGCGGCGCCGGCGGACAGCGCCGTGAGCATACCGAGCACAAAACCGGCGACCGCGAGACGCTTCATATCTCTCCCTTGGCTGAAAAGCACGCTCGGAAAGCCTGTCGCCTCCGAATCACGAATCGATCTCGATATCGGCAGGGCTTCGATTCACGGCGAGCTTCACACCCCGCGCGCCGGTGAAATGTACGGAGAGCCGTTTCCCTGCCCCTACTTCAGGAGCCGACGACGGATGCCAGATCAAGGGATTCGTCGAATTCGCGAAGGGGTCCCGGTCGTTTCTGACCGACCCGGCGATTCCGGCTGATGCCGCGGAGACCATGGCGCAGGTCGCGATGCGGCAGACCATGGAGCGCGGGGTCCGGAACGCGGGGACGAATCGGGATGAGCCCGTCTCGCGGTGCCTTCTCTCGCGTTCAGTACGCCACGGTGAAACGGGTCCGGTGGTGGCGCGGCCGTTCGGCCTCGTCCAGCAGCGCCACCGCGAGGTCCTCCATGGAGATGCGGGACTCGCCGTCGGCGTCGACGAGGAGTTCGTCGGCGCCCACGCGGTACCGGCCGGTCCGGGCGCCGGGGACGAGGAGGTCGGCCGGGCTCAGGTAGGCCCAGTCCGCGGTGGTGTCGGCCCGGCAGGCCGCCAGCTGGGCGACGCAGGCCGACGCGATGGGCAGCAGGAAGGACGGATAGCCCGGCCGGTCCATCAGACGGCCGCCGCCCTCGACGGTCAGGCTGCCCGCGCCGCCGACGAGCAGCAGGCGCACGCCGGTCTTGGCGCACGCCGCGAGCAGCGTGGTGGCGGCCGAGACCAGCTCGCCCTCGTGGCCGGGGGCCGGGCAGGTCGCTGTGATCACCAGGTCCTGCCCGGCGATCGACGCGACGACGTCGTCCACGTCGGTCGCGTCGCCGGCCCGCACGTGCACCCCGCCGTGCACCCCGCCGTGCACCCCGCCGTGCACCCCGCCGTGCACCCTGTCGGGCAGCCCGGCGAGCCGCACCGCGGTCCGGGCCACGGCAGTCACCTCGTGCCGGCGGGACACGGCCTCGGCGACCACACGCCTGCCCACGTTCCCCGTCGCCCCGAACACCGTGATGCGCATGCCTGTTACTCCCTCTCGATCCGGGTGGTTGCCGTGGCGGTAACCTTGCGATGTGCCCGATCATGTGGACCACGTTCTCCAGCAGTGGGCCCATGCCCGCCCCGACCTGGACGTGTCTCCGATGGCGGTCTTCGGCCGGCTGTCGCGGCTGACCCAGCTCGTCAACAACGAGCTGCGCCGCACGTTCGCCGAGCACGACCTGGACCCCTCGTCGTTCGACGTCCTGGCCACCCTCCGCCGTGGCGGCCGGCAGGCCCCGGCCGAGCTGATGCGCTCAGCCATGATCACTTCCGGGGCGGTCACGCAGCGCCTCGACCGGCTGGAGGCGCGGGGCCTGGTGACCCGGACGCCCAGCGACGTCGACGGCCGCGGTGTCCACGTCGATCTGACCGAGGCGGGCCGCGAGCTCATCGACCGCGCCCTGCCCGACCACGTGGACACCGAACGGCGCCTGCTCGCCGGGCTCACCCCCGCCCAGCGGGAGAACCTGGCCGAGACCCTCAGGCAACTGCTGACGTCACTGGGCGACGAGCGGGCCTCCTAGACCCGCCTGGCGCCGGACACCACCAGCGACGTCAGGATCACGAGCCCCGCCGCGACCCACAGCACGCCGGTCACGGCGACCGCCCCGACGATGAGGCTGGCGAACAGCGCCCCCAGCGCGATCGCCAGGTTGAACATGCAGGTGTTGAGCCCGGTGGCGGCCTCGATGCCCTGCGGCGCCGCCTTGATGATCCAGGTCTGCACGCTCACCGGGAGGCCGCCGAACGCGAACCCCCAGGCGATCAACAGGATCGACCCGGTGACGGCGTTGCCGCCGAGGAACGGGAACGCCGCCAGGATGACCGCGAGCGCGACGCTGACCGCGACGATCGTGCCGCGGACGTTGCGGCCCGCCCACGAGCCGGCGATGAAATTGCCGATCATCCCGGCCACGCCGTACGCCAGCAGCAGCGGGCCGACGAACGTCGCGTCCACTCCGGAGACGTCCTGCAGGATCGGGCTGACGAACGTGAAGGCGCCGTAGTGCCCGGACACCAGCAGGAACGTGGCGATGACGCCGACCCGGACGGCGGGCGTGCGCAGCTGCTCGCCCAGTGTGCGCAGCCGGACCGGCTCGGTCGCCGGCATCCGCGGCAGCAGCACGGCCAGCGCGATCACCAGCAGGAGCGCGACCACGGCGACCGCGCCGAACGCGACGCGCCAGCCGGTGAGCTCGCCGACGAACGTGCCCGCGGGGACGCCGAGGACGTTGGCGGCCATGGCGCCGAAGAAGATCAGTGAGGTGGCCCTGGCGACGTGCGCCCCGGGGACCAGGCGGACGCCGAGGCCCGCGGCGAGCGCCCAGAACCCGCCGATGCTGACGCCCACGAACAGCCGCGCCACCATGAGCACGGCGTACGAGGGGGTGAGCGCGGACACGACGTTGGCCACCAGTGCCAGCAGGATCAGGCCGAGCAGGACCACCCGCCGGTCCAGCCCCCGGATCGCCACGGGCAGCAGCGGGGCGGTGACGGCGGCGACCAGGCCGGACACGGTCACCATGAGACCGACTTCGCCGTCGGTGACGTTCAGGCCGCCGCCGATGGCCGTGAGCAGGCCCATGGGCAGGTTCTCGACGGTCACCACCAGGAAGGTCCCCAGCGCGACGGCGATCACCGCGAGCCAGTTCTTGATGGGCACGCGATCCGGTCTGCCGGCTTCGGCGGAGACGGACTCGATGACGGTCATCTGGTTCCTCCTGTGCGCGTGGCCCGGTCCGGGCAGGGGAGAGCGGACGTTCGTGCGTCGGCTGGGCAACTTCGCTTAGTACTAAGAGACATTAGCTTAGCGCTAAGCGATTGACCAGAGGGGCCGGTGACAGCGCCCCGGCGGCATGGGCGGGCGTGCGATCCGGCGATCGCGCGCCGGAGGGCGGGGAGCCGCGCCGGCGGATGATCCGGGGAAAGTGATTGTCCGTGGTGCATTCTCACCACCGCCGTTTCTCGCGCGTGCTCAAGGCACTCCGAAACGGAGGCTAGTTCGGCGTTTTCCGCCGGGTCAACGAGAGTCGTTCACGATTCGGGGCGGGCCGTCCTCCGATAGGGGTCGAAAGGGGTTGCCCGCCGTATTTTTATCGCCCGGCTCTGGGGCACCCGAAAAGTCCGCAGGTGTCCCGGATTGTCCTGACATGCTTGTGGGGCTGCTAGGGGTTGTGGGAAAAGTGCGCCGCAGCCAATTCTGAATACGCCTCGCCAGGCCAGAGTATTCGCGCCGCTGCTAATTCCAGCGCGAAAGGCCGAACTGTCGCGGGCAGCTCAATGCCATCGTTCGTGGCCGATTGCAATTCGTTTCCGACCGAGGCCGCTAAGGCCGGTTCGAAAGGCGGGTCAACATGCAGGGACTTATTCAGGTGGCCGGTGTCATCGACCAGGCCGAGGCGGACCTGATCCGCGAGGAAGGCGCGGACTGGCTCGGCTTCGCCCTGCGGCTGCCGGCGAAGAACGAGGACCTGTCCGAAGCGGACGCCGCGGCGATCGTCAAGGAGATCCAGCCGGAGCACAGGGGTGTCGTGATCACCTACCTGACCGACGCCGAGGAGATCAAGACCTTCTGCGCGGAGCTCGGCGTCACCGCGATCCAGCTGCACGGCGACGTGACGGGCGAGGAACTGCGGAAGCTGCGGCGCATCGCCCCCGACCTGTACGTGCTCAAGAGCCTCGTGGTCAAGCAGGACAACCTCGACGAACTGGCCACGATCGTGGACGAGGCGGCCGAGTGGGTCGACATGTTCATCACCGACACCTTCAACCCGGCCACCGGTGCCAAGGGCGCCACCGGTCTGCTGCACGACTGGTCGATCAGCGCGGAACTGGTCCGGATCTCGCCCAAGCCGCTGATGCTCGCCGGTGGGCTGAACCCGGACAACGTCGCCGCCGCGATCGCCGAGGTACGCCCGGCCGCCGTCGACGCGCACACCGGCCTGGAGGACCCGGTCACCCGCCGGAAGGACCGGCTGAAGGTGCGCAAGTTCGTCGACGAGGCCCGCAGGGCCTTCGCCGAGCTGCAGGCGGGTGAGAAGGCATGACGATCACGACTGCGACCACGACCGGGCCGGCGCTCGACACCGTGCACCTGCTGCCGCAGACCAGGCAGCTCCGGGCGCTGCACACGATCATCCGGGACCGGCACGCCGACCCGGAGCGCTTCGTCACCACGTCGGGCCGGATCATCCGCCAGCTCGTCGAGACGGCCCTGGACCTCCTGCCGTACGAGCCGTTCGACGTGCAGACCCCGGTGGGGCGCACCTACCACGGCCTGCGACCGGCCACGCGGATCTGCGGGGTGTCCGTCCTGCGCGCCGGGGAGAGCATGGAGCACGAGCTGCGGGCGATGTCGCCGGGAGTGCGGATCGGCAAGATCCTGATCCAGCGGGACAAGGTGACGAAGCTGCCGCGGCTGTACTACTCCGCGCTGCCCGCGGACATCGACCGGCGGAGCGTGCTGCTGCTGGACCCGATGCTGGCCACCGGCGGGACCGCGCTGGCCGCCATCGAGGTGCTGCTCGGCCACGGGGTCGCGGTGGACGACATCGTTTTCGTCACCCTGCTGGCGGCGCCGGAGGGCATCGACGCGGTCCACGCGCGCCACCCGAACCTGCGGATCGTGACCTCGGCCATCGAGGAACGGCTGAACGAGAACGCCTACATGATCCCCGGCATCGGCGATTTCGGCGACCGGTACTTCGGCACGGACATCACACGATGAACGCCGGCGCCGCGTGATCGGCGCGGCCGGCGTCGCGCTGCCGGTCATCCGGCCCACGGCCGCGCCGGACGCGGCCGTGGCGGCGACGGCGCCGAGGGCCGCGGCTTCCCACCAACTCTTGTCCGCTCATCGCAGGGGGAGGAAATGACCACCACTCCAGTCACTGAGGCGAGGCGGGAATCACCTGAGGACGTCTGTCTTCCCGATCTGCTCGACGCACAGGCCCGGACGCGCCCGGACGACACGGCGGTCGTCTGCGGAGACCTGCGGCTGACCTTCCGCGAGCTCGCGGAGGGCGGCGCGGCCCTCGGCGGGCACCTGCGGGAGCTCGGCGTGGACCTCGACGAATGTGTGGGGCTGTTCGTCGAGCCGTCGATCGACCTGATGGTCGGGGTGTGGGGCATCCTGCGGGCCGGCGGCGCCTACCTCCCGCTGTCCCCCGAATACCCGGAAGAGCGCCTCCGCTACATGATCGAGGACGCCGGCGTGCGGGTCGTCGTCACGCAGGACGAGCTCGCGGCCAGGCTGACCGAGCTGGCGCCCGCCGGGACGAGGATCGTCACCCTGAAGGACGCGGCGCGGTCCGCGGGCTCGCCCGAGGGCGACCGTCACCCGGGCCTGCGGCCGGGCAACCTCGCGTACGTCATCTACACCTCCGGCAGCACCGGCAAGCCGAAGGGGGTGATGATCGAGCACCGCAGCATCGTCAGCCAGATGCGGTGGCTGCGGGCCGGCTACGGGATCGGCCACGACAAGATCGTCCTGCAGAAGACGCCGATGAGCTTCGACGCGGCGCAGTGGGAGATCCTCGCGCCGGTCTGCGGCTCGGTGGTCGTCGTTGGCCCGCCGGGGGTCTACCGGGACGCCGAGCGGCTGATCGACGTCATCAGGACGCACGACGTCACCACGCTGCAGTGCGTCCCGACGCTGCTGACGGCGCTCGTGGACACCGAGGAGCTGCACGGCTGCACGTCGCTGACGCAGGTCTTCACCGGCGGCGAGGTCCTGTCCAAGACGCTGGCGACGAGCTTCTTCGACACCCTGCCGGGGTGCGAGCTGGTCAACCTGTACGGCCCCACCGAATGCACGATCAACTCCTCGGCGTACACCGTGGACCCGGCGGCCGTCGGCGAGGGCCCGCACGCGATCTCGATCGGCGCGCCGGTCGACCACACCGGCTACCACATCCTCGACCTCGGCGGATCTCCGGTGGCCGTCGGAGAGATCGGCGAGCTGTTCATCGGCGGCGTCCAGGTCGCCCGCGGCTACCTGCACCGGCCCGAGCTGACCGCGGAGCGGTTCGTGGACAACCCGTTCGGCGAGGGCCGGTTGTTCAGGACCGGCGACCTCGCGTACTGGAACGCCGACGGCACCGTCCAGTTCGTCGGCCGCGCGGACAACCAGATCAAGCTGCGGGGGTTCCGGGTCGAGCTGGACGAGATCAAGCTGGCGATCGAGACCCACGACTGGGTCAAGCACGCCGCGGTCATCGTCAAGGACGACCCGCGCACCGGATTCCAGAACCTGATCGCCTGCGTCGAGCTGAATCCCAAGGAAGCGGCGCTGATGGACCAGGGCAACCACGGCGCGCACCACCAGTCCAAGGCGAGCAGGCTCCAGGTCAGGGCGCAGCTGTCCAATCCCGGAGTCCGGGACGCCGCGGAGCTCGACGGCAGGCCGGTCGTCGACCTGCCGGGCAGGCAGGCGACCGCGCGGCAACGCGCGCTGGCGTTCGCCCGCAAGACCTACCGGTTCTACGAGGGCGGCGAGGTCGGCCGGGGCGACATCCTGAAACTGCTGGCCAGGCGGGCCGAGGGCGCGGACTCCCGCGGCCTGGACACCCTCGGCCTGGCGGAGCTCGGCGAGATCCTGCGGCACTTCGGCCAGCACATCAGCGAGGAGCGCCTGCTGCCGAAGTACGCGTACGCCTCGCCCGGGGCGTTGTACGCGACCCAGATGTACCTCGAGATCACCGGGATGGACGGCCTCCGGCCGGGCTACTACTACCACCACCCGGTGCACCACCGGCTCGTGCTGATCGGGCCGGCCGCCGGGGGGCCGGAGCCTCGGGTGAAGGTGCACTTCATCGGTAAGAAGCGGGCGATAGAACCGGTCTACAAGAACAACATCCGCGAGGTCCTGGAGATCGAGACCGGCCACATGGTCGGCCTGTTCGAGGAGGTGCTGCCCGGGCACGGCCTGGACATCAGAGCCCTCGAGTACGCGCCGGCCACGAAGGACCACCTGGACTGCGCCGACGAGGACCACTACCTCGGCACGTTCGAGCTGGTCCCGTACGCGGGGCCGCGCCCGGACGAGGTCGACCTCTACGTCCAGGCGCATCCCGGCAGGGTCCCCGACCTGCGGGCCGGCCAGTACGCCTACGAGAACGGGCGGCTGCGCCTGATCTCGGACGAGCTCATCCTCAAGAAGCAGGTCATCGCGATCAACCAGCAGGTCTACGACCGGGCCTCCATCGGCGTCTCGGTGGTCAGCAGGAACGACGAGGACTGGCTGCGCTACATCGACCTGGGCCGCACGCTGCAGCACCTGTCGATGAACGACGTCAACATCGGGTTCATGTCGTCCGGATACAGCTCGAAGTCCGGCGACGACCTGCCCTCGGCGCGCCGGATCGACGGCATCCTGCGCTCGCTCGGCCGGCCCACGGGCCCGTCCTACTTCTTCATCGGCGGGCGCGTGAGCGACGAACAGCGGTTGAGCGAGGGGATGAAGGAGGACCTGGTCCACATGAAGGGACCGGCGGAGATGATCAGGGACGACCTGATCAACTTCCTGCCGGACTACATGATCCCGAACAAGGTCGTCGTGCTGGACCGGCTCCCGTTCACGGCGAACGGGAAGATCGACGTCAAGGCGCTGGCCGCGTCCGGCGCGACGAACGTGGACAACGACGACCGGCCGTACGTCGCGCCGCGGACCGTCACCGAACGCCGGATCGCCGAACTGTGGAAGAAGGCGATGAAGCGGGAGACCGTCTCGGTGGAGGACGACTTCTTCGCCTCCGGCGGGAACTCGCTCATCGCCGTCGGGCTGATCAACAAGATCAACCGGGAGTTCTGCGGCTCGCTGCCCCTCCAGGTGCTGTTCGAGTGCCCCACGATCGAGAAGCTCGCCCGCCGGGTCGACGGACGCGACTCCGAGGCGTGCTCCCGGCTGGTGCCGCTGCAGCGGGAGGGCGCGGGCCGGCCGGTCTACTGCTGGCCCGGCCTCGGCGGGTACACGATGAACCTGCGCACGCTGGCCGCCAGGATGGGCGCCGCCCGGCCCTTCTACGGCGTCCAGGCGTACGGGATCAACCCCGAGGAGGTCCCGTACGCGACCATCGGCGAGATGGCGGCCGAGGACGTCAAGGCGATCCGGCGGGTGCAGCCGTCCGGGCCGTACACGCTGTGGGGATACTCCTTCGGCGCGCGCGTCGCGTTCGAGGCCGCCTACCAGCTGGAGCAGGCCGGCGAGCGGGTGGAGCACCTGTTCCTGATCGCGCCGGGCTCGCCGAAGGTCCGCTCGGCGGCCGCGGCCGGGCACGAGCGCGAGGCCGGCTTCGGCAACGAGGCGTACGTGACGATCCTGTTCTCGGTCTTCGCGGGCACGATCACCGGGCCGCTGCTGGAGCGGTGCCTGGCCGAGGCCGTGGACGAGGAGAGCTTCGCGGCCTTCGTCCACCGCAACTTCCCCGACCTGGACATCGACCTGGTGCGCCGGATCATGCGGGTGGTGGGCGAGACCTTCGAGTTCAGTTACACCTTCCGCGAGCTGGCCCGGCGGCGGATCGACGCGCCGATCACCATCTTCAAGGCCAGGGGCGACGACTACTCGTTCCTGGAGAACAGCAGCGGCTATTCGGCGACGCCCCCGGTCGTCGTCGATCTGGAAGCCGATCACTACGGCCTGCTCAAGGAACCGGACATCGACGAGCTGGCCGGAGCCATCGGGGATCGTCTCGGGACCCACCGTAAGGAGATCATCATGCCGCACGTCAGCATCAAGCACTTCCCCGTCCCCCTCACCGAGCAGCAGCACTCCGACCTGGTCGCGGCCGTGACCAAGGCGATGACGAGCGCCTTCGGATGCGAGGAGGGCTCGGTGTCGATCATCCTGGAGCCGGTCGCGCAGGAGCTGTGGGACGAGAAGGTCTACATCCCGGAGATCCTCAACCAGAAGCACAAACTGAACAAGCTGCCGAACTACGGCCCGGCCGCGACGAACTGAGGGGCCGACGATGACTAGGGAGCACGGCCGCGTCCCGCTGGTCTACAGCGAGGAGGTCGCGGACGCCCTCGCCGAGGGCCGGCCGGTGGTGGCGCTGGAGTCGAACGTCATCACCCACGGCCTGCCCTATCCGGACAACGCCGCCACCGCGCGGAAGGTCGAGGACGCGGTCCGCGCCGGGGGTGCGGTCCCGGCCACGATCTGCGTCGAGGGCGGCCGGTTCAGGGTCGGCATGACGGACGAGGACGTCGAGCGGTTCGCCTCGACCCCCGGCATCCCCAAGGTCAGCAGCCGGGACCTGCCGGTGATCCTCGCCCAGGGCGGGCTCGGCGCGCTGACGGTGGCCAGCTCGGTGGTGGCGGCCGAACTGGCCGGCATCCCGTTCTTCTCGTCGGCCGGCATCGGCGGCGTGCACCGGGGCGCGGAGAAGACGATGGACGTCTCCTCCGACCTGATCCAGTTCACCCGGTCGAAGGTGGCGGTCGTCTGCGCGGGGGCCAAGAGCATCCTCGACCTGGGCCTGACCATGGAGTTTCTGGAGACCCACTGCGTGCCGGTGGTGTCGTACCGGTCGGACGACTTCCCCGCGTTCTACTGCGTGTCCAGCGGCATCCGCAGCCCGCAGCGGCTGGACGACGAGCGGGTGATCGCGCGGGCGGTGGAGAACCACTGGGCGCTGGGCAACCACAGCTCCTTCCTGATCACCACACCGGTGCGGGAGGAGGACGCGATCGACGCGTCCGAGGTGGACGCCGCCATCGCCGGCGCGATGGCCGCGGCCGAGCGGGACGGCGTCCGCGGCAACGCGATCACGAAGTACCTCATGCGCGCCGTGGACGCGGCCACCGAGGGCCGGTCGTCCAGGGCGAACATGTCCGTGCTCGTCAGCACGGCCGAGGTCGGCGGCCGGCTGGCCGCGGCCCACGCGCGGTATCTGCGGGAGGCCGCCTGATCCGCTGCGCACCGCCCCGGAGCCACGAAGGCCCCGGGGCGGTCCGCTGTGCCGGGCCGGGCGAACCGGAAATCAATGGCGCTCGGGGCATAGCGCCGGAGCCGGTTCGCGCGATAGAAACGTCCCACACATTTTTCAGGGCTTGATGTAAGTCGGGCCCGCGGAGAGAGCGCTCTCTCGCTGCGTACGCAGCGGAAAGGACGACCCGTATGACGACCCAGACTCCTGGAACCGGGAGTCCCACCAGGCGGCGCCCCGGCCGCCGGATGATCGGCCGGGCGTTCACGGCCGGTCTCGTGCTGACGACCGCCGTCATGACGGCGGGAGCGACGGCCGCCACCGCCGCACCGGCCCATGGAGACCACGGCAACCACGGCGACCACGGAAACCCGGGAGCCGTCGACCTCGGCCCGAACGTCACCGTCTTCGACCCGAGCATGCCCGTCGACCAGATCCAGGCGACCCTGGACGCGGCGCACACCGCCCAGGTCGACAACGAGATGGGCACCGAGCGCCACGCCTACCTCTTCAAGCCCGGCACGTACGGCACCGCCGAGCGCCCCCTCCAGATCAAGGTCGGCTACTACACGGAGATCGCCGGTCTGGGCGCCTCGCCCACCGACGTCGTCATCAACGGCAAGGTCGAGGTCTACAACCGCTGCCTGGAGAACAACGGCACCGGCAACTGCCTCGCGCTCGTCAACTTCTGGCGCACGCTGTCGAACCTTTCCATCAACGTCAACGCGGCGGGCCAGGACGGCTGCCGCCAGTCGGCGAACTTCTGGGCCGTCTCCCAGGCGGTCTCCATGCGCCGCCTCAACGTCACCGGCGGCACCCTGTCGCTGATGGACTACTGCACCGCCGGCCCGCAGTACGCCAGCGGCGGCTTCATCGCCGACTCCCGGCTGCCGTCCGTCACGAACGGCTCCCAGCAGCAGTGGCTGACCCGCAACACCGAGGTCGCCGGGTGGTCCAACGCCGTGTGGAACCAGGTCTTCTCGGGCGTCGTCGGCGCGCCGGACGAGTCCGGCTTCCCGGACCCGCCCTACACCACGATCGAGAACACCCCCGTCAGCCGGGAGAAGCCCTACCTGTTCACCGACGCGCAGGGCGGGTTCGGCGTCCGCGTGCCGGACGCCAGGAAGAACACGCGCGGCGTCTCGTGGGCCGGCGGCATGACGCCGGGCCGTACGGTGCCGTTGTCCGACTTCTTCGTCGCGAAGCCGTCCGACTCCGTGCAGGCCATCAACAGCCAGCTCGCGCGCGGCAAGAACCTGCTGCTCACGCCGGGCGTGTACGACATCGCGCGGAGCATCGAGATCAAGCGGCCCGGCACGGTGGTCCTCGGCATCGGGCACGCCACGCTCACCGCCGTACGCGGTGCGGTTCCGATCGAGGTCGCCGACGTCCCCGGCGTGGTCGTGGCCGGGGTCACCGTCGACGCGGGCACGCAGAAGTCCCCGGTCCTGCTGCGGGTGGGCAAGGAGCACGGCGTGCGGGTCGGCAGCGAGCACGGCGGCCACCGGACGTCGGCGGACGACCCGACGACCCTGTCCGACGTGTACTTCCGGGTCGGCGGCCCGCACGTCGGCAAGACCGAGACCGCTCTCGAGGTCAACAGCGACAACGTGCTCATCGACCACACCTGGGTGTGGCGCGCCGACCACGGCGTCGAGGGCTTCACCGACACGCAGCGCTGGAACACCAACATCGGCCGGTACGGCGCCGTCATCAACGGCGACCGCGTGACGGCGACCGGCCTGTTCGTCGAGCACTTCCAGCGCTACAACACGGTCTGGAACGGCGAGGACGGCACGACGATCCTCTACCAGAACGAGCTGCCGTACGACCCGCCCACGCAGGCCGACTGGATGAACGGCAAGGTCGAGGGCTACGCCGGCTACAAGGTCGGCGACCGGGTGAAGAGGCACAACCTCTACGGCGCGGGCGTGTACGTCTTCAACCAGAACAACCCGCAGATCCACACCGAGAACGGCTTCGAGGTCCCGCGGACCCCGGGCGTGAAGTTGCACCACATCATGACGGTCAACCTCAGCGCCGGGACGATCGACCACGTCGTCAACGGCGTCGGCGACGCGGCCGACACGACCAAGGTCGGGGTGCCGCAGTACATCGCGGACTACCCCGCCCGGTAGCCGGTGGGCCGGAGTCCCCGCGACTCCGGCCCATTCTCCCTTTCACCGGTCGTCGCCGGACTCGCAGCGCCGCTTGAGGCTCTCCGCCTCCGTGCGCACGTACCTGCGGGTGCGGCCGCCGACCAGCAGGCCGATCAGCGGCGCCAGCGGTCCGGACTGGGCGATCCCGAGCAGGACCGACACCCCGCCGTCCCGGGGCGTGAGCACGTGCGTCGCGAGCGTGGTCACGCCCCCGCCGGCCGCCTGCCAGGCGAAGGACCGGCCTTCGGCGAACTCCGTCACCTGCCAGACCATCGGGGGAAGCCCCGGCTGCTTGATCCGTACGCGGACGCCGAGGCCCAGCGGACCGTCCCCGAGGTGCTCCACCGTGGTCATGGTGGGCGTGAACTCGGGCCACCTGACGACGTCCGTCATGACCTGCCAGACCCGCTCCGCGGAGGCGTCGATGTCGACGCCCGTTTCGAACCGCATGTCAGCTGTACTCCTTCGCCCGCTGGGGATGAGTCCCGCCCGGCGCCGGGCCGAGCCATCGGTGGTGCGGGTCGTCGACGTGGGTGCCGCGGTTGATCGGCATGGCGATACGTAACCGCACATATGTCCGGCCCCGCAATCCGATCGAAGACCCGCGCCAGGTGATGTCGCGGCCATGCCGTCTCCATGCGCGGCGTCCCTAGGTTTGGCCGTGTCGCACTCACGTGCTCCCCGCCGAGGGGAGCCGTCACGAGAAGGAAGGTCGAACCGTTGGCATGTACTGAGCGCTGGGAGCCGATCTACAACTGCCCCAGCTACCAGACGGGCAGGCAGCTCATCCGGGTCTGCGACGGCAAGGCGAGCGTGGTCCAGACCGAGCCCTGCCACTACCCGCAGCAGACGACCTGCAACTACAGCAATGGTCCCTACGGGCCGGGCACGTACGGCTCCCCCAGCTCGGGCCCCTGCCCGCCGCCCGTCTGCCCGCCCTTCCTGCCGAACTGCTAGGTCGTGTCTGACAAATCAAGCCCTGCTACGCGTGGCCCAGGCGGCGCCTCGCTGCGTTGTCGTCGTCGCCGATAACGCTGTTATCGGCTCCTCCTCCGCCTTGCGATGCATCCACCTGGATCCACGCTCGCGACGGGCAGCATTTGTCAGACACTCCCTAGGTCTCCGGGTGATCCGGGCCCGACCGGTCACCCGGACCTCGTGAAGGGGACGATCGGGGGTGCCGCGGCTGGCGTAGAGCCGCGGCACCCCCTCCCGAGAGTAGGGGTTGCCATGGAGTACGTCCTGGTCGGCTGCCGGTTTCTGATCGGCGTGGTCTTCCTGGTCTCGGCGGCGGGCAAGATACGCGGCCGGGACGCGTACGCCGCCTTCCGCCGGGCCGCCGGCGAGCTGGCGCCACGGGTGCCGCCGAGGCTGCGGTCCCTCGTGTCTTCCGCGGTCGTCGCCGGTGAACTGGCCGCGGTCGTGCTGCTCGCCGTTCCGGCCACGGTGGCGGCCGGGTTCGCGCTCGCCGTGGTCCTGCTGGCGGCGTTCACCGCCGCGATCGTCGCGGCCGTGCGCGCCCGCAGGCAGGTGGCCTGCAACTGCTTCGGCACCTCCTCCGCGCCGGTGGGACCGGCCCAGATCATCAGGAACACGGCGCTGCTGACCGCCTCGCTGGCCGGGGTGGTGCTCGCCGCAGGCGGCACGCCCGCGGCGCTCGAACCGGCCGGTGTCGTGGCCGCGGTGGTCGCCGCTCTGACCGGGGCCGGCCTGGTTCTGCTCACCGACGACGTCGCCGAGCTGTTCCGGCCGCTCACCTGAACCGCCGCCGCGGGTGCCGGCGGCGCCGTCACCGTCGTAGTTAGGGGTTGTCGTGTCGAATATCGTGGTGGCGCTCGTCTGCGCCGCCGTCCTGGTGTGCGTGCTGAACCTCGTCTTCACCGTGGGGATGGCCCGGCGGCTGCGTGCCCTCGGCGCGCTGCTGTCCCAGCCCGGCCCCGCATCGGACGGACATTCGTCTCCGGGTGGGTTCGGTCCCGTCATGCGCGAGTCGGGAGAGCGGCTGGGTGCGTTCAGCACCACCACGGTGGACGGCAGGCCGGTCGGCGAGGACTTCTTCGCCGGCGGCCCGGCGCTGGTGGCCGCGTTCTCCGTGGGATGCGGGGCGTGTGAGGAGCGCCTGCCGGAGTTCGTCCGGTTCGCCGAGACCTTCCCGGGAGGCAGGGAGCGGGTGCTGGCTCTCGTGGTCGGCACCGACGGCGTCGCCGAGAAGCTCGCGCGGCTGGAGCCGGTGGCCACCGTCGTGGTGGAGGGCCTCCACGGCGGGCCGCTGTGCGCGTCGCTGGGGGTCAAGGGCTATCCCGCCGTAGGGATCGTCGAACCCGGCGGAGTGGTCCGGGCATCCGGCACGCTGATGCACAACGTGACGGCCGCGCTGGAGAAGGTCTGACGATGCGGAAGATCCTCATTGCGCTGCGGTTGAGCTGGGAGGCCAGCCCGCTGTTCACCGCGGTGTGCGTTACGCTCACGCTGCTGACCGCGCCGGCGCCGGTCGTGACGGCCTGGCTGACCAAGCTGGTGCTGGACGAGATCACCGCCGGGGCCGGGCCCGGCGCGGTGCTCGGGAAAGGCCTGGGACTCGCCGCCGCGGGCCTGGTGACCGGCCTGATTCCGCACGTCACCGCGTACGCCTCGCAGGAGACCGAGCGGCGCGTCGGGCTCCTGGCCCAGGAACGCCTGTTCGCCGCGACCGAGCGGTTCGTGGGCCTGGCCCGGTTCGAGGATCCCGCGTTCCTCAATCGCATGCGGATGGCCCTTCAGCACGGCGGCACCACTCCGGGTGTGGTCGTCTCCGCCGTGCTGTCGCTCGTCGGTTCCGTCGTCACCGGGCTGGGCTTCCTGGGATCACTGCTGGTGATCTCGCCCTGGATGCCGATGCTGATCCTGGCCTCGGTTCTGCCGGTGCTGTTCGTCGAGATGTGGCTCGCCCGCAGACGTGCCGCGCTGTCGTGGCGGCTGAGTCCCATCGAACGCCGGGAGATGTTCTTCCGCGATCTGCTGACCAGCACCCAGGCGGCCAAGGAGATCCGGCTGTTCGGCATCGGCGCGTACCTGCGCCGCCGCATGACCGAACAGCGGCGCCTGGCCAACGCGGAGAACCGCCGCATGGACCACCGGCAGGTCGGCGCTCAGGGCCTGATCGGCCTCGGCGGGACGATGGTGGCGAGCGGGACGCTGCTGTGGGCCGTGCTGGCCGCCGCCGGCGGCCGGATCGGCATCGGTGACATCTCCCTGCTGGTCGCCTCGGTGGCCGGCGTGCAGAGCGCGGGCGTGTCGCTGGTGCACATCATCGCCCAGTGTCACCGGCAGCTCCTGCTGTTCGACCACTATCTGCGGGTCGTCGCCGCCGGGCCGGACCTGCCCGTCGCCCGGCCGCCCCGGGCGATAGCACCCCTGGCGCGCGGGATCGTCTTCCGCGACGTGTGGTTCCGCTACTCGCCCGACCATCCGTGGGTGTTGCGCGGCGTCGACCTGACCATCCCGTACGGGCACACGGTGGGCGTGGTCGGCCGCAACGGCGCGGGCAAGAGCACCCTGATCAAGCTGCTGTGCCGGATGTACGACCCGGAGCGCGGCGCGATCCTGTGGGACGGGGTGGACCTGCGCGACCTCGACCCCGCCGACCTGCGCGCCCGCATCGGCGCGGTCTTCCAGGACTACATGGAGTACGACCTGACAGCCGCCGAGAACATCGGCCTGGGCGACCTGGAGCACCTGCGCGACCGCGAGCGCGTCACCGCCGCGGCCGACGGCGCCGGAGCCCACGAGTTCGTCAGCCGTCTGCCCCGCTCCTACGACACGCTCCTGTCCAGGGTCTTCTTCCAGGAGGACGACACCCCCGGGGACAGCGCCGGGGACACCGGTGGCGCCCTCGGCGTGACCCTGTCGGGCGGCCAGTGGCAACGACTCGCCCTGGCCCGTGCGCATCTGCGGGCGGGACGTGACCTGATGATCCTCGACGAGCCCAGCTCCGGCCTGGACGCCGAGGCCGAGTACGAGATCCATCGCAGGTTGCGGCGGCACCGGGCGGGCCGTACCAACGTCCTGATCTCGCATCGGCTCAACACCGTGCGCGAGGCCGACCTGCTGGTGGTGCTGGACGAAGGAGCCGTCGTCGAGCGGGGAACCCACGAGGAGCTCACGGCACGCGGCGGCATCTACGCCGGCCTGTTCTCGATGCAGGCCGAAGGCTTCCTGGATTCCCTGCCCGAGAAGGTCCACGGGTGACCGGCACCGCTCGCTCCCGCCCTTGTGCCGCTCGTGGCCGGTGTCGCGTCATCCCCCCGCGGCCGACCGACGGGAGAGGGCGCCGTCCTTCGGGCGGTGCACGGCGACGAGATGGGCGTAGACGACGACGTTGTCGCGGTAGTGCCCACTGGCGGCGTCGAAGTCCCCGCCACACGTGATCAGGCGCAGGCCGGGGAACTTGACCATCCCGTAGACCTTGCGGGTGGGGAAGCGGTCCTTCGGCACCCGCTCCAGGGAGTCCACCTCGAAGACCGCCTGGGTGCGGTCTTTCCTGGAGATCCTCACCGTGTCGCCCGGACGCAGGTCGCCGAGGCGGAAGAAGACACCGGGCCCCTCTTTCGAGTCGACGTGGCCGGCGATGACCGCGGGACCGGGGGAGCCCGGCGACGGGCCGAGCCGGTACCAGCCGGCCTCGTCGACCCTGTCGAGGGGCGGGACCTCCAGTGTCCCGTCCGGGTTCTTGCCCAGCGTCATCAGCGTGGTCCGCACGCCGATCTTCGGGATCTCCAGCCTGACCGGCGGTGACGACGGCAGCGCGCGCGCCGTGGCCTTCGGCTGCGCCCGCGGGGTGGAGACGCTCACGGGCGGCGCGGGCGGCGCCGCCTGACGGTCGCCGGAGGGCCCTGCTGCGACCGTGACGGCGACCGTGACGCCGACGGCGGCCGCGGCCAGGCCCAGAAGGACGGCGACAACGGCCCTGCCCATTTCATCACCGTTCCCACCCTGAAATCTCCGCGCACATCGTATGTCGCGTTGATGTAAACCAGTCACTTTCGTCACGCGTGTAACCTCTAGGAAGTAGTTACCACGATGCGGCGGTTTGCTGGGAGCTGGACGGGTTTCAAGTGGTTCTGTCAGAAACTCTGCCCATGCCGCCGGAGGCCGGGCGCGGCCACGCGCCTGACGCCGGACACCGCGGACATGCCTTCACACCGGTCCATCCGGGCGACCTCGCGGAGGCCCGTACGGGCCGGCACCGGGCCGCGAAGGGCGCCGACGGCAAACGGGACCTCCCGGAGGTCGACCCCTCGCGCATGCACGTCACCGTGCTGGTCCCGGCGCACAACGAAGAAGCCCAGATCGCCGAGACGATCACGTCGCTGCACGCGCAGCGGCGCGGGCCCAACCGCGTCATCGTGATCGCGGACAACTGCACCGACAGGACCGAGGACATCGCCCGCGCGCACGGCGCCGAGGTGATCAGGACGATCGGCAACCGCCACAAGAAGGCGGGCGCCCTCAACCAGGTGCTCGAAGTCCTGCTGCCGCAGCTGGGGTCCCGGCACGCCGTGCTGGTCATGGACGCGGACTCGGCGCTCGATCCCGGTTTCATCCACCATGCCGTCCTCCGGCTGGCCACCGGCGAACTGGCCGCGGTGGGAGGCACCTTCACCGGCAAGCCGGGCGGCGGGCTGGTGGGCATGTTCCAGCGCAACGAGTACGCGCGCTACGCCAGGGACGTGCGACGGCTGCGCGGAAAGGCGCTGGTGCTCACCGGGACGGCGACGCTGTTCCGCGCGCTCGCGCTCAAGGAGGTCGTCAGGGCCCGCCGCGGCGGCCGTCTCCCCGGCCGCGACCAGGTGTACGACGTACGTGTCCTGACCGAGGACAACGAGCTCACCCTGGCGCTGCTGCACCTACGGTTCCGCATCCTGTGTCCCGCGGAGTGCACGCTCACCACCGAGGTCATGGAGACCTGGAGGGACCTGTTCAAGCAGCGGCTGCGGTGGAAGCGGGGGGCGCTGGAGAACCTCACCGACTACGGCTGGACGCGGGTCACGTTGCCCTACTGGGGCCGCCAGCTCCTGTCGCTGGTCGGGATCATTGTGATCTTCGCGTACCTGGGCGCCACGGCCTGGTCGATCGCGGTCACGGGCACGCTCACCTTCCATCCGCTCTGGCTGGCGGTCACGGGCGTCTTCATGGTCGAGCGGATCGTGACCGTACGCAGCAGGGGTGGCGGGCAGATGGCCGTCGCCGCCCTGCTGTTCGTAGAAATGATCTTCGATGTCTTCCTGCAGTTAGCACAGGCGAAAGCCTTCTGGGACGCCGCATGGCGTCGGGAAAGGAAATGGTGAACATGTACAACAACCCACCCATCGGGGGTGTCGCAGCGGGCTTCGGCGGTGCGGCGCTGACCGCCCCGTTCATGGGCTGGAACGCGCTCTGGATCGCCCTGGGCCTGTTCACGCTGGTGTCGGCCGCCGTGGCGGTCAAGCGGATCATCCCGAAGCGCGGGGCCTGACCACCCCGCTCCCTCCGTAGAGCGCTGGGTCGGCCGAACGCCGGCTCAGCGCCCGCCGGGCAGGCCGGCGCCGAGCCCGGCGTCCCTGGCCCGGGCCACCGCGGCGGCCCGGTCGCCGACGCCGAGCTTGCCGTACACCGTGCTCACGTAGTTGCGGACCGTCTTGTCCGAGACATAGAGCCGGGAGGCGATCGCGGCGTTCGACAGCCCGCGCGCCATCAGGTCGAGGATCTCGACCTCGCGCTCGGTGAGCTCGGGCAGGACGGGGTTGGCGACGGGCCGTCGGGACTCGGCGCCGACGAGCCCGGCGAGCGCCCGGGCGGCGTTCCGGCCGAAGTAGGCGCCGCCGTCCCGGCACGCCTCGAGCGCCCGCAGGATCTCGGCCCGGCCCGCCCCCTTGAGCAGGTAGCCGCGCGCGCCCGCGCGTACGGCCGCCGCCAGCGACTCGTCGGACTCCAGCATCGTCAGCACCACGACGGCCACGTCCGGAAGCTCCGCCCGCAACCGCCCCGTGGCCTCCACGCCGTTCATGACCGGCATGTGAAGATCCATCAGGACGACGTCGGGCGCCAGCCGGACCGCCAGGTCGACGGCGGCCGCCCCGTCACCCGCCTCGCCCACGACCGTCACGTCGGGACGGCCGGACAGCGCCGCGATCAGCCCCTCGCGGTACATGGGGTGGTCGTCCACGATCAGCACGCGCATCTCACACCTCGACTCTCGGCAGCCGCACGCTGATCTCGGTGCCGCCGCCCGCCGGGGCAAGGATCTCGCATCTCCCGTCAAGCTGGGCGGCGGCCTCGGTCATCGACTCCAGGCCGACTCCTGCGCGCCAGCCCGGGGCGGAGCCGGTCATGCCGACGCCGTCGTCCCTTACGGTGAAGTGCAGTGCGTCGGGAGCCAGCGCCACGTCGATGTCGCAGCGCCCGGCACGCGAGTGCCGGGCGGTGTTGGCCAGCGCCTCGCCCACGATGCGCAGAGCCGCCGCCTCGATGGCGGCCGGAAGCGGGGGCAGGCCCTGAGCGGGCAGGTTCAGCCGGACCGTGAGGCCGGGGCGGTCGAAGGCCGCCGCCTGTGCGCGGAGCGCCTCGGCCAGGCCGAGGTCGTCGAGGGCGGACGGGCCGAGGCCGTCCACGATCCTGCGGACGTCGCTCACGGCGCCAGCCAGCCACGCGGCGCACCGGTCGGCCAGCTCACCCGCACCGTCCGGGTCGTCGGCCGCCAGGTCGCGGATGGTCTCCAGTTGCAGCTGTACGGCCGACAGGCTCGGCCCGAGATGGTCGTGGAGGTCGCGGCGCAGCCGGCGGCGTTCCTCGGCGCGCGCGGCGACCAACGCCCGCCGCGACCGGTCCAGATCCGCGGCGAGCCGGGCGGCGTGCGCCGCCGCGCCCGCCTGCCGGGCCAGCACGTTCAGCAGCCGGGCCTCGGCGGGGCGGAACTCACCGGCGCGCGGCCGGGTCAGCACGAGCTCTCCCACGGCCTCCCCGGCATGCACCAGCGGCACCCGCACCGGGTCGGCGCCGACGTCGTCCCCGTGGCGGGACTCCGGTCCGTCGAGCACCAGCACCCACACGACCGGCACCCGCAGGATCCTGGCGACGTCCCCGGCCAGCCGTTCCAGTGCCTCGGCGGGGGCCGCCGCCGTCTCCAGCGTCGCTCCCAGCCGCCCCAGCGCGTCGTACGGGTCGGCCGCGTCGCCGTACAGCAGCCGCCGTACGCCCCGCTGCAGCAGGCGGTGGACGGGAGCCACGCTGATGGCCACCACGGCCGCGGCGACGAGGGGAGCGCCGAGGCTACGGCCCAGCAGGTCCCCGAGCAACGCGACGACCACCGTGTAGCAGAGGGCGATCTCGGCCGACATGAGCGCCCAGACCAGGCCGCGGCGCAGCACGGTCTCCATGTCCCACAGCCGGTATCGCTGGATCGCCGCCACCACGGAGACCGGCAACGGCACGGCGGACGCCGCCAGCAGCACCCCCGAGCCGCGCGCCGGCACCGCCTGGGCGGCGGCCAGCAGGAGCAGCGTGCCGGCCACTCCCGCGAGGACCCAGGCCAGCCGGCCGCGCTCGTCGCCCTCGGCCCGGCGCAGGCGTACGCCCAGGGAGGCGAGCCCACCGAGTGACGCCACGGTGATCAGGGCCAGGCTGACCGGCAGCAGCGCCTCGGCGCCCGCGACTCCCAGAGGGTTGAGCAAACCGCTTTCGGCCAGCGCAGGGTCGTCGCCGTGCTCCCAGGGCAGCAGCGCCCAGGCGGCCGACCCCGTCGCCACGGCTGCGCAACCGGTGTACATCAGGGGGCGGAACACCCGCGACGGCCGTTCCCCGGACGGCAGCCAGTAGGGGACGACGGCCGCCACGATCACATAGGCGGGCAGCCAGCTCCAGGCCGACAGCCACAGCACGGTCAGGTGGCCGGGCCAGTGCGGCAGGGCCGCGGCGGCGTACTCCGCGGTCAGAGCGCCGGTCGCGGCGCTCACGCTCACCGCGAGAAAGAGCCCGCCCAGGACGGCCCGGCCGCGCCGGATGAGGAACGCGCCGGGCGGGCCGTACACGAGGGCCGTCACCGAGATCCACAGCCAGTAGTCGTCGGCGAACCCCGCCGGCGACCGCAGCCGCAGCCCGAACCCGGCCAGGGTCGCCGCCGCGGCGGCTCCCGCGACCGAGTCCCCGATCAGCACCGTACGCGTATGCACGAGGTGAATTGTCCGTTATTTGGTGTCCCGTCCGCATGGGACAAATCGTCCTTATCGCGGAAGGGGGCGGTGGGCTCAGGCGGCCCGGGACAGGGCCGCGTCAGTGTTTCGGCATGCGGCGGACGGGCCGCCACGCACGAAGGAAACGCGATCATGAGAACGAACAAGCCCTACCTGCTCGCCGCGGCGGTCGTCGCCGGCCCGATCGCCGGAGTGGTCTGGCATCTGGTCGACACCGTCGGCCTGCCCCGCACCGAGGCGGCGGACTACCTCGCCCAGGTGGCCGCCGACCGGGACGGCTACGCCCTCGGCACCCTGCTTTACATGATCTTCGTGGGGTGTTCCATCCCCGGCGGCCTGGCGGTCGCGCGGGTGCTGCGCGACCGGGCGCCGCTGGCCGGGGCGATCTCCGGGCTGCTGCTCGCCCTGGCCGGGGTGCTCGGCCTGATCGTTTCCGGCATGCGGCCGGTGGTCCTGGGCCTGGCGCCGGAGGGCGGCGTGGCCGCCGAGGCCGTCGCGGCGTACGGGAGATACCAGGGCTCGGCGTGGTTCGGCGGGATCATGCTGCCCATGCTGGCCTCGGCCGTGGCCGGGCTGGTCACGCAGGTAGCCGCGATCCTGCGCACCGGCGTGCTGCCGCGCTGGACGGCTCCGCTCCTGGTGGCGGGTTTCGTCCTGTCCAGCGGGGAGTTCTCCCTCGCCGTCACGGTGGTGGGCACGCTGGTCCAGCTCGCGGGCACCGCGCCGCTGGCCGCCAGGCTCCTCGCGGGCCCCGAGGCCGTGAGCGAGGCCGTGAGCGACGCCGAGCCGGCGCCGGCGGCCCTCACCTGAGGCCGGGACGGCGGAAGGCCCCTCTCGTCACGCGACGAGAGGGGCCTTCCCGCGTGCTGATCAGGGGCGGACGCCGTACAGAATACGCCTGCCCACTCCCGGAAACTCGGTGACGGACCAGAGCATCGGCGTGCTCGTGGCACGGTTCCAGTAGAGGTCCTGGACGCCCGCACCGGCGTAGTGACGAGTCACCGCCGTCGCGCCCGGCCGGGTCACGAAGCGTCCGGCGGCGCCTCCGTGACTCGTCGTGAACTGGTACGTCCCCTTCCAGGACACGCCGCCCTGCGCGTACCGGACCGGCTGGGTGTACACCGAGGTCGGCCTCGCCGTGCCGCCGGAGGTCCGCAGGCAGCCCTTGGTGCAGGGGGTCTTGTCCGGCAACAGCGGGAAGCGCGCCACGCGCCCCTTGCCGCAGGCGGAGCTCGTGCACCACTCACCGGTGAGGAAGCTCGGCGGGGAGGTGCTCCTGTCGAGACCCGCGTACGTGTAGCACGGTGGGTAGTGGAGGTCACCCGCCCGGCACTTCTGCGGCGTGGTGAGGGGGCCGACCGACGGCCGCCATATGCCGCGCAGCGGCAGGATGAAGCGGTAACCCTTGGAATAGAACCGGCCCTTGTACAGGCCGTAGGGACGGGTGGCGGCCTGCGGCGACGTCAGATCGGCGCGCGGGCTGAGCGCCAGGTCGATCAAATTGTGCAGGTCGAAGACGAGTATCCCGTTGAACTCATGCCTCGGGCCGTCGTCCGCGACCAGAAGGTACTGGTGATACCAGACGAAGCCGCCCGCGTGGGTCGGCACCGAGGTGAAGGTGACCCCGTTCTTCCCGTACCGCGGCAGCGCCAGCAGCACATGCTGATAGCGGTGCGCGAAGGACCCCATCGGCGCCTGCTCGTCGAGGAACGTCACCCTGGAGGCGATGGGCGTCCTGTCGGTCGTGCTCGCCCGGCGGTACCAGCCGAAAGCGAAGGCACGCTCCCCGTCGACGACTCCGTTCGCGGTCGCGTCCCAGGTGCCGCTGACTCCCTGCGGATACCACCTGTTCGTGGTGGAATCCACGGGATTGAGGCAGATCCAGTAATCGCTGCGGACCGGGTACGCGCCGCCCAGCGCGCCGTGCGCACGCTTCGCCTCGGGACAGCCGACGGGACCGCTCGAGGCGATGTGGCCGGGCTGGCCCAGCAGTTGCGAAATGTTCGTGTACCGGTACGACTTCGGCAGGGCAAGAGCACCGCGCAACTGGGTGATGAGCTGCCGGTACGACCTCTTGTCGGGACCGATCTCATCCCAGCGCAGCGAGTAGAGAGTGTTGGTGTTCGCGCTGAGCTTCGCCATCGGCGTTGGTGTGTTCGCCGGATCATGGGCCTGCGGCACGCCGGCCGCCGCGCCCTGGCTCGCCACCAACGCCGCCGTGAGCACGGCGGCGACCGATACCGCCGTCAGCGCACGCAAGGGACGGAATCTCACATGTTCTCCTGACTGGCCCGGATGTTCTCGGGTGCGTTCGTTCGCACGAGCGTGCTGATGCAGGTGGAAAAACGCGCGACGAAAAGCAGATTTCCGCACACGTCCGGTCGCGCCGAATTTCCTGGCGACCATGTATCCGGAACATAGCAACGGCCCGCCGGAGCGCCCGCGCCAGTTGAAGTGCGCCTTCCTCAAGGAAAGTGCAAAAAAACGAGGGGCACGTGTTTGGCGCCGCTTGTTCGATGCGATCTGCCCGGACTTGTCGTTCAGCCGGAGCCGGAGCCGGTGTCGGCGTGGCCGCGCTCCACGGTCTGCTCCCGCCGTCCCTCGGACCCGTCCGCGGTCGCCCCACCCCGGCGCAGGACGGCGGCCGCCGCCGCGACGGCGGGCACCAGGATGACCGCCGCCGCGACGTTGACCGCGCGGAAGCCGCCGGCGGCGAGGATCGGCCCGGCCAGCGCGGCCGCCGCGGCGCCCGCGTAGTTCATGCCGGCGTCGGTGGCCCCCTGCAACGGCACCCGTACGTGGTCCGGCGCGGCGCCGGTGAGCAGCGCCGACCCGGAGATCATCGACGCCGACCAGCCCATGCCGAGGACGGTCAGCGCGAGCGCGGTGAGCGCGCTGCCCTCGGAGGCGGACGCGGCCACGAAGCCGAGCGCGACGGCCGCCACGAGCATCAGCATTCCCGCGCACGCGGTCCGGACCGCGCCGAGCCGGTCGGCCAGCCATCCGAAGACCGGGCTGAAGGCGTACATGCCGAGCACGTGCAGGCTGATCACGACGCCGACCAGCCGCAGCGACATGCCGTGGTGCTGCATGTGGAGCGGTGTCATCACCATGACCATGACCATCGTCGCGTGCGCGACCGCGACGAGCACGACCGCGAACCGCGCCACGGGATGGGCCGCCGCCCACCGCAGCGCCGTCGACGCTCCCGCCGTGCGGGGGCCGTCGCCCGCCGCGCCGGTGACCGGCGCGGACGGCCGTACGGCGGGCCGGAGGAACAGCGCGATCACCGCGCCCGCCAGGGCGAAGGACACGACCGAGACCAGGTAGGGCCCGGCGAGGCCGGGCAGCCCGAGCCACCTGCCGAACCGGTCGGCCACCTCGCTGAGGTTGGGGCCGGCCACGGACCCGATCGTGGTGGCCCAGATGACGATCGACATCGTCCTGGCCCGGGCGGCGGGGGCCGCGCCGTCCGCGGCGGCGTACCGGGACTGCAGGTTCACCGCCTGGCCGACGCCGAACATGGCCAGCCCGGCCAGCAGCACGACGAGCTGGGAGACGACGGCGGCCGTGACGATCAGCGCGCCGCCGAGCACGGCGATCGCGTACCCCAGGGTGAGCGAGCGGCGCCGCCCGTGCCGGGCCGCGACGCCGGCCAGCGGCACCGCGGCGACCGCCGCGCCGAGCACGCCCGCGGCCTGGCCCAGCCCCGCGACGGACGTGCCGCCGAGCCGCTCCACGAGCAGCCCGCCGACCGCGAAGCCGGAGGCGACCGCGACCCCGCCGAGCAGGTTGCCGGTGACGAGGGCGCCGATGCCGCCACTGCGCTCCACGCTCCGCACGGACACCACTGCCGGAACCACCTTTCCTTACGCCCGGTCCGGTGTGTCCCGGAAAGCGCCATCTGATGATAGATCTGTCATCCGGTGTCGGTGTGGTGCGTGGGCTCAGCGGCGCCCCGACGAGCGACGCGGGGAACACGCCCCCGGGTCTCCCCCGCGGGAGCCGGGGCGTGCGGCCTTGATACAAGGGACGTACGGGCGCCTGCGCGAGGGGGTCCCATGCCCGAAGGCCGGTGGCAGTTCTGGGTGGACCGCGGCGGGACGTTCACCGACGTCGTCGCGCGGGGGCCGGACGGGCGGCTGGTGACGCGCAAGCTCCTGTCGGAGAATCCGGCGCGCTATCCCGACGCGGCGGTGGCGGGCATCCGCTCCCTGCTGGGCCTCGCCGCCGGGGAACCGATCCCGGTCGAGCGGATCGAGTCGGTGCGGATGGGCACCACGGTCGCCACCAACGCGCTGCTGGAACGCCGGGGCGAGCGCACGGCGCTGGTCATCACGAAGGGGTTCGGCGACGCGCTGCGCATCGGCTACCAGAACCGGCCGCGCATCTTCGACCGGCGGATCGTGCTGCCGGAGATGCTGTACGAGCAGGTGGTCGAGGTGGACGAGCGGATCACCGCCGACGGCACGGTGATCCGGCCGCCCGACCTCGAGGGGCTCGCACCCGCGCTGCGGCGACTGCGCGCGGAGGGAGTCCGCGCGGTCGCGGTCGTCTGCCTGCACAGCCACCTGCACCCGGCGCACGAGCGGGTGGTCGGCGACCTGGCCCGCCGCACCGGCTTCCCCCAGGTCTCGTGCTCCAGCGAGGTCAGCCCGCTGATGAAGCTGGTGCCGCGCGGGGACACCGCCGTGGTCGACGCGTACCTCTCGCCCGTCCTGCGCGGGTACGTCGACGCGGTCGCGCGGCAACTGCCCGGCGTACGGCTGATGTTCATGCAGTCGAACGGCGGGCTGGCGGAGGCCGGGCACTTCCGCGGCAAGGACGCGATCCTGTCCGGTCCGGCCGGCGGCATCGTGGGCATGGCGCGCATGTCCCGGCTGGCCGGTCTCGACAAGGTGATCGGCTTCGACATGGGCGGCACGTCGACCGACGTGTCCCACTACGCGGGCGCGTACGAGCGGGTGTTCCAGACACAGGTGGCCGGCGTGCGGCTGTGCGCGCCGATGATCGCCATCAACACGGTGGCGGCGGGCGGCGGGTCGATCCTGCGCTTCGACGGCCGGCGCTACCGGGTCGGGCCGGACTCGGCGGGCGCCGACCCCGGCCCGGCCTGCTACCGCAACGGCGGGCCGCTGTGCGTCACCGACGCCAACGTCATGCTCGGGCGCATCCAGCCCGGCCACTTCCCGAAGGTGTTCGGCCCGGACGGCGACCTGCCGCTGGACGCCGAGGAGGTGCGGCGCCGGTTCGCCGAGACGGCGGCCGACATCCGCGGGCGGACCGGCGACGAGCGCGGGCCCGAGCAGGTCGCCGAGGGCTACGTGCGGGTCGCGGTCGAGAACATCGCCAACGCGATCAAGCAGATCAGCGTGCGGAAGGGCCGTGACCTCGGCGAGTACGCCCTCACCACGTTCGGCGGCGCGGGAGGCCAGCACGCCTGCGCGGTCGCCGACGCGCTCGGCATCGGCACCGTGCTGGTGCCGCCGATGGCGGGCGTGCTGTCCGCCCTGGGCATCGGCCTGGCCGACACCACCGTCATGCGGGAGCAGTCGGTCGAGGCCCGCCTGGAGCCCGCCGCCATGCGCCGGCTGACCGGTGTCGCGGACGCCCTGGAGGCGGCGGCGCGACGGGAGCTCCTGGACGAGGAGGTCCCGGCCGGGCGGATCCGGGTGACGAGGAGGGTGCGGCTGCGGTACGAGGGCACCGATACGCCGCTGCAGGTCGACCTGGCCGGGCGGGACGCGATGGTGTCGGCGTTCGAGGCCGCCCACCTGCGGACGTACTCCTTCCTCATGGACCGGCCGCTGGTCGCGGAGGCGGTCTCCGTCGAGGCCGTCGGACTGACCGAGCAGCCCGGCCTCGCGGACCTCGCTCCCGGATCCGGCGCCGCCGGCCCGCCGTCCGCGGACGCCGTGCGGTTGTACACGGGCGGCGCGTGGCGTGAGGTGCCGCTCTACCGGCGGGAACGGCTGCGTCCCGGGGACGCGCTCACCGGTCCGGCGATCGTGGCCGAGGCCGACGCGACCACCGTCGTCGACGACGGCTGGCGGGCCGGGGTCACGCCGTACGGGCACCTGCTGCTGGAGCGGGCGCGGCCGCGGCGGAAGGCCGCGGGCGTGACCACCGAGGCCGACCCGGTCATGCTGGAGATCTTCAACAACCTCTTCATGTCCGTCGCCGAGCAGATGGGCGCCAGGCTGGGAGCCACCGCGCAGTCGGTGAACATCCGGGAGCGGCTCGACTTCTCCTGCGCGTTGTTCGACCCCGGCGGCGGCCTGATCGCCAACGCGCCGCACATCCCGGTGCATCTCGGCTCGATGGGCGCCAGCGTGAAGGAGGTGGTCCGCCGCCGGGGCGACGGCATCCGGCCCGGCGACGTGTACGCGATCAACGATCCGTACCACGGGGGCACCCACCTTCCGGACGTCACCGTCGTCACCCCGGTCTTCGACGACGCGGGCCGGGAGATCCTGTTCTTCGTGGCGTCGCGCGGCCACCACGCGGAGATCGGCGGGCTCACGCCCGGCTCCATGCCCGCGGCCAGCAGGAGCGTGCACGAGGAGGGCGTGCTGTTCGACTGCCGGCTGCTGGCCGACCGCGGCGGCCTGCGCGAGAAGGAGACGTGGCGGCTGCTCACCGAGGCGCCGTACCCGTCCAGGGACCCGGCGACCAACCTGGCCGACCTGCGCGCGCAGATCGCCGCGAACGCCAGGGGGGTCGAGGAGGTCCGGGCGATGATCGGCCACTTCGGCCTGGACGTGGTGCGGGCCTACATGCGGCACGTGCAGGACAACGCCGAGAGCGCGGTGCGCGAGGTGATCGGCGCGCTCAGCGAGGGCGGGTACCGCTACGAGACGGACTGCGGCGCGGTCATCGCGGTGCGCGTCTCGGTGGACCGCGCCCGCCGTACGGCGACGATCGACTTCACCGGCACCTCGCCCCAGCTCGACTCCAACCTCAACGCGCCGTCGGCCGTGGTCACCGCGGCCGTGCTGTACGTCTTCCGCACCCTGGTGGCCGACGAGATCCCGCTCAACGACGGGTGCCTGCGGCCGCTGCGGATCGTCGTGCCGGAGGGGTCGATGCTGGCCCCGGCCTATCCCGCGGCCGTGGTCGCGGGCAACGTCGAGACCTCCCAGGCGATCACCGGGGCGATCTACGCCGCGCTGGGCGTCCAGGCCGAGGGCTCGGGCACGATGAACAACGTCAGCTTCGGCGACGAACGGCACCAGTACTACGAGACCGTCGCCTCGGGCTCCGGCGCCGGTGACGGCTTCGACGGGGCGTCGGCGGTGCAGACCCACATGACCAACTCCCGGTTGACCGACCCCGAGGTGCTGGAATGGCGGTTCCCCGTGCTGCTGGAGGAGTTCGCCGTCCGGCGTGGCAGCGGTGGGGCCGGACGATGGCGGGGCGGGGACGGGGTGGTGCGCCGCATCCGGTTCCGGGCGCCGATGACGGTCAGCGTGCTGTCCGGCCACCGCCGGGTGCCCCCCTACGGCATGGCCGGCGGCGCGCCGGGGGCGCTGGGCGTCAACCGGGTGCGACGCGCCGACGGGAGCGTGGTCCGTCTCGCGGGATGCGACTCGGTCCGGGTGGGGCCGGGCGACGTGCTGGAGGTGGAGACGCCGGGCGGCGGGGGATACGGCCGGCCCTGACGGCGGCGCCCCGACGGCGGCGCCCGGATGGGGGCGCCCGGATGGCGGAACGCGGAACGGGCACCGCCCTCCTCGCCGTGAAGGACGAGGAGGGCGGGCTTCGAGCGGTTTTTCGCCGTAACCACACCGGGCGGCTTTTCTGGCGATGAGCCGCGGGGTTGCGCCTGACATGGCAGGCGCTTGCCACGAAGCCTTTCATGCCGAGATCAAACGCTCGATGCGGCCCTGTGCAACAAACCGCCCCGATCACGCAAAAGGCCGCAAGCGCCACCGCCGGACTCGAAATGCGTTTCGGCAAATTCTTCTTGAGGCTCCGCGTGAATGCGAATGACCTCGCGTGCGCCGCCCTACGGTTGGGGCCATGCAGCGACAGCCCTACGTGAAACGGCGGCGGTCACGCCTCTCCTACCAGCTGGCCTACGCTCTGCGCCACCCCGGCAAGGTCTGGCCGCACCTGCGGCGGATGACCCGTGACGCGCGGCTGCGGGCGACGACCGCCGATCACGTGTCCTACTACCGCGAGGTCATGCGCGCCGACATCGCGGAGATGAGCGCCGACGGCGCGATCGGCAGCCACGGCAGGGAGAGCTGGCTGCGGATCGGCAGGATGCAGTTCGACTACCTGCGCGCACACGGCCTCACGCCGCGCGACCGCGTCCTCGACATCGGCTGCGGCAACCTGCGCCTCGGCTGGCGGCTGATCGAGTATCTGGAACCGGGCCACTACTACGGCGTCGACATCTCGCCCGAGATCCTGCTCGCCGCCGCGGACACGGTCGCCCGGCGCGGGCTGCAGTCACGGCTGCCGCACCTGACCGTGGTGGACGACCTCACCTTCGCCTTTCTCCCCGACGAGCACTTCACCGTGATCCACGCGCACAGCGTGTTCTCCCACAGCCCGATCGAGGTGATCGACGAGTGCCTCCGGCACGTCGGCCGCATCCTGCACCCGGACGGGTTCTTCGACTTCACCTTCGACCGTACGGAGAAGGCCGAGCACCATGTGCTGCGCGAGGACTTCTACTACCGGACGGAGACGCTCGTGAACCTCGCCGAGCGGTACGGCCTCACGGCGAGGTTCATGGACGACTGGGAGCGGACCCGGCACAAGCAGTCCAAACTACGCGTCACACGCTGAGACCGGCGACTACAGCGTCGAGCAGACCGTGCCGTTCAGGCGGAAGACCGTGGGGGAGGGATAGGCCCCCTCGTTGGCGCCGACGAACCCGAGGGTGACGGATCCGCCCGCCGGGATCGTCCTGGTCTGCTCGTTGGGAACGACCCGCACGTCCTGTCCCTGCGATGTCCCCTCAGATGTCCACGTGCCGCCCTGCCCGCTGCCGACGCGTTCCCCGGCGACCGGGAAGCGGAACGCCAGCGACCAGTCGGACACGTCGTCCGCGCCGCGGTTGGTGACGGTGACCGTGGCGGTGAAGCCCCGCCCCCAGCCCTGCGTCACCCGGTAGCGGACCGCGCAGGCGCTGTCCTGCGGCGTGGGTGCGGTGAAGGTCACCGGCGCGGACGGCCGCGACAGCCGTCCGGCCCGGTCCCTGGCCAGCACGTTGACCGTGTAGGAGGCGCCGGGCTCCAGGCCGCGCAGCGTGAGCGAGGTGCCCCGGGTCGTGCCCAGCGGGACGGTGTCCGTGCCCGTCTGCTGGTACACCTCGTACCTGTCCGCGGTGGGACCGGCCGGAGGCCAGCTCACCGTGATGCCGCCGGGGACACCGCGCGCTGTCGGCGTACCCGGGGCCGGTGCGGGCTTCGGGCCCTTCTCAGCCCGCACCGTCATCGTCGTGATCGAGTACGGCGGAAGCGTCCGGGTGTACGCGTCGCCCTGCTCGGCCCGGACGATCGCGGTGGCCCCCCGGGTGAAGGTGTACGTCACCGGGCTCCGGCCGGAGGGGGTGAACCCGGTGTAGCGGAGCCGTACGGGATAGGCGGTGCCCGGATCCTTGTTGATCATCACGACGGCCAGGTCGCCGTCGGCCTGCCGTACGGCGTGCACGGCCACCTTCGGTCGGCTGGAGCCGGCCCTGACCAGGCTGTCTCCCGGCCCGGCGGCCGTCTGGAGGATCTCGATGCCGTGGTAGGCGGGGAACGGCGTGTTGAGCGGCGGCTCGCAGACGCCGTCGGCGCACTGGCCGAGTGACAGGAAGCCGATGTCCTGGTAGTCGGTCTCGCCGTCGATCGTGCCGACCTTCTCCAGCGCGTTGTGGGTGTCGAACCAGTCCACGGTGAAGACGCCGTTCTCCAGCGCGGTCAGGTAGGCGTCGGCGGCGAACAGCCCGGCCGCGTGCGTGTTGCGCCCGATGTTGGAGGCGACCTCGGTCAGCGCGAGCGGAACGTCGCGCCCGCCCAGGGCGGCGACGTCGGCCCGCACCTGGGCCAGCATCTCGGCGAGCCCGGGAGGAGAGGCCAGCAGCCCGGCGACGTCGCCGCTGGTGTCCGGGATGCTCGTGCCCGGATACCAGTGGACGGTGAAGAAGTCGATCTCGGGTGCCACCGCCGGGATGACCGTGTGGTTCCAGTTCGCCGAGTCGCCGGCGGCGACCACGCCGTCCGGCCAGCTCCCGGGGATCGTGAGCACCGCCCCGATTTTGATCGTGGGATCGACGGCCTTCATCGCGCGGACGAACTCCAGGGTGTTGCGGGCGTACGCCGCGGGGCTCTTGTCCGCGTGGTCGTCGGTCTCCCAGGTGGCGCCGTAGTAGCCGTTGCCGTAGAGCTCGTTGCCGATCTCCCAGTACTTCACGCCGTACTTCTTGGTCACGTTGGCGTACCGGACCCATCCGGCCGCCTCCTCCGGGGTCCCGGTGCCGTAGTTGGCGATCACGACGGCCTGCGCGCCGGCGTTCCTGACCGTGCGCATGAACGCGTCGAATCCCGTGTTCGGCGCCACGGTCCCGCCCGGAACCGTGTGGGTCTCCCAGTGGTAGAGGTCGCCGTACGACCCGCCGGGGTACCGCACCGCGGCGATGCGCGCCCGCTTGTACAGCCGCGCCACCTCCGGGTCGTTCATGTGGGAGTCCCAGACGGCCGCGTTGGCGCCGTACGCCGCCTCGTGGACGGTGCCGAGCCCGGCGTGCGCGTTGACCGAGACCTCGACGGCGTCGCTTCTCGGGGGCGGCGGATCCTGGGCGGGGTCCGCCGCCGCGAGCAGGGAGGCGGCCAGGGCCGCGGCGAGCGGGACGGCCAGGGCTCTTCGCATCGATCACTCCGGGGTCGAAGGGGACCGGTTCGTGGCGTCAGGCCCCGACGATCACCCGTGATGATCTCCCGGTCAAGTGCGCGGAACATCACCCCTGATCAGTGCGCGTGGGTCTTTCATCGGCGGTCTCCCGTCGTGCCCTCGGGCAGTGTGTCGGCGAGATAGGCGCCGAGGTCGGGACGGCCGGGGGCGAGCACGTGCCGCACCCACGCGTCGCGTTCGTGCAGGATCGGCGGCAGCTCCCAGACACAGCCGATGAGCGGGCGTTCCGGCCGGATGAAGTGGGTGGGATCCCGGTCGGGGCAGCCGAGCGCGGGCTGACCGGCCACCGCGTTGCCGTAGTGCAGGGCGTTGTCCCACGCCCAGGTGTAGGCGTTGATGTAGGCCCCGTCGTCCCCACCCCTGTGCAGGACGACGAAGGCGGCCGGGGGCGTGCCGTCCGGTTCGGGCAGCAGCTCGGGCAGGACGGCGTACGCCGCCTTCTCGACCTCGGGGTCGATGCCGACCGGGTCGGCGGTGACGTGGTAGCGCTTGACGTGGTAACCGCCCACCTCGATCGGGGGCGGCACGAACAGCAGTTTCTCCGCGAAAGCCATGACGGGACGGTAGGACCGCTTCACTGACACCCTCCGGCAGTGAAATCGTGGCGATGTGCGCGCGTCCCGGCTGCTGTCGATCCTCCTGTTGCTGCAGTCGCGCGGCCGGATGACGGCCCGGCAGCTCGCCGCCGAGCTGGAGGTCAGCGTTCGCACGATCTACCGGGACGTCGAGTCGCTGCACGCCGCCGGCGTCCCCCTGTACGGCGAGGCCGGGCACGAGGGCGGCTATCGCCTGATGGACGGCTTCCGCACCCGGCTCACCGGCCTGACCGAGCGGGAGGCGGGCGCGCTGTTCCTGGCCGGGCTTAGGGGACCGGCCGCGGACCTCGGCCTCGGCGCTCTGCTGGCCGCGGCCGAGTTGAAGATCGAGGCCGCGCTCCCGGCCGGTCCGCGGGAGGAGGCGCGGCGCGTGCGGGAGCACTTCCATCTCGACGCGCCCGGCTGGTACTACGACGGCGACCGGTCGTCCCACCTGCCGGAGGTCGCCGAGGCCGTCTGGAACGCCCGGGTCGTCCGCGTCCGCTACCGCCGCTGGACGGAGCCCTGCGAGGTCGAGCGGAGGCTGGAGCCGTACGGGCTGGTCCTGAAGGCGGGGAAGTGGTATCTCGTGGCGCGGTGCGACGGCGCGTTGCGCACCTACCGCGTCGGCCAGATCCTCGCGCTCACGGTGACCGGCGAGACGTTCGAGCGCCAGGAGGGCTTCGACCTGGCGGGACACTGGCGCGAGCACCTGGCCGGCTTCCGGTCGCGGCTGTTTCGCGGGCACGCGGTGATCCGGCTGTCCGAGCGGGGCCGGGAGCGGCTCGGGGAGGTCATGAGCTCGGCCGTCGCCGGCGCCGTGGCCGAGACGGCGGGCCCGCCGGACGAGCGGGGCTGGATCACCGCCACCGTGCCCATCGAGTCGGTGACGCACGCGCGGACGGAGTTCCTCAAGCTCGGGGCCGAGGTGGAGGTCCTGGAACCGGCCGAGCTGCGGCACGAGATGGCGGTGACCGCGCACGCTCTCGCGGGCCTCTATCTGCCGCCTTCGCGGCTTTGATGATGAAAAGCGGCCTTAATTCGAGGTGAGCCCCGACAAAAGCTGATAGCAACTCGGCGAGCGCCCTGACAGGGGTGGGTTCGAGTTCTATCCTTGACGGCGTCACTGACAGACTTCTCGCGACTTGCGGGAGAAAAAGTGCCCAGAACCACGCGTACGCCGCGAAGGGAGAAAGCGCGAAGCGAGGGCGCGCGAGTGGACGGGCTTCGTGATCCGGATGTCGAGACCTTCGTCGGCGCGATGGGAACGCGTATCCGCGCGGACGCCGAGACGGTCGGAGTCGACCTCCGGACCCTGGAGATCCAGGTAAGACTGCACCTGCCCCGGTTGAGCAGACCGGCCATCGCCGGCTGGTCTCCGGACAAGGTGTACGAGGAGATACGGCTGCAGGCCGTCGTCCGGGCGGCCCAGGTGCGCCAGTCCGCGCAGGACGCGGCGTACCAGGCCCATGCCTCCGTCCTCCTCAACGTGAACAAGGCGCACCGGGACCTGAGCCTGTCGTTCACCGACGGCTACCGCACCTGCCTGCGCTTCGCCGAGGTCAGGCCCAGCGTGGGCCATCTCGTGCAGTCGAGGCTGCACTACCTGCACAGCGAGAGGGCCGACACCGTCGCGCAGTTCGGGCTCTTCCTGCCGGGCGCGACGATGCCGCTCACGTACGCCGCCTTCTCGCGCTGCGACCGCCAGTACGTCCTGGACGCGCTCACCGGGCACGGACTGGACGTGAATCCGGACCGGATAACGGTGCTGACACGAATGCACGGGCTGGCGGGAATTCCGGCGAACCTCATGAGCCTGACGATCGCGCGCGCGGTCCGGGAGATCAGAGCGGAAAACGCCGGGGATTATGTCATCACCGCGTACAACCCCATGCTCGGATTCGACGGCACCGCGTTCCTCGCGTCGGGATTCACGCCGATCGCCCTGTCACCGGTGGCCTATCGCTACGACGACAAAGGCCTTTTCCAGACGCGCCGGATATCTGGTGATTCGGTGCCGCAACTCCTGGACACCCCGGACAACGTGCTCATGGTCCTCGGCATCACCGCGGCGGCGAAGCGGTGCGTCGCCGGGATCGGGGACCTGATCAGGGTGCCGCACCGGACCCACTCGGGCGGCGACCACGTGAGACCCGTCAAGGCGGACTTCACCGCGCCGGAGTGGACGGACCGCCTGCACGGATACCGCCGCATGCTGGAGCCCTGCTGGTCGGACCGCACGGCCCATCCGCGGTATCAGGAGCCGCCGGTCGCGGCGGGCGATCCCCGGGGGCAGTGCGGCGTCACCTCCGTCTGGCTCGCCCGCAGGCTCCGCGCCGACCTGCTGCTCGAACCCGTGTACTGCTACGGGCGCCTGCGGGTCGGCCGCGACGACGCCGAGGACGTGAGCCACCACTGCTGGGTCGAGATCGGGCCGTCCCACGACCCGCGGCGGTTCGTCATCGACCTCACCGGCGACCAGTCGGAGGGCGTACGCGAGCCGATCATCCTGGGCGAGCACCGGGCGCTCGCGGAGCGGGGGCTGCGGTACGAGACCGCGACGCGCCTGCGCCTCGACGAGCTGCCGAAGGACCGGGTGTGGCCGCGTTTCCTCGCGATGGAGGACCGCCTGCGGGAGGTGCCGCGATGAGGGCGCGGGTCGCGGAGAGGGCGCCCGGCATGACCGGGGTCCGGCCCTCGGTGCTGCTGCTGTCGTCCGACAGCAGGAGGAGGTACGCGGAGGACGTCCTGACGGCGCTGGCCCTGCCCCGAGGGGCGATCATCCAGTTCCGGTACGAGACCGACTACGTGGCGGGCGTTCTGCAACAGGCGATCGCGGACGGCTCGGCCGTCGGGCGGCGCTGCCTCGTGGCCTTCCTGGCGGACCGGGAATCGCCCGAGGCGGAGCCGTTCGTCGTGCCCGTGCGCTTCGCCACGGTCGTGACGACCGCCTGCGTCGCCGACATGGCCGTGTTCCGGCTCAGGGTGGACGACTACGCGAACCTGGAGGAGTTCCCGCTGGCCGAGGCGGAGATCAGGGCCAAGGGCGGCTGGTTCGTGGACAGGCTCGCGGAGGCCAACGGCGGGCGCTGGTATCCGGCCACCACCCGATTTCCCGACCTCCACCTGCACGAGCGGCCGGACGGCGACCCCGCCGCGTGGCTCGGGGTGGCCCGGCGGCTCGCGCGGCATCCCACCTTCCGCTCCTCCTGCTTCGTCCGTACGGAGGAACCGCTGCTGAGCGGGGACAGGACGGGCGCGCTCGACGCCGAGGGACGGCTGCACCTGAGCGACGGCGACACGGTGAAGATGCGGGTCAGCTTCTACTCCGAGGGCTACACGCCGGCCGCGAAGCGGCTCGTCTGCGCGACCGACGGCACCTTCCTGAAGATCGCGTCCGACGACTCCTACGACGTGGCGTCGCGCTACGACACGGTGGAGTTCTGGCTGCGGCCCGAGATGCTGGGCTTCGACGCGCTCGCGCGGGTCGGGATCAGGCTGGCCGTCGACACCCGGGCGGGCCCGGCTCCGCCGGGCGACTCACTGACGACGAGCGCCGGGTTTCCCGTGGTCGTGCGCCGCTCGCGGTCGCGCCTCCTCACGCGGGTGTCGGCCAGCGCCGCCGGGGCCTTCCTCGTCGCCCTGCCCGCCATACTCGGGCCGGGCGCCGACCTGCCCTGGAGGGTGCTGTCCGCCGTCTGCGGAGCGGCCCTGCTCGCCGTCGCGAACATCGTCATCTCCCACGGCAGGTGACACCCCACCGGAGAACAGGTGCGGGCGCCGCGCGAACTCCCGGCACAGCTCGTCGAACAACGGCAGCAGTGCCGGGCAGCTCATGCGTATCTTCCGCCTGGCCGTGATCTCGGTGCGTTTGTACGCGGCCCAGGTCGGGCGCAGCGGGTGATGGTCGGCCAGCAGCACGTTGACGTGGGGGAGCAGCTTGTCCAGCGCGTAGACGAACCTGCTCTCCGGGTCGCGCTGCGCCTTGTAGCCGTACAGGTCCTCGACGAGCCAGGGAAACGTCCGGCCGAAGTCGCGGGTGATGATCTCCCGTGCCTCCTCCTCGCGTACGGCCTTCTTCTCCCGTTCCGCCGGGCCCGCGTAGACCGACACGTCTCCCGCGTGGACCTCCGGCAGGTCGTGGACCAGCGCGTACCTGGCGATTCGCCCCGGGTCCAGGGTCTCGTCGATCAGCGGGGCGAGGCAGACCGCGGCCAGGCCCAGGGCGAAGGAGTGCTCCGCGTCGTTCTCGCGCCGGGTGACGTCCTGCGGCACGACCGAGGAGCGTTCGATCACGCACGGCGGGAAGACCAGTTCGCGCATGAGAGCCATCAGCGTGCTCGCGCCGACCCGGGGGCCGGTGGTTTTCGCGTCGTCCCTCGCCATCGGGCCGCCTCGCATTGTTCGCCCGTACGCGGCCACGGCGTTTCGCGCACGGCCTTCTCGCCAGAGTAGCTGAGCATTCATCGACGCAGCGGGAAGTATTCCCTAGTGAATAGTCACCGAAAGCCGAATGCGTGTTCGGTAATCGGCATTTCCGCATTTCAGGCCGCATAATCCCGGAGCGTTATCGAGGTGGCCGCCTTGGTGCTCATCTTGTCGAGCACCCGCGCCAGCGGCCCGGCGGTGAGCATCCGGTAGGTCAGGTTGCGCCGCCGGATCGCGCCCCGTGTCGGCGGGGCGAGGAAGGGGCCCGCGTTGCCCGCGACCCGCTGGCACGCCTTGGCGAACCCCCTGATCAGTCGCTCGTACTCCGGGAACGCGGCGCGGTGGTCGCCGCGGGCGGCGGCCAGCTCGCCCGCCAGCACGTACGCGGCCACGACGGCCATGCCCGCCCCCATGCCGCCGCAGGTGGCGCCGTAGCCGGCGTCGCCGAGCAGCGCGATCCGCCCGTGGGTGTAGTGGTCCATGTGGACGAGGCTGATCGAGTCGAAGTAGAAGTCGGCCGCGTCGGGCACGGCCTGGAGCAGGCGGTGGGTCTCCCAGCCCGCTCCCGCGAACGCGTCCAAGAGGATCTTCTTCTGCTGCGCCACGTCGCGGTGGTCGAACTCCAGCCCGTCGGCGCGGAAGACGCACATCACCCCGGCCGTGCCGGCGTCACGGGTGCTCCCGGCCGATATGCCCCGGCCGGGCTCGTTGTACAGCAGCGCCTCGCGGACGAGTCCGAGATGGTCCGGCGCGCTGAAGATCGCGACATGGTAGCCGGACGGCCGCACGAACCGGGACTCGGGGCCGAAGGCCAGCCGCCGCACGTTCGAGTGCAGGCCGTCCGCGCCGACCACGAGGTCGAACGTCCGGGGCGCCCCGCGCTCGAAGGTCACCTCCACCCCGTCCGGGGTCTCGGTCAGGGACGCGACGGAGTCGCCGAAGACGTACTCCACGTCGTCCCTGGTCCGGTCGTACAGCACGCGGGCGAGGTCGCCGCGCAGGATCTCCATCTCGCCGCCGGCGAACTCCGCCGGCAGCGCGACGACCTGGTCGCCGCGCCAGTCGACCACCCGCAGCGGGCCGGGGTCGGTGCGCAGGCGCCGGATCTCGTCCAGGACGCCCATCCGCCGCAGCACGTTCATGTGGACCGCCCCGCGGAAGTCGACCGCCTGGCCGCCCTCCCGCAGGGCCGGGGCCCGCTCGACGACGGTGGGGGAGAAGCCGTGCCGGCGCAGCCAGTAGGCGACGGCCGGCCCGGCGATGCTCGCGCCGGAGATCAGGACGGACGGGGTCTTCATGTGCGCTCCTCTGGATCGAGGGGCCGCGAGGTGCCGCGGCCCACGAGAGGAGCGTCGGCCCCGGCGCTGACCGATCGCCCACCGCCCGCCCACCGCCCGCCCACCGCCCGCCCACCGGGCGCTGACCGGCCGTCGCCGTCACATGTTGATCATGTGTCCGGCCAGGCCGTGGATCGCCTCCTTGACCGCCTCGCCCAGCGTCGGATGGGCGTGGACGTTGCGCGCCACCTCGTGCACCGTGAGGTCCCACTGCTGAGCCAGGGTCAGCTCGGGCAGCAGCTCGGTCACCTCGGGCCCGATGAGGTGGGCGCCGAGGATCTCGCCGTACTTCGCGTCGCTGAGGACCTTGACGAACCCGCCGGGGTCGCCCAGCCCGTGCGCCTTGCCGTTGGCCGTGAACGGGAACTTGACCACCTTCACGTCGAAGCCCTGCTCGCGCGCCTGGGCCTCGGTGTAGCCGAAGCTCGCGATCTGCGGCTGGCAGTAGGTCGCCCGGGGGATCATCACGTAGTCGAGCTCCATCGTCTCCGCGCCCGCGATCGTCTCGGCGGCGATGACGCCCATCGACTCGGCGGCGTGGGCCAGCATGAGCTTCGCGGTGACGTCCCCGATGGCGAAGATGTGCGGCACGTTGGTGCGGCAGCGGCCGTCCACGGCGATCGCGCCCCGCTCGGTCAGCCGTACGCCGGTGTTCTCCAGGCCGTATCCCTCGACGCGCGGCTGGAAGCCGATGGCCTGCAGCACCTTGTCGGCCTCCAGCACGGAGGTCTCGCCGTTCCTGGAGACCGTGACCCGCACCTTGTCGCCGCTGTCGTCGATCGACTCGACCCGGGTGGAGGTCAGCACCTCGATGCCGAGCCGCCGGTAGCGCCGCGCCAGTTCCGCCGACACCTCCTGGTCCTCCAGCGGGACCATCCGGTCGAGGAACTCGACGATCGTGACCTTCACGCCGTAGTTGTGCAGCACGTACGCGAACTCGACGCCGATGGCCCCGGCCCCCGCGATGACCACACTCTCCGGCAGGGTCTCGCTGAGGATCTGCTCCTCGTACGTCACCACGCGCTCGGACAGGGACGTGCCCGGCAGCAGGCGGGTCGTCGCCCCGGCCGCGATGATGCAGTGGTCGAACGTCACCGTGCGCACCGAGCCGTCCGCGCCGCGCACCTCCATGGTGTCCGGGCCGGTGAAGGCGCCGCGTCCGTCGTACTCGGTGATGCCGTTCTTCTTCATCAGGTAGTGGACGCCCTTGACCCGCCCGTCCGCGACCTGCCGGCTGCGGCGGAAGGCGGCGCCGTAGTCGAGGGTGATCGGGCCGTCCGCCCGGATGCCGAACGTCTTGGTCTCGTTCGTCAGGATGTGGGCGAGCTCGGCGTTGCGCAGCAACGCCTTCGAGGGGATGCAGCCCACGTTGAGGCAGACGCCGCCCCAGTAGCGCTCCTCGACGACCGCCGTGCTGAGCCCGAGCTGGGCCGAGCGGACCGCGGCGGTGTACCCGCCGGGCCCGGCGCCGAGGACCACGACATCGTAATGATCGGTCATGCACCGGACCCTACGCCGCCACGACGGCCCGGCCCGCGCGGGGTCCGTCCTCCCCTGCGCCGGATGGACCGGGCCGTCGCGGGTAGGGGCGTCGTACGTCGACCAGAGGGAGGAGTGACGGACCATGAGTGAGTTCGAGCGTTCGCGCAGGATGCCCGCGCCGGCCGACCAGGTGTTCCGCCAGGCGTCCGACGTCGGCAAGCTCGATCTCTGGATGCCTCGCGACCTGCACGTCCGCGCGGAGGAGCCGCCCGCGGTCACCGTCCACGAGGACGAGACGGGGCAGGACGAACGCGCGCTGCTGCGGGCCGAGCGGGAGCAGCTGCGGATGGAGTGGGGCACCCGTGACGTGGACCGGTACGCCGGATGGCTGCAGGTGGCCGGCATCGACGACGCCAGCAGCGACGTGACGGTCCACCTGTCCTTCTTCGACGAGGGGCACACACCCCCGGCCGAGGCGGTGGAGCACGCCCTGGACGAGAGCCTCGAACGGCTGGCCGAGCAGGTGAGCCAGGCGGCCTGACCGCCCGGGCGATCCACTCGCCCTGCACGGCGGCCTGACCGCCCGTCGCTACCGGGCCTGCCCGGCGGCGCCCGGGCCGTCGGGCTCCTCCGCGGGTCCCTGACCGGTGGCCGGAGGCGGGGTCGGGGCCGGGGGTGGGGCGAACGCCGAAGCCCGGGCGCCGGCCAGGCCGAGCACCTGGCGTATCCACGTCTCCAGGCCCGTCGGGTCCGGCGGCGCGAGAGGATCCGGCGGCGCGAGAGGGTCCTGCCGGCCGTGCTCCCCGTGCCCTCGCCCGGGATCCGCCGCGGTCACGTCGTCATCCCAGGAGGGCGGGGGCCAGCAGCCGCAGATGCTCGACCTGGACGTCGACCGAGTCCGCGAGCGGCTGGACGCACACGTGGTCCGCCCCCGCGTCGTGGTGGGCGCGTACCCGCTCGGCGATCGCCTCCGGCTCGCCCCGGGCCACGATCGCGTCGACGAGCCGGTCGCTTCCCCCGTCCGCGAAGTCGTCGTCGGAGAAGCCGAGCTCACGGAGGTTGTTCACGTAGTTGGGCAGGGCCAGATAGCCGGCGGTGTACTCGCGGGCGATCTCCCGTGCCCGGCCTGCGTCGGTCTCCACCACCACCGCCTGCTCGGGCGCCAGCACCGGGGCGGGGCCCAGGATCTCGCGCGCCTTCGCGGTGTGCTCGGGCGGCACGAAGTAGGGGTGCGCGCCCTGCGCGCGCTCGGCCGCCAGTTCGAGCATCCCGCGCCGCAGCGCCGCCAGCAGCCGGGGCGGCGTCTCGGCGAGCGGCGCGCCGAAGGACGTCTGGTCCATCGCGTCGAGGTAGTCCCGCATGTACGAGAGCGGTGCGGAGTAGTCGTGCCCGCGACCGGTCACCAGGGGCTTGTGACTGACGCCCAGGCCGAGCACGAACCGCCGGTCCCACGCCTCCGCCAGGGTCGCGGCGCCGTTGGCGGCGGCGACGGCGTCGCGGCCGTAGATGTTGGCGATGCCCGTGGCGACCCGCAGCCGCCCGGTCGCCGACAGCAACAGCGCGGCGTGCGTGAACGCCTCCCGACCCGCGGGGGTCTCGCCGACCCACAGGGCCGGGTATCCGAGCTCCTCGATCTCCGCGGCGGCCTTCCTGACCCGGGCCGCCGGGGTCACCGCCAGAGAGGACAGCCACACTCCCGTACGGCCGAGGCGGCGCCTCAGCTCGGCCACGTCGACGATGGGCGGTTGCGTGCGCTCGGCCATCCGGACGGCTCCTTGTCTGTCGTGAAGTCGGGTTGTGGTGAGATCGGGCGGGGCGGTTCGCCGGGGACGTCCCCCACGGGCCGGACGGCTTCGCCGGCGGGCGTCGCAGCCTCAGCATCGCATCGCACGCGCCGGGGACCTCGGCACCTCCCTCGCGATCGGTTCACGTGTCGGCACGCGCCGCCGCAGCCGTGCGGCTTACTCCGATTTCCCCGAGTCCGGCGGTTCATCCGCATAGGTCACTCGTGTGTCCTGAGGGAGCGGCGAGGTCGTTGTGGCGGAACCCATGAAACGGCAAAGCCCTGTCCCGGATCTTCGCGTCCGGCGGCGGGGCCGGCGTCACCGCGTGTCTCCTGGGAGCCGCATTGCTCACTTCCCAGGAGGCCGAACATGAGGAAACTGCTGTATGCCGGCGCGGTCGCGATCAGCCTGCTGGCCGCCGGATGCGGCGGTGCCGGCGACGAGGGCGCCAGCCACGTCGCCAACGACCAGCTCAACGAGTCGCAGACGCCCGAGACCTCCGAGAGCCCCTCGGGGACGACGCCGTCCGCGGGCGTTCCGGCGTCGCCGACCTCCCCCGTCCAGGCGTCCCCCACGGGGCCCGCGCGCATCGACGCGGCGCCCACGTCGCTCGGCAGCGTGCTGGTCGGCGTGGACGGCCGCACGGTGTACCTGTTCACCAAGGACAAGGGCGGCGCCGCCACCTGCACGCAGGCCTGCGCCGCCGCGTGGCCGCCCGTGCTCACCGCGGGCGCGCCCCAGGCCGGCACGGGCGCCCGCGCCAACCTGCTCGGGACGATCCGGCGGGAGGACGGCAGCACCCAGGTGACCTACAACAAGCACCCGCTCTACTACTACGCCAAGGACCAGAAGGCCGGGGACGTGCTCGGCCAGGACCTGCACGACTTCGGCGGCGAGTGGTACGCCGTCACGCCCGAGGGCAAGAAGGCCAAGCGCTGACGCCTCGGGCGTCCCGGACCGCGGCCGTGCCGCGACCAGTACGAGGCCGGCGCCTTCCGGGGCGAATGACCTCACCACTACTACCTCTCGAACCGATCCGCCCTCCCGTACGGCTCCCCGCCCGCCGTACTGGAGGGCGGATTCGTCTGCTCTTCAGATCGAGGAGCGCGTCAAAACCGCCCGGAGCCCACTAGGCTTAGCACCACTCCGCCCTGTGTCCGCGGCCGCTTCATCATTTGAAAGTGGGCTCGCGATGGCATCGGACGCGTCATCCGTTCTCGAGAACGTCCTCACCGGCATGGCCGGCCTGTTCGGGGTCGACGGCGCCGCGTTGATGCTGCTCGACGGTCAGGACCGCCTCCGCGCGGTCGGGGCGACCGACGACGACGGCGTACTGCTGGAGTCCGCCCAGGAGTCCGTGGGCGACGGCCCCGCCATCGAGAGCGCCGCCAGCGGCGGCCTCGTCGCGATCCACGATCTGCACGCCGCGAGCCCCATGGGGTTCCCGCACGTGGCCGTCCACGCCCCGCCGGTCCGGGCCGTCCTCTCCGTACCGCTCATCGAGGATCGCGAACTCATCGGCGTCCTGGACTTCTACGCCCGCGACGGGCGGGTCTGGGACCGCGCGGAGGCGCAGGCCGGTTCCCGTCTCGGCGAGCTGATGGTCATCGTTCTCCAGGTCCTGGCCGAGAGCAGGACTGATCGAGCCCCATTCGGGCAGTTGTGATGGCCGAATCGGCACCTCTCCCACAGGCCACGGCGGTGCGAGGTGAGGTTCACGAGAGGATACGGAATGACCCATATCGATCCTGAGGCTCTAGTCGCCAGCCTGAGACGTCTGCAGAAGGACAGGGCGGCGACCGGGATCGTGCACCACCTTGAGCGCATCGTCCAAGTGGTCGACCGGCTTTTCGGATACTCCGGCGCCGGCCTGATGTTCGCCGAGGAGGACCGCACACTCCGCTACCTCTTCGCCACGGACGAACGCGGCCGCAGCCTCGAACGTGCTCAGGCGGTGACGAGCCAGGGCCCGTGTGTGGCTGCGTACGTGGGCGACACCGCGGTGACGACGTCCGACGTGCGTGCCGACCGGCGGTGGCCGGCCCTGCGTGAACTGCTGCACCCCGAGGTGCGCGGGGTGGCGGGAGTGCCGATCCGGCTCGGCGGCGTGCCCGTGGGCACCCTGAACGTCTACCAGGACGCGCCGCACGAGTGGCAGGAGAGCGACACCCAGGCCCTCCACGCGTACGCCCACGTGATCGAGCAGGTCCTCGTGGCGTCGATGGAGGCGGACGAGAAGGCGGTGCTCGCCGACCAGCTCCAGTACGCGCTGGACTACCGCGTCGTGATCGAGCGTGCCATCGGCTACCTCATGGGCAAGCACGATCTGACGGCGTCACAGGCGTTCACCGGGCTGCGCAAGCAGGCCAGGGACAGCAGACGGAAGGTATCCGAGCTCGCGGCGGAGCTGCTGGGCGAGCAGAACCCGAGGAATGTTGCGAATCCAGACCACGTCGTCTGAAACCGGCATCCACGTATCCGTGAGCGGCGACCTCGACATGTCGGGGGTGCCGGAGTTCCGTGCCTGCCTGCGGCAGACGCTGGGGACGTACCGGCCCGGGCACGTCGAGGTCGACCTCGCCGGGGTCGGCTTCCTCGACTGCGCGGGCGCGCGGAGCCTCCTGTGGGCCGACGCGTGCGTGCGGGAGTGGGGCGGCGGTGTGACCTTCGTCCGCCCCACCCGGCTCGTGCTGCGGCTGCTGCGGCTGCTGGGCTTCGACGCGACGCTGTCGATCCGTACGGCGTCACACGTGCCGCTGCCCCAGCCCACGGCCGAGGCCCGGCCCCGGCCCAACTGACCGGCCGTACGCCGCGTGACCGGCGTGCGGTCCCGGACGAGCCGTGACCGGGCGATAGTCTTGCCGTGATGTATCGACTCGTGTTCACGCAGGTCCTGAGCCGCCTCGACGCCGAGGCCGTCCACCACCTCACGATCAGGCTGCTCCGCCTGCTCGGGATGTTCCCGCCCCTCGTGCGGCTGCTGCACCGGCTGCTCGCGCCGAGGGCGGAGTCGCTGCGCGTGCAGGCGTTCGGCGTCCACTTCGCCTCGCCGTTCGGGCTCGCCGCCGGGTTCGACAAGGACGCCGGATGCGCCGAGCCGCTCTCGGCGCTCGGATTCGGGTACGTCGAGGTCGGTACGATCACCGCGCACGCCCAGCCCGGCAACCCGCGGCCGCGGCTGTTCCGGCTGCCGGAGAGCCGGGGGATCATCAACCGGATGGGTTTCAACAACGCCGGGGCGGCGGCCGCGGCCAAGCGGCTGCGCAGGGTGCGGCACATCCCGGCCGTGGTCGGCGTCAACATCGGCAAGACCAAGGTCGTGCCCGAGTCCGAGGCCGCGCGCGACTACGTGGACAGCGCCCGCAGGCTGGCGCCACTCGCCGACTACCTCGTGGTCAACGTGAGCTCGCCCAACACCCCCGGCCTGCGCGACCTGCAGGCCGTGGACCGTCTGCGGCCGCTGCTCGCGGCGGTCAAGGAGGCGGCCGGGCGCACCCCGCTGCTCGTGAAGATCGCGCCGGATCTGGCGGACGAGGACGTGGACGCCGTGGCCGAGCTCGCCACCGAGCTCGGGCTGGCGGGCGTCATCGCGACCAACACCACGATCAGCCGCGAGGGCGTCGCGAGCACCGAGGCGGGCGGCCTGTCCGGGCGGCCGCTCAAGGTTCGCTCCCTGGAGGTGCTGCGCCGCCTGCGCCAGAAGGCCGGCGACCGGCTCACGCTGGTCTCCGTCGGCGGCGTGGAGGACGTCGACGACGTCTGGGAGCGGCTGCTGGCCGGCGCCACCCTCGTGCAGGGATACACCGGCCTGATCTACGAGGGCCCCCTGTGGCCGTCCCGGATCAACCGGCAGCTCGCCTGCAGGTTGCGGCGGCACGGCTACAGCTCGGTCCGCGAGATCGTCGGCCGCACCGCATGAGTTCCCTCACCCCGGATATGGAGATCGTCATGAGTGTGAAGACCTACACCGTGCAGGGCATGACCTGCGGCCACTGCGTGAGTTCGGTCAAGGAGGAGGTCGGTGAGATCGCCGGGGTCACCGGCGTCGAGGTCGACCTGGACAGCGGCCGCCTCGACGTCTCCGGCGACGTCGCCGACGACGCCGTGCGCAAGGCCGTCGAGGAGGCCGGCTACACCCTCGCCTGAGCCCCGGCCGCGCCCTTGTCGTGATCGATAAGGTGTCCGGCATGGGCGTCCTGGTCGACTACTTCACCGCTGATTCGGACCGGTCGGCCCGGCGTGCCCTGTCCGGTGGGCCGGGGGCGGCCGGCCTGCCGTACGTCGACTGCAAGGGATGGCTCGACGAGCTCGACACGCTGGTCGCCGAGCTCAGCGGACGCGACCTCAGCGAGTTCGGCGACACCGAGGCGGTCGTGGCGGACGACGAAGAAGGGCCGGCCTTGGACCGCATGGCGGCCGGCACCGTCGAGGCGCTCGCCGCCGTCGACGACGCCCGGCTGCGCGAGTACGCCGATGAGGAACTCCTCGTCGAGTTCGAGATCCAGCGGGTCACGGAGCTGCGCGACCTGGCCCGCACGGCCGTACGGCTCAACCAGGGCATGTATCGCTGGATGTGCCTCTGAGCGCCTCGAACAGCTCCTGGCGGAGGGCGGGCGGCAGCCTGCGGCCCATGTCCAGCGGGCTCACCACCGCGTGGTCGTCGTTGTGCTTCACGGCGCCGCCGGTGAGGAACTCCAGGCTGAGGCGGGCCTCCTCCCGGTGCTTCTCGTCCGGCCAGGTCTCCACGAGCGGCAGCACCGCCGTCACCCGCGCGCCGACGCGGTCGAGGAGCGCGTAGCCGGGCGGCCAGCGCTGCGCGTGCAGGTCGATGTGCTTGAAGGCGACGTAGTCCAGCTCGGCGGCGGTGAAGTCGTTGCCGGTGAACGCGTTGCGCTCCCTGCCCAGCGCGCTCTCGTGCCGGATGGGTCGGCCCCAGAAGTTGATGTCGTGGAGCCGCCCGGAGAACACGCAGCCGACGAACTCGGCCTCCATCGTGAACGTCTGCCGCCGCAGCCGGGAGCGGTCGAAGACGCATCGTTCGAACCGGACGTTGCCGAAGGACGTGAGCGGCGCGAAGCGCGTACGCCGGAAGACGCAGTCGCGGAAGACCGACTGCGGCCACCTGCCGCCCCGCCACGTCCGCCGGAGGCCGGTGCCCATCGACAGGTTGTCGAACGCGGTGCCGGAGAAGTCGCAGCGGTCGAACTCGCTGTGGTCGACGAAGACGTCGGTGAACCGCATACCGGAGAAGTCGACGTTCACCAGCCGTGCCCGGTCGAAGGTCACGCTCGACGCGCCGGGCGGCAACTCGAACCGCTGGTCGTGCAGCTCCCCGCGGGCGATCCAGTTCTGCCGCCACTCCTCCGCGCTCGGCCGGAGGCTGAACCGCTCGGACGTGCTCATGCCCGCCGCTCGCTACGGCCCGTGCCCGGAGGACACGCCGCGATCATGTCCTCCGAAAGTACGAGATCATGCATGGGCGGAGTATCACAGCCCGCCCCGACAAAACTGCCAAGCGAGCGGCCCCCACGCATGAGCGCCATCTACGACCAGGCCGACGGCGAGCGGATCGCCGTGGCGGACAGCGGTGACTCGGTGAGCATCGTCAACCGCTCCGCGAGGATCGTCGTCGCCAAGAAGGACGCCCGCCGGCTCGCCGAGCGGATCCTCGCCGCGGCGGGCCGGATGGCCGTCGTCCTGTTCCCGCCCGCCCTGCGGAAGGACACCCTGTCGGTCTCCGGCACCTCCGGACGGTGGAAGGTCCGCGTCTCACCCAAGAACGGCGCACGCGTCCTCGTGGAGACCGACCCCCAAGGTCTCGGCCCGGACGAGGCCTACGAGCTCGCGGCCGCCGTCGCGGTGGCCGCCCGCCACATCGGCGACGCCGCGCACGCCGACCAGCTCCTCACGACGAGGATTCGCGAGGTCATCGACGCCCACCAGGGCCTGGACGCGGAGAAGATCGCCGCCGCCGTCGTCGCCGAGGTCCTCGACGGAACGTGACACCCCGGTAGGCCGCATCCCGGTACACGGAGTGCGGCCCGCCCGCCGGCGCCGGGCGGGGGGCACACCGGGGAAAGCCGGTTGCGCCCCGGGACGCGGCCTGCGGACGATGTCGGCTGTGGGAGACGGGCACGTACGCGGACTGGAGCTGTCACGGCGGTTCTACGAGGAGGCGGTGGCACCGCTGCTGGCGCGGCGTTTCGGCGGCCTCACGCACTCGGCGGCACTCGTCGGTCCGGGCTCGGAGGTGCTCGGGTACGACACCGAGCGGTCCACCGACCACGACTGGGGTCCGCGGCTGCAGCTGTTCCTGAGCCCTGCGGACGCCACCGCCCACGGCGAGGCCGTGGACGCCGCGCTCGCCGAGAGCCTGCCGCCGCGGTTCCTCGGCTATCCCACGAGCTTCGGCGCTCCCGGGGCCGACGGAACCCGGCGCCTGGAGGCGACGGACGGGCCGAGCCGGCACGGTGTGGTGGTGGCCGATCTGACCGCGTGGCTCACCGGGCACCTCGGGTTCGACCCGGCCGCGGGCGTCGGCCTCTCCGACTGGCTGGCGACGCCGACCCAGACGCTCGCGGAGATGACGTCGGGAGAGGTCTTCCACGACGGCCTGGGCCTCCTCCTGCCCGTCCGGCGGCGCCTCGCCTGGTATCCCGGCGACGTCTGGCGCTACGTCCTGGCCTGCCAGTGGCGGCGGATCGCCCAGGAGGAGGCGTTCGTGGGCCGAGCCGGCGAGGCCGGCGACGAACTGGGCTCCGCCGTCACCTGCGCCCGTCTGGTGCGTGACCTCGTCCGCCTCGCCCTGCTCATGCACCGCCGCTATCCGCCGTACGGCAAGTGGCTGGGCAGCGCCTTCGCCGGCCTGCCGTGCGGCCCGGACCTGGCGCCGGTGCTGAGGGCGGCCGTGTCGGCTTCCGGCTGGCGGGACCGCGAGCGCTACCTGGCCACCGCCTACGAAGCCCTCGCGGCCCTGCACAACGGCCTCGCCCTCACCGCGCCCGTCAATGCGTGCACCCGGCTCTACCACGATCGGCCGTACCTGGTGCTGCGCGCCGAGCGCTTCACCGAGGCGCTGCTGGAGACCATCGCCGATCCGGAGGTGCGGCGGTTGCCTCTCATCGGCGCGGTGGACCAGTACGTCGACAGCACCGACGTGCTGTGCGACCGGCCTCGTGTGCGGCGCGTCGCCGACGCGGCGCGTCGCCGACGCGGCGCGGCGTTGAAGGCGGTGTGGCGTTGAAGGCGGTGTGGCGTTGGAGGTGGTGCGGCGTCACATGCTGGGCCGGGTGGAGTCGGCCGACAGGCTGAGCTCGTGCAGGTGGCGCATCACGTCGTGCACCGCGACGGCGCCCGGGCGGTGGCGGCGCCATCCGCTGCCGCCCCGCTGCCAGGGCCGGGGGCCGGAGAGCGGGCGGTATTCCACGCCGAACGCGTCAAGCCGCGCGAGGTGGGCGTCGAGGCGGCGGAAGAAGTCCTCGGTCCCGGCCGGGCCGCCGGTCCAGGCGATCTCGGCCGCCGCGCAGCCCCGGGGCCAGGCGCGGTAGTCGAGCGTCCGCCCGTCCGGGATGCGCTCGCTCCACAGCTGGAACTGGGCGCCGATCACCCGGGCCCGGTCCTCCTCCGGCCACTGCGACGGCGCGGGGGCGAAGGCCGCCACGTCCGCCACGGTGATCGCGTCGCCCAGCCCGGCCGGTTCCTCGGGCGAGGCGGCCTCGGCATAGTCGAAGTACATCGGGAAGACCGGCGTCGCCACCACGTCGTGCCCCGCCGCCGCGGCCCGGCGGGCGACGTGCTCGCCGCGCCACGGCATGACGATCGTGTCCGGCCGCAGCCTGCCGCTGACGAACGCCTCGTCCCACACCACCGTGCGGCTGCCGCGCTCGGCCAGCGCGTCGGCGAGCCGCCGCAGGAACCACGCGTGCAGGTCACCCGTGCTCTCCAGGCCGAGCGACGCCTGGTAGGCCGAGATCTCGGCCGACGCCGCCCAGTCGTCCAGCACGCACTCGTCGCCGCCGATGTGGAAGTAGGGCACATCCCCCAGCGCGTCGGCGATCTCGGCGAACACGGTGGTCAGGAAGTCGACGGTCGCCGGGAGCGGGGACAGGATCGCCGACGAGATGCCCCACCGGTCCAGCACCTCGTAGCGCTCCTGCGGCCGGGAGGCCAGCGCGGGGTAGGCGGCCAGCACGGCGGAGGCGTGCCCCGGCACATCGATCTCCGGCACGACGGTGACGGCCCGCGCCCGGGCGTACGCCGCGATCTCCGCGAGGTCGGCCGGCGTGTAGTGGCCGCCGTGGGGGACGCCGTCGAAGGCGAGCTCCTCCCCCCGGTGGCTGGTGATCGTCCGCGAACGGTGCGAGCCCACCTCGTGCAGCAGCGGGAACGCCCTGCTTTCCACCCTCCAGCCCTGGTCGTCGGCCAGGTGGAGGTGCAGCCGGTTGAGCTTGTGCAGCGCCATCAGGTCGATCATGCGCAGCACCTCCCGCTTGGGCAGGAAGTTGCGCGCCACGTCGAGGTGGGTGCCGCGCCAGGAGAACCCCGGCGCGTCCTCCACCCGCCCGCGGGGGACCGTCCAGGACGTCCCGGGCACGAGGGCCGACCGGAACGCCTCGGCCGGCAGGAGCTGCCGCAGCGTCTGCCCGGCGTAGAAGGCCCCCGCGCGGTCCCCGGCCGTGATGTGCACGCCGTCGCCCGCGATCGTCAGTGCGTACGCCTCCGGCCCGAGCCGGGGGTCCTCCGCCACCCGTACGGCCGCCGTGGCGGCGTCGCCGGGCCTCAGGTCGAGCACGGGGAGCGCGAGCCGTACGGCGTCGGCAAGCGGGGCGGGGCCCGACACGGCGGAACCGGGCGCGATCTCGGCAGACCCGGAACCGGTCTCGGTCAGCCTCGGCCGGGGAAGCAGGTGGTCCATGCCGCCGATGATGCCAAACCTCACCGACAGCCCCGCCACCCCGTCCACAGCCCTCCTGGCGGGGGCGCCACCCCCGGCGAGGGTTCGGTCAGCGGGCGGAGGTGAGGTACTTCTCCAGGCCCTGCGCCAGTGCCTCGGCCATCCGCTGGCGGAACTCCCGGTCCTTGAACTTGGCGGCGTCGGCCGCGTTGCGCATGTTGCCGCACTCGATGAAGATCTTCGGCACCTTCGACAGGTTGAGCCCGCCGAGGTCGCTGCGGTAGTTCAGCGCATCCTTGCCGATGTAGTTCGAGTACGGCAGGCCGGTGCCCTTCTGGAAGGCGTTCCGCACGTCCTCACCGAGCCGCGCCGAGTCGTCCACGACCGCGTCGACCGGCCCGCCGATCTTCTTCGGCATGATGATGTGGAAGCCGTGAAGGTTCGCCGCCGCGCCGTCGCCGTGGATGGAGATCGCCGCGTCCGCGTCGTTCTCGTTCCCGATGGCGGCCCGCTTGTCGATGCAGGGACCCCAGTCGGTCTTGCTCGACCGGGTGAGCGTGACCGTGGCCCCCCGGGCCTTCAGGAGCTTCGCGAGCTTGTTGGACACGTCCCAGGTGAAGGCGGCCTCGGTGTAGCCGTCGTTGGTCGACGTGCCGGTGGTGTCGCAGGCCTTCTTCTGGTTGGAGATGTCGACGAGCTTGTTGATCTCCCGGGCGTGCCGGAAGTTCCCGCCGTTGTGACCCGGATCGATCACGACGCGCTTCCCGGCCAGCGGCTTGGCCGAGGTCTCGGAGGCGGTCTCGGAGGCGGCGGCCGTACGGGTGTCGGGGACGGTCGTGATGTCCGTCTCGGACCCGGCGGGCTCGGACGTCCCCTGCCCCGCAGTGTCGGCCGCCCGGTTCTGGGTCGCGGCCGGCTGCCCGACCTGGGGCGTGGCGGCGGCGGGGACGGAGGCCCCCGTGTCGGAGACCTCAGCGCCGCCGCAGGCGACGGCTCCGACCCCGCACAGGGCCAGGGCTGCGGCGGCGAGTGGTCGTCTGATCACGGTCGAAATCCCTTCCCGGAGGTGCAGTCTCCCCAACCTAACCGGAACGGAGTCGTGATCAGACCGTTATGCCGGAAACCTGCCCGCCCACGCCGGCTCGGGGACCTCCTGCCGGTGCAGGAGAGCGGCCAGCTCACGGGCGTCCTCGGCGTCGAGGCCCAGCACCACGCGGGGCCGTCCCCAGGGGTGGTCGATCGAGTGGGCGACGTAGCTCGCCACCGACTCGGCGATGTCCTCGCTGCCGAGCCCCCGGCTCTCCCTCCAGTACGCCCAGGCCCGCTCCAGCTCGCCGGCGGCCCGCTGCGCGCACGAGACCAACTCAGGATCACGCATGTATCCCCCCGATTCCCGGTCGCCGGCCCGCGGGCAGCCCTTCCGCGACCCGCCGGGGGGCCGGCGCCACGGCTGAAGTCAACACCCGCCGCGAGGGGACACGTCGGTGATTGACCTAGCTTTGGTCACCACTTGGAGCAGGCCCGGTGCTGCGCCGTACGACGAGCTGCGGGCTCACCTGCCGCAGCCGGGCGGTCTTGCCCGGCTCGGTGATGCGGTCGCTCAGCAACGCCGCCGCCGAGCGGCCCATGGCCCGCCGGGGCTGGTCCACGCTGGTCAGCGAGATGTGGGTGACGGACGCGAGGTGCGTGTTGTCGTACCCGACGACCGACAGGTCCTCGGGCACCCGCAGTCCCAGCTCGCTCGCCGCGGTCAGCACGCCCATGGCCACGATGTCGTTCGCCGCGAAGATCGCCGTCGGCCGGGGCTCGCGCTTCAGCAGCGCCAGCGCCGCGCGCCGGCCGCCCTCCTCGCTGAAGTCGCCGTGCTCCACCATGATGTACGGCGCCAGCGCGTGGCGGCGCATGGCCACCAGATAGCCCTCGCAGCGGCACCGGGCGGCCGACGACGGCGCGCCCTCGATGTGGGCGATGCGCCGGTGCCCCAGCTCCACGAGGTGGTCGACGGCGAAGCGGGCGCCGAGCTGGTCGTCGTCGACGACGATGTCCACGCCCTCGAGTTCGACGTCGCGCTCGCCCACCACCACGGTCGGCGTGTAGGCCGAGGCCTCGGCCAGCGTGTCGCTGGACGGCGCGACCCCGAGCAGGACCAGTCCGTCCACCCGCAGCTCCAGGAAGGCCTCGACGGCCTCGTCCTCGAACGCCGGGTCCCAGCGGCCGCTGCCGATGAGCAGCCGCAGCCCATCGCCGTGCAGGCTTTCCTGCAGGCCGTCGAGGAACTCCGCGTAGAAGGGGTTGTGCAGGTCGGCCACGAGCGCGCCCACCAGGTGGGTCCGCCCCTCGACCAGACTGCGGGCGACCGCGTTGGGCCGGTAGCCGAGCTCCCGGGCGGCCTGGAGGACGGCCTCCCTGCGATGCTCGCTCACGTGCGGGGAGCCCCGCAGCACGAGAGACACGAGCGACTTGGAGACTCCTGCCCGCTCGGCGACGTTGCGGATGGTTGGGCGGGGCCGTGGGCTGAACCCATCGGACAGTCCGCCGGCAGGGATATCGACCCCGACGTCTTTCCGGGCAGTGGTCTGCATGGACGGTCCTGACATGGTTCTCCCCACGATGCGTGGACGTGCACCTGACACACCAAACGATCGAGTTGCCCAGAGGGTACGGGTTGATCGCGGTAAGACAGGATCGTTCCTCTAATCGGGCGTTGGGAAGGTTAGCCGGACCATGGGTAGGGAGGCGGCGCCGGGAGGGGGTTCGCGGGGAAACCCTTGATCCGGCCGGTCCCCCTCATTGAGGGACGATTCGCTAGGGTGCGGAGTGTGGGTGCCACACGCCAAGCGGAAGACGGTGCACGGCCGGCGCGCCGCAGGCTCAGCGTCGATCGGCGGCGGGAAGAGCTCATCGCCGCCGCACTCGAGCTGTTCAGCAGGCACGACGCAGAGGACGTCTCGATCGACGACGTGGCGGCTTCCGCGGGCGCGTCGCGGGCGCTCGTCTACCACTACTTCGGCGGCAAGCAGGAGCTCTACGTGGCGGCCCTGCGCAGCGCGGCGGCCGAACTGCGGGCACGGTTACAGCCGCAGGGCGAGGGCGGCCCGCTGGAGCAGCTCACCTCGGGGCTGACGCGGTACTTCGACTTCGTCGAGGAGCACGCGGCCGGCTTCGCCGCGTTGCTCAGGGGAGGACCGGCCAACCGTGCCGGGGAGATCGGCGAGATCGTCGACGGGGTGCGCCAGCGTATGCTGCGCATGATCGTTCATCAGATGGGGGTCGACGCGCCCGGTCCGGCGTTGCGCGTCACGCTGAGGTCGTGGGTCGCCTCGGTGGAGACGGCCGGCCTCGACTGGCTGGAGCACCGCGACATGGAACGGGCCGAGCTGGAGCGCCTGCTGGTGGACCAGATGGTCGCGCTCCTGCGGACGGCGAGCGGGCACGATCCCGGGGTGCGGGTGCTGCTGGAGACCCTGCTGCCCGCCACGAACCGTGAGGCCGTTCCCTGATCCGTCGGGAAAGCCCCCCGGGACGTCCGGAGAGCGCCCCAAGGTACGGCGGTCAGGACGACGTACGCATGGGGAGAGAGGAACCGCCGGGGAGGCGGAAGGACCGGGCGTTCGCGCGGGGAGGCGCCGGGCGGGCGGCGCCGACCCCCAGATTCCTCCCATGACGGGGTAGCGGTCATGGGAGTGTGACATCTCCGTCCCAGAGAGGACGGCTTGTCGCCTCCGGCTGAGGCAGCCGGATGCAGGCGAGGACGACCGGGCCCTGACCGATGCCCCTGCGGGGCAGGTGCGGACAGTGCGTGCCGGTTGCGGCCGGCGGTCCCCTCGCTGTGTCCGATGACGGACGCGCTCACATCCCCGACGCGAGCGCGCCGTTGTTCCCCCCTGGCGTGACGGCCACGTCCTACTCGGACCGCTGCTGCGGAATGCCCGCGAGCAGCGCCCGGACCTCGGTCTCCCGGTAGCGCCGGTGACCGCCGAGGGTGCGGATGGACGTCAACTTGCCCGCCTTCGCCCACCGCGTCACGGTCTTGGGGTCGACGCGGAACATCGTGGCGACCTCCGCCGGGGTGAGCAGTGGCTCGGCCTCGGGTGTACGAGCTGACATTTGTGCGGCCTCTCCTCCGTGTGGACCGCCGGCAGCGATCCTGCGACTTGTCTGGCGCAAAGTGCCCCCAGCCGGCAATCTCTGCCCGTCGTGTCGCTCAGAGAGGCGTCCGACGGCGGTGAGGGCGGGCTCGTAGCTCTCCGCTACGGGCTCCTCCTCCGCCGCTGTGCGGTGCACCTCTCTGGACCGCTCCGATCGGGTAAATCTTGTCGGTCGTGGCACTGTCACGGATGTCCTTCAATGATCCAAAACGTGCGGTTTCTAGGATCATTTACGGAATCACCCGATGTGACCATACAGCCACGTAGCGCGATTGGCGAGCCCTTAGGGCACAACGTCTCGACCACGGGTTGATGTCACGCTGGGTGATTCTAGCGACACGTTTCGTGGTATCGCAGTGAAAACGGCAAACTACTCAGTTCGTAGATGTGAGATCGACTATGTCATGACCAGAATCGGCAGGTCGGGCCATCTTCATGACCGTCAGTTTGCCGACTCCAGGGCGCGGATCGACCTCCAGCGGAGAATCACCCGCTGATACATCGCGAAGGCAAGTTCTTCCTGACCGTTGTCCAAACCCGCGAGCGCCGTCGCCACCTCGGCCACGGACTGATCGCCCTGCAGTGTCCTGTCGTCCATCAGGTGGACGAGGCCGCCGTAGTCGAGTTCCACCAGCGAGTGGGGGTGGAACTCCTCCAGCCAGCGGCCCACCTCCTCGACCTCGGTGAGGGCCGCCACCTGACCGACGTGCCTGCGGATCACCACCAGCGCCCGGGCCACCCGGCGGCGGGCCTGTGCCATCGAGGTGACGTACAGCATGTTCCTGGGCGGGGCGGCGGTGGTCTGCGCGCCCGGCTCGGCCGGCTGCTCCGAGCCCAGCACGAGCCACCGCTCGGCCGAGTCGAACGGCACGAACCACGAGATCGGCACGTGCCAGGCGCCCGTGCGGATGTGGGTCCGCAGCGACCGCTCTTCGCGCTTGAACCGGTCGAAGTCGTCGGCGGTCTGCTCCGCGATGGCCTGGGGGACGAACCGGGAGGACAGCTTCACCGGCACGCTTCCGCGGAACGACGCGAACGCCAGCCACGACCGCAGCCTGCTCTGCCACGGGCAGACGTACAGCGTCTCCTCCACCCGGCGCAGGTACGCGTTGGGGCTCTCCCGCTCGGGCGCCGGCAGCGGCGGGACGGACAGCAGGCGGCGGACCGCCTCGCCATGTTCGACCTCGAGCGCCCCCGCCCGGCGCGGCCGGTCGCGTGATTCGGCGTACCGGGCCCACCGAGCTTGATCCTGAGGGGCGAAAGCGGTCAGCGGCTCGTACACACGGAGATAGGCGGCGTAGGGGAGCACACCAGAATCGTGCCACGCCGCCGGACGCATGTGCAGCACCACCCAGGGTTTTCATGATCGTTTCGTGGGTGTATCGGATAAGCTGAAGTCCGATCGCCGCAACGAGGCGGCGTACACGATCAGGAGTCACCACCGTGACCGACGTTTTCGGGCTGTCCCACAAGGACTCCGGCTCGGGCGACGACGCGAACCCCGTCCAGCCGGTGCGACACGAGCAGGTCGTCTTCTGCTCCGACGAGCGAAGCGGCCTCTACGCCATCATCGCGATCTACAGCACCGCCCTCGGACCGGGGCTCGGCGGCACCCGGTTCTATCCCTACGAGAGCGAGCAGGCCGCGCTCGCCGACGCGCTCAACCTCTCGCGGGCCATGGCCTACAAGAACGCGCTGGCCGGCCTCGACCACGGGGGCGCCAAGGCCGTCATCATCGGCGACCCCGCCACCGACAAGAGCGAGGCCCTGCTGCGGGCCTACGGCAGGTTCGTCCAGTCGCTGGGCGGCCGCTACTACACCGCCTGCGACGTGGGCACCTACAGCGAGGACATGGACGTGGTGGCGCGCGAGTGCTCCTACGTCACCGGCCGCACCCAGGCCCACGGCGGCGCCGGCGACTCCTCCATCCTCACCGCTTTCGGCGTGTTCCAGGGCATGCGGGCCGCCGCCGACCACGTGTACGGCGCCTCCTCCCTGCGCGGCAGGCGGGTCGGGGTCGAGGGGGTCGGCAAGGTCGGCCACCGCCTGGTCGACCACCTGATCGAGGACGGGGCCGAGGTCGTAATCTGCGACGTCGACGAGCAGGCCGTCGAACGGGTGCGCCGGCGCCACCCCGCCGTCGAGATCGTGGCCGACGCCGCCACGCTCGCGGCGTCCGACATCGACGTGTACGCGCCCTGCGCCCTCGGCGGCGCGCTGGACGACGAGACCGTCCCCCGGCTCAAGGCGAGGATCGTCTGCGGCGGCGCCAACAACCAGCTCGCCCATCCCGGCGTCGAGAAGCAGCTCGCCGAGCGGGGCATCCTGTACGCGCCGGACTATGTCGTGAACTCGGGCGGGGTCATCCAGGTGGCCGACGAGATCGAGGGCTTCGACATGGACCGGGCCCGCGCGCGGGCCGCGAGGATCTTCGACACGACCTTGAAGATCTTCCGCTCCGCCGATGAGGAAGGCGTCCCTCCCGCGGTCGCAGCGGATAGGCTGGCAGAGCGGAGAATGTCAGAAATCGGTCGGCTAAGGGGTATTTGGCTCCGGCGCTGACCGCCGCCGCTCGTACGACGTACCGAGCGGCGCACAAACCAGGTACGGTAATAGGCGAACGAGAGACTGACGCCTGAAGTCAGGTGGCGTCGGTGCGCGGTGCGTTAGTGACGAGGGGTCGGGCACGACCCCGCATGAGGGGGTCGAGCCAATGGGGCGCGGCCGAGCCAAGGCCAAGCAGGTCAAGGTCGCCCGTCAGCTGAAGTACAACAGCGGCGGGACGGATCTTGAGCGCCTGCGCGCGGAGCTCGGAGTCGTGGACGCCGACGATTCCGGCCACAGTGACGAGCATGACCCTTACGAAGAGTTGGCTGATCGCTACGCCGATTACGGGGTCGTCGACGACGATGACGGCGAGGACGACCGCCGTGGGCGGCGTTGACCCGGTTCTGATCGCCAGGTGAGTGACCCGGCGGGGACGTTCCCGCCGGGTTACTCTCACATATCGGCGACTCGTGCTCCCTCGAGCCTCTCCGCTCGCGTGAGAGTTCTCGTACGGTGCCACGGTCGCCGTCGGCCATGCCCTGTGGCGATGGGGTCGCGGCAGTCGTGCCGTCGGCGTGTTTCCGCGTTCCCACGGGCGGCTGGTCCGTGCGTTCACGTCCAGCCGGCGAAGGCACTGCCGACGTGGTTCCCAGGGGGCCGTTCTCCCGGTGATGACGTAGCTGAGCGGCCGCCGCTGCCGGGTGGCAGGCGACGGCCGTCACGCGCCGAGAGCCGGATGGGGCCGGGGAACCCGGGACCTCACCGGCGGAAACGGGCTCGCCCCTCCCCGGGGACGACCTCGCCCAGCACCCAGGCGGGCAGGCCACGCCCGGTCAGCAGCGCGAGTGCCTTGTCGGCCTCCGCCGCCGGGACGATCGCGCACATGCCCACGCCGAGGTTGAACGTCTTGTCCATCTCCTCCTGGGGCACGCCGCCGCGCCCGGCCAGCACCTCGAAGATCGCGGGCGGCGTCCAGGAGTCACGGTCGAGCAGGGCGTCCACGGTGCCGGGCAGGGACCTGGCGAGGTTGGCCGCCAGCCCGCCGCCGGTGATGTGGGCCAGGGCGTGCACCTCGGTCTCGCGGATGAGCGCCAGGCAGTCGAGCGAGTAGATGCGGGTGGGCTCGAGCAGTTCCTCGCCGAGCGTGCGGCCCAGCTCGGGCAGCTCCTGCTCCAGGCCGAGCCCGGCGGTCTTGATCACGTGCCTGACCAGCGAGTATCCGTTGGAGTGGACGCCGCTGGAGGCCAGCCCGAGCACCACGTCCCCCGGCGCGACCCGGTCGGGACCGAGCAGCTCGTCGGCCTCGACGACCCCGGTGCCGGCGCCTGCGAGGTCGTACTCGTCGGGGCCCATCGCCCCGGGGTGTTCGGCGGTCTCCCCGCCGACGAGCGCGCAGCCCGCGAGCCGGCAGCCCTCGGCCACGCCGCCCACGATGTCGGCGATCCGCTCGGGCACGACCTTGCCGCACGCGATGTAGTCGGTCATGAACAGCGGCTCGGCCCCGCAGACCACGAGGTCGTCGACGACCATGCCGACGAGGTCGATGCCGATCGTGTCGTGCTTGCCGAGCTGCTGGGCCAGCATGACCTTGGTGCCCACGCCGTCGGTGGACGTGGCCAGCAGCGGCCTGCGGTAGCGCAGGAACGCCGAGGCGTCGAAGAGACCGGCGAAGCCGCTGACGTCGTCCACGACCTCCGGGCGCCGGGACCGCGCCACGCGCGACTTCATCAGTTCGACGGCGCGGTCGCCCGCCTCGATGTCGACGCCGGCGTCGGCGTAGCTGGTCATCGCTGGGCCTCCAGCACGAACTTGCCCACTCTGTCGTCCTCGATGGGAATGGGGTACTCACCGGTGAAGCAGGCGCGGCAGAGCCGGTCGGCCGGCAGCGTCGTCGCCCGGGTGAGCCCGTCGAGGGAGATGTACCCCAGGGAGTCGGCGCCGAGCGAGGCGCGGATCTCCTCGACCGACAGCGACCCGGCGATCAGCTCCGCGCGGGTGGCGAAGTCGATGCCGTAGAAGCACGGCCAGGCGACCGGGGGCGAGGAGATCCGGACGTGGACCTCGGTCGCCCCGGCCTCGCGCAGCATCTTCACGATGGCCCGCTGGGTGTTGCCGCGGACGATCGAGTCGTCCACGACCACCAGGCGCTTGCCCTCGATGACCTCGCGCAGCGGGTTGAGCTTGAGGCGGATGCCGAGCTGCCGGATCGTCTGCGACGGCTGGATGAACGTCCGGCCGACGTAGGAGTTCTTCACCAGGCCCTGGCCGTACGGGATGCCGCTCTGCTCGGCGTAGCCGATGGCGGCGGGGGTGCCGGACTCGGGCGTGGGGATGACGAGGTCGGCTTCCACCGGGTGCTCGCGGGCCAGCACGCGGCCGACCTCGACCCGGGTGGACTGCACGCCGCGCCCGGCGATCGTGGTGTCGGGCCGGGCGAGGTAGACGTACTCGAACAGGCAGCCCTTGGGCTCGGCCGGTGCGAAGCGGCGCGAGCGGACGCCGCGCTCGTCGATGGTGAGCAGTTCGCCGGGCTCGATCTCGCGGATGAACGACGCGCCGACGATGTCGAGGGCCGCGGTCTCGGAGGCGACCACCCAGCCGCGCTCCAGCCGGCCCAGCACCAGCGGGCGGATGCCCTGCGGGTCGCGGGCGGCGAACAGCGTCGTCTCGTTCATCCAGACGAGCGAGTAGGCGCCCTTGATCTCGGGAAGCAGTTCGGCCGCCACGTCCTCGACCGGGCGCGAGGAGTCCTGCGCGAGCAGCGCGGTGAGCACCTCGGTGTCGGTCGTCGCGCGGGTGGAGCCCGGCGCGAGCCGTTCGGCCAGGTGGGCGGTATTGATCAGGTTGCCGTTGTGGGCGAGCGCGAGCCCGCCGCCGTCGGTCGAGCTCAGCGTGGGCTGCGCGTTCTCCCAGACACTCGATCCGGTCGTGGAGTAACGGCAGTGCCCGATGGACAGGTGCCCGCGCAGGGTGCCGAGGATCGACTCGTCGAAGACCTGGGCCACCAGGCCCATGTCCTTGTAGACGAGGATGCGGCTGCCCTCGCTGACCGCGATGCCCGCGGACTCCTGTCCACGGTGCTGCAACGCGTAGAGGCCGTAGTAGGTGAGTTTGGAGACGTCCTCCCCGGGCGCCCATACGCCGAAGACGCCACAGGCGTCCTTCGGAGCGCGGTCCTGGGGGTCGAGGTCATGGCCCAGCCGGCCGTCGCCCTTCAACACGTACTTGAGTCTATTTGGGCATTGGCGCTGCTCAAACCGGGGCATGCCTGTGAGGTGCCGGAAGCATCACCCGCTCTTTGCCGTGTCGTCCCTGCTCACACGCGGATTTCGGGGGAGCCTGAGCTTTCGGGCAGGCCCCAGAATCGGTACGGGAGGGATGATCGTGGCGACACCCCACGACCCCGGGCAGCCGCGGGAGCCGTACGGCCCGGAGGGGCGGGAGCCGTCGGCGGGGATGCCCGAAGGACCCGGCGAACCCCGGCGGCCCCATGAGCCTCCGGCCCCCGGGACGCCCGGCCAGGGCCCGTCCGGAGGGGCGTGGAGCGGACCCGGAGGCCCGCCCTACGGACAGCCGCCGTATGGGGAGCCTCCCTCCGGACAACCGCCATATGGGCAGCCGCCGTACGGGGGGCCGCTGCCGCCGCCTCCGGCGCCGGGCGGACCTCCCGGTGGGCCCTGGGGGCCCCAGCCGGGCGGCGGGCTCGGGACCGCCGCGCTGGTGCTCGGGATCTGCTCGCTCGTCCTGCTGCTGGTCTGCGGTGTCGGCACGCTCGTGGCGGTCGTCGGACTCGTCCTCGGCATCGTGGCGATCGTGCGGAACTCCAACAGGCGCAGGGCGGTCGGCGGGCTGGTGCTGAGCGGGCTGACGCTGGTGCTCGCCCTGGTCATCGGGGTGATTTTCTACACCTGGTTCCAGACCAGGCATGTCGGCGAGTGCTTCGACCGCCGGCTCTATCCCACCCAGGAGGACGCGCAGCGCTGCGTGGAGGACCGGCTCGCCGGGCCGCGATAACCCGGGGCGGAGGTCACCAGAGAGGCAGCAGCGCGGACAGGTCGGCCCGGGAGCCGCTGGCCGAGATCTTCCCGGCGTCGGTGGCGCCGGTCCAGGACAACCGGCCCGTGGCCAGTTCGAGCCAGGTGCGGGGGTCGGTCTCGATGACGTTGGGCGGGGTGCCCCGGGTGTGCCGGGGCCCTTCCACGCACTGCACGGCGGCGTACGGCGGGATTCGCACCTCCACCGACCGGCCCGGCGCCCGCGCGGCCAGCTCGTCCAGCAGGTGCCGCACGGCGACTCGGGCGGCGGTCCTGACCGGCGTGAGCCCGGCCTCGTAGGCGTCGAGCACGGCCAGCACGCACGCGTTCCCCGCCGCGCTCTCGGGGCCGTCGAACGGTGGCCGTCCGAGATCGGCGAGCTGGGCGTCGAGCGCCTCTCTGATCTTCCCCGGGTCGAGTCTGCGTACCGGCACCGGCCCATTGTCCAGGATTCCGCCTCCGCTCGATTTCGCTGCGGCTCGGCCGTTCCCCGTACGGCTCCGCACGCGCGGAGCCGTACGGGGACTCAGGCGACGGGTTCGGGCACGGCGGGCTCGGCGACGGCGGCGGCACGGGTGCGGCGCAGGGAGTAGAGGCTGACCGGGACGCCGACCAGCACGATCGCCGCCGCGATCAGCAGCGTGAACCGGTAGGCCTCCAGGAAGGCGTGCAGCGGGGCGCCGCCGACCGCGCTCTGCCTGGCGCTCAGGATCGCGCCCAGGATCGTGATGCCGAGCAGGCCGAAGACCTCGCGGGAGACGTTGAGCACGCCCGAGGCCACACCGGCCCTCGCGGGTGGCATCGCATTGAGCACCACGTTCGTCAGGGGGACGAGCAGGCCGGCGCCCGCGCCGTACAGCAGGAACCAGGGGAGCAGGTCGCCGTAGTGGGAGCCCTCGCCCGCGCTCGACAGCCCGCCGATGGCGACCGCCATCAGGCCGAGCCCGGCGGCGACCGTGCCCGCGCTGCCGAAGCGCTCGGCGATCCGCGGCGAGACGCTCGCGATCACCGCCATGAGCAGCGCCATGGGCACGAAGCCCGCGCCCGCCTCTGTCGGGGAGAACCCGAGCGCGCTCTGCAGATAGAGCGCGGTGAAGAAGTAGATGCCGAAGACGCCGAACGACCACAGGCCCATCGACAGCAGGCCGCCGCTGAAGATCCGCGCACGGAACAGGCTGAGGTCGATCATCGGCTGCGCCGTACGGGACTCGACGACCAGGAACGCGACGGCGGCCACCGCGAAGGCCGCGAACGCCCCGAGGATCGGTGCCGAGGTCCACCCCCGCGACTCGCCCTCGATGAGCGCGTAGGTGAGGGCGAACAGCGCCACGGCGGAGGTGGCCAGGCCGGGCAGGTCGAGGGACACCCGCCCGGACGCGGCCCGCTCGACCCTGATCGCACGCAGGCCGATCGCGGCCGCGACCACGCCGATCGGCAGGTTGATCAGGAAGATCCAGCCCCAGTCGGCGTTCTCGCTGAGGAACCCGCCGGTGAGCGGGCCGATCGCGAGGGCCAGGGCGCCGACCGCGCTCCAGATGCCGACGGCCGTCGCCCGCTCGCGCGGATCGGGGAAGATCCGCGGCAGCAGGGCCAGCGTCGACGGCGTCACCAGCGCGGCGCCGAGCCCCTGCACCGCCCGCGCCGCGATCAGCGTCTCCTGGCTCCCGGCGAGACCCGCCGCGACCGACGCGAGCGTGAAGACCGTCAGGCCCGTGAAGAACGCGGTCCGGGGGCCGAAGACGTCCGCCAGGCGTCCGCCCGCGAGCAGCAGGCCCGCGAACACCAGGATGTACGCGCTCACGATCCACTCCAGCCCGGAGATCGTCAGCGCCAGGTCCCGCTGGATCGTCGGCAGGGCCACGTTGACCACGTTGTTGTCCAGGTAGGTCATGAAAGTCGCGAGCGAAACCGCGACCAGCGCCCACCACCGTCCGGACATGTGTCCTCCTCTTATACGCGGTACATGTACGGCGTACATGTACGGTGCATAGGAGACCTTGTACGGCGTATAGTTGTCAAGTGCCGAAGAGGTAGGGAGGCTGCGGGCCATGGCGAACGCGGAGCGGCTGAGCCGCCTGAGTCTGGTCGAGAAGGCCGTTGAGCTGGCCGACGCCGAGAGCCTGGAGTCGGTCACGGTGCGGCGGCTCGCCCAGGAGCTCGGGGTGACGCCGATGGCTCTCTATTGGCACGTCAAGAACAAGGACCAGTTGCTCGTCTGCGTCGCCGACCATCTGCTCGCCGAGGTCGCCGCCGAGTTCGACCCGGCCGCGCCGTGGAACGCGCGGCTGCGGGTGATGGTCGAGGCGCTGATCGGAGTGATGCGGCGGCACCGGTACATGCCGGGGCTGTTCGCGATGGTCGAGAAGCAGGATCTGCCGAGCTTCAGCCGCGCGACCGACACCGCGCTCGACCTGCTCTCCCAGGCCGGTTTCACGTTGAGCGAGGGCTACGCCGTCTCCACCTACCTGCTGCACGGGGCCATGGCCCTGGTGGACAACGAGCCCGGCTGCCCCGGTGCGTTCACCGCCGAGCAGGCGGCGGAGTTGCGCCGCCAGAAGCGGCTGGCCCTGGAACGGCTCCCGGCCGACGAGTTCCCCCGCATCGTCGAGTACGCCAGGACGATGGAGCAGGAGCCCGACCTCGACGCCTACTACGCGTTCGGCCTGGATCTCCTGATGTCCGGGGTCGAGGCCATGGCCGCGAAGAGGACGCCGAGCAGCGCGACGCAGAACAACACGAGGTAGGTGGTGTGGAACCCGGCCATGAGCTGTCGCAGCGCGTCGGGGGACACCCGTGACAGCGTCCCGGCGTAGACCTGGTCCCGCAGCGCCGGCGCGACCGAGGCGGTCAGCACGGTCAGCGTCGTCGCCACGCTGAGCACGACGCCGACGTTCATGACCATCAGCCGGAAGCCGTTCACCACTCCCCGGCTCTCCTCGGGCAGCGCGCCCATGACCTGCGTCGTGTTGCCGGTGAGGAAGGCGCCGCTGCCGCACCCGCACACGAAGAGCCCGACGCCGATCACCCAGTACGGCGTGGCCGGGCCGACCGCGAGCGTGAGGACGAGCAGCCCCGACGCCGAGAGCGCGGACCCTCCCACCGACAGCGCGTACGGGCTCACCCTGCGGCCCAGCGCGCCCGCCAGAGGAGAGGCGAGGGTCATGCCCACGGGGACCGGCAGCACGGCGACGCCGGCGGCCAGCGCGTCGGCCCCGCGCGCGGCCTGGAAGTAGAGCCCGGCGAGCAGGATCAGCGACGACCGCGCCAGCGCGTTGGCGAACGACGCCAGGTTGGCGCACAGCAGCATGCGCCCGCCGAACAACGTGAGGTTGAGCACCGGGTTGCGCGCCCTGCGCTCCACCGCGAACAGTGCGGGGACGAGCGCGGCGGCGGCCACACCGGGCAACGGCTCGCCCTGGCTGATCGCGACCAGTACGGCCGACAGCGCGGCGAACACGAGTAGATTGCCCAGCACGTCCACCGACTGCCGGGGACCGGTCGGGACCTTCCGCAGCACGGCCGTGCCCCAGGCGAGCGCGACCACCCCCGCCGGGACGTTGATCCAGAAGATCCACCGCCAGCCGAGCGTGTCCGCGATCAGGCCGCCGAGGGTCGGCCCGGCGAGCTGGGCCACCGAGAGCGTGGCCATGTAGACGCCCATCCCCTGGCTGAGCCTGTCGGGCGGGAAGACGGCGGTGACGATCACCGTGCCGTTGGCCAGGATCATGGCCGCACCGAGTCCCTGGACGGCCCGCAGGACGATGAGGACGCCGACGTCGGGCGCGATCCCGGCGAGCAGCGACGCGCCGGTGAAGAGGGCGAAACCGACGAGGTAGACCTCCCGCCTGCCGAGCAGGTCCGCGACGCGCCCGAAGAACACCAGTGTCGCGGTGCTGATCAGCAGGTGCGCGAGCAGGATCCAGCTCGACGCCAGCGGCCCGGCCTCGAAGTGCCGGACGACCGAGGGGAGGGCGACGTTCAGCGTGCTGGAACTGAGCCCGATGAGCACGAGACCGAGCCCGGTGACAGAGCAGACCCTCCAGGCGTACCGGAGGGCGTTCGCATGCTCGGCAGAGCCGGGTTCTGGGGGGTTGTCGGCCATGCCGTCGATTCTGGCGTGCGCCGTACGTCTCAATTGTCCCGGATCCACTCACCGGACAGATGTGCCGCTGAAGGCTGCCCTGCCATAGAACGGGGTTTTTTGACCATCCGTGCTTACTGATAGCGGAGATGCATATACGTGATGTTTAACGTGACAACCCCTATATCCCACGGCGCGTGTATCACGTGCATCACTTCTGTTTTCCGCGCACTTCATGTGCTTCAGAAAGGGAAGTTCCGTGGCTATCAAGTTGCCGGGCGGACGCACCATCGGCCTGATGACGGCCGGTGCTCTGGCCGGGTCGGTCCTGGTTCTGGGTGGCGCGGCCACCGCTTCGTCGGCGAGTGACGCCGTGTTCTACGCGTGTGTGAACAAGAGCACGCGGTACATGCGCCTGGTGAACGCGACCACCACGTGCAAGACGACCGAGACCAAGGTGTCGTGGAACAAGACCGGCCCGCAGGGTCCGGTGGGCATCGGCGGCACCGGTCCGCAGGGTCCGGCCGGTCCGCAGGGTTTGCGTGGTCCTCAGGGCATGCGCGGCCCGCAGGGCCCGAAGGGTGCCACCGGCCCGCAGGGTCCCGCCGGTCCGCAGGGCCCCCAGGGCGCCAAGGGAGCCGACGGCGCCAAGGGCGACACCGGACCGCAGGGTCCCGCCGGTCCGCGCGGACCGGAGGGCCCGAAGGGCGACTCGGGCGTCGGCGGCATCTCCTACAAGCAGGCGGAGTTCAATTTCGGCTTGAAGAACAACACCGTGAAGCTGAGCTGTGGCAGCGGTTACGCCACGGGCGGCGGTTACCGCGGCACGAGCATCATCGGCGAGGTCCTCACCAACGGCCCGATCATCGAGGGCGGCAAGCCGACCGGCTGGGAGATCAAGGGATCGATCGGCACCAAGGGCACCGCGTACGTGATCTGCGCCACCGTCGGCGGTGGCGGCAACGCCGCCTCCCAGTCCGGCGAGGACGAGAAGAAGGCCGAGGACAAGACGCCGGCCCTCCAGTCGAGGACTCCCAGCCCCACCAGCGGCAACTGAAGACGATGAGAGGTGGTGGAGTCCGTGGGGGCTCCACCACGCCCGCGTCCCGGGCCCCGATTTCTTGACCGCTCGCACTCACCGGTAGCGAAGATGCGCATACGTGATGTTTAGCGCGACAACCGGCATAACTCCTGGCGCGTGTATCACATGCACAACATGCGTTTTCCGCGCACTTCGTGCGCTTCAGAAAGGGAAGTTCCGTGGCTATCAAGTTGCCGGGCGGACGCACCATCGGCCTGATGACGGCCGGTGCTCTGGCCGGGTCGGTCCTGGTTCTGGGTGGCGCGGCCACCGCTTCGTCGGCGAGTGACGCCGTGTTCTACGCGTGTGTGAACAAGAGCACGCGGTACATGCGCCTGGTGAACGCGACCACCACGTGCAAGACGACCGAGACCAAGGTGTCGTGGAACAAGACCGGCCCGCAGGGTCCGGTGGGCATCGGCGGCACCGGTCCGCAGGGTCCCGCCGGCCCGCAGGGTCTGCGTGGTCCTCAGGGCATGCGCGGCCCGCAGGGCCCGAAGGGCGACACCGGAGCCAAGGGTGACACCGGCGCGAAGGGCGACAAGGGCGACACCGGACCGCAGGGTCCCGCCGGTCCCGCGGGTCCGCGCGGGCCGGAGGGCCCGAAGGGCGACACCGGTGCTACCGGTCCCAAGGGGGACAAGGGCGACACCGGTCCCAAGGGCGACACCGGTCTGAAGGGCGCCCAGGGCGACCGTGGTCCCGCCGGTCCTGCCGGTCCCGCCGGTGCCAAGGGCGACACCGGTCCTCGCGGCCTGCCCGGTGAGGACGGCAAGAGCGCCTGCGAGATCTGGAACAAGGGCGCCTGCAACGCCAAGGACGAGGCCGACTTCCTGAAGTGGCTCAAGGGCCAGGGTGACTCCGGCGGCGGTGCCGCCACCCTGAGCTCACGGATGGCGAGCGCGTTCATCTCGGGGAACAGCGGATCCGTCTCCTGCGCGGCGGGTGAGACGGTCACCGGCGGCGGCTACAAGGTCGGCTCGAGCAAGACCGTCACGGGCAGCTACATGAGCGGCAACGGCTGGAAGGTCGAGCTGACGGGCAACGGCGGTAGCGGCGGCGACAACGGCCTCGTCTACGCCATCTGCACCAAGATCTCGTAAGAGCGTGCCGGTGGAGCCCCTAGGGCTCCGCGCACGCGCCGCCCATGCTTGCCGTACGCGATGAGGCGTTGGCGTACGGCGACTGCGAAGGCCCTTCCGGAGGGGTTACCGGAAGGGCCTTCGTCGGTTCCGTAACCCGAGACGTCCGGCAGCCGGTGGTTCCCGCAGGCGAACAACTCAGGGAAGCAACGTCAGCGCGAGGCAGTGGCGAGGGCGGATGACGGAGAAGTCCCGCCGGTCGAGAGTGGCGACATGCCGGACGCCGAGCCGCTCGGCCAACGCGACCACCGAGGCGTCCGCCGGATCGAGTCTTAAGGCAGGATAGGCGCGCACCAGTTCGGCCATGCGACGCAGATCGCCGGGAGTGACGGCGACGAGGGTGAGATCGCCGCTGCTCGTGGTGGCGTGGAGCTGTTCGAGGAAAGCCGCGTGAGCTGCGGGGCCGCCGTACTTGTTGATCAGCCAGCACGCCTCGATCAGGACGGTGATGGGCAGCAGAAGCGGGCCGGGAAGCTCTTCCAGCAGGCGTACGCACGCCTCGTGGTGCTTGTCGCCGCGATGAGCGGCGGCCACCAGCGGGCCTGTATCAAGCAGGGTCGTCACACTGGTCTAGTGAAGTGCTCGCGAAGATAGTCTTCAGCGCATTCGGCCAGATCCGCTGGGCCGTCATCGAAAATTCCCGCGAACGAGATACGTCGTCGAGCTTCCCGGATCGGTACAAGGCCTTCCCGGTCGTGCTCACAAAGCTGCCGCGTTTCCGGAATGTAGTGGGTCAATTCGGGGTCGGTCTCCACCAGACGCAGCAGACGACGCGCCTGGTCGGGCGGGAGCTGGTCGACCAGGTGGTGCAGTTCGTTGTGCGCAGGAGTCGCCACTCCACGAGTGTACGGCACGCGTTATGAATCAGGCAGGGATCGTAAGTCAGCCGCGCATCCTGCTTCTTCTGGCCGCCGAGGATCGCAGCGAAGGCCCGGCTTCCGCCTGCTCAACCTTGGTGTGAATAATCCTCCCCGGGGAGCGGCGGAAACGGGGAGGGGCGGTAGCGACCGGAGAGGCGGGCGAGTTTGAGGCTGAGATGCAGGCTCAGCCGTTCTCCTCCGTCCCTGAGGTCGGTCTCCGCCAGTTCCTCCACCCGCCGCAGCCGGTAGTAGAGCGACGTGCGGTGCAGGCGGAGCCTGCGGGAGACGGCCTGGGCGTTGCCGGCGAGGTCGAGGTAGATCTCCAGAGTTTCCAGCAGCGGCCGGTGCTGGGCCTCGTCCAGCAGCCGTGCCAGCCCCGGGTGGAGGTTGCCGTGCGGCATTCCGGACAGCATGCGGTAGACGCCGAGGCGGCCCCACTCGGCCGAGCGCCCGAACTCCGGCACCTTCGCGGCGATCTCGGCGGCGTGCAAGGCCTCCTCGTACGACTCGGCCGCGAGGGAGAGCGAGGGGCGTGGCGAGCCGATCCCGACCAGGACGGGCGTCCCGAGGGCGGCGTGCATCTCCTCGGGGAAGGCGCCGGTGCCCGCGGTGAGCAGGACGGCGTGGTCGTAGCGCACCAGGTGAAGGGGATGATGCCTGACCAGGCGCCGCCGCAGGGCCAGCAGCCCGCGTTCCAGCGTCAGCCGCAGGGTCTCGTCGGCCTCGCCGGCGGTGGGCCGGGCGACCGCCACGGTCACGGGCGCGCCGTGCGGAAACGCGCCCGCCCCGATCAGGGTCCTGTCGGCGTCGGGCTCGCGGAGCAGCAGTCCGGTGACGGCCTCCAGTTCGCGGCGCGAGGCGAGTTCGGAGGCCAGGCTCTCGTGGAACAGGGTCAGGGCCAGGGTGGGCGCCGTCTCCGCCGCGACCGCGATCTCCGGCTCGGTCATGGCCGGGGCCGCGTCGATGAACCAGAGGAAGCCGAGCGGCAGGCCGTCGTGCCGTACGGGAACGCAGACGCGCGGCAGCAGGCCCAGTTCCGGTGCGCCGGGCGTGCGCAGCGGCCCGGTCGCCTCGTGGATGCCCGCCGTGCGCAGGAAGTCGCGCACGTCGGGAGTGGTGTGGCGGCGCAGGATCGACTGGCGGCGGACGTCGTCCATCGGCCCGTCCTGCTCGCTGTAGGCGACGACGCGCTGGCGGCCGTCCTCGAGCAGCAGGGGTCTTTCGAGCCGAAGGGCGAGGTCGTCCACGATTCGCTGCAGATCCACCACTCGGCCTCCACCTGGACGCTTCGACATCTGTAGGAGAAGGGCCCGTTGCTCTTCCCTACAAGTGACCGATGATCTGCGTCAATAGTCTCTATAGCGTCATAATTCGTGAAACTCTCAAAAACGCTGTTCCCGGGCATAGTGGCAGCCATTGCGCTCGCCCCGCTCGCGCTTACGGCGGCTCCCGCCTCCGCGGCCCCCGGCGGAGACCCCGATCTCCCCTGGCGTCGTGACCACTGGCCCCAGACCCAGCCCTGGCAGCGCGACCAGCCGGACGAGGCGCAGAACCTGCGCGGCCGCGCGTCCCGGGTCGTCGCGCCGATCGACCCGCAGAACTGGAAGAACCCCGACCACATGACGTGGGCGGACTACAAGAAGATCCCGGGCACCGACTGGGCGAACCCCGCCGTGAAGGGGTCGACGCGCACCTTCAAGGGCGCGCTGGTGCTGGTGGACTATCCCAACCAGCCGTTCGTGGTCACCCAGCCGCGGAACTCGACCGTCTTCGGCAACCCCAGCGCCGAGGCCCACGACATCCCCCGTGGCCAGGTCGCCAAGTTCTACCAGGACTTCCTCAACACCCCCAACCAGCTCAACAAGGGCCACACCCTGCACGAGTACTGGATGGAGGACTCCGGCGGCAGGTACGGCGTCGACCTCACCGCCTTCGGCCCCTACACCATGCCGGGCAAGTCACACGAGTACGCGATGGAGTACCAGCGTGACGCCTGCCCGGCGGGGGACACCTGCACCAAGAACCTGCGCGCGGACGGCAAGGCCGCCTGGCTCGCCGACGTCGGCCAGGACGTCACCTCCCAGTTCGACTTCGTCTTCTATCTGAGCGCCGGTCAGGACGAGTCGTCGACCTGGCAGGAGTTCGGCATGATGAAGTTCCCCACCAAGGAGGACGTCACCGACGACTTCGGGCCGCCGGACCCGAACCTGCCCAACTGGTCCAGGACCCGCTATGTGGACTGGACGTCCTGGGCCGCCGGCTCGACGTTCTGGCCCAACGCGAACATCGGCGTCGACTCCGTTCAGGCCGAGAGCTCCGGCCAGGGGGTCTTCGCCCATGAGTTCAGCCACATCCTGGGCGTCCTGGACAACTACAACAACCCGTACGGCAACCCGCCGGTCCGGTCCTACACCGGCATCTGGGAGATGCTCAGCCGCGGCAGCTTCAACGGCCCCGGCGGCCCGCACAGCCGCTGGCTGATCCCGCCCACGGCGGGCGCGTCGATGGGCGCTCAGCACATGCTGCGCAACAAGATCAAGCTGGGCATCGTCGACGAGGAGAACGTCCTGCGCCTGTCGCGCGAGGCGCTCCGCGACTCCGGCCTGGTGGTCGCCAAGGTGACCGCACGCGAGATCCAGCCGGGCAAGGGCCGGCTGACCGGCGTCAACGTCTCCTTCGACACCGGCGACAAGTCCACCGGGTCGTGCAGCCAGCGGACCGAGCCGCTCTGCGACGGCGGCGGCTACGACAACTACACAGTGGAGGTCGTCGACCGGATCGGCAGCGACTCCTTCACCCCCGACTCCGGCGTGCTCCTGGCCAAGACCAAGAACCAGGACCGGGCGCCGTTCGAGTGGGTGATCGACGCCAATCCGCAGGACATCAACATGACCGACTACGTGCTGCCCGACGGCACCAAGGTCCCGATCACGATCGGCGACTACCGGCAGCTCGCCGACGCCCTCTTCCACGCGGGCACCGACTCGGGCAGCCAGTACGAGTACGTGGACCAGGTCAACCGCCTGCACTTCTACGTCACAGACGTGCAGCGCGACGCCAAGGGGACCCTGTCGTACACGGTGGCGATCAGGTCCCTCGACGGCGCGGGCCCGCAGAAGCGCGGCGTGAAGCTGCTGCCGGGCGCCGGCGTCCCCGCCGCCCAGAAGGGCGTGTCGATGTGCGGCTTCCCGCTGTTCAACACCGGCAAGGCCGCCTCAGCTCAGGGGCAACACCCCGAGGACGTCAGCGCGTACCTGAACAGTGACGTCTACCGGCTGAAGGCCGAGGTCGATGGGAACGGCTGGACCACGATCACGCCCAACGCCCTCGCGGCCGTCGACTTCGGCGGTAAGGAGACCGTCACCGTCTTCGCCCAGCAGTCCGCGGGCGGCAGCCGTCACGCCACGGTGAAGCTCACGGCTACCTCCGAGAGCGACCCGTCCAAGACGATGACCGCCACCTGCCACGTCAACGCCGTCTGACGCCGTACAAAAGGCGAGCGGGCCCTTCCGGACGGTCCGTCCGGAAGGGCCCTTTCACTCAATCGGAATCAGCCGAAGACGCGCGGGAGCGCGGACGAGTGGACCTCGCGAAGCTCCTCGACCGGGACGTCGAGGACGCCTTCGACCGTGAGCGCGGAGCCGCCGGTGAGGCCGAGCCCGGAGCACGGGACCTCGTGGCGGGCGCACAGGTCGGCGAGGGCCTCGAACGCCTCGGGCCGCACGCACACCAGCGCCCGCGCGGCCGACTCGCTGAACAACTCGACGAAGGCGTCCTCGCCCGGCAGGGTCACCGTGCAGCCGACGCCCTGGGCCAGGCACGCCTCGGCCAGGGCGACGGCGAGACCGCCGTCGGACAGGTCGTGCGAGCCCTCCAGCAGCCCGCGGGCCGCCGCCTCGGTCAGCACCGCCGCCAGGCCGCGCTCGGCCTCCAGGTCCGCCTGCGGCGGCAGGCCGCCCAGGTGGCCGTGGACGACGTGCGCCCACTCCGACCCGCCGAACTCCTCGCGGGTCTCGCCCAGCAGGAGGACGCGCAGGCCGGCGGCCGTGAAGCCGGACCTGACCCGCTGCGCCACGTCGTCGATCACGCCGAGCACGCCGACCACCGGCGTCGGGTTGATCGCGGTCGAGCCCGTCTGGTTGTAGAACGACACGTTGCCGCCGGTCACCGGGACGCCGAGGGTCCGGCAGGCGTCGGCGAGCCCGCGCACGGCCTCGGAGAACTGCCACATGACCTCGGGGTCCTCGGGCGAGCCGAAGTTGAGGCAGTTGGTGACGGCGAGCGGCTTCGCGCCGGTCACCGCCACGTTGCGGTACGCCTCCGCCAGCGCGAGCTGGGCTCCCGTGTACGGATCGAGCTTCGCGTAGCGGCCGTTGCCGTCGGTGGCGAGCGCGATCCCCCGGGTGGTCTCCTGGGCGCCCGGCATGACCTCGGAGATCCGCAGCATGCCGGCGTCGGCGGGCTGGGCGAGGACCGTGTTGCCCCGGACGTACCGGTCGTACTGGGAGGTCACCCATTCCTTGGACCCGAGGTTGGGCGAGCCGAGCAGGGTGAGCAGCGTCTCCCGCAGGTCCTCGGGCCGGGGCAGGCGCTCGGGGCCGTCGGCGTTGAGCGCCGCCTGCCCGGCGGGCTCGTGGAACGGACGCTCGTAGACCGGGCCCTCGTCGGCGGCCGTGCCCGGCGGGATGTCGACGATCACCTCGCCGTCCCACGTCATGACGAGCCTGCCGGTGTCGGTGACCTCGCCGATCACGGTCGCCGGAACATCCCACTTGTCGCAGATCGCCATGAAGGCGGGGATGTCGTCGGGTGTGACGACCGCCATCATGCGCTCCTGCGACTCGCTCATGAGGATCTCCTCGGGCCGCAGCGTGGGATCGCGCAGCGGGACGAGGTTGAGGTCGACCTCCATGCCGCCGGTGCCCTTGGCGGCCAGCTCGGTCGTGGCGCAGGATACCCCGGCCGCGCCGAGGTCCTGGATGCCGACGACCACGTCCGCCTGGTACAGCTCCAGGCAGCACTCGATCAGCAGTTTCTCCATGAACGGGTCGCCCACCTGTACGGCGGGCCGCTTGGCCTGCGACTCGTCCTCGAAGGTGGCCGACGCCAGCACCGACGCGCCGCCGATGCCGTCCGCGCCGGTCCGCGCGCCGAACAGCACGACCTTGTTGCCAGGTCCGGGGGCGGTGGCGAGCTTGATCTGGTCCTTGCGCAGCAGGCCGACGCACAGGGCGTTGACCAGCGGGTTGCCGATGTAGCAGGGGTCGAAGGCGACCTCGCCGCCGATGTTGGGCAGGCCGAGGCAGTTGCCGTAGTGGCTGATGCCCTCGACGACCCCGGGCAGCACACGGCGCGTGTCGGGCTGGTCGGCCCCGCCGAAGCGCAGCGCGTCCATGACCGCGACCGGCCGGGCGCCCATCGACATGATGTCGCGCACGATGCCGCCGACGCCGGTCGCCGCGCCCTGGTGCGGCTCGACGTACGACGGGTGGTTGTGCGACTCGATCTTGAAGGTGGCGGCCCAGCCGTCGCCGATGTCGACCACGCCGGCGTTCTCGCCCATGCCGACGAGCAGCGCCTCCGACTTGGGCGCCTTGGTCCCGAACTGCCGCAGGTGCACCTTCGACGACTTGTAGGAGCAGTGCTCGCTCCACATCACCGAGTAGATGGCCAGCTCGGAGCTGGTCGGACGGCGCCCGAGGATCTCGCGTACGCGCTGGTACTCGTCGTCCTTCATGCCCAGCTCGGCGTACGGCTGGCGCTCGTCCGGCGTCTCCTGCGCCCGCCTCACGCTGTCGAGGGTGCTCACGCGTTCACCAGCCTCTTGAGAATCGAGGTGAAGAAGTGCCGGCCGTCCACGCTGGGCGCGCCGGTCAGGTCCTCGACCGCGTGCTCCGGGTGGGGCATGAGACCGACGATGTTCCCGGCCTCGTTGGTGATGCCCGCGATGTCGTTGAGCGAGCCGTTCGGGTTGCCGCCGGCGTAGCGGAAGACCACCCGGCCCTCGCTCTCCAGCGCCGCGAGCGTGTCGGCGTCGGCGACGTAACGGCCCTCGCCGTGCTTGATCGGCAGCACGATCTCCTGGCCGTCGGTGAAGTCCGTCGTCCACGCCGTACGCGTGCTCTCCACGCGGATGCGCTGGTCACGGCAGATGTAGTGGAGGCCCTCGTTGCGGGTCAGCGCGCCCGGCAGCAGGTGCGCCTCGCAGAGGATCTGGAAGCCGTTGCAGGTGCCGAGCACGGGCAGCCCGGCCTGGGCGGCCGGGATCAGCTCGGTCATGAGAGGGGAGAACCGGGAGATCGCCCCGCAGCGAAGATAGTCGCCGTAGGAGAACCCGCCGGGCAGGAAGACGGCGTCGACTCCCTTGAGGTCGTGGTCGGCGTGCCACAGGGGCACGGCCTCCGCTCCGGCCAGCCGTACGGCTCGCGCGGCGTCCTGGTCGTCGAGTGTTCCGGGGAAGGTGACGACGCCCACCCGGGCAGCGCTCATGACAGTTTTCCCTCCAAGGCGCACGCCACCGTCTCATGTGCCGGACGGCGGTCAGTGGCGGTACACCTCAGGGTATCGGAGCCGCCAAACGGGCTCCCCTCGCGGAGGCCACTACCGATCACTCGTCACACCGGGTCCCCGGGCCCGGCGCGGTGCGTCGCCGGGGCCCTCAGACCCCGGCGAGATGCCGATCGAGGGTGAGGTGATGGGCGATGGCGTCCTCGTCCCAGTCGAGCTCTTTGCACAGGCGCACAGTGGTGCCGCGCCCGGGCGTGATGTCGAACGAGAGATCGTCCACGACGGCACGCATGATCAGGATGCCCCGTCCGTTCTCGGTCTCCGCCGGCGGATACTGCCGGGGGATCATGTGCAGCCCCTCGCCTTCGTCGGCGACGCGCAACTCGCAGCGACCGTTGCCGATGGTGGCCATGACCTCGTAGCGGTTGGCGGGACCACCGTGCCGTACCGCGTTGGCGCACGCCTCGGACGTAGCCAGGAGTATGTCGGACACGCACTCCTCGGTCACTCCCAGAGACCGGAGCGCGTCTCCCACCACCCGGCGGACCATCGGGATGCCGATCGCATCTCGTGGCATCGCCAGTGAGAACTCAATATCCACCGGACCCCTCCCCGGTGTCGAAGGTCACCAAGGTAGGCTTCCCCGATGAATCAGGGCTAACCGCAAAATCACGTCCCTGTTAATCAGGGCGTGGCGTATAGGTGGGTTCGAGAGGGACCGAAGCCCCATTTGGGGTTGATAAGCAGCGGCAATAGTGGTGTGAAATGCGCCACTTCACCTCTCGACGTGGATCGTGAAGTCCTCGATGACCGTGTTGGCGAGCAGGGTTTCGGCCATCTTTCGGACCTCCGAAAGCGCGGCCTCGTCGGCCGGGCCGTCCAGCTCCAGCTCGAACCGCTTGCCCTGCCGCACCCCGGCGACCCCGGAGAAGCCGAGTCGCGGCAGCGCCCGGGCGATCGCCTGGCCCTGCGGGTCGAGGATCTCCGGCTTGAGCATGACGTCGACGATGACGCGCGCCACGATGTTCCTCCAGTTCGAATAGGCCCGCCGGTATCGGGGGTCCGCCTGGGTCAAGCCTAGTGCCGCCCCGCCGCCTCGCCCCCTGTGGCCCCGGCACCGGGGGTGTGGCGTCTCACGGTCCGGGAATCGGAGAAGTGTGGACAGGCGGGCGGGGTCTTGCGCTGTGGGGTGTGACTTCTGCCACGATGTCCACATATGCGCCCGGTCGCCCACCCCAGCGGCCGTACGCCAGACGACCCGGCCTTCCTGCGGGGGTGACCCCACCCGCGGGGGCCCGACACGCACAGGAGTGGCACGTGACAGCCGACGCCCCTCGTGGTGTAGACGCACCCCCGGAGCTCGTCCAACTGCTCACCCCGGAAGGGGAGCGGGTCGAGCATCCCGACTACGACATCGAGCTGACCGCGGAGGAGGTCCGCTCCCTCTATCGCGACCTGGTCCTCGTCCGCCGCATCGACCTTGAGGCCGTCGCGCTCCAGCGGCAGGGGGAGCTCGGCATCTGGGCGTCCCTGCTCGGGCAGGAGGCCGCGCAGATCGGCTCGGGCCGGGCGCTCACGGACGCCGACATGGCCTTCCCCACCTATCGCGAGCACGGCGTGGCCTGGTGCCGCGACGTCGACCCGGTCAAGCTGCTCGGCCTGTTCCGCGGCGTGAGCAACGGCGGATGGGACCCGGCCGAGCACAACTTCCACCTCTACACGATCGTCATCGGCTCCCAGACCCTGCACGCGGTCGGGTACGCCATGGGCGTCCAGCGCGACGGCGCCGAGGCGGCCACGATCGTCTACTTCGGCGACGGCGCGACCTCCCAGGGTGACGTGAACGAGTCGTTCATCTGGGCCTCGGTGTTCAACGCCCCCGTCGTCTTCTTCTGCCAGAACAACCAGTGGGCCATCTCGGAGCCGCTGGAGAAGCAGTCGAAGATCCCGCTGTACAAGAGGGCGTCCGGCTTCGGCTTCCCGGGGATCCGGGTCGACGGCAACGACGTGTTCGCCTGCCTCGCCGTGACCCGCCGGGCGCTGCAGAACGCCCGCGAGGGGCAGGGGCCCACGCTGATCGAGGCGTTCACCTACCGGATGGGCGCGCACACCACCTCCGACGACCCCACCCGCTACCGCCTCGCGGACGAGCTGGAGGCGTGGAAGCTGAAGGACCCCATCGAGCGGGTCAAGGCGTACCTGTTCAAGAACCAGCTCGCGGACCAGGAGTTCTTCGAGAAGATCGACGCCGAGGCGGACGCGCTCGGCAAGGACGTGCGAAGCCGGTGCCTGGCGCTGCCCGACCCGCCGCCCGGGGCTATCTTTGATCACGTGTACGCCGGCGCCCACGCACTCCTCGACGAGGAACGCGAGCAGTACCTGACCTACCTGGCGGGGTTCGAGCGATGACCACTCTGACTCTCGCCAAGGCGTTGAACGAGGGCCTCCGCCGCTCCATGGAGGACGACCCCAAGGTGCTCGTGATGGGAGAGGACGTCGGCAAGCTCGGCGGCGTCTTCCGCGTCACGGACGGCCTGCAGAAGGACTTCGGCGAGGACCGCGTGATCGACACGCCGCTCGCCGAGTCGGGCATCATCGGCACGGCGATCGGCCTGGCCCTGCGCGGCTACCGGCCGGTGTGCGAGATCCAGTTCGACGGGTTCGTGTTCCCGGCCGCCGACCAGATCATCACCCAGCTCGCCAAGATGCCGCTGCGGTCGCTCGGCACGCTCAAGCTGCCCGTCGTCGTACGCATCCCCTGCGGCGGCGGCATCGGGGCGGTCGAGCACCACTCCGAGTCGCCCGAGGCGTACTTCACCCACACCGCGGGCCTGCGGGTGGTCGCGTGCTCGAACCCGGCGGACGCGTACACGATGATCCAGGACGCCGTCCGCTGCGACGACCCGATCATCTTCTTCGAGCCGAAGCGCCGCTACTGGGACAAGGCCGACGTCGACCTCGCCGCCCCCGGCCTGCCACTCGACCGCGCCCGCACCGTACGGCAGGGCCGCGACGTCACGCTGGTCGCGTACGGGCCGATGGTGAAGACCTGCGTGGAGGCCGCCGCGGCGGCGGAGGAGGACGGGCGGAGCGTCGAGGTCGTCGACCTGCGCTCGCTCAACCCCCTCGACGTGGACGTCCTGACCGAGTCCGTGACGCGGACCGGACGGTGCGTCGTCGTCCACGAGGCCCCGGTCTACACCGGCTTCGGGGCCGAGATCGCGGCGCGCGTCACCGAGCGCTGCTTCTACAGCCTGGAGGCGCCGGTGCTGCGGGTGGGCGGGTTCTCCACGCCCTATCCACCGTCCCGGCTGGAGGACCACTACCTGCCCGACCTGGACCGCGTGCTCGACGCCGTGGACCGCTCGTTCGCGTACTGAGGGGGAGGGATCTGCCATGCTGCGCGAGTTCAGACTCCCCGACGTGGGCGAGGGACTGACCGAGGCCGAGATCGTCAAGTGGCACGTCGCCCCGGGCGACTCGGTGAAGATCAACCAGACGATCGTGGAGATCGAGACGGCCAAGGCCGTCGTCGAGCTCCCGTGCCCGTACGAGGGCACCGTGTCCGCCCTGATGGTCGGCGAGGGCCAGACCGTCGACGTCGGCGCCCCGATCATCTCGGTGGACGACGGCGCGGGCGGTGACGGCGCCGGCGCGGGCCGGGAGGCGCTGGCCGACGACATGGTTCCGGACGTGCGGAACCGCGCTGAGGCCCAAGCTCCGCCGAAGGAGGAGCGCCAGCCGGTGCTGGTCGGGTACGGCGTCAAGACGAGCGCCACTCGCCGCCGCCCCCGCAAACCGGCGTCGTCCGCTCCGCCCGCCGCGTCTGCTCCGCCGGTTCCGCCCGTCCGGACCGCCGCGCCCCCGCTGACCACTCCCGCCCCCGCCGTCGCGGGAGGGGGTGCTGGCGCGGCACACGGCAACGGCTCCGGAGCGTCCGTACGGGCGCGCGTCCTGGCGAAGCCGCCGGTCCGCAAGCTCGCCAAGGACCTCGGTGTGGACCTGACCACCCTCACGGGCACGGGCCCTCGGGGGTCGATCACCCGGGCCGACGTGGAAGCGGCGGTTGCGGCGCCCGCCCTCGCACCGACCGCCGGGCGCGACACGACCGCGCGAGAGGAGCGCATCCCGGTCAGAGGGGTCAGGAAGGCGACCGCGCAGGCGATGGTGGCCAGCGCGTTCTCGGCCCCGCACGTGACTGAGTGGCTCCAGGTCGACGTGACCGAGACGATGGAGGCGGTCCGGCGGCTGCGGACGCTGCCCGAGTTCGCCGAGGTCAAGGTCTCCCCGCTGCTCCTGGTCGCGAAGGCCCTGCTCACGGCGGTGAAGCGGCACCCGATGGTCAACGCCTCGTGGACCGGCGAGGAGATCGTGGTCAAGCACTACGTGAACCTCGGCATCGCCGCGGCCACCGATCGGGGGCTGATCGTGCCCAACGTCAAGGACGCCGACGCGATGTCGCTGCCCGGCCTCGCCCGGGCGCTCGGCGACCTCACCGAGCGGGCGCGGGCCGGGAAGTGCCGGCCCGCCGAGCTGAGCGGCGGCACGATCACGATCACCAACGTCGGCGTCTTCGGCGTCGACGCCGGCACGCCGATCCTCAATCCGGGAGAGGTGGCGATCCTCGCCGTGGGCCAGATCAGGGACATGCCCTGGGTGGTCGACGGGCAGCTCGCGGTCCGCAAGGTCACCACCCTGGCGCTGTCGTTCGACCACCGCGTGGTCGACGGCGAGCTCGGCTCCTACGTCCTGCGCGACGTCGGCGCCATGCTGGAGGACCCCCTCCGAATGCTCGCCTGGAGCTGAGCCGCACGCGCTTGGAAGGGCCGGGCACCCGAGGCGCATGGCGCATTCGAGGGGTGTCCGGCCCTTTTCCTGCGTCACCCAGGTGGCGCAGGTGTCAAGCAGGATGCAAGTGACGTCCAAGACGCCGTCCGTAGCGTCTTCGCCGTAAGCGATCACCGGCCCCGGGAACGCCGGAGATCCGGGGGATCCTCGCCGCTGCGGGGGGACCAGGCAAGGCCGCGCGAGCGGCGAGAAAGGACGACATCATGTCGAAGATCAGCATTGACGACATTCCGTTCGAGGGTGCGGAGCTGACCGACGCCGAGCTCGGCGAGGTCAGCGGCGGCCGCTGGTCGGTGAGCTGGTACATCGGCGGCAAGCCCGCCGAGTGGGTCAACAGCTGACCTGAGCTGATAGGGACCCGCGGGTGAGACGACCCGCGGGCCGCCCACAGGACGGCGGAGCGGACCTCCCGCTCCGCCGTCCGCGCTTGACCGGAGTGAACGTGATCCTGATACTCAGCGACCGGGGGGACGAGGCGGTCCACGCGGTCCTGCCCAAGCTGAAGCACCGCGGGGTGCCGGTGACCTGGTGGGACCCGGGAGACCACCCCGCGAGGGCCGGGATCACCGCCGCCTTCGACGGCGGCCGGCACCGCGTCGTGCTCGACACCGTGGACGGGCGGATCGACCTCGCCGACGTGACGGCCGTCTGGCGCAGACGCCCGAACCGCCCGGCGAGCGCCGGGAACGTGACCGACCCCACTCATCGCGCGCACGCCGCGCTGCAGGCGGAGTTCCTGCTCGACGGCGTGTGGGCGCTGGCCGAAGTCCCCTGGCTGCCGTGCCGGCGTGAGGTGGAGCGGCACGCGCACAACAAGATCGTTCACATGGCCCGCGCGGTCGAGCTGGGGTTCACCGTGCCCCCGACGGTCTTCACCAACGACCCGGCCGAGCTTGTCCCGGCGTACGAGCGGGCCTCGGGCCGCCTGATCGCCAAGCAGATCAGCTCCGACGCGTTCACCGTCGACGGGGCCGACCACCGCGCGTACACGACCCTCGTCACCCGGCGCCTGCTCACCTCACGGCATCGGCTCCGGCACGAGCCGGTCATTCTCCAGCCCTACGTGACGAAGGACGTCGAGCTGCGCGTGATCGTGGTCGGTGAGAGCGTCTTCGCCGCCGCGATCGACACCCGGGCGTCCCGGACCGCGAGGGACGACTGGCGCCACTACGACGACGACCGGGTGCGATACAGCCCGCACGAGCTTCCCGAGCCCGTGGCCGCGCGCTGCGTCGCGCTGACCGCGTCGCTGGGCCTGACCTTCGGCGCGATCGACCTCATCCTGACCCCCGAGGGGGAGTACGTGTTCCTCGAGATCAACCCGAACGGCGCCTGGGGCTTCGCGGAGCAGCGCGCCGGGCTGCCGGTCGGCGACGCCATCGCCGGCTGGCTCGCGGCGGCCCACGAGGGGAGGCGGGCGCGGTGAGCGACTTCGGCATGGCGGTCGAGTCCGGCGTGCGGTTGCTGCGGAGCCTGCCCCGCCGCCGCCCCGACGTCGAGGAGGCCAGGCGTACGGCCGCCGCCTGGGCGGCCGAGCGCCCCGGCCTGTCGGCCCAGCTCGTCGTCGACGTGCGGCCGGGGACCCCGGTGGTCGACTACGATCTGCTGCTCGCGCATCCCGAGGGCGGCACGGTCGCGGTGAGCGCGCCGCCGGAGGACGGCGTGCCCTGGCTGGTCGACCATTCCACGCACTGGGCGGCCGGAGGGCTGGTGACCGTGGACGACGTCCACCTGTCCGTCGCCCAGGCCCTGACGATGCTGCGCTCGCTGTCGCGCCGGGACGCGACGCCGTACGAGGAGATCGTCGACCAGTGCGTGATTCTCAACGAACTGCTGGACGACGACGAGCCGCTCACCCCGGGGGACCTGCAGGCCGCGGCCGACGAGTTCCGCCGGGGACGCGGCCTGCTGGACCGGGCGTCCACCCTCGCCTGGCTTGAGGAGGTCGGCATGTCGGGCGAGATGTTCGAGACCTACATCTCGGGCATCGCCCGGCGGAGGCGGTTCCGGCGGCGCAAGGAGAGCGAGCTGGGGCCGGGATACCTGGCGGCACACCGCGCCGATTTCGACCGGGTAAGGGCGGTCTGGGTGGTCTCGGCGGACAGGTATGCGGCGAGTTCTCCCCAGGACCTGCTCGTCCTCCTGCCGGAGCTCCGGGAGGCCCGGGTGATCGTCGGCGAGCGTCTGGCCCGCGAGTTGCCCGCCGAGCTGCGCGGCGCCCCCGCGGGCGCCGTCGTCGGCCCGTGCGAGAGCGAGGAGGGTTACCTCAGCGGGACGGTCCTGGAGCGCAGGCCGGCCGAGGACGACGCGGAGACGCTGGCGGCCGCGGGCCGCGCCGCCTTCGCCGAGTGGCTGGCCGGGCGGCGACGGCAGGCGAGGATCGAATGGCACTGGTCATGAGGCGTGGCCTCTACCGGGAGGAGGCCCTGAGCAGGTACGCGAGACCCGGCTCCGGGGCGCGACCGCCTGTGATGATCCGTCGCGGCATGATCACTCTGCTGTGGGCGCTGGCCGTGCTGCTCGCGTCCGGAACCGGTGCGGTCGCCGTCGCGGTGCTCTCGGGAGCGGGGAGCGGCTCGTGAGAAGGCGCGTGCCCGTCGTGCTGCAGAACACCGCCACCGAATGCGGCGCCGCGTGCCTGACGATGATCCTCTCCTACCACGGGCGCCGGCTCTCCCTGCACGAGATCACCGATCGGCTGCAGGTCGGCAGGGACGGGCTGTCCGCACGGGCGATCGCCGACGCGGCCCGGGAGCTGGGACTCAAGGCGCGTGCCTTCTCACTGGGGCCCGAGGACCTCGCCCGGCTGCCCATGCCCGTGATCGTGCATTGGGAGTTCAACCACTTCCTTGTCGTGGAGCGCTGGGCGCCCGACCAGGTGGACGTCGTCGACCCTGCCCGAGGCCGGCGCAGGCTCACCTCTGAGGAGTTCGACTCCGGCTTCACGGGGGTGCTGCTCGCCTTCGAGCCGGCTCCCGGCTTTCGTCCGGGCCGTTCGACCGCCGCCACCGCATGGCGGCGGCGGTTCCTGCACGACCTGGTGCTGCGGCGCAAGGGACTGCTCGCTCAGGTCGTGGCCGCCTCCGTGCTGCTGCAGGTGCTCGGGCTCGCCCTGCCCGTGTTCTCCGAGTCGCTGGTCGACCGGGTCCTGCCGTACGGCGCCGATCGGCTGCTCCTCCTGCTGGGCGCGGGGCTCGTGCTCGCCGGCCTCACGCAATTCGTGGTCGGCTGGCTCAGGTCGGTCCTGCTGGTGTCGGTCCGGGCGGGGGCGGACGCCGAGCTCACCCGGGGAGTGGTCGCCCATCTCGTGACCCTGCCGTACCGGTATTTCGCCCTGCGCGGCAAGGGCGACCTGGTCACCAGGGCGGGCAGCGTGGCGGTGTTGCGGGAGATGCTGACCGGGCAGGTGCTGTCGGCCCTGATCGACGGGCCGCTCGCGATCGGTTACGCGGTGCTCGTCCTCGTCAGGGATCCGGTGCTGGGGCTGTGCCTGCTCGGGTTCGCGGCCGCGCAGATCGCCCTGCTGCTCGCCACCGCACGCAGGGTGCACTATCTGACCCAGCGGGAGCTGACCGCTTACGCGGCCACGCAGAGTCAGCTCGTGCAGGCGATCGGCGGCATCGAGACGCTCAAGGCCTCGGGCGCGGAGTCACGCGCCGTCGACCAGTGGACGAAGTTCTTCGCCGAGCAACTGGACGCCGACGTACGCGGCGGGCTCACCCAGGGACTGCTCGAGGCGGCGCTGAACGCGCTGCGGCTGCTCGCTCCGCTCGTGCTGCTGTGGGTGGGCGCCTGGCGGGTGCTGGACGGCGACATCACGCTCGGTGCGCTGCTCGGGCTCAACGCCGTCGCGACCGCGGCGCTGACCCCGTTGTCCTCGCTCATGACCAGTCTGCAGAGCATGCAGCAGGCCGGAGCGCACTTCGACCGGCTGTCGGACATCCTGAGCTCCGAACCCGAGCAGGACAGCGGCATTGAGGTCCTGCGGCTGCGCGGCCGGATCGAGCTGAGGGGGGTGGGCTTCCGCTACGACCCCCGCGGGCCATGGATCCTGCGTGACGTATGGGTGCGGATCGAGCGTGGTCAGAAGATCGCGCTTGTGGGCCCCTCGGGAGCGGGCAAGAGCACGCTGGCGAGGATGCTGCTGGCGCTGCACACACCGACCGAGGGGGAGATCCGTTACGACGACGTCCCGCTCCGCGAGCTCAACCCGCGGTCCCTGCGGCGCCAGTTCGGCGTGGTCACTCAGGACCCGTCGCTGTTCACCGGCACGATCCGGGAGAACATCGCGCTGAACGACCCCGAGGCGTCGTTCGACCGGGTGGTCGGGGCCGCCGGGCTGGCGTGCCTGCACGACGAGATCTCGGCCATGCCCATGGGGTACGAGACCGTGCTCACAGAGGGGGCGGGCCTGTCCGGCGGTCAGCGCCAGCGCCTCGCGCTCGCGCGGGCACTGCTGTCCCGGCCGAAGGTCCTGCTGCTCGACGAGGCCACGAGCAACCTGGACAGCGCCACCGAGGCCCAGATCGAGGCGAACCTGGCCGGGCTCACCCAGACCCGGATCGTGATCGCGCATCGGTTGAGCACGGTCAGGGACGCCGACCTCATCGTCGTTGTCGACGACGGTCGGATCGTCGAGTGGGGTGCGCACAGGGAGTTGCTGGCGCAGGGGGGGCACTACGCCGCGCTGGTCGCGGCGCAGACGGCCGGGGCGGAGACGTGAGCGTGCGAACGCGGGCTGTGAGGTGACGATGACGACCTTCGAGTTCGCCGACCTGCTCGGCGAGGGCACCGAGATCCTGCGCGGACTGCGGCGCCGCTGTACGGGCCTCGCCGAGGCGGGAGAGGTGGTCGGGTCGTGGGCGGCCCGCCATCCCCGTGCCTGCCCGCGGCTTGTCCTCACGGGCAGGCGCGGCGAGTACGACCTGCGGCTGAACCATCCGGAGGGCGGCACGGTGACGCTGTCCGTGCCGCGCGGGGCGGAGTCGGAGCAGGACGGTCGGGCGCCCGGCGGTCCGCTCGGCACGGATCGCCTGCGGGCGGGGGTGGCGGAGGCCCTCGCACTGCTTCAGGCCGACTGCCGGGATCTCCGGGCCGTGATCGCCGAGCAATGCCTTCTGTCACGTGAGCTCATGGAGGACGACGAGCCCTTGGACGAGGGCGATCTGCGCGAGGCAGTGGCGGAGTTCCGCGCCGGCCACGGCCTGCGCGACCGCGCCTCCACGCTGGCCTGGCTGGCGGAGATGTCGTTGTCCGGTGAGCAGTTCGAGGTGTTCGTCACCGGGATCGCGCGGTGGCGGCGCTTCCGGCGGCGGAAGGAGGCCGAGCTCGCGCCGGGCCACCTCGCGGCCCACCGCCGCGACTTCGACCGCGTACGCGCGCTGTGGGTGACGGGCTCCCAGCCGGTGGACGGGAAGTCGCTGCGCGGCGTGGGCGGCCTGGTGGGGTGCGGAGAGGCCACGGTGACCGTGGGCGAGCGGTGGGCCAGGGACCTGCCCGCGCCGCTGCGGCACGCCGCGCACGACACGCGGGTCGGCCCGATGGCGTACGGCGACGGCTATCTGACCGGGATCGTGCTGGAGCGCCGGGCGGCGCGGGACGATCCGGAGACACTGGCCGTGGCGGGCGAAGCAGCCTTCCGCGAGTGGCTCGCCGTACGGCGCGGCGGGCCTTCGCCGAGCGACGCCCGCGCTGAGGCCACACCTGCGATTCCGGCCATCACTGACCATGATCATTCCGTGGGCCTCTCGCCTCCTCTGGATGCCCGCGCCATGACCGGATGAGAGGATGGGCCGCGCGTGATTCCCGTAGCGGAGGAGAGTGAGCATGTTCCGGCACGTCGTGCTGCTGAAGTGGACCGATGACGCCACCGAGGAGCAGCGCGCCGAGGTGGCCAGGCGGCTGGGCGGGCTGCCGGACGTCATCTCCGAGTTGCGTTCCTATCAGATCGGCCCGGACGCGGGCGTCAACCAGGGCAACTTCTCCTTCGCCGTGGTCGCCGGCTTCGACTCCCCGGAGGACTACGTCGTCTACCGGGACCACCCGGCCCACCGCGCGGTGATCGACGAGTGCATCACGCCGATCCTCGCCGCCCGTGCGGCCGTGCAGTACACCCTCTGAACCGCTGAGCGTGCTCACGCGGAGGGCGATCGGGCAGCGCCCCTCGTCCTCCCGTTTCCACGCACGTGCCTTGCCGGACGATCACCGGTGCCAGGCGGTGACAGGTCCGTCATGTGCCGCTTGCTGGAATCTCATTTCGCCGCACACTCTCACCCTCCGGCGTGTGCGGGATCAAGGCCGTCCTCGATAACGATTCGGATACGCGAATTCGGTTCATGAACGTGAACGGGCCGTGACCTGCGTCACGGTCTCGGTCCCGTCCTCCGCGAGCCCGTGACCTGCGAACCCGCCATTGACGGCGTCCGGGAGGCGGGCGCATCGTAACGAGGCCAGGCGGTTGTCGGTCCGGGTGCCGCCGTTCACCCGGAGGTACGACGCGCGTGAACCAATTGGACTGGTACGTTCTCGGCGCCTATTTCATCGTCATGGTGGCGATCGGCGTCTACTCGCACCGGCGTATCGGCAATATCAGTGACTTCTTCACCGCCGGGGGCAAGATGCCCTGGTGGCTGGCCGGCATCTCGCACCACATGTCCGGCTACAGCGCCGTCATGTTCACCGGGTACGCCGGCATCGCCTACCTCTACGGCGCCACGTCGTACGTCACCTGGGCCTTCCCGATCGCCATCGGCATCGCGATCGGCTCGGTGCTGTTCGCGCCGCGGCTGAACCGGATCCGGTCGAAGCTCAGGGTCAGCTCTCCGCTGGAATTCCTCGCCAAGCGGTACAACGTGCCGACGCAGCAGGCGCTCGCCTGGTCCGGCGGCCTGCTGAAGATCGTGGACGTCGGCGCCAAGTGGGCCGCCATCGCCACGCTGCTGTCGACGTTCACCGGCCTGTCGCTCAACCAGGGCATCCTGATCACCGGCGTCGTCACCGCCGTCTACTGCACGGTCGGCGGCCTGTGGGCCGACGCGCTCACCGACTTCGGGCAGTTCGTCATCCAGCTTCTCGCCGGCGTCGTCATGCTGGTCGCCGTCCTCGCCAAGCTCGGCGGCATCGACGCCGTCGGCGGGATGTGGGACCGCCTGCCGGAGGGGCACGCTCAGCCGCTCAACGGTCCCTTCACCGTGACGTTCCTGCTCGCGTTCCTGTTCATTAAGACGTTCGAGTACAACGGCGGCATGTGGAACCAGGCCCAGCGGTACATGGCCGCGCCGAACGCGGCGCAGGCGGCCCGCGGCGCCCGGCTGTCGGCCGTGCTGTGGGCGATCTGGCCGCTGCTGCTGTTCTTCCCGATGTGGGCCGCGCCGCTGCTGGTCCACGCGACCAAACCGGACGCGAGCGACTCCTACGCGCTGCTGACCACCCAGCTCATCCCGCACGGCCTGCTCGGCCTGGTGATCGCCGGCTTCTTCTCCCACACGATGGCGATGGCCTCCTCCGACGCCAACGCGATCGCCTCGGTCTTCACCCGCGACGTGATCCCGGTGCTGTCCCGCGCGGCGCGGGGCTGGGACACCCGGGCCGCCCTGGTCGCAGCCCGCGTCACCACGGTCGCGTTCATCGCGTTGTCGATGGCCGTGGCCACGCAGGTCAACAGCCCAGTGCTGAAGGACATCATCACGGTCGTCATCAAGTGGGTGGCCGGTCTGATGGGCCCGATCTCGATCCCGCTGCTGCTCGGCATGCTGCCGCTGTTCCGCCGGTCCGGTCCGACGGCGGCGCTGATCTCGTGGGCGGCGGGCCTGTTCGTCTTCTGGCTCACCAACTACGGCGTCAGCGGCCTGTCGACCGCCGTGTCCACGGCCGCGCCGGTGGCCACCTCGCTCGTGCTGTTCACGGTCATCGGCTTCGTCCGCCCGGAGAACACCCCCGAGCGCGAGGAACTGCTCCGGACCGTCAACACCGACGAGGACGGCGCCGCCCGCCCGCTCCCGGCGTCCGCCTGATCCAGCCGAAGTTCTACAGGTACGGCCGCCGCACCAGAGCGTGGGCGGCGGCCGTACCGGACCAGCACAGATCAGAAGGACTCTTCGGGCAGTTCCATGAGGTCCTGACCGGTGGCGGCGAGCACGCGGCGCTCGGCGGCCAGCCGGGGCAGGACGGTCTGCGCGAAGAACGAGGCCGCGGCGACCTTGCCCGTGTAGAACGCCTTGTCCTCCTCCGAGGCGGACAGGGCGTTCAGCGCGACCTCGGCCTGACGCAGCAGCAGCCAGCTCAGCACCAGGTCGCCCAGCGCCATGAGGAACCGGGTGGTGTTGAGCCCGACCTTGTAGACCTCCTGCGGCGTCTCCATGGAGGAGATCGCCCATCCGGCCATCGTGTCGGCCATGGACTTGACCACGTCGGCCGCCTCGTCGAGCAGGCCGCGCTCGACCTTCAGCCGTCCGTTGCCCGCCTCGGAGGCCGCGAACGCCTTGATCTCGCCGAGCAGCGACCCCAGTGCCGCGCCCTGGTTCTTCAGGACCTTGCGGAAGAACAGGTCCTGGCCCTGGATGGCGGTCGTGCCCTCGTACAGCGAGTCGATCTTCGAGTCGCGGATGTACTGCTCGATCGGGTAGTCCTGCAGGAAGCCCGAGCCGCCGAGGGTCTGCAGCGAGCGGGCCAGCAGCTCGTACGACCGCTCGGAGCCGACGCCCTTCACCAGCGGGAGCAGCAGGTCGTTGAGCGCCTCGGCGGCCTCGTCGCGGCGGCCCTCGAACTCCGCGATCTGGATCTGGTCCTGGATCGTCGCCGTGTAGAGCACCAGCGCGCGCATCGCCTCGGCGTACGACTTCTGCAGCATGAGCTCGCGGCGTACGTCGGGGTGGTGGGTGATCGTCACGCGCGGGGCGGTCTTGTCGCCCGAGCGGGTGAGGTCGGCGCCCTGGACGCGGTTCTTGGCGAAGTCGAGCGCGTTGAGGTAGCCGGTGGACAGCGTGGCGATGGCCTTGGCGCCCACCATCATGCGGGCGTGCTCGATCACCATGAACATCTGCCGGATGCCGTCGTGGACGTCGCCGACCAGGTAACCGATGGCGGGGTGCTTCTCGCCGAGGGTGAGCTCGCAGGTCGTGGAGACCTTCAGGCCCATCTTCTTCTCGACGTTGGTGACGTAGACGCCGTTGCGCTCGCCCAGCTCGCCGGTCTCCAGGTCCACCAGGTATTTCGGCACGAGGAACATCGACAGGCCCTTGGTGCCGGCCTTGGCGCCCTCGGGCCGGGCCAGCACGAGGTGGAAGATGTTCTCGGCCATGTCGTGCTCGGCGCTGGTGATGAAGCGCTTGACGCCCTCGATGTGCCAGGTGCCGTCGGGCTGCTGGATCGCCTTCGTACGGCCCGCGCCGACGTCGGAGCCGGCGTCGGGCTCGGTGAGCACCATGGTCGCGCCCCAGCGCCGCTCGACGGCCATCTCGGCGAACCGCTTCTGCTCGGGGGTGCCGAGCTCGAACACCAGGCGGGAGAAGGCCGGGCCGCAGGCGAACATCCACACGGCGGGGTTGGCGCCGAGCACCATCTCGGCCATGGCCCACACGAGGCTGCGCGGGGCGGGCGTGCCGCCGAGCTCCGGCTGCAGCTCCAGGCGCCACCACTCGGCGTCCACCCAGGCCTGGTAGGAGCGCTTGAAGCTCTCCGGCATGGTCACGCTGTGGGTGGCGGGGTCGAATACGGGCGGGTGGCGGTCGGCGTCCTCGAACGAGTCGGCGATCGGGCCGACGGCCAGCCGGTTGACCTCGTCCAGCACGCTTCGCGCGGTGTCCTCGTCGACCTCGGCGAACGGGCCGGTGCCGAGGATCTCCCTGCGGCCGAACACCTCGAAGAGGTTGAACTCCAGGTCGCGGAGGTTGCTCTTGTAGTGACCCATCTGTGTGCGCTCCTAGAACCGAACCCGGGGGTAACGTACTGGTCGGTAACTCTAAAGGAATGCTACCCACGAGTAACCGCCCATATCCAGGGTCTGTGCCACAGATCGCACGGAATGAGGTCTCACAACCGGTATCGTCCCGTTGTGAGAAGGCCGCGAGCCGCGGTCTTCCCGGACGAGGTGCCCGCCGTACCCGGACCAGCGAAGACGGTGGGCGGAAGGACATGGACCAAGTTCTGCAGATCGCCGGCGCCGTCCTGATTCTCGGCGCGTTCCTGCTCTCCCAGATGAACGTCCTCGACAACAGTTCGAAGATCTACCTCGTGCTCAACCTCGTCGGCTCCGCGGTGCTCGCGTGGCTCGCGTACGCGGACGACGACTGGGGATTCCTGCTGCTGGAGGGGGTCTGGGCCGTGGTGTCCGCGGTCAGCCTCGTCCGGGCGCTTCGACCGCGGCGGGCCGCCACGTAACCTGCTTGACACCTTTGCCGGTGTCGGGATTGGGTGGGGCGCATGATTGAGATCTACACGACGACGATCGACTGCGCCCGGCCGTACGAGCTGGCCCAGTGGTGGAGCGAGGCCCTGGGCTGGCCGCTCGTTGACTCCGAGCCGGAGGACGACGAGGTCATGCTGGACCGTCCGGACGGTCCTCCGCACCTGCTTTTCATCCAGGTGCCCGAGGGCAAGACGGTCAAGAACCGCCTGCACCTCGACGTCGTCCCCTCCGGGAACGGCACCCGCGACCAGGAGGTGGAGCGGCTGCTCGCGCTCGGGGCCAAGCCGTACGAGGACCACCGCACCCCGGAGGGCACCGGCTGGGTCACTCTCCTCGACCCCGAGGGCAACGAGTTCTGCGTCTGCCGCGGCGCGGCGGAGCGGGAGGCCTGAGCCTCAGGCGCCCTTGGCGCGGCCGCGCATCGAGACCGTGAGAACGGCGGTGATCAGCAGCACGAGCGCGCCGCCCCACAACGCGTCCCAGGCCGCGCCGAAGACGCCCTCGCGGTCGATCACGAGCTGCACCGGGTACATCAGCGCCGCGGCGCCGAGGCCCGGGTAGAGCGCGAAGCGCCAGGGGTGGCGCAGCGCCCAGAGGCGCGCCTGCCGGGTCACCCGGTCGCCGGCGTCCGGCTTGGAGATCGCGCCGATCGCCGCGACGAGGGCGAACACCGTGAGGCCCGCGCACAGGGCCCAGGTCAGGTCGGCCGGGCCGGGCAGGATGACGCCCAGGAGAAAACTCGTGGCCGCGACCGCCCCGCCGGACGTCGCCGCGGCCCGCCAGGGCGCGCCGCGCAGGGCCGCGCCGGCCAAGGACATCTCGTCCATTCGGGTCAGTTCGTTCATGACTTCAGCGTGCCCTTTTGGGCGTTTCCGTGGCATCGGGGAAGTCCCTGAGCCTCCCCTGACGCGCCCCGGTTAGTCTCCCGGCATGGATCTCGAATTCCGTACGGCCCGGCGTGAGGACGTCCCCGTCATCGTGGCGATGATCAACGATGACCCGATCACGGCATCCCGGCCGGCTTCCCCGGGGGAACCGGACTACCACGCCGCCTTCGAGGCGGTGGACGCCGACCCGCGCAACGAGCTGATCGTCGTGGAGTCGGGCGGCGAGATCGTCGGCACCATGCAGCTCACCTACATCCCCGGGCTGTCCCGCCGGGGCGGCGAGCGCGCCCAGATCGAGGGGGTCAGGGTCGCCGTGCCCCACCGCAACCGGGGGATCGGCCGGGAGATGATCCGGTGGGCGGTCGGGCGGGCCGGAGAACGCGGCTGCGCGCTGGTGCAGCTGACGTCCGACAAGGCCCGCACCGAGGCCCACCGCTTCTACGGCTCGCTCGGCTTCACCGCCTCACACGAGGGGTTCAAGCTCGCTTTGTGACAGCGGGGCGACGTCGACGAAGTTGTCGTGGTAGACCGCGCCGCGGCCCATGTCGGCGTCCCGCTCGTCCACGAGCGCGTTGGGGTTCGCGCCGGCCGACAGCTTGGGCCAGTGGCCCTTCGGCGCCGCCACCACCCCCGGCGCCACCCGGTCGCTGACCTCCACGTACGCCCTGAACTCGCCGTTGCCGTTGAAGACCCGGGCGGCCTGCCCGTCCACGAGGCCGCGGGTGGCGGCGTCTGCCGGGTTGACCAGCACGGTGGGGCCCTTCGACCGCTTGCGCAGCTCCGGGTTGTTGGCGAACTGCGTGTTGAGGAACGTGTGCGCGGCCGGAGTGATCATGACGAGCGGGTGCGGCCGGTCGGCGGGAGCCGTACGAGCCGTGAGCGAGGGGACGTAGCCGGCGACCCGCGGCAGCCCGTCGGCCTCCGCCCTCTCGGAGGCGAACTCCAGCCGCCCGCTCGGCGTCGGGAAACCCTCGGTGAACGGCACGAACGGGTCGGCCACCCGGAGGCGCGCCCAGCCCTGCTTGCGGATCTCCTCCACGGAGATGCCCACCTGGGAGAGCGTCTGCTCGGCCAGTTCGAGATCGGTGTCGTACAAAGACGGCTCGGTCAGGCCCATCAGCACGGCGAGCCGGCGGAAGGTCTCGGTCGTCGAGAGGCACTCGCCCGGCGGCTCGACGGCGGGCTCGTTCCACACCATGTACATGTGCCCGTAGCCGTGGTGCACGTCCAGGTGCTCGATCTGCATGGTGGCGGGCAGCACGTAGTCGGCGTAGTCGACGGTGTCGGTCGGGAACTGCTCCATCACCACCGTGAACAGGTCCTCCCGCGCCAGCGCCGCCCTGATCCGGTTCTGGTCGGAGGTGGAGCCGAGAGGGTTGGCCGCGTAGACCCACAGGCACTTGACCGACTCGTCCAGACCGTCGGCCAGCCGGGTCATCGTGAGCGTACGCACGGGGTGCGGCAGCAGGTCGTCGCGGGGGTCGGGGCCCGCGGGGGCGTACCCCGAGGTGGAGTAGGCCACCCCGCCGCCGGGGTACCGCCAGTCGCCGGTGACACCGGGGATGCAGGCGATCACCCGCATCGCCGCCCCGCCGCCCGCGTGCCGCTGGATGCCCATCGTGGCCCGGATGCCGGTCGGGCGGGTGTGCGCGAGCCGTACGCCGAGGGCGCGGATGCGTTCCTCGGGGAGACCGGTGATCTCCGCCACCAGCGCCGGGGGATGCCTGCGGATCTCGGCCTCGAACTCGTCCCAGCCGGTCGTGTGCTCCTCGATGTACGCGCGGTCCTCGGCGCCCTCCTCCAGCACGACGTGCAGCAGGCCGAGGGCGAGTGCGGCGTCCGTACCCGGCCGGATCGGCAGGTGCTCGTCCGCCTGGTCGGCCGTACGCGTGCGGATGGGGTCGATCGCCACGACGTACGCCCCGGCGGCGCGGGCGTCCTGGACGAACTTCCACAGGTGGTGGCCGCTGGTCAGGGTGTTGGTGCCCCACAGCAGGATCAGCCGCGACAGGGCGAACGTCTCGGGGTCCATGCCGCCGGGAGTCCCGTTGACGTACCGCAGCCCGTCGTTGCCGGCCCGCGCGCAGATGTTGAGGTCGTGCCGGGACGCGCCGAGGGCGTTCCAGAACCGCCGCCCCGCATTGCCCGACTCGCCCTGGACGTACCCGAGCGTCCCGGTTCCCTGGTAGGGCCAGATCGCCTCGCCGCCGTGCTCCTCGACGATCGACGCCAGCTTGGCGGCGATCTCCGACAGCGCCTGGTCCAGGCTGATCCGCTCGAACCGGCCGGAACCCTTCGGACCCACCCTCTTCAACGGGTGGAGAACGCGGTCGGGCGACCGCACCTGCTCCAGGTAGCGGTTGACCTTCACGCACAGGGCCCCGCGCGTGTAGGGGTGGTCGCGGTTGCCACGCAGCCCGGCGGCCGCGCCGTCGCGTACGGTGACGACCCAGGAGCAGGTGTCGGGGCAGTCGAGCGGACAGGCGCCGAGGACGGGTAGCGACGTGCTCATGGCATCGACGTTAGCGTGCCGGCCACGGGCGGGCTCTACCGGATTTCCCCGACGTACGCGATGTTCGCGGCGTCCTCGGGATCGGTGCTCGGCGTCCCGGCGAACCAGGCGTCCAGGATCTCCGTCAGAACCTGCCGGGAGGTGAGGCGGAGACTGAGCGCGAGCACGTTGGCGTCGTTCCATTCGCGGGCGCCCGCGGCGGTGGTGGCGTCGGCGCACAACGCCGCCCGCACCCCCGCCACCTTGTTCGCCGCGATGGACGCGCCGGTGCCGGTCCAGCAGCAGACCACGGCCTGGTCGGCGCGGCCCTCCGCCACGTCCCTCGCGGCGGCGGAGCAGCACCATGCCCAATCAGCCCGGTCACCGGGGGCCAGTGCTCCATAGAGTGTGACTGAATGGCCGCGCTGTTCCACCTCGGCCGCAAGCACCGACGCGATCCCGTCGATGCTGTCCGAGGCCAGGGATATACGCATACCGTCAATTGTGGACACCGAGTGCGAAGATCGCACAGAATCGCTGGTGGTGAGAGGCATCAAGGAGCAGGACATAGCGCTGGACACTCCTGGCCAAGGAGCTGTCCTCGTCGTCGAGCCTCTGCTGCCGCAGCGGATCCGCCGTCCTTCCGACGCACTGCGGTTCCTGCTCACGCTGCTGGCCCTCGGCGCCGTCGTGCTGCTGGCTCTGGCCCTGCAGCGCACGCTGAACGGCCTGGAGACCGACGTCCAGGCGGGTACGGGCCGCGCCCCCGACGTGCTGTCGGCCGCCGCCGGGCTGCTGGGCGGCGTCGCCGTGCTGGTCGTCCCGGTCGCGTTCGCCGTCGAACGGGTCTTCCACCGCGACGGCATGCGGGTCACCCAGGGGCTGATCGCCGCGATCCTCGCCCTGCTCGTGTCGTACGCGCTGGACGAGTGGCTGGTCAAGGCGGGCCCGGCCGATCTGGTGCAGCTGCTCACCGGCGGCAGGGAGGTCGAGCCGCTCAACACCGTGCTCACCCCCGCCATCGCGTACGCCACGGCGGTGCGGATGGGGCGGCGTCCCCACTGGCGGGCGCTCATGTGGGTCGCCCTCGGCCTCGACGTGTTCGCGCTGTTCACCGCCACCAAGGTCACCGCGCTCGGCGTGATCCTCACCTACGTCGTCGGCCTCGCCGTCGGGTTCGGCACGTTGTACGGCATCGGCAGCGCGAACACCAGGCCGCCCGGCAGCGCCGTGCTGGCCGCGCTGCGCAAACTCGGGTTCACACCGGTCAGCGCCAGGCGGGTGGAGGACGACAGCTCGGGCAGCCGCCGCTACCTGGTCGCTCTCGTCGACGACCGGCGGATCGACGTGACCGTGCTCGACCGCGACCGGCAGGTGGCGGGCGTCATCTACCGCCTGTGGCGGCGCTTCCTGCTCAACAGCGAGACCCGGCGCAGGGCCATCCGCTCGCTGCGCGCCGAACTCGAGCGCGAGGCGCTGATGGCGTACGCCGCGCAGGCCGCCGGGGTGCGGGTGCCGCGCCTGCTCGGCACGAGCGAGGTCGGCACCGAGGCCGCGCTGCTCGCGTACGAGCACGTGGACACCCGGCCGGTGGGCGACCTGCGCGACGAGGACTTCGACGACGAACTGCTGGCGCGGATGTGGGAGCAGGTCCGGCTGCTGCACGCCCACCGCCTGGCCCACCGCCACCTGACCGGCGAGAGCATCCACGTCGACGCCTGCCGCAACGTCCACCTCGTGGACGCCCGCAGCGGCGAGATCGCCGCCGGCGACCTGCTGCTGCGGCTCGACATCGCCCAGCTCCTCGCCTACCTCGGCACCCGGGTGGGTGCCGAGCGCTCGGTCAGGTCGGCGGCACAGGCGCTGGGGGAGGACACGCTCGCCGGGGCCATGCCGCTGCTCCAGCGGATCGCGCTGAGCCGGGAGACCAGGACGGCCGCCCGCCGCGACAAGGACCTCCTGCCCGCCATCCGTGAGCAGATCACCGCGCTGAAGCCGAAGGTCGAGGTGGAGGAGGTACGCCTCGAGCGGTTCCGCCCCCGGACTCTCGTGACGATCATCCTCAGCGTGATCGCGGCGTACCTGCTGCTTCCCCAGCTCAGCAAGGTCAACCTGGTCTCCGTCGTGACCACGGCCAACTGGGCGTGGAGCGGGGTGGCGCTGGCCGCGGCCGCGCTGAGCTACGTCGCCGCGGCGATCATGCTGCGCGGGTTCGTCCCCGAGCCGCTACCGCTCGGCCGCACCGTCCTGGCCCAGCTCTCCGGGTCGTTCGTGAAGCTGGTCGCGCCCGCCGCGGTCGGCGGCGTGGCGATCAACACCCGCTACCTGCAAAAGCGCGGCGTGCCGCCCGGCGCGGCCGTCGCGAGCGTCGGCGCGTCGCAGCTCATCGGCCTGGCCATGCACATCATGCTGCTGCTGCTGTTCGGATACCTCACGGGAACGCAGGCCGCGCCGTCCCTCACCCCGTCGCGCGGGCTGCTGATGGTGCTGCTGGGCGTGGCCGTGCTCTTCCTGATCGTCCTCGCCGTACGGCCGCTGCGGCGGGTGATCACCTCCCGCGTACGCGCGATGTTCTCGGGCGTGATCCCCCGGCTGCTCGACGTCGTGCAGTCGCCACGGAAGATCACCGAGGCGGTCATCGGCACGCTGCTGCTCACGCTCAGTTTCGTGATCTGCCTGGCGGCGTGCGTACACGCCTTCGGGGGCGAGGTGTCCTTCACGGCGGTCGCCGTCGTGTTCCTCGCCGGCAACGCGATCGGCTCGGCCGCTCCCACCCCGGGCGGCCTGGGGGCGGTGGAGGCGTCGCTGTCGCTCGGCCTCACGGTCGCCGGCCTGCCCTACACGGTCGCCACCTCGGCCGTGCTGCTGTTCCGGTTGATGACCTTCTGGCTGCCCGTCCTCCCCGGCTGGGCCTCCTTCGCCTACCTCCAGCGCCAGAACGCCCTCTGAACCGTCCTGCCGCCGGCATCGCGTGCCAGGCGGATCGCGCGGGCGACGAGCCGGGGGTCACGAGCAGGGGGTCACAAGCAGGGGGTCACGAGCAGGGGGCACGCGCCGCCCGCGTCGTGCCCCCGCACTCGTGGACGCTCAGTGCGCGCTGGATGCGGCCCAGAGGTTGATGCCGCACTCGACGGCGTCCTTGTCGATCGCGTCCAGCTCGTCCTGGGTGAAGTCGAGCCGGTTGGTCGCGTCGAGGCTGTCGTCGAGTTGCCCGACGCTGCTCGCGCCGATCAGCACCGACGTCACACGCGAGTCGCGCAGCGCCCAGGCCAGGGCCATCTGCGCCAGCGACTGGCCACGCTGCCGGGCGATCTCGTCGAGCCGCCGGACGTGGCGCAGGCTGTCCTCTGTCAGCAGGGACGGATCGAGCGACTTGCCCTGGGCCGCCCGAGAGTCCTTCGGGATGCCGTTCAGGTAACGGCCGGTCAGCATGCCCTGCGCCAGCGGGGAGAACGCGATGCAGCCCGCGCCCTCCTCCTCAAGCACGTCGAGCAGTCCGTTCTCGATCCACCGGTTGAGCATCGAGTAGGAGGGCTGGTGGATGAGCAGCGGGGTGCCCATGTCCCGCAGGATCGCCGCGGCCTGCCGGGTCCGCTCCGGGGAGTAGGACGAGATGCCCGCGTAGAGCGCCTTGCCCGAGCGGACCGCGTGGGCGAGCGCCCCCATGGTCTCCTCCAGGGGCGTCTCCGGATCGAAGCGGTGGCTGTAGAAGATGTCCACGTAGTCGAGGCCCATCCGCTTCAGCGACTGGTCGAGGCTCGCGAGCAGATACTTGCGCGACCCCCAGTTGCCGTACGGGCCGGGCCACATGTCGTACCCCGCCTTGGTGGAGATCACCAGCTCGTCGCGGTACCTGGCGAGATCCTGCTGGTAGACGTGCCCGAAGTTGATCTCCGCGGAGCCGTACGGCGGACCGTAGTTGTTGGCGAGGTCGAAGTGGGTGACTCCACGGTCGAAGGCCCGGCGGAGGATGGCCCGCTGGGTCTCGATCGGCTTGTCGTCGCCGAAGTTGTGCCACAACCCCAGCGACACCGCGGGCAGCCTCAGCCCGCTCCGCCCGGTCCGGTTGTACGGCATGGGCCCGTACCGGCCCTCGGCTGCCACATAGCTCACTCGGTCACTCCAACTCGGTCGAGGATCCAGGAGAGCGCGAACGCCTCCTCACGCCAGGCGTCGTAACGGCCGCTGCGGCCTCCGTGGCCGGCGCCCATCTCGGTCTTCAGCAGGAACGGGCCGCCCTGAGCGGTGGCGCGGAGCCGGGCGATCCACTTGGCCGGCTCGTGGTAGAGCACCCGCGTGTCGTTCAGGCTGGTGGTCGCCAGGATCGCCGGGTACGTCCGGCCGTCGACGTTCTCGTAGGGCGAGTAGGTCTTCATGTACGCGTAGACCTCGGGGTCGTGCAGCGGATCACCCCACTCGTCCCACTCGGTCACCGTGAGCGGCAGCGACGGGTCGAGGATCGTGTTCAGCGCGTCCACGAACGGGACTTCGGCGACGATCCCTGTGAACTCCTCCGGTGCCAGGTTGGCGACCGCGCCCACGAGCAGGCCACCGGCCGAGCCGCCCCTGGCGATGATCCGATCGGACCAGCCCCCGGCCTTGAGATGCCGCGCGCACGCCACGAAGTCCGTGAAGCTGTTCTTCTTCCTGGTCAGCTTGCCGTCCTCGTACCACCGGCGGCCCATCTCGCCGCCTCCGCGCACGTGGGCGATCGCGAACACGAACCCCCGGTCGAGCAGCGAGAGCCGGGCCACCGAGAAGTAGGGATCGATGGACGACTCGTAGCTGCCGTAGCCGTAGAGCAGGGTGGGGGCGGGCCGGCTCGTGTCCTTCCGGACCACGATCGAGAGCGGGATCCGGGTGCCGTCCGGAGCGGTGGCCCACTCGCGGAACTGCTCGTAGTCGGCCGGGTCGTAGCCGCCGAGCACCGCCCTCTGCTTCAGCAGGATCAGCTCGCCGGACCGCAGGTCATAGTCGTAGACCGACGGCGGCGTCACCATCGAGGTGTAGCTGAGGCGAAGCCGGCCGGTCTCGAACTCCGCGTTGCCGGTCGGCGCCACGTCGTACAGCGGCTCCGGGAACGAGATCTCGTACGGCTCGCCGCCGTCGCCCGGCAGGATCCTGATGCCGGTGAGGCCGTCACGGCGGAAGTGCACGCTGACGTAGTCCTTGAAGGCGTCCACATCGAGCAGCCTGGTGTCGTCCCTGTGCTCGATCAGCGGAGTCCAGCTCCCCGGATCGTCGAGGGGGGCGCCGGCGAGCTCGAAGTTCACGGCGCCGTCGTTGTGCAGGATGAGGAAGCGGTCGGCCGCGTGCTCCAGCGCGTACTCCACGCCGGTCCGCCGGGGCCGCACGACCGTGAACTCGCCGTCCGGGGTGTCCGCGTCGAGGATCCGGACCTCGCTGGTGATCTTGCTGCCCGAGGTCAGCACCAGGTAGCGCTGGCTGCGGGTCAGCCCTACGCCCACCCAGAAGCGCTCGTCGTCCTCCTGGTAGACGACGACATCCTCGGCCGAGCCGAGCGTGTGCCGGTGGATCCGGTACGGACGCCAGGCCTCGTCCACCGTGGTGTAGAAGAACGTGGAGCCGTCGGCCGACCAGGCGCCGCCGTAGAAGACCCCCGGGATCTCGTCCGGGAGCAGCTCGCCCGTCGTCAGATTCTTGAACCGAAGGGTGAAGCGTTCGTCACCGGAGAAGTCGGTCGAGTAGGCGAGCTTCGTGCCGTCAGGGCTGATCGAACTCGTGCCCATGGAGAAGAACGGGCTGTCGCCGGCGAGCTCGTTGCCGTCCAGGATCACCTGTTCGCCCGGGAGCGGCGTGCCCGGCTCCAGCTGCGGCGGACTGTCGCCGTCGGCGGCCACGCGGCACTGGATGCCGTACTGCTTGCCCTCTTCGGTGCGGGAGTAGTACCACCAGGCGCCCTTGCGGGTGGGCACCGACAGGTCTGTCTCCAGGGTCCTGCCCTTGATCTCCTTGAAGATGACCTCCTGGAGATCCTGCAGGTGGCCGGTCATCTCCTGGGTGTAGGCGTTCTCCGCCTCCAGGTACGCGATGGTGTCGGGGTCGTCCTTCTTGAGCAGCCACGCGTACTCGTCGATCACGGTGTCACCGTGATGCGTGCGCTCCAGGGAGACCTTCTTCGCTACAGGCGGCATGTCGCTCACCCGCCAAAGTCTATGTTCGGCATGGTCCCGCCAAGGCTCCTCGCTGCGGCCTGTGGACAACCCGCGGCGGGACCCGGCCTCGCGGACCCGGTGGTGGAGCCCTCGGAAGTGGCGGTGGCGAGAGGGAATAGACCCGGAGCTCCCGGCGTTCTCTTCAACTCGGGTCATGGCAGTGCCGGACCCTGGTAATCTTGTGGTGTCGGCGCGGTTCGGCGCACTCCTCTTCGATCACTTCGGTGGTTGTCTTGGCTGTGCGCGGGCTGGTCGCCGGTGTCCTTCTCTCTTTCCGGGTTGTCTGGGTCGGTGGTTTTGCGCCGGGCTGGGGGTTCGGGTAAGTTAGAGGGGTTGCCCCGGAAACGGGGTGGTCGAATTCCTGTCGACTGGCGGGTTTCGGGTCAAGTTGGTCCCGGTGGGGCGGATTTGACAAGAAACAGCGGGTCGGGAAGGATTAAGACACAACGAACGAAGCGAAACGCCCCGGAGCGTTAGGGCCTGGTGACGGGTTCTGGGTGATGGTGGTCGCGTCCGTTTCTTGAGAACTCAACAGTGTGCTAAAAGCCAGTGCATGAAATCATGCATGACCCCGTCATGACAGCACTTCGGTGTTGGTGACGGATTCCTTTGAA
>NZ_JABBWU010000040.1:0-35110 GCF_012999525.1 Microbispora sp. H10836
AACCCTGATCAACCTCGGACTCACCCGGACCGGCAACGTCTGGAAACTTGCTGCAGCACGCGGGTAGAACGCCCGGGTCCACCACAGCCCCGCAGCCGCCACCACAAGATCTTCAGTGGCCTTCTAGTGGGACCACCGGCTGTAGAACGGGACGGCGCGGCGGTCCGTCCCCCCAGAGGCCGTAAGACATGGGGGCTGCTCGCCTACCTGCTGCTGGCCGAGCGTCCACCGAGCCGTAAACGTGTGGCCGAGCTGCTTTTCTGCGACGCCAACGACCCGTTGGGAGCGCTGCGGTGGACGCTCGCCGAGCTACGCCGGGCTTTCGGTGACGTGATCAGCGGCGATCCCCTTGTCACCCGGCTCGTTGACGACGTGAGGGTCGACCTTGACCTGCTCACCGACGAACACGCCGACCCGGCGTCGCTGTTGCTGTTCAACGGTGAGCTCCTCGAAGGTGCCGAGCCCGCGTCGAGCCCGGAGTTCGATTCGTGGTTGTCGGTGGAGCGGCACCGCGTCTCGGCACTGGTGGAGGGGCGGCTGCGGCAGGTGGCGGTCGGCCTGCTGGCAGCGGGGCGAGCGGGTGAGGCGATTCCCTACGCCTCGCGCGCCGTGGCGTACAACCCGCTGGAGGAAGGCAACCACGAGTTGCTGGTCCGAACCTTGACGGTGGCGGGAGATCGAAGCGCGGCCCTGCGCCAGATCGCGGTATGCGAGGACATGCTGCGACGCGAACTCGGAATCGAGGCCTCCCCGGCGCTTCGGGAGGCGGCGACCGCGGTCCCGGGTTCTCCGATGGCGCTGCCGTTGAGCGGCCGGGCCGCGGCCTCCAGCCAGCTCGACGCCGGCCGGGCCGCCATCGTGGCCGGGGCGGTCGACGCCGGCCTCCAGTGCCTGCGACGGGCCGTGGCCGAAGCGGCTCGCTGCCGGGATGCCGCCCTGCAGGGACGTGCGCTGGCAGCCCTGGGAGGTGCGCTGGTCCACGCGGCGCGGGGTCGAGATGAGGAAGGGACGGTCGTCCTCCAGGAGGCGATACTGCTGGCCACCGGCGCGGGCGACCGCGCCACCGCGGTGACCGCGCATCGCGAACTGGGCTTCGTCGAGGTCCAGGCGGGTCGGCTGAAGACCGCTGACGCCTGGCTTGCGAAGGCCCAGGCGCTCGCCGAGACCGACGAGGAGCTCGCCGCGATCCTCGGGGTTCGTGGCATGAACGCCTCCGACCGCGGTGACTACCCGGCCGCCTTCCAGGCTTTGCGTGAGTCGGTGGAGCGGGCCACCGGCTGCGGTGACGACCGTCAGCAGGCGTGGTCGTTGTCGATCCTGGCGCGTGCGCACCTTCTGCGCGCTGAGTACAGCCTGGCCACCGCCGCGCTGACACGCTCCCTGGATTTGGTCCGGCAACAGCGCTGGATGGCGTTCCTTCCCTGGCCGCAGGCCCTGCGCGGCGAAGTCGACACCTGCCTCGGCGACGTCGGCGGCGCGGCCGATCGGCTCGAACAAGCCTGGGCGCTGGCCTGCCAGGTCAACGACCCGTGCTGGGAGAGCATGGCTGCCCGCGGTCTCGCCGTGCTCAACGCCGGCAGGGGCGACCACGTAACCGCCACCAAATGGTTCGCCGAGGCGACGTCCCGGTCCACCCTGATGCCCGACCGCTACCAATGGGTGCACGCCTACGTGCTGGACGCCGCGATCACCGCGGCCCTGGACCACGGCGCGACGGACCGAGCCAGGCGACTGGTCGAGACCCTGGCCTCGCTGGCCGCCCGGTGCGACATGCGCGAACTCGTGGTGCGTGCCCACGTCCACCGATACCGGCTCGGCGACCGGACGGCGCTCACAGCCGCCCGACTGCTCGGCGCGGACATCGACAATCCCGCGTTGACCCGGCTGCTCGACGATCCCGCGTCGACACGATGAGGCGGACGACGAGATCGCGAGTCCGGTCCGACGGCGCGGGTGTCACGCCCCATCAGTTGAAAAGCCCGAGAGGCCCGAGAGGCCCGAGAGGCCGGAGTGCGGCGCGGGCAACGTGAACGAACACGGGAGACGAACATGAAGACATCAAGGGGAAGACTCGTCCGGCTTGCCGCGTCCGCCACGGCGTCGGCACTGAGCCTGGCACTGCTGCCCACGACACAGGCGAGCGCCGCCCAGGCCGGTCGCTGCGAGCTGACGTGGCGCTACCCCAAGAGCTACTCGAAGGAATACGTGGAACTGACCGTCCGCTGCCTTCCCAACAACGCCGGTGACACCATATGGAAGGTCAACCTCTGGGCGGACGACACGGTCGGCGACGACCTCATCGTCTCCTACCCCACCCAGTGTGCCTTCCCCGTCCCGTACCCGGTCACGAAGGAGATCAAGTGGACCGTTTACGCGGAGTACTTGGACGAAGACCTTCTCGACCGTGACGAGGTGTACCTCGGGGTGTGGTTCAGGAACGCCGGCGGCAACACGTACGGAATCCAGACGAACACGATTGCGGGTTGGTGGGGTAAAGCCGTCGACACCGGCTTCGGGCCGCCGAAACGGACGACGCTCGGCTGCTAGAGGGAGGGTCCCGCGATCTTTTGCACAGGCTCGCGATCACCGCCGTGCTTCTACGGGCGGTGGCGGGGAGGGAGTCGTGGTCGAATCGTTCATCCACCTCCTTCGGCAGAGGAGACGAAGACCATGAACGATCGATCCCTTGAGGAGACCAGGGAGTTCTTCGCCGCGAAGGCGGCCACCTGGGAGGAGAAGTATCCCGACGACGGCCCGGCCTTCGCCGCCGCGATCGCCGAGATGGCCCTGCCGGCCGGAGGGCTGGCCCTCGACGCCGGCTGTGGAACGGCCCGCGCCTTCCCCCTGCTGCGGAAAGCGGTCGGGGCGGCAGGGCGCGTTGTGGGCGTCGACGTCACCCCGGAGATGATCCTGTCGGCCCGCGAACGGGGGCGGGGCGACCACGGCCGGCTGCTGGTCGCCGACGTCGGGCGGCTTCCGCTCCGCGACGGCGTGGCCGACGGCGTGCTGGCGTCCGGGCTGATCTCCCATGTCCTCCAGCCGGTCACCGTGCTGTCCGAGCTGGCCCGGGTGACCCGGCCCGGCGGAAGGCTGGCGCTGTTCCACCCCGTGGGCCGGGCGGTGCTCGCGGCGCGGCGCGGCCGCGCCCTGACCGCCGGTGACGTACGGGCCCAGCACAACCTCCGTCCCCTGTTGGACACCGCCGGGTGGACCCTGGTCGACTACCACGACACCGATGAGCGCTATCTTGCGCTTGCTCGCAGATGAGAGGTATAGGCGGACTATGGCAGTGCTTTTGCAAGCGAAGAAAGGTCGCCAGGCTAGCGACTGCTGCGTAAGGTGGTGCCGGTGACGATGTTCCGGATCAGCGAAGCCGCCGCGGTGCTCGGGGTCAGCGCCGACACCGTACGGCGTCTCGTCGACGGGGGGCGGCTCGCCGCGCACCGCGACGAGAACGGCCACCGCCTGATCGCCGGCACCGACCTCGCCGGTTTCGCCCGGGCGCAGACCGAGGCGGACGAGCGCACCGGGGTCTCCTCGGCGCGCAACCGCCTACGCGGGATCGTGACCGAGGTGATCAGGGACGCGGTGATGGCCCAGGTGGAGATCGCCGCCGGGCCGTTCCGCGTGGTCTCGCTGATGAGCCGTCAGGCGGCCGACGAGCTCGGCCTGGAGCCGGGGGTGATGGCGGTGGCCGTCGTCAAGTCCACCAACGTCGTCGTCGAGATCCCCGGCCACGCGCGCGTCGCGAGTCAGTAGAAGGAGCTGTGGTGCTCACACGTCTGTCCCTGGCCGCCGTCCTCGCCTCGGTGTTATGTCTGACGGCCTGCGGCTCCTCCTCGGGTACGGCCGCTCCCGCGTCCGCAGCCGGGGGTTCGCCCTCGCTGACGGTGTTCGCCGCGGCGTCCCTGACCGAGACGTTCACCGAGCTGGGCAGGCAGTTCGAGAGCACCCACTCCGGCACGAAGGTCACCTTCAACTTCGGCTCCAGCGCGACGCTGGCACAACAGGTCACGCAGGGCGCTCCCGCCGACGTCTTCGCCGCCGCGAGCCCGGCCACGATGAAGACGGTCACCGACGCCGGGCTGGCCTCCGCGCCCACCGTGTTCGTCAGGAACACGCTCCAGATCGCCGTCCCCGAGGACAATCCGGCCAAGGTCGCGTCGCTCGAGGACCTGACCGACCCGAAGGTCAAGGTCGCCCTGTGCGCCGAGCAGGTGCCCTGCGGCGCCGCGGCGGTCAAGGCCCTCGACGCGGCCGGCGTCAAGGTCACCCCCGTCACCCTGGAGCAGGACGTCAAGGCGACGCTCACCAAGGTCAGGCTCGGTGAGGTCGACGCGGCGCTCGTCTACCGCACCGACGTGATCGCCTCCGGCGGGAAGGTCAGGGGCATCGACTTCCCCGAGGCCGGTCAAGCGGTCAACGACTACCCGATCGCGGCGCTCACCAAGGCGCCCGCACCCGACCTGGCCAGGCAGTTCGTCGACCTCGTGCTGTCGCAGCAGGGCAGGGACGTGCTGACCAAGGCCGGTTTCCAGGCGCCGTGACCGGGCCCGTTCGAGTGCGGGGCCCGCGGGCGCGCATGCCGTGGCCGCTTCTGGTGCCCGCGCTCGTGGGCCTGGCCTTCCTGGTCCTCCCTCTGGCCGGGCTGCTGGCCCGCGCCCCCTGGCAGTCCCTGCCCCAGCGGCTGGCCGAGCCGCTGGTGCTGGAGGCTCTGCGGCTCTCCCTGGTGACCGCGACCATCGCGACCGCGGTCTGCCTGCTGCTCGGCGTGCCGCTGGCCTGGCTGCTGGCCCGTACGACCCTGCCGGGCAGGCGCGTGCTGCGGGCCCTGGTCACCGTGCCGCTCGTCCTGCCACCGGTCGTCGGCGGCGTCGCGTTGCTGCTGGTGCTCGGCCGCCGCGGGCTCGCCGGGCAGTGGCTGTACGAGGCCTTCGGCGTCTCCCTGCCCTTCACCACCACGGGAGTCGTCGTCGCCGAGGCGTTCGTCGCCATGCCGTTCCTCGTCATCGCCGTGGAAGGGGCGCTGCGCGCGGCCGACCAGCGCTACGAGGAGGCCGCCGCGACCCTGGGAGCCTCCCGCTGGACGGTCTTCCGCCGCGTCACCCTGCCCATGGTCGCCCCCGGCGTGCTGGCGGGCGCCGTCCTGTGCTGGGCCCGCGCACTCGGCGAGTTCGGCGCGACCATCACCTTCGCCGGCAACTTCCCCGGCCGGACGCAGACCATGCCGCTGGCCGTCTACCTGGCGCTGGAGACCGACCCGGACGCCGCCATCGTGCTCAGCCTGGTGCTGCTCGCGGTCTCGGTGATCGTGCTGGCCGGGCTGCGCGACCGTTGGACAGGTACGGCATGAGTCTGCACGCCCACCTTGTCGTCGAGCGTCCCGGCTTCCGCCTGGACGTCGAACTGCGGGCGGCGGCGGGCGAAGTGGTCGCGCTGCTCGGCCCCAACGGCGCGGGCAAGACGACCGCGCTGCGCGGCCTCGCCGGGCTCACCCCCCTGAACGGCGGACGCGTCGAACTGGACGGCGCGCAGGTGCACCGGCTGCCGCCGGAACGCCGCCGGATCGGCGTCGTCTTCCAGGACTACCTGCTGTTCCCGCACCTGTCCGCCCTCGACAACGTCGCCTTCGGGCCGCGGTGCCAGGGTCTCCGCAGGGCCGCCGCCCGCCGCGTCGCCGCCGACCTGCTCGACCGTGTCGGCCTCGCCGGCCACGCCCACGCCCGGCCCGCGCACCTGTCCGGAGGGCAGGCGCAGCGCGTCGCACTCGCCCGCGCGCTGGCCGTACGGCCCCGCCTGCTGCTGCTGGACGAGCCGCTGGCCGCCCTCGACGCCCACACCCGTCTGGAGATCCGCGCCGAACTCCGCCGTCACCTGGCCGCCTTCGACGGCGCGACCGTCCTGGTCACCCACGACCCGCTCGACGCGATGGTCCTGGCCCACCGGCTCGTGGTCGTCGAGAACGGCGCCGTCGTGCAGACCGGCACCCCGGGCGAGATCGCCCGCCATCCGCGTACGGACTACGTCGCCCGCCTCGTCGGGCTCAACCTCTACCGGGGCGAGGCCGACGGAAACCACGTCGCCGTGGGCGAGGTTCGCTTCAGCAGCGCCGAACGCCTGACCGGGCCCGCTTTCGTCGCCTTCCCGCCGTCCGCGGTCGCCCTCTACCGGACCCGTCCCGACGGCAGCCCCCGCAACCTGTGGAAGGCCACCATCGACGGCATCGAACGGCACGGCGACAACGTCCGCGTCCACCTCCACGGGCCGATCGCGCTGGCCGCCGACGTCACCCCGTCGGCCGCCGCCGACCTCGATCTCACCCCCGGCCAGGAGGTCTGGGCCGCGGTCAAGGCCACAGAGACCCACGCCTACCCGGCCTGAGCCGGCTCCGCCCTTGCCTTGACCCCTCGATCAGGAATCGCGGAGACGACCGACGAGCTGGTTGCGGCTGCGCACGCCGACCTTCGCGAAGATCGATTTAAGGTAGTCCTGAACGGTGTAGGCCGACAGATGCAACCGATCGGCGATCTCGGCGGTGGAGCGGCCGGTGAGGACCTCCTCGCACACCTCTCGCTCCCGCGGGGTCAGGGCGTAGGAGGTCAGTACGATGCCGATCACCTCGTCGGCGGCCACCGGTTCGACGGTGATGAGCACCCGTTCGGCCGGCGACTCCAGGGCCATCAATCGCGCGGCGCGGAGCGCGACCCAGGTTCCCGAGATGTCACGCATGCGGGCGTACGCCGTGCCCGTAGGGGAACCGGACAGCGTGGCGGCCACCGCGTGCAGTGCGACGTCGAGCCAGCCGGGGCGTGTCGCCTGCCAGGCCTCCAGCCATTCGAGGGCGGCGGGCGTGGCGCCCTTGAACTCGCCGCCGGCACCGAGCACGATCACGACCGGGCCGCCGGAGCCCGCACTGGTGCCGGGCATCCTGCTCCTGTTCGCCGTCCGCAGCGCTATGCCGATCAGCGGAGCGGCCGAGGCCAGGAAGTCCGCCTCGGCCGTGGAGAAGTCGGGTCCGTCAGGGCCGCGCATCAGGCCGGCGACCCCCCAGCAGGCACCGTCGCTGACGAAGGACGCGCGCAGATCGAAGGCCACCCCGATGGACTTGTAGAGCTCGTTGAAACGCCGACTGCGCACGACCTCGCCGAACGGCAGGTCGGAGAGCCGGGAGACGGTGACCTGGCTTCGCGCCAGGTCGGCGAAGCTGTTTCCGTCAGAAGGGCCGTACTCGATCTCGGCGAACAGCGCCTCCTGCTGTTTGGAGGGGTTGAGGTCGACCGTCACAGAACCGGTGGGGAGCATGGTCTGGGGGTCCACAGCCGCCCAGCAGGTGGCGTCGTACGGCACGACCCTGCCGACCACGTCGACCGCCTCCTGCTGGACGTCGGCTGGGCTCAGGCCGGTCGCCGCGAGGGCGGACAAGGCGCGCCTGGCCTCGTGGGCCCGTGCCTGGTTCACCATGGTCCCAAGTATCGAAGAGTCCGCCGCCGGCCACCATCCCAGATTCCTGGGGGTGCCGGCCGAGCGAGATCACCCTTCGCGTGGGATGGAGCGCAACCGCACCTGGTTCTTAACGTGAGAGCGCAATGCGGTAGCAGCAGGGACCGCAACCCCAATGCCACGGAAGGAGATTCGATGTCCCAGCAGGTTCACCACAGCCTTGCCGGCGAGGGCAGGGAGCTGTTCACGGTCGACAGCACCGCGACGGTGAAGGTCGGCGCGGAGCACACCGATGGTGAGTACGAGTTGTTCGAGATCGACGGCGAGCGAGGGAGCTTCGTCCCGCCGCACCGGCACCCCTGGCCCGAGTCGTACTACATGCTGCACGGCAGGATGTCGGTTCAGGTGGGCTCCAAGCGGTACGAGATAGGCCCCGGCGAGTCGATCACGGTCCCCACCGGTGCCGTGCACACCATCGAGGTGCGCAGCAAGGCCGCGAAGTTCCTGGCTTTCAGCCTGACCGACGGCACCGGAAAGCTCTTCGCCGACCTCGACGCGAATGTTCCCCCTGGGCGCGCGATGGAGGAACTGGCTCCGCTCATCACCGAGATCGCTGAGCGGAACCGGACCACCTTCATCGGCCGTCCCGCACAGTAGCCCTCTCATTCAGGCCGGCCGAGGAGGCCCCGGCCAGGGGCTTGCGTCATTCATGGAGGACATCATGGACTTCCGGCTACTCGGTGAGACGGCGGTGCTGGCGGATGACGGCACGTCACTCGATCTCGGCCACAGAAAGCAGCGTGTGGTGCTCGGCGCGCTGATGCTCAGGGCAGACAAGACCATCGACATCGAGCAGCTCATCGACGCGATCTGGCCGGAGACCGCGAACAGGCGCGTCGCCGTGCGCAGCCTGCACGCGTACGTGTCCAAGCTGCGCCGGATCCTCGAGCCGGGTACGGAGCGACGCGGCGACTACGAGATCATCGCCAGGCGTCCGAAGGGCTACCGCCTGACCGTCCGGCAGGAGTGCCTGGACATCGGACGGGTGCACATCCTGGCGCGGGAGGGCCGCAGGCTCTTCGCCGCGGGCCACAGCGCGCAGGCGTCGGCCGAGCTGCGTAAGGCACTCGCCGAGTGGCGCGGTGAGCCGCTGGAGGATTTTCCCGACGGGCCATGGATCCGCGACGAGGCGCACTACCTGGCCGAGTTGCACAGGGGCCTCATCGAGGACGCGGCGGAGGCGGATCTGGCACAAGGGCTCGGCCCTGCGCTGGTCCCCGAACTGGGACGGCTGCTGGGGGCCTTCCCACACCGGGAACGGCTGCGTGCGCTCACCGCGCACGCGCTCTACCAGGCGGGCCGGCAGGCGGACGCGCTGTCCCTCATCGCCGAAGGACGCAGGCAGATGGTCGAGGCCTTCGGGCTCGACCCCGATGCCCGCATCCGCCTGATGGAGGATCGGATCCTGCGCCAGGATCCCTCGCTCACCCCGCGGCAGGTAGTGCGGCTGCACGGCAACAGCCGTGCGAGGGTGCGGCGTCAGGCGACCACCAGGCTCACTCCGAAGGTGTCGGCGACATCGCCACAGACGGACACTCTGCCAACGAGGAAAGGGGCGCTGTCATATGTCACTACCTGTTCCATCCCATGATGTCGTGGTGGTACGAGAGGCGGAGACCGAGATCCTCACAGTCGCCCAGGTGACCGGGCGACTGTATGCCGACAGCAGTCAGGTTGGGGGAGCTCTCAGCGCTCAGCGGATCACCCTCGGGCAGGGAGCCTCGGGAGCGTCGCCGCACCATCACACCAGGGCCAGCGAGCTCTTCTACGTCCTGCAGGGGGCGGCCGAGATCCTCACCGGAGATCGCGTCCTCACGGCGGAGCAGGGAGACCTGGTCGTGGTCCCACCCCGCGCCGTCCATGCCTTCGCCGCCGCCCCCGGAACCGAGGCCGATCTGCTGGTCGTCGTCACACCCGGAATAGAGCGCTTCGAGTACTTCCGCCAACTGCAGCGCGTCGCCAAGGGCGAGGCCGCCTTGGAGAGCATCCTCGACACCCAGGACCTCTACGACAACCACTTCGACGAAAACCAGGTCTGGCAGCAGCACCTTCTCCGGCGCGCACGACCCTTCCCTGTGTCCGTCAGCTCACGCGGTGCGGGCGAGGGACCTGGGCGAATGTCGAGAGCCTGAACCACCGTGGCAGAGCGCGGCGTAGCGCCTCCGGGCCGTGCACCTCGACAGCGCCGGAGCGGAGGGCGTCGGACCAGGTGAGATCGCCACGCCAGATCTCGGTCATCCGCCGCAGGCCCACGGTCACCTGCACCGTCAGCGGATAGCCGGGATCGTCGTCGCATACGTCGACGTCGCCGGGAGTGATGACCAGCCACCAGTCGCGGGTGTGCACCGGGGCGTCGGGAAAGGTGAACTGCACCACCGTCCGCTGTTCGGGGATGACGTCGTGGTCGACGTTTCGGTGCATGTCCCACAGCAGCAGATGTGGATCGAGGTCCTCGTCGCCGAGCTCCGGAATCCAGCGGATGCCCCAGGCGCCCAGTGCCTCCACTATCGGCTGCAGTTCCTGCCCGGCCGGGGTGAGCAGGTAACGCACCCGGTTGCCGTCGGGACGGCGCTCCAGAACACCGGCCCGCTCCAGCCGGTTGAGCCGCCTCGACAGCAGAGAGGGGGACATCCTCGGCACCCCGCGGCGCAGCTCGTTGAAGTGCCGGCTTCCGGTGACCAGCTCCCGGATGATGAGGAGCGTCCAGCGCTCGTCGAGTAGCTCCATCGCCTTCGCGACAGGACAGAATTGTCCGTACGAGGATCCCACGCCGATCAGCGTAACCCTGAGACGAAATCACCAGGTGGTACAAATCTCGTACTAGGGGAGGGCGTCCGGCGTTCTTACAGTCGATTCATGACGTTCACGATCAACCCGATTCAGCACGACGCCGACGTGGTCGCACTGGCCGCCGAGGTCGGCCTGAAATGCGCGCCGAGCGAGGCGGAACACGACCTGAACGCGTCCTTCGTCGCCGAGGGCTACCGGGCGATGCAGGATCGCGGTTACCTGCGGCTGGCCGTACCCACGGAATTCGGCGGCCTGGGTGCCGCACTGCGTCAGGTGGTGCTGGCCGAGGGCGAGCTCGCCCGCCATGCCGGATCGGCCGCGCTGGCCTCCGCCATGCACCTCTACATGACCCTCGTCCAGTGCTGGCGGCACCGCCGGGGCGCGCCGGACGCCGAAGGCGCGTTGCGCCGGATCGCCGCCGACGGCCTGATCATGGCCACCAGCGGTGGATCGGACTGGGTGTGCCCGACGACGACGGCCGTCGAGGTCGACGGCGGGTACCGGTTCACCGGACGGAAGTCGTTCTGCTCGCAGGCGCCGGTCGCCACCGTCATCTCCACCTCGGCCGTGCTCGGGGAGCCCGGACCCGACGCCGAGGTGCTGCACGCGGGGGTACCTCTGTCCAGCCCCGGCGTGTCGCTGGTCGAGACCTGGGACACGCTCGGCATGCGTGGCACCGGCAGCCATGATCTCGTGTTCGACGACGTGTTCGTTCCGGCGGACAAGATCCTCGGTCGCCGGCCGTACGGAAAGCTCGCGGGCCCGCTGCTGGTCGCCGCCATCCACTTCGCGCCCGTCGTGAGCGCGGTGTATCTGGGCATAGCGCGGGGGGCGTACGACGAGGCGCTCCGCGTCCTCGGCGCGCGTGCCGGAGACCCGGCTCCGGCGGTGGTACGTCAGCTGGGAGAGATGGACGCCCGCCTGCGGGTGGCCTGGTGGGCGCTGCTCGCCGCCGTCGAAGAAGTCGGGGACGATCCGCCGGCGGACGAGCCGACCTTGATCACGCTGATGGTGGCCAAGCGGCACGCCGTGTGTGAGGCGAAGGCCATCGTCGACCTCGCCCTCGACGTCGTGGGAGGTTCCGCCTTCTTCCGAACCTCTCCCTTGGAACGGGCATACCGGGACGTTCGCGGCGGTCCGTTCCACCCTCTCACCCCCGAGGCGACCTTGGCTCTGGCCGGCACCGCCGCACTGGCCGACGCGCGGCGTACATCGTGATCGTCGTCCTTCTCGCCGAGATCACACGGCCCTGCCGGTTGCGGCCGGCGGTCCACCGATCAGGGTCTTGACCTGCAACTTCCGAGTCGGAGGTGGCGCGATGAGGGGGAACATGTACCGGCAGGCCTCGCGCTCAAGCGGGTGCGTGGCCTGTCGGCTGAATGCTCTTGGTAGCGGTGGAGCGGCATGCGTTCGATCATCCCGATGAACCGATACTCCGGATCGCGTCGGTGCGTCATGATCGGATGCGATGAGCAGCAGTGGAGGGGACTCCGATCCCGCTCGGGGTGACGCTCGCCGGCACCACCTGAATCAGGTGAACGGTGTGCTTCGTCGCCCTGGCATGTACGGCAGGGATGAGACGGCGGAACGGCTTCTGCTGGAGGCGATGGCCGCCGTGGACGGGAGCCTGCCGCGGTGGTGGGCGGAGTGCGATCGGCTACGCGAACGCGACGCGTTCGCCGCGACGGGCGTCATGGGCGCCTACAGCGACATCCTTCCCGCCGACGCCTTACGTGATGCCACGGCCTCCGTCTACGCCGAGATCGCTCATCGCCTCGGCTGGCTGGAGCTGGATCGGGCGGAACACCGCACCCGACACCGGTTTGCGGGGCGTCCACCCCGAACCGGTGGTGCTCGCCGTACGTCATCGGCCGGGCCCTTTTCCCGGCGCCTTCTCCTTCACGCCCGAGGGCCTGCGCCGCAGGCCCGGCGCCGACCAGCGCAGTCCGCTCAGGCCGGCCGTCTGGATCTTCCACGGTGAGCACGCCCGGCACGCTTCCGGGGTGTTCGACACGCTGGACACCGGGCTCGCCTGGGCGGCCGAGCACCAGGTGACCGGGATCCTGGCCGAGTACCCTCACGGCGGCGCCTACGACGTCGCAGTCAGCGAAGGTCGCTTCACCCCCTCGGAAGCGCACCACGGCACCGCCGATCACGTCGCCACCTTCAGCCCGGGGTTACGCCATATCCACCTGACCGGCGGCTGTCCAGATGCCGTCAGGTAACCGTCCTCGCCGACGAGTCGGCCGGAAGTACGATCTCGGGCGCTGCGGACCCTGCTTTCGACCGATGCCGTCCCCCTGGGGGCCCTGCAGGATGAGGCCCCATGCCACGCGAAGAACTCCCCCAGGATTCGCCGCCCAAGGGCCCGGCCCGCCATCCCGGCCATCGTCTTCCGTACGAAGGGCCCGCCTCCGCCGATCGGCCCCAGGTCGCTGTGCTCTCCTCGGGCCGGCCCCGGATCATCGCGCTCGACGTACTGCGCGGGTTCACGCTGTGCGAGATCCTGCTCGCCAACATCCAGCTGATAGCCAACGGCGGCACCGCCGTTGCGACGCAGCCCATGGGGAACTGGGACCCCTGGCTCGGGCTCCCGATCTTTTCCCTGTTGTTCGGCATCGGGTTCTCGCTGTTGCTGGACTCCGCCGCGAACCGCGTCCTCCGGCCACGGCTGGTCCTGCTGCGCCGGCTTCTGGCGCTGCTCGCGATCGGCCTGGTGCATATGCTGCTGTGGCCGGGTGAAATCCTGACCAAGTACGCCATCGTCGGCATGCTGGTGTTGCTGCCCTCGAGCTGGCTGCCGCGGTGGGCCGTGGCCGGCCTCTCCGCCGTGCTCGTGACGGTGGCGATGATCGGCGGGGGCGGGCCCCTGTTGATCGCCGGACTGTTCCTGCTGGGCTCGGCACTCGTCCGATACGGGGTGATCGAGCAGATCGAGCAGTCCACCCGAGGACCGGTCCTGCTGGGCCTGGTCTTCGCGGCGGGACTCGCCTCTGCCCTGTGGGTACAGGCGAGCATGCGGGCCGTAGGGGCCACGACGCAGCTGCCTTTCATGTCTACTCTGGCTGATCTGCTACTCGCCGGTGTGTATGTGTGCGTCCTGTTGATCCTGCTCAGAACGCCGCTGCGACCGGCGCTGCAGTTCGTCTTCGCGCCACTGGGCCGGATGGCACTGACCAATTATCTGACCGCCACACTCCTCGTGCTGGCGGCCGGTCGCGTCCTCGGCCTGCCGATCGGCCAATCGTTGCCGGCGGCGTTCCAGGCCGCGGGAATCGTTCTCACGGCCCAGTGGCTGATGTCCACTCTCTGGCTTCGCCGCTACCGCCAGGGCCCCATCGAGTGGCTCTGGCGCTGGGCCACCTGGGCCCACCGCCCGCCCCTCAACCGGGGCAGGACCCCATGAGCCGGCTTCATCTGCCGGGACGACTCCGAACGATCAGCAGGACGGCGGTCCGACGCAGGGCCTGGCATCGAACCAGCCGTAAGTACGATCGCCGACGGTGCGAATCGTGCCTTCGGCTGGTGACCCGGGGTGGCGCCGCTCTCGACGATGGATGCATGTCGGAAGAGGAATCCGTCCCTGTGCTGCGAGCCGAGGGATTGACGAAAAGGTACGGCCGCCGGGAGGCGTTGAGCGGGGTCGATCTGAACGTTCCGGCCGGTCGCGTCGTCGGTCTGGTCGGCCCGAACGGGGCCGGCAAATCGACGCTGCTGAATCTGGCCTGCGGGCTGCAGGAGCCGACGTCGGGCTCGTTGCGCGTTCTGGGGTCCCGTCCGGCGGCGAGTGCCGCGCACCTGGCCCGGGTGGGGTTCGTGGCGCAGAACACCCCGGTATATCCGTCGTTCAGCGTGGCCGACCACCTTCGTCTGGGCGCGCGCCTGAACCCGTCGTGGGACCAGGGCCTGGCCGAGCGGCGCATCACGCAGGTCGGGCTCGACCCGGGCCAGAAGGCGGGACGGCTGTCGGGCGGTCAGCGCGCACAGCTGGCGCTGACGATCGCCGCCGCCAAGCGCCCCGAGCTGTTGATCTTCGACGAGCCGGCCGCCGCGCTGGACCCGCTGGCCCGCCAGGGGTTCCTGGTGAGCCTGCTGGAGTTCGTCGCCGAACTCGGCGCCAGCGCGGTGCTGTCATCGCATCTGCTCAGTGATATCGAGCAGGCATGCGACCACCTCATCGTGCTGTGCGACTCGCGGATCCAGGTCGCCGGCGAGGTCCGGGACCTGCTGGCCGCCCACCACCGGCTGGTCGCGCCCCGCGGCGAGTTCGACCGGCTGCCCGCCGGGGTCGAGGTCATTCGTACCGAGCACCACGCCCGGTCCAGCAGCGCCGTGGTGCGCACCGACCTCCCGCCGTCGGAGATCCCGTTCCGGGCCGAGCCGGTCACGCTCGAAGAGCTGGTGCTCGGTTACATGTGGCGGGCGACCGCGCCCGTCGCCGTGGCCGGGGAGGAGGCGCGATGTTCTGGTTGAACTGGCGGCAGTTTCGTCTCCAGGCGCTCGTCGGCGCCCTGGGGCTCGCCCTGGTCGCCGTGTACCTGCTGTACCTGGGCATGGACATCCGGGACGCCTACGACGCCTACCGGTCCCGGTGCACCGGCCCCGCCGGCTGCGCGCAGGCCGGCAGCCAGTTCCAAAGCGCCTACAAGAACACGCTGCTGTTTCTGGCCGGCGGGCTCGGGCTGATCCCCGTCATCATCGGGATGTTCTGGGGTGCGCCGCTGATCGCGCGGGAACTGGAACTCGGCACCCATCGGCTGGTGTGGAACCAGAGTGTGACCCGCCGCCGCTGGCTCATCGGCAGGATGGCGTTCGTCGGCGTGGCCGCGATGGTCCTGACGGCCCTGGTCGCCCTGCTGCTCACCTGGGCGGCCTCCCCGTACGACCATGTCGCCTCCGACCGGTTCGGCACGGTGGAGTTCGGTGCCCGCAACATCGCTCCGATGGGCTACGCCTTCCTCGCCTTCGCCCTCGGCACCATCGTCGGCCTGCTGGTGCGCCGGACGCTGCCGGCGATGGCCATCACGGGCGTGGTCTTCCTCGTCGTCCAGTTCGCCGTGCCGAACCTGGTGCGGCCGCATCTCATGGCGCCGGAGACGGCGTCCCTGCCGATGACCGCGCAGGCCATCAATCAGGCCAAGAACTTGGGCAGCATCACCGGCGCCCCGGTCATCGGCGGCCTGCGGGTTCCCGGCGCCCCCGACGCGTGGATCAGCCAGACCAGCCCGATGCGCACCGCCGACGGGCGAACGGTGGACGAGAGCACGTTCAACGAGTGCCTCAACGCCCCGTCCAAGACGGGCGCCGGCGGCACGTTCGGTGACGCCGCGGTGTGCCTGTCCGAACTCGACCTGCACGTTGACATCGAGTACCAGGCCGCCAGCCGGTACTGGTCGTTCCAACTGGCCGAAACCGGGCTCTATCTGCTGGCGGGCGCGCTCCTCACCGCCATCGCTGTGCGGCGCGTCAGACGCGCCTGACGCGATCAGGCTCTCTGATTCTCGTCCCGGCTGCCGATTCCGAAACGAGGTCCCTCATGCCGCTTGCGGGCGCCGCCCGGCCGGCCTTAGCAGAAGAGATGGAACGCAACCGCGACGTGCCGGGCGCCGTCCTGCCGGACAGCGCCGCCGGGCGGCGCGTCGATAGGCTGACCGGCGTGACCGTTGCCGAGGGATGGGGCCGGGTAGCCTCCGTGGCCGGGCTCGGCGCCGTTCTGCTGGCGGCGATCGCGGTGCAGGCCGCCGCCATCGCACAGAGCTGGGGCTCCTGGTACTGGATGCCGGGCAGCGTCTGCGCGGCGGTGGTGTGCGTGCCGGCGTTGCTGGGGCTGCGCCGGCCGCTCTGGCCGACGGTCGCGGGGCTCGGCGCCGCGGTGGCGGCCATCGTGGCCACCCGCGTGGCCGGCCCTGACCTTCCCGCCGAACCCAGCCCGGCCATGACCCTGGGGTTGGCGGTGCTGACCGGCTCCGCGCTCCGGGCCCTTGCGCCGGTACCGGCCGGTGCCATCGCGGCCGCCGGGCCTGTCGTGATCATCGCCGGTCAGCTCGCCGCCGGGCCGCCGTCCGCCGGTCTCCCGGCGGTGACGGCACTGGACGGCTTGGTCTGGCTGGCCGGCGCCGGGGCCGGGCTGACGCTTCGGACGTTGGACGCGCGAGCGTCGGCCGCCGCCGAGCGGGTGCGCCGGGCCGAACGGCTGGAGCTGGCCCGGGAACTGCACGACGTCGTGGCCCACCACATCACCGGCATGGTCGTCCAGGCGCAGGGCGTCCAGGTGGTCGCGCGACGGAACCCCGAGCAGGTGACCGACTACCTCAGCGAGATGGAGACCGCCGGCATCGAGGCCCTGGCCGCGATGCGCCGCGTCGTCGGGCTGCTGCGCGACGCCGACGACGCCGCACCGGCGTCCCCCGGGCCGGAGCGGCTCGGCGCGCTGATCGAGCGTTTCGGCAGGAAGGGCCCGGTGGTGCGGCTGAGCCTGCCGGACGGGGATGCCACGTGGCCGCCGGAGGTGACCAGCACCGTCTACCGCATCGTCCAGGAGGCGCTGACCAACGTGCTGCGGCACGCGCCCAGGGCCCGCTCCGTCACGGTCACCGTCGAGCAGAACCCGCAGGACGTCACCGTCGAGGTCACCGACGACGCCCCGGCGGCCCCGGCCCGGCCCGGTCATCGCGGCGGCTACGGTCTGATCGGCATGCGCGAACGCGTCGAGACGCTCGGCGGCTCGCTGCGCGCCGGACCACGGCCCGGTGCCGGCTGGTCGGTGCGGGCGACCCTGCCCGCCCCCACCAGGAAGCCACGATGACGATCTCAGTCCTGCTCGCCGACGACCAGTCGATGATCCGCCGAGGGCTGCGGCTGATTCTGGAGGACCAGCCCGACATCACGGTCGTCGGGGAGGCGCCCGATGGGGCCGAGGCGGTCGCCATGGCCCGGCGGCTGCGCCCCGACGTGTGCCTGGTGGACATCAGGATGCCTCTGCTCGACGGCATCGAGGTGACCCGCGCGCTGGCCGGCCCGCAGGTGCCCGACCCGATGCGGGTCGTCGTGGTCACCACCTTCGACCTCGACGAGTACGTGTACGGGGCCCTGCGAAGCGGTGCGGCGGGGTTCGTCCTCAAAGACGCCGGGCCGGCCCTGCTCGTCGAGGCGGTCCGCGCCGCCCACAACGGCGAAGCACTGGTCTCGCCGTCGGTCACCGTCCGGCTGCTGCGGCACCTGACGGCCGCCTCGTCACCGTCGCGCGCCGCGCAGACCCCGCCGCTGTCGGACCGCGAACTCCAGGTCGTCCGGGCCCTCGCGCGCGGCCGGACCAACCAGGAGATCGCCGCAGAGCTGCTCATCTCGCTGAGCACCGTCAAGAGCCACCTGTCGGCCATCCAGACCAAACTCGGAGCCCGCAACCGGGTCGGAATCGTCACCTGGGCATGGGAGAACGGGCTCGTCGACACCGGATGACGCGGCACCGGCCAGTACGCATGCGGGAAGCAGCGAGCGTAGAACTGGATGCTGCCGCGGGTGTAGAGCGTGTTTTCGGCTGGACCGAGAGTAAGCAGCATGCCGCGCAGCGGCGGAGCCGCGCCGGGACGGAACAGCTGGGCGTCCTCGCTGTCGGTTGCAACAGAGCCATCGTCACTGGCCCGCCGTGGCCATGCCCCTCGGGTCACGGTTCGAAATCGGGAGCCTCGAACGGTGTGGCGGTGGCGACGCGGCTGAACGCGCCGTCGGCCTGGTAGGCCACAGCGCCCCCGGGCGGCAGGCGATCCTGTTCGTACCCTGCACCGACCGGGCCGCGATCGGAGAGCGGAACGCGTGGCCGAGGCGCGGTGGAGTTGCAATCGGCACCATTGGGGCGTTGGCGCGACCAGGAAGTCTGCCTGAAATTTACAGCGCTGTCCGTCCCGGACCAGCGGTTCGAGCAAGCCGTCCCCCTTTCTGTTGACGCAATCCCGCCTCCTCTCTAGCGTGAGGCCTCCGTGGGTGATCGGCATTTATTTGTTACCGCTAACAATATGCACAAGTGCAAGTTTGACCCAGCAATTTACATCTAGTGATGGGACATTTCATGGCACTGAGCATGGCGTCTGGCGATTACTCATCAGGACCATCGCGGAGCATCCGGTCGTTGCGCCAGTTACTGATCGCCCTTGTGCTGACCGCGCTCACCGCGGTGGCAGCCCTCGTACCCGCGCCGTCGGCCAATGCCGCCACCAGCCAATTCCGAGGCATGAACTGGGCCGTGCTGGGTGACAACTTCAGCACCGGCACGCTCGTCGTGCAGGGCCTGAGCCAGTCCGACAGCAACGCGACAGTACGGGCCAAGGCCAACTCGCTCTACGACCATATGGAATACATCATGGGGGTCAACACGGTCCGGTTGCCTATCAACACCCACACTGTGGCCAACACGACCTGGTGGAACTCCTACCGCGGCGCCATCGACGCCGCCACCGACCGTGGATTCAAGGTCATCCTGGCCTATTGGGAGGACGGTGCCGCCTCCGGCGGCAGGATCACGAACCTCGCCGCGTGGAACGCGATGTGGTCCAGTGTGATCAGCACGTACGGCTCGAACGGCAACGTCTACTTCGAGCCGATGAACGAGCCGCACGGCTACTCGTCGGCGGAGTGGCGCAATGTGGCAGCGAACTGGCTCAGCACTCACACCTCGGCGGCACCCGGCCGGGTACTCATCGGCGGCACCGGCTTCAGCCAGGACCTCCGGGACATCTGCAACGACAGCCGTTTCAACTCGACGCTGTTGTCCTTCCACTATTACGCCTTCTTCTACAGCGCGATGACCTACGACGCCTTCCGAAGCCACATCCAGACGCTTCTGGGCAACTGCGCCTCCCGCGCGATCGCGACGGAATTCGGCGCGCCGATGTCCACCGGCCTCAACTACGCCGACCCGAACAGCACCGACAACTTCGTGCGCTACCTCCGCGCCATGGCCCAGGTGATGCGTGACAACCAGATGGGCGGCACCTACTGGCCGGCCCTCGGCGGCAAGATAACCGCAGGCCTCGGCTACGACCACTACTCGATGTGGGCCCTCGGCGGCAGCGGCACCAACCTCACCTTGGCCGTCCGCAACCAATCCGGCGCCGACCGGGTCCGCTACGGCTGGGGCGACACCGTCCGCGACTCCACCCCCACCGCCACGCCCACCCCCACGCCAGAGCCGGAAACGTTCTACCGGATCAACGCGCGCCACAGCGGCAAGGCCATGGACGTCCAACAAGCGAGCACCAACAACAGCGCGCGCATCGACCAGTACACCTACGGCGGCAACGCGTGGCAACAGTGGCGCTTCCAGGACGCCGGCAGCGGCTACTGGCGCATCATCAGCCGCCACAGCGGAAAGTGCCTCGACGTGACGAGCGCCTCAACCGCCGACGGTGCCGAGCTCATCCAGTACACCTGTGGCACCGGCACCAATCAGCAGTTCCAGATGGTCACCAACGGTAGCTACTTTCAGCTCCGGGCACGACACAGCGGCAAATGCGTGGACGTACCGTCCGCATCGACCGCGGATGGCGTGATCATCAAGCAGTATCCGTGCAACACCGGCGCCAACCAGCAGTGGTCGCGCACGGCCGTCTAACGGTCGTCTCGACGTAACCGCGGATCCGCGGTACATCCCTCCCCGGCGCCGATCTCGTGCTGTGCGCTCGGTGCCGGGGATCCGGATTGCGGCGTTGTGCGGTCGGCCCGAGGTGCGGTGTCGGTCCTGCCGCCGGTCCGTCTCCCCGGGCCGCCGTCCCAAATCGGACGTGCGATTCTCACCACCGCGCGGCGGAGGCCGTCCACGCGATCGGGGCTGCGAGCCGGAAGGCACCGAAGCCGCATCGTTTGTCCTGTGTAGTTCGGTGAACAGGTGTTCCCATTGCCGACGGATGTGGTCGATGTCGTAGCGGGTGACAGAGGCCACGGTGTAATACGGCTTGACGCTGACCGCGCCCGTCGGGGTGTGTTGGAGTTGGCGACCTGGGCGAGGAACGCGCCGGCCGCCGCGCCCAGCGCCGGCACGGCCGACGGCGATTACAGGCGGTGGTCCGACCCCACGAGCGCCCTCCCGGGTCTATCGCAGATAAGCAGGGGGAGTCGCCCCCGCCGTGGCGTTCCCAGGACGGCGCCGACGCTACCGCAGATAATCACTCACCATCTGCGATAGCAGCCACGAGGCCACAGTCCAGGTGCCAGGGCAAGGCACGAAGCCGCCCACGGGCAGGTAAGGGCCGCACAGGCTGTGTTCCATCGCGCCGGGGGCCGGTGCAACCATGGTTACATATCCCGCTTTGTCTGATTAGGGGGCGGGTATGGGCACTGCTTCGATCTTCCGCCTCGGCCGCATCCGGGCGGCAGCGCTCGTGGCTGCGGCCGCGCTGATCACAGCCTCGAACGTCACCGCGGTAGCGTCCGCCGGCGTCATCGCGGCAGGCGGAGGCACCTCCTCGCACAGCGTTCTCCACGGCCGTCTCCTGCAGCCGGCGCCCACCCGCGACAACGACTGGAAGGCCACCGCTCAGGCGCTGGGTAGATCGGGCAAGCTGTCGGCCGACCACACCGTGTACCGGGTGGGGTTCCCCCGCTCCGACCTGCAGGTCACATCCAAAGGAGTCGCGATCAAACCCGGGTTCGCCCTCGGCTCGTATGCGGCGTTCGCCCGCTACGGGGACGGTAAGGCGATAATGATGGGCGATCTGGTGGTCACCGAAGACGAGGTCGGCAAGGTGACCGACGCGCTGCAGGCCGCAGGGATCTCCCAGACCGCGCTGCACAAACATCTCCTGGCCCACGAACCGCCGGTCTGGTGGACGCACATCCACGCCATGGGAGACCCGGTCGGGATCGCCCGCGGGATCCGGGCCGCTCTGGACCAGACAGCCACCCCTCCCGCATCCCCGCCGTCCTCACCACTTGCGATCGAGCTGGAGACCGCCGCGGTCGACGCGGCGCTGGGGACCAAGGGCACCAACGACGGCGGCGTCTACAAGTTCACCTTCGCCCGGTGCGAGCATGTCTCCTCCGGCAACCGGATCGCCCCGGCGGGGATGGGCGTGTCCACCGGGCTGAACTTCCAGCCGACGGGCGGCGGCAAGGCCGCCATCAACGGCGACTTCGTCATGACCGCCCCGGAGGTCCAAAGCGTCATCCGCGCGCTGCGCCGGGGCGGCGTCGACATCGTCGAACTGCACAACCACACCCTCGACGACCAGCCGCGCATGTTCTACATGCACTTTTGGGCGGTCGGCGACGCGGTCGAGCTCGCCCGCACGCTGCATGAGGGGGTTGCGGCCAGCAACGTCAAACCCGCCCACTGAAACGCCGGGCGAAACGCGCACGGCAAACGAGTGGACGCCGCCGACAGGACGGGCGAGGTGATCGCGCGGGAAGCCGGGACGGGTGAGTGGGTGCTGCTGTCCTACCGGCTGCCCCGCGAGCCGTCCACGCCCCGTATCGGCGTCTGGCGCAAGCTCAAACGTCTCGGGGTGGCGTACCTGGCCGATGGGCTGGTCGCGCTGCCGGCCGACGCGCGCACCCGCGAGCATCTGGAGTGGATCGCCGACGAGGTGACCGAACTCGGCGGCATAGCGGGCGTCTGGCTGGCCCACCCCGCCACCACGGCCCAGGAGCGGCAGCTCGCGGCGTCGATGACCTCAGCGCGCGCATCCGAGTACATCCAGGTGATCGAGCAGGCCACTCGCGCATCCGGTCAGGAGGAGACCGTCCGGCGATCGACCGCACGGCGGCTGCGGGCCGAGCTGCGCCGAATCGGCCGCCGCGACTACTTTCCTCCGCCGCAGCGCCAGGCCGCCCACGCTGCGGTCGACGCCCTTATCGGCCAGGAAGCAACGGGAGAGGAGAGGAAGGAGCAGCGTAGATGAAATGGGCCACCCGCGCCGGGGTTCACATCGATCGGGCTGCATGCGCGTGGCTGATCCGCCGCCACATCGACCCCGACGCGACGTTCGTGTTCGTCGGCGACCCGGCCGAACTGCCGGCCGACGCCACCGGCTTCGACATGCGCGGCGTCGCGCTGTCCCATCACGGCGGCGATTGCAGCTTCGAGACCATCCTGGCCGTCTACGAGCTGACCGACCCCGTGTTGCACCGCATCGCGCAGATCGTGCACGAGGCCGACCTGGACGACGAACGCTACGAGGCACCCGAAGCACCCGGCCTGGACGTGATCCTGCGCGGTCTGTCGATGATCTGCGACGACCACCGGACCCTCCAGATCACCGCGCCTGTCTTCGACGGGCTGTATGAGTTCTACCGGCGCGAGCTGCTGCTGGGGCGGGAACCGGCATGACCAGGGCCGTGCGCATCGTCTTGGCCCCGCAGGCGCTGCGCGCAATGGGGTACGGGGTGACCGCCGTACAACTGGGCGCGATCCTGCGCAACGGCGGCCTGGCCCCGGCGCACGTGGGACTCATGCTGGCGACCATCGTGGCCGGCAGCGCCACCACCAGCCTCACCCTGGCCCGATGCGGCGACCGCATCGGCCGCCGCCGCGCCTACGCCGCACTGTATGCCGCGCTGGCCTGCTGCGGCGCGGTCATCGCCTCCGGCGCGCCGCTGTGGCTGCTCGCCCTGGTGGCGATGACCGGCGCGCTGTCCACCGACGTGATCGAGTCCGGGCCGTTCACCACCCTGGAACAGGTCATGCTCGCCGGCACAGGCGCGCAGCACCCCGGGATCGTGCGCCGGTTCGGCCTCTACAACGCGATCGCGGCCCTGGCCGGAACTACTGGGGCCTTGCTCGGCACGCTCCCTCCCGATCGGTGGCTACTCGGCGGCGTCCTGGCCGCCACCGGAGCCGTCGGCGTGCTGCTGGCCGCGCAGTTGCCCGCCACCGTCGAAGTCCCCGCACCGCCGCCGCGCCCGACCCGGGTGCGGACCTTGGCCGGATCGCGCGGGGTGGTCACGCGCCTGGCGGCCTTGTTCGCGGTGGACAGCCTGGCCGGTGGATTCGTTGTCCAGGCTTATGTGGGCTACTGGCCCGGCGGCTTTCGACGCCGGGCCTTCGGGTCGGCCGGTGGAAGTCAGGCCGGGGCCGGTCTGGTTCGGAGCCGTCCTGTCCGGTCCAGTCTCCGTATGGTCACCGCTGAGGCGAACCCAGTGGCCACGAGTAGGAGCCAGGGCAGTGCCGGTGCGCCGCGTACGTGGTCCATCGCCCAGCCGCTGGCCAGGTTGCCCAGGAGAATGCCGAGCCCGGAGAAGGCGTTGTAGAGCCCGTAGTAGGTGCCGGTCAGTTCTTGCCGCCCCAGCGTTGCGATCATGGCCATCTCGAACGGGAAGACCAGCATGCCCCCGGCTGTGAGGACCATGGCGGACACGAGCACGGCCGTGGTCATCACCGCCGTACGGCAGGGCATATGCGGGAACTGCGCGGCGAGCAGTGCGGGCAGGAAAGCGATGCCCATGACGGCCAGGCCACGCGTGATGGCCTGTTCCGGCTGCCACCTGGCCTTGGCGAAGGAGGTGAGGCGGACCTGGCCGGCCACTGCCAGTAGCGCGGTGAGGGTGTACATCACCGCGATCGATGCCTGGCCGTGCCCGAGCCGGTGCAACTCCAGCGGGAGCGCCAGGTAGATCTGGTAGGACAGGGCGTACGAGGCGAACATCGCGGCCGAGAAGGTCACGAAGGGTCGGTTGGTGGCGACCTCCTGCCAGTCGGCGAGCACGGGTCGCGTCGAGCTCGCGGTCGTTCCATGGCGTTCGGGTAGCCAGCATGCCTGCAGTGCCGTGAGCGCGGCGAAGACCGCGGCGGCCGCAAGGCAGGTGAGCCGGAAGTCGACCGAGATCAGCAGGACGCCGGCCAGTGGTCCGGTGAGGATCCCCGCCTGGTAGAAGACGTTGAACAAGGCGAAGGCCTCGACCTTCCGCTCTGTGGCCTCGACGGAGATGTAGGCCCGTACCGCCGGGTTGAACAAGGCTCCGGCGAGCCCGGTCAGCACTGAGGCGACGATGAGGGCGGGAACGGAGGTCGAGACGGCGAACAGGGCGAACCCGATGGTGCGCAGGCCGCATCCCGCCATGATCAGGCGCTTGTAGCCGTACCGGTCGCACAAGGTGCCGCCGAGCAGGAACATGCCCTGCTGGCTGAGATTGCGCAGGCCGAGCAGCAGCCCGGTCAGCCACACCGCCAGGCCCAGTTGACCGGACAGGTGGTCGGCGAGGTAGGGCACGAGCATGTAGAAGCCGACGTTGATGCCGAACTGGTTGATCAGCAGGAGGCGGACGGCCGGGCTGAACGAGCCGAAGGCGGCGATCATGCTCGGACCTCGATCGGGTCGATCACGGTGGTGCAGCGTGTCCAGCGGGTGACTTCCCGTTCCGAGGGGTGAGAGATTCGGTCGGGATGTTCCGCCGGGGCGGCGTCCAGCAGGTGGTTGGCTGTGCAGTACTCGTCGTCGAAGACGGTGTTCCAGTAGCGCCATGGTCCGTCGGGAAAGATCGCCACGATGGCCGTCCCCGGAGGGCTTGTTCTGGCGACCCAGTCGGCGACCAGTGCGACCGCTCCGGTGCTCCAGCCGCCGGAGACGTAGTGCCGGGCTGCCAGAGTTCGGCAGGTGTGCACCGCTTCGGCGGGGTTGACCCAGTGGACTTCGGAGAACGCAGGGTAGTCCACGTTGCGAGGGTGGATGCTGCTGCCCAGTCCGCGCATGAGCCGTGGCCGGGCCGGCTGTCCAAAGATGGTGGAACCGATCGTGTCGACGCCGATCAGTGTCAGGTCAGGAAAGGTCTGCCGCAGAGCCCGGGAGATTCCCGCGCTGTGGCCACCGGTGCCCACCGCGCAGACCAGGACGTCGATCCAGGGCAACTGCGTCACGAGTTCGGCGGCCAGTGTCGTGTACGCCGCGACGTTGTCGGGGTTGTTGTACTGGTCCGGGCAGTAGGCGTCGGGGAGTTCGTCCGTCAGCTGCCGGACCCGTTCCCTGCGCGCTTCCTGCCAGCCGCCGACCGGATGGGGCGCTGTCACGATCTCCAGGCGCGCGCCGTAGGCGCGCAGCAGTCGCGCCATCAGCGGTTCCAGGCCCGGATCGGCGACCAGTGTGACCGGGTGCCCGTGGACGATCCCGGCCAGCGCGAGGCCGAGCCCGAGCGTGCCGCTGGTGGACTCGACGATCACGCCTCCCGGCCTGAGCTGTCCGCGGCGGCGGGCGCTGCGCACCATGTGAAGAGCCGGCCGGTCCTTGATACCCCCAGGATTGAACCCTTCGAGTTTCGCCCAGAACCCGCTCTCCTGGGATTGCACGGGAATCCACATGACGGGTGTGCTCCCGACACGGGGTGCCGCCTGAATCGAAGCATGAGTGCCCATGAATGAAGGCAGCATGGAATGCATCGTTGTTTTCACTGTTGTCAACCCACCAAGGTCAATGGCGCCAGCGTCGGAAATGAAGGCGCCGGACGGTTTCCTGTCTTGCCTTTTGCTCACTGACGGCGAGCAGGTGGTGGGTTTATATGCGCAACACACACAAAGCGTACGGTTCTACTCCCTGCGGGATACGGGAGGGGGCGCGCCGGGCGGGCGGGCCGAAAGCACGCGGCTCTTCTACTGAGAACGCTCCGACGATCGCCTCAAGGCGAAGGGGGTCGTCGCCGTCGAGGGCCCGGACCCAGAGACCGTCGGACTCCTCATGGCATTCCGGATGTGGTGCGGAGTGATCGCATCCATCGGGGTCCGTGGAGGCCGCGCCGATGCCGACGACAGGGTGGTGGTCCGGCTGGGCCCGATCGATCGTGCAGCAGGTAATCACGTGAAGGAAGAAGAGCCCGAGCACCGCCGCGATCGCGATCGGCACCCGGCTCTTCTGCACTCGCCTCAAGTCACTCGGCTGCTTCGCCGTCGTACCCGAGAAACCCCCGTTACACATCACCGGTGTTGTGCCCGGCAGCACCTGGTAGCCACGCGGGCACAGGATATTGCAGCCCGATAATTTACCCGATCATGGTCGATGCCCAAAAACTCCCATATGACAAACAATGAGAGGCGATAGCCACATATGGTCGGGCCCGGGGTTGGCATGTACACCGGCGCTGGATACGCCAGGCGAATCTGTCATTTGGAGAAGCGCGGGGCGGCGTCTCGTATGACTGTCGCGAGGAGGTCCACATCATCGCGCGAGGTGAACAGCGCAGGGGCCATTCGTGCGCAGTCGCCCCGGCGGGTCCGCCTCGGCGTACGGTGAAGATGCGGTAGCGATCGAGCAGATACTCGCTGATCGCCATGTCGTCGGCCTCGGAGGTCCGGCCTGTGATCCTGCCTTCCGGCGCGAAGCCTCCTATCCCAGGCCGGGGTCGGTCGCTTTCCCGCGACCGAGCACAAGCACCGGCCCGCACGACGCGCCGCTCGATGTGCTGCCTTCCCGGTGGTCAACGGGCTGAATGTAGTGAAGTAGGAGTCACCGTCAAGGACGGATGGCACCCTGAAGCCGTCCCCACCAGTAGCCATCGAGCTCGACGACCTTGACGACGTCACCCGTCTGCGGAGCGTGCACCATCTTGCCGTCACCGGCGTAGATGCCCATGTGCCCCAGCCCCTTGCTGAACAGCAGATCACCCGGCTGTAGCTGACTCAAGTCCAGCGGAACGCGCCTGTCAGCACCCCAGCTCCACTGCTCGTACGTCGTGCGGGGCAGTTCGACCCCCGCTTGACGCCAGGCGGCCTGGGAGAACCCAGAGCAGTCATACGAGCTTGGTCCGGTGGCACCCCACCGATAGGGCTTCCCGATCTGCTTGTACGCGAACTGCAGCACGAGGCGCGCGTTTCCCGAGGCGGGGCCGGTATAGGCAATCCCGGGGCTGTTCGGGTCCCCTGCCCGGAACTGGCCTAACCTGCGCAGTAACTTCGTCTGCTGAGCGACCATGCGCTCTGCCTTGGCCTTCTCCTCCGCCAGTGCGTCCCGTGCCTTGCCGGCCTCGGCCAATGTCTCTTTCGCCTTGCCGTACTTGTCCTTGAGCGCCTGGTTGGCGGTTTCGAAGGTCCGTAGGGATTCGGCGCGGTCGGCCGCCATGTGGTCGAACAAGGCCATGCCGCTCAGCACTGACCGCGGGTCGTCGCTGGTGACGATTCTTCCGCTGCTCATGCCGCCGTACTGGTACGTGTTGATCGCAAGCCGGACGAGATCGCCCCGTAGCAGATCAACGGTCTTCTGCTGCTGCTTGTAGTCCTTGTTCAGACGGTCGTAGTCTTTCTTGATCTTCTTCCACCGCTCGTTGGCCAGGTTGTAGCGGTCGACGATCTTCCCCGCCAGGTCGTTGAGCTTCTCAAGTCTCGCCCTCGCCTGGGCGATGGTGGGTTGCGGTTCGGCAGCCGCCCCGTTGAGCGGTAGCAGCACGATGACGGCCAGGCCTGCCGCCGCGACCACCCGCCCAAACCTCACTGGCACGCCCGCCACGGTCACGCTGACGCCTTCCCTTGTCTGGCTATTGGGCGAAATGTTACAGAAGGGACGGCTGACTAGTTCGCATTTGATCCGTATTAGCACCCTTGCGGAGGGATCGCACCGCGCCGACGTCACACGCACGAGTGATCGACAGATTCAGGGCTGACGACAAAATGCCTGCTCACACGGGTTGATAGGCGCGGTCCGGCGGACCGTCGCGCGACCCTGTCGGGCGTACCTTGGGGAGACAGAACTACGGTAGGTCGTAGTAGGCCGGAGTTCCCGGTCGTTGTGGACGCTCGATCCATACGTCATCGGCCAGGCCGCCGCCTAGGCCTGGCGGCGATCGCCAGTGCCGGCTTCGCGCTGGCCGTCGTCCTGTGCCCGCCGCTCACTCGTACCGCATACAGGTGGCTGCCCGAACCGCGACTGACTTGGCTGTATTGGAAACCCCGGACACACCGAGCGCCCTCGCCCGGCATCACACCCTGGATACCCGAGGGCCTCCGGCAGAACTGCCGGAGGCCCTTCTTACCGCAGGTCTAAACGGAAGCGGCGGAGCCTGAGGCTGTTGCTGACGATGAAGACGCTGGAGAAGGCCATCGCCGCTCCGGCGATCACGGGATTGAGCAGCCCGGCGGCGGCCAGCGGCAGGGCCGCGACGTTGTAGGCGAAGGCCCAGAACAGGTTGCCCTTGATCGTGCGCAGCGTGCGCCGCGACAGCCGGATCGCGTCGGCCGCCACCCGCAGGTCGCCCCTGACCAGGGTCAGGTCGGCGGCCTCGATGGCCACGTCGGTGCCCGTGCCCATGGCCAGACCGAGGTCGGCCTGGGCGAGCGCGGCGGCGTCGTTGACCCCGTCGCCGACCATGGCGACGGTCCTGCCCTCGGCCTGCAGCCGCTTCACCACGTCGACCTTGTCGGCGGGCAGCACCTCGGCGATCACCTCGTCAATGCCCACCTGGCCGGCGACCGTACGCGCGACCGCCTCGTTGTCGCCGGTCAGCAGCACCGGGGTCAGCCCGAGCGCGCGCAGGTCGCGGATCGCCTCGGCGCTGGTGGCCTTGACGGCGTCGGCCACCACCAGCACTGCATGGGCCTGGCCGTCCCAGCCGACCGCCACCGCCGTGCGGCCCGCGACCTGTTCTTCCTGCAGTCTGCGTTCCAGCTCCACGGGAAGGTGCTGGGACCATTCCTCCAGCAGACGGGGCCGGCCGACCAGGACGGCGTGGCCGTCCACGATGCCCTGCCCGCCGAGGCCCTCGACGTTGGCGAAGTCGCCCACGTCATCAGCATCGACGCCAGCCCGCAGATGATCGACGAGGGCCGTCGACGCCGGCCGGGTCTGGACCTGCGGGCGGGCGGGCGACGCCTACGAGCTGTCCCTGCCGGACGGCTCTGTGGCGGCCATCGCCCAGGCAATCGCCCGCGGCGCCGCCGAGCGCGTTGGCGACCTGCTGACACCGGAGGCGGGTTGAGATCTTCGGTGAGGACACGGTTCGTCTCGTCGTTGGACATGTGTCCCACCATGCGACTTAATGTCGACATGAAGTCAAGCTCGAACCGTCCGGCGATGAGCATCGGACAGGTGGCGGAACACTTCAGCCTGGCCACGCACGTCCTGCGGCACTGGGAGTCCGTCGGCCTGCTGGAGCCGGTGCGAATCGGAGGCGATCGCCGCCGGTACGGTCGCGACGACCTCTACAGAACCGCGGTCATCCTGCGGGCGAAGGAGGCAGGGTTCGGGCTCGACGACATCCGGGAGATGATCGCAGCCAGGGAGCCGGCGGAACGGCGCGTCATTCTGCGGCGCCTCGAGAACGATTTGAGGCGGCGCATCGCACAGGCGGAAGCCTCGCTGGAGCTCATCCGATGTGCACTGGACTGCGACCATGAGGACTTCACCTCGTGCGCGCACTTCCAAGCCATGGTCACCGACAGGATCGGCATCGAAGCACGGCCGCACGTGCCGGTGTGATGCCATATCCGCTGCCGTGAGCGTGCAGCCGCAGCACCTGGATTTCGGACCCAGCCGGGCAATGTTCAGGCCGGCGGCACGATCTTCAAAGCCTGGCGGAGCGCGTCCGCCTCCGCCGGAGTCAACCCGGAGAGAAAGTGCACGAAGGCGGCGGCCTGGTTGTTGCTCGTGGCGAGCGCGTCCCGCATCAGACGGGCCGTGTACGCCTCGCGGGAGGCCACGGCCTCGTAACTGTAGGCACGCCCTTGCTTCCGACGACGCAGCCAGCCCTTGGTGTGCAGGGTGTCCATCACCGTCATCACAGTCGTGTAGGCGATCTCGCGGCTCTTCTGGAGCTCGGTCAGCACCTCGCGCACGGACACAGGCCGGCCAAGAGCCCAGACGCAGTCCATGACGACCGCTTCGAGCTTGCCGAACTCCCGCACGTCCCCTCCGCCCTCGATCTTCCTTTCCTAAGTACGATAGTAGATCAGTTCCAGCACCACAAAGCTGGCATTAGGGCCATGTGCAACACAGTTTGAGGCGCCAAATCGCGTACTGCCGTCCACCGCCGACGCTGAAATCACCAACGACGTCTCCTTGATCCGGAGTTCTGCCGATCGCCCGCTGCTCTGAACAAGCCGCACTACCCATGGCCGCGGATGCGGCAGCCACTCATCCAGTTCACTGCCGGAGCTAGTAGCCGCATTGTGCGGCGCTCTGTCCGTGATGCGGGAAGCACACGTCCCGATCGGTAGGGTGTCCACTGTGACTACGGGCAACGCGGCGCGTAGGCTGGCTCCTTGGAGCGGACTGCTTCTGCTTGCCGCGGTCTTGTGCGGGCTGTTCGCCATGCATGGCCTGCAGCCCTCACCTGGCCCTCTGCCTGCTCCGAGCGTCCTGACGCTCCATTCCCCTCATATGGGCGACTCCGGCATGCCGATGGCGGCAACGGACACAGGCCCTGACGGCGGGCAGAGCTCGCCCCATGACGGGCATGGCGGTAGCCAGGTCTGTCTCGCCTTCCTTCTGGCCGGGTCGGTTCTACTACTTCTCTTCGTCGCCGTGGCCATGAGCCACTTCGTCGCGTTGCCGACCCGCCTGCTTCTGCAACGGCTACTTCCCCGTGGGCCAGCGATCCGCCCCCGAGGGCCGACCCTCGCCCAACTCTGCGTGATCCGGGTGTAGAAGGCGCACTCGACGGTACGTCCATCGTCGAGCCAGAGCTGCCTGTATCAACTCGAACACGGAGAGTATCGATCATGAAGCGTCTTGCCATTCCTGTGGCCCTGCTCGGGGCCGGCCTCCTGCTCACCGCCTGCGGCTCCACCGACAGCGCTACCCATGACATGTCCTCCATGTCATCGATGTCCCCGATGCCTACCGAATCACAGGCTCCTGCCACAAACGCCGCGGCCGACCACAACGACGCCGATGTCATGTTCGCGCAGATGATGATTCCGCACCACCGCCAGGCGCTGGAGATGGCGAAGCTGGCCGAGGAGCGCGCAGCCAGCAGTCAGGTCAAGGAGCTGGCCAAGCAGATCGAGGCCGCGCAGGATCCAGAGATCCAGACGATGACCGGCTGGCTCGAGAGCTGGGGCGTGCAGGCGCCCAGTGAGAACGCCATGCCGATGGACCATGGAATGCCGGGCATGATGTCCGAAGAGGACATGAAGAAGCTCGAAGGCCTCAAGGGTGCCGCCTTCGACAGGGCGTTCCTGCAGATGATGATCCAGCATCACGAGGGCGCCGTCGCCATGGCCAAGGAGGAGGTGGCGGGCGGCGCTTACGAGCCGGCGAAGCAGATGGCCGAATCCGTCATCTCCAGCCAGTCCGCAGAGATCAGCAGGATGAAGCAGCTCCTGCAGTAAGACTCAGTCGGGTGGGCGGTGAAATCCCGCCGCCCACCCGTTCCCGGGAACATTCGCCCCGGCGTGAGGAAGGTGGAGGACAGGGAATGATCGCCTCACTTATCGCCCTGGCCGGATGCGTGTTCCTGCTCGGACATCTCGCCGGCCCCCTGCTTCTGCGCACAAGCTGGTCCGCAGGTCTGCCCGGAACCACCGTAGCGCTGTGGGCCGCCGCGGTTGCCGGCGCCGTGCTGGCTCTGGCAGGGCTTGCCGGTCTGGGACTGGTGTTGCCTTCCACGCCCGGCCATCGCCTCATCGACTGGATCGCGGACTGCTTGCCCAAGGATGGGCATGGCATCTCACCGCTGGCGGTGCTCGCAACAGCTCTGGTCCTGGCGGCGGGAGCAATGGCTCTCCGGCTGGCCGTCCCCAGAATCGCCCGTACGGTTCGAGGGCGGCGCGAGCACCGGGAGATGCTCGATATGGTCGCGCGCGATCTGGTCACGAAACCGGATGTCCGCGTGCTTGACCACCCGATGCCGTTGATCTACTGCCTGCCGGCGCGAGAACGGCCCATCGTCGTGACTACCGGCGCACTTGAGCGACTGGAGCCGGCCGAGGTGGAGGCGGTGCTGGCTCACGAGCGCGCCCACCTACGTCAACGGCACCATCTGATTCTGGTGCTGGCCGACGCGTTGAGCTCCGCCATTCCCTGGCTCGGGACGCTGCGTCTCGCGCATACGACGTTGCCTGGTCTGCTGGAGTTGGCCGCCGACGACCATGCCGCGCGACGTCATGGCAGAGCGCCACTCATCGGTGCACTTCAGAAGATGGCGATCACGTCCTGCTCGGCGGGGGCGCTCGCGGTCAACCCTGCAACAGCCCAGATCGCGAAGCTGAGAATCGCCCGGCTGAGCAACCCTTCGGCACTCCCACGGGTGCCGCATGCGAAGCCGCTGTCCTGGTTGGCCATCGTCGCAGCCCTCGGCGTCCCGGCCACCCTGGCAACCCTGGCCGTTATGATGCTGCCCCTGCCCTGTTGAGCGAATCCGGTTGCTCTGTCCCTGCTCACCCTTGATGGTGGCGTCCGTGTCTTCGATGTCGGCCTACAGATGCCGTGCTGACGGTTCTGAACCGAAGGCCGGTCAGGGCGGTGGACACGAGCGCCGGCAGCAGCCCGGCGGAATCCCTCTGTGCCAGGCTCATGTGGGACACCCGGTAAGGAAGTTCTCAATGTGGGTATTCACCGACTCCCTCAGTGGACTTGGCCTTGTGCGGCGGGCAGCCTGAGTCCCTTGAGCGCGAGGGCGTTCATGGCCACGATGAAGCTGGAGCCCGACATCGACAGCGCGGCGATCTCGGGGCGCAGCACCAGGCCGAGGGCGGGTTCGAACACTCCCGCGGCGATGGGCAGGGCCAAGGTGTTGTAGCCGATCGCCCAGCCGAGGTTCTGCCGCATCTTGCGCACCGTCCCCCGGCCGATACGCAGGGCGGTGGGTACGTCCAGCGGATCGGACCGCATCAGCACGAGGTCGGCGGTCTCGATCGCCACATCGGTGCCCGCGCCGATCGCGATGCCGAGGTCGGCCTGGGCGAGTGCGGGGGCGTCGTTGACGCCGTCGCCGACCATCGCCACCGTACGTCCGCCGGCCTGGAGTTCGGCGATCTTTGCCGCCTTATCACCGGGCAGCACTTCGGCGATCACGGTGTCGATGCCCAGAGCGCGTGCGATCCGCTCGGCGGTGGCGGCGTTGTCCCCGGTGAGCATGACCACCTCGACGCCGAGGTCGTGCAGCGCGGACACCGCCGCTGCCGAGGTCTCCCGGGGCGCGTCGGCGATCCCGATCACTCCGGCCGCTCTGCCGTCGATCGCCACGAGTACGGCCGTGCGGCCTCCTGAGGCCACTTGGTCGCGCCGTGTGCCCAGTTCGCCCAGCGCGATGCCCTCACGGTCGAGCAGTCTCCGGTTGCCCACCATCACCCGGCGTCCTGCCACCTGGGCGACGGCACCGTGGCCGGGAATGTTTTCGAACCGCTCAGCTCGTACGGAGTCCAGACCACGTTCGTCGGCGTACCGGACGACGGCCTGGGCCAAGGGATGCTCGGACTCCCGCTCCACCGCGGCCACCAACCGCAGCAGCTCATCCTCCGGCACGCCATCGGTGATCACTTCGGTGACCTCCGGCTCGCCCTTGGTCAGGGTGCCGGTCTTGTCCATCACCACGACCTGGACGCGTGCGGAGGTCTCCAGCGCTATCGCGTTCTTGAACAGCACGCCGCGCTTCGCTCCGAGACCCGTACCCACCATGATCGCCGTGGGTGTGGCGAGGCCGAGCGCGTCCGGGCAGGTGATGACCACGACGGTGATGGCGAACAGGATCGCCACTCCGAACGGCCGTCCGGCCAGCAGGAACCATACGGCGAAGGTGAGCGCGCCGCCGATCAGCGCGACGAGGACCAGCCAGAACGCGGCCCGGTCGGCCAGCCGCTGGCCCGGCGCCTTGGAGTTCTGCGCCTGCTGCACGAGCTTCACGATCTGCGCGAGGGCGGTGTCGGCGCCCACCTTGGTCGCCCGCACCCGCAGGGTGCCGTTGCGGTTGATCGTCGCCCCGACCACGTCCGAGCCCATTTCCTTGTGCACCGGCAGGCTCTCGCCGGTCACCATGGACTCGTCGACCTCGCTCTCGCCCTCCTCCACGACTCCGTCGACCGCGATCTTGGCGCCAGGGCGGACCAGCAGCAGGTCACCGGCGACCACCTCGGCCGTGGGTACTTCGACCTGCGTGCCGTCGCGCACGACCAACGCCTTGGGGGGCGCCAGATCGAGCAGCGTACGGATCGCGTCGTTGGCCCCGCCCCGGGCCCGCATCTCGAACCAGTGCCCCAGCAGCACGAAGGCCGCCAGCACGGTGGCCGCCTCGTAGAAGACCTCACCGCCGCCGGTCAGCGTCACGACCACCGAATACAGCCAGCCGGCTCCCACCGCGACGGCGACCAGCACCATCATGTCGAGCGTGCGCGCACGCAGGGCCCGCAGAGCCCCGTCGAAGAAGATCCAGCAGGAGTAGAAGATCACAGGGAGGCTGAGCAGCAGGGCCCACACGTCCTGCCGCAGCCCGAACGGAACCGGGACGTGCAGGCCGAGCACCTCGGTGCCGATCGGCGACCACATCAGGATCGGGATCGAGAACAGCAGCGCGACCAGGAAGCGGTTGCGCATGTCGGCCACCATCGCCGCCATCGACATGCCGGCGTGCCCGCCGTGGCCCATCATCTCGTGCGGGGATATCGCCGCCTCCGCACCACCTGCGGGTCCGTGCTTCCCGCCATGCCCGATCGCCGCGTGTCCCGCCGCCGTGGATTCGCCGGCGCCTCCGTGCGGGTGTTCGCCGACAGTCGCCTGATCATGCCCCGGTCTCATGGACGACTCGGCGGCGTCGCCGACGGCGGGAGCCGTACCACCCGGTGCGGGCGGATCAGGTGGTGATGTCCCGCCGGGTGGTGTAACTCGCAGCTGATCGTGTGGGGTCGGCGAGTTGTGGGTTGGTGTGACTATGACGCGGCCAAGGCGGTGTGCGCCAGGGGTTCGGCCGGATCGTCTGCGGGCGG
>NZ_JABBWU010000041.1:0-29946 GCF_012999525.1 Microbispora sp. H10836
ACCGCCGGATCCCGCGGAACTCATGCTGGACCTCAACTGGTCGAGCGAGCAGGGCGGTGACCCGGCGGCACCTCGGGTGCATCAGCAGTCTCACGACTACCGACACAAGGATGGTGCACCAGTGAGCCCGTGGGCGGAGGTTCTCGGACGGATCCAGGCGTGCGACGCCGACGGCACGGCCCGGCTGGTCGCCCAACTCGATGCGGCCGACCGCCGCGAGATCGCGACGGAACTCCCCGGCTACCTGCAACAACTGCGGCGCGGGCGCTGGGCGGCAATCACGCGCCAAGCTCATCCTGTCCGGCGGGGGAGTGGCTGCGTGCAGGTCTCGCATCGATCACAAGTGGTATGACGGAAGGGTTCTCCCGATCGCTCAGTACTCGCGAGTCGGCGTCGCGGCGGCTAGGACGAAGATGCCGATCTTACGCCTACAGCCCAGCGGGGTGGTTGCCGACCTGGCGGGCGCGCTGGGCGGCGAGGTCTGCCGGGTCGGTGAGTTCGGGTCCCAGCCGTGTGCGCGCCAGGGGCTTCGGTGGCCCTCACTGCGGGCGAACGGCGATCGATTCGGCGGAGAGCGTGACCTCGACGGTGATGTGCGGATTGTCCAGCTGCGGGAGCTGAAGCCCACGCTTGAACTCCTCCGCATCGTCCGGCATCACCTTCGGCTGAACTGTGACCTTGACTTGGCCGGTCTCGTCATCTGGGTGCGCCATCATCGTGGCTACCTCAGGACGGGATCGGAGCCAGGAGACGACCGTGTCCTGGGCCCGCTGGAGCTCCGCGGCCGAGAATCCCTTGCCTCCGATCAGGGTGACCTCCATGGGGAGGGTCCTGGCCAGCTCAATCGCGCGAGTCGGGATGAGACCCTTGAAGCCGACGCGCAGCCCCCGCTGGTCGTCGACGTATCTGACGCCGGAGATCTCGTCGGGGAACTCCGCATTGAGTTCGTCGATCACCCGGCTGTTGGACGACTGTGAGCCGAAGCGGTCGATGGCCTCCTCGTAGGAGATGCCCTCCGATTTGGCGATGGCCTCGAGGTCGACCAGCTCGGCGTAGGGAATGCCGTCGATCACCACGTCCGGGTCGGTCACCGCAGGGTCGTAACCCTCGAAGTCCGTCGGCTTGGGCGACGAGGTAGCAGCCACCCGGGTCGCGTACCGCTTCACGACCTCCTCCAGGGGGCGGCCCGACGAGGCCGCCTCTCGCTTGAGCCGCTCCAGGGTGGGCCGATGCACTTTGGGCTGATCGGCCCGCGGCAACACGATCGTCTCGACCTCGGCCACAGTGGATACCGGACCAGTACCAGACTGGCCGCAGGCGAACAACGACGCAAGCACCGCGATGACGATCAAACGCGATCTCTTCATACCTGAGGGACGCGCCACCGGCCTGGAGGGTTCAGGGGTTGAGGAAGATCCGAACGAAAACCGGCGCTTGTACTCTCCGTGACAGGCTCCGAGAGGATCGGAACGACCAGTAGTGAGAGCGGTCAGCTGGTGAAAGACATCCCAGGAGCTTGAATGTCAAGCTGCCAGCTTTTCGACACGATGCGACCAAGCAGCTGCTTCGTCGTAGAGCGTGCCGGTTTTGAGGCAGCCGTGCAGGATGCCGAAGAGCCGGTTGGCGAGCTGGCGAAGCGCGGCGTGATGGCTGACCTCGCGGGCTCTGAGCTCGTCGTAGTAGAGGCGGGCGCCGGGCGAGGCTTGCAGCGCAGCGAAGGCCTGGACGCCGAGAGCGTCGACGAGCCGGTCGTTGTGAATGTATCGGGCCAGGACGACCTTCTTCTTGCCCGAGGCCCGGGTGATCGGGCGGGTGCCGGCGTAGTTCTTGCGGGCCTTGGCGTTGACGTACCGCGTGCGGTCGTCGCCGAACTCGGCAAGCACCCGGGCGCCGAGAATCGGTCCCAGGCCGGGCCGGCTAAGAATGATCTTAGCGTCCGGGTGCCGGCCAAAATGCGCCTCGACCTGCCCTTGCAAGGCTGTGATCTGCTCGTTCAGCACGGCAAGGACGGCGGCCGCCGAGCGTACCCTCGCGGCGTAGGCGCTCACCACGATCTCAGGCTGGCCCAGACGCTCGGTCCGCAACGCGGCCTGGATCTTTGCGGCCTTGTCCGCGATGCAACGGCGGCGAGCACGCTTGAGCACCGCGGCGATCTGCGCGACCGTCAGCTTCGCGGCCGACGCCGGATCGGGAGGCTTGGCCAGCAGCTCCAAAGTGTCAGCGGCCGTCAGGTCCTCGAACGCCTCCCGCGCGGCGGGGAAGTAGTCCCGCAGCGAATGCCGCAGCCGCTGCGCGTGCCGGGTCCGCTCCCAGATCAGTGTCTTGTGCGCCCGGGCCACCACCTTGATCGCCGCAGCCTGGGCGCTGTCTCCGGCTACCGGACGCAGCTGATGGGAGTCGGTCCGGACCATGTCGGCCAGGACGTGGGCATCGGCGGCGTCGCTCTTGGCGCCCGACACCCCATGTCGCTCCCGGTACCGCGACGCCTGCAGCGGGTTGATCGCGAACACCCGGTACCCCGCGACGATCAGTGCCTGCACCCACGGGCCCCGGTCGGTCTCGATGCCGATCACCACCTGATCGGCGGCGTCCTCGCCGAGCTGCTCACCGAACATCGCGTGCAGCCGGGCCATCCCCGCCACGCCTTCGGGCAGCCGGGCCTTGGCCAGCCGACGGCCCGTATCGTCCATCAGTTCAACGCCGTGATGGTCTTCGACCCAGTCGTCTCCGACGAACAGCAATGCTTCTCCCGTCTGCGATGTCGATCGATCTCGGCAGCCGTTCGGGAGAACCATCAGCAACCTAATAAATCAGTGCTCACGTCCAGGCGGCGGGCACGACATCCCATCAGCGATCAACTTACCCGGTTACCGGCAGGGGCACTGTCTTTCATCAGGGCTCGAGGCCCAGGAGAACGGAGTGCCCACCTGCCGGTGGCACCAGTCCCGAGTCTGCCGGATGGCGACTCGCTAACACTCATTAGGATCACGCCCGGCTCGAACCCGGCAACCTTGGACGCCGGCGATGATCCTGCGGGGGTCGGTCACAAGTGGCGCAACGCCCGGTCCCTATCGTGAGGACGTCCGGCCCAGGGGCCGCGCGCTGGCGGGGCGGAGGCTCTCAGAGCGCGACGAAAGGTGATGAACCCGGAAGGAGGACATGGCCGCGCGTCTTCGCGTCCCCTCGAGAGACGGCAGGTGCTGGGCCGGGCGGCGGCGAGAGGCGCTGTTAGGAAGGCGGTGTGATGGCCGAGCCACCGTTGTTGCTCGTGTTGGATCTGGCCGGCACGTTCGTCTTCGGCCTTAACGGTGCGTTGACCGCCGTGCGACTGGCTCGGCTCGACATCGTCGGCATCTTGGCCCTGGGGGTGATCACCGCACTGGGTGGCGGGATCACGCGCGATGTGCTGATCGGTGCGATACCTCCTGCGGCCTTTGAGGACTGGCGCTACCTGGCCCTGGCGCTGGGCGGCGGTGTGGTTGCGTTCGTGCTGAGCCGGCGCTTGGACCGGTTGGAGACGCCGATCGTTGTGCTCGACGCCGTCGGGCTCAGCGTGTTCGCGGTGATCGGTACCGCCAAGGCGCTGGACTTTTACCTCGGGCTCGGTCCGGCGATCCTGCTCGGGGCGATCACTGCGGTGGGGGGCGGCACGATCCGCGACACCCTGGTCCGGCAGGTCCCGTCGGTGCTGCACTCGGACCTGTATGCGATCCCGGCGCTGATCGCGGCCGGCCTCACCGCCGCTGCCGTACGCCTCGGGATCTACGGGCTGCCCGCGGCGCTCGGCGCCGCCGCGGTCTGCTTCGCCGTCCGGATGGTCGGGGTCAGGTTCCACCTCAACGCGCCGGGCCCGCCGGGCATCGGCCACCACCGCGGCGACCATGACGACCGCGACCGGGGTGGCGACGATCGGGGTGGCAGCGAGTGAGTTATCGGGCCAGCCAGGCCAGTGCGGCGGTGATGAGGGCCTGGGTGCCGGTGTCGAGGGTGGGCTGGATGACCGGGGCGAAGCCGGGGGAGTGGTTGACCGGGATGTCCCGGGACACCCGGCCGGCGTCCTGCGCCTGCTGGTAGGTCTTTGGGTCGATGCCGCCGATCCCCCAGTAGGTGTAGGGGACGCCCAGGGTCGTGGGGATGTCGCTGAAGTCCTCACTGGCGGTCTGCTGTCCGAGTGGGCCGGCCCGGTCGCCGAAGAAGTCGCCGAACGCGGCGGCGACCCGCTCGGTGACGTCCGGGTCGTTGATGGTGAGCGGGAACCGGTCGAACAGTTCGAACTCCGGGTCGCGCGGGCAGCCCGACGCCTGACACTCGGCGGAGACGATGCGGCGGATCGCGTCGAGGACCAGGGCCCGGGTGGTGTCGCCGTAGGTGCGCACGTTGAGCTCGATCACGGCGCGGTCCGGGATGACGTTGCTCTTGCCGCCGGCCCGGATCGAGCCCACGGTCAGCACGGCCGTCTCACCGGGCGGGGTCTCCCGGGAGACGATCGTCTGCAGCCGGATCACGATCATGGCCACGAGCACCACCGGATCGACCGCGGCCTGCGGCATCGACCCGTGCGCGCCGCGGCCGTGCACCGTGATCCGCATGCTGTCCGCAGCTGAGAGCACTGGACCCGCGAGTGTGCCGACGTGCCCGGCCGGGACCGGGAGCACGTGCTGGGCTAGCGCGACGTCCGGGGTCGGGATCAGCGCGGCGAGGCCGTCGTCGAGCATGCCGCGGGCCCCGTCGCCGGTCTCCTCGGCCGGCTGGAACAACGCCACCACGGTCCCGCGCCAGGCTTCGCGGTCGTTGGCGAGCAGTTGGGCGGCGCCGAGCAGGCAGCTCACGTGCACGTCGTGACCGCACGCGTGGGCCACGGGTACCTGGTCGCCGTCGGCGTCGGTCGTGGTGACCGTGCTGGCGTAGGGCAGCCCGGTGGCCTCACGCACCGGTAGAGCGTCCATGTCCGCGCGCAGCAGCACCGTCGGGCCCGTCCCGTTGCCCAGCACCCCCACCAAGCCGGTGCCACCAATGCCCTCGTGCACCTCGTAGCCGGCGTGGCGCAATCGCTCGCTCACCCGCTGCGCGGTGCGCCGCTCCTGATGCGACAGCTCGGGATGGGCGTGCAGGTCCCGGTAGAGCTCCTCCTGCCAGGCGCGCACCCCGTCCAGCCCAGCCAGCACGCTAGATGTCGTCATGACGTCTCCGAGAGATCGGCGGTGGCCACGATGATGGCCCTCGTGTGCCCGGCGTACCCGATGCGACGGACCAGGACTTGCGTTGCGGGACGACCGTCGTGGGCAGGCCCCGGGCTACTGGTTCGGCTCGGCACGCTCCCACGTCAGATGCGACATTCGAGTCGGTCAACGGCGAGCTCCGGGACGTACTTGTAGATCGTGGATCGGCTGACGCCCAGGAGCCGGGCGATCGATGAGACGGTCGCGTCGGGCTGGGTGAGCAGGGCGCGGGCGTGCCGGACCTGTTCGGCGGTCGTCCGAGGTGAACGCCGCGAGCCTTGGCGGCGGCCAGCCCTCGTAGGTTATCTTCCACGATGAGTTCGCGGATGAACTCGGCGAGGGCGGCGAACACATGGAACACCAGGCGCCCGCCCGGGGTCGTAGTGTCGAGCGCTTCCTTCAGGGACCGGAACCCGACGCCGCGGCGGCGCAGGTCAGCGACGATCGTGATGAGATCTTGGAGGGATCGGGCGAGCCGGTCGAGGGAGGGGACGACGAGGGTGTCGCCGGGCCGCAGATAGTCCAGCGCCTTGGCGAACTCGGCGCGGTCGGCGCTCTTGCCCGAAGCCTTGTGGGGCGAAGATCCGGATGCAGCCGGCCTCGGTCAGCTGTGCGGTCTGCTGGTCGAGCCGCTGATCCCTGGTCGCGGGCATAGCCGACGAGCGCGCTGGTGATGACCGCGGGCTCGGCGCCGAGGAGGTTGCCGGCGGCCTGGCGGATCACTGCCGAGGGCGTGGACCCGTCGGGGAGCGCCGTCACACCGGAAAAGTGTAGGCAAAACGGTGCCCTCGACGTTGTTGAACGCCCTGACTTCTCAACACGTTTTTCCGACACTCCGGCGTCCGGCCAGTGGTTCGTGAAGAGGACTTCGGGTGGGGTGTTGAGAATCGAACGTTTCTCAACACCCCGGCCGGATCAGGACGTGGACCGCTCTGGTGTCAGGAGCAGTTGTCCCAGCTCTTGGGTGCATCGGGTGAGCGCGACATAGAGTCCGTTCCAGCCTCGCGGTTCAGCGATGATGCCGGGGGCGTCGATGAGCAGGGTGGCGTCCCATTCCAGGCCTTTGGCCTCGGTCGCGGAGAGAACTGGTGTGTCGGGGAGCGCTGTGCGCAGCGCCGGTATGCGTTCGAGGGGGGCGATGACGCCGACCGTCCCTCCCGCCCACCGTTCTGAGAATTCCTTGACGATGCGTGCCGTCTCGGCCGCGAGGTCGCCGTCTTCTACGGCGCGTTCCCAGGGCTCGATACCTGAAGCCCGGACGGCGCGAGGTGGTTCGTTCTGGCTGCCTGCGTTCTGAAGTACCGGGCCGGTGAGGGCCATGACCTCGAGCGGGGTGCGGTAGCAGATGGTCAACCGGGCTTCTGTCCATCTTGTGCCGAAGGCCGCGTTGACCGCTTCTTCCCAGGTGGTGTGCCGGTGCGGCGCCTCGGCCTGGTCGATGTCGCCGACGGCGGTGATCGATCGGGAAGGACAGCGCCGCATCACCATTTGCCACTGCATTTCTGAGAGTTCTTGTGCCTCGTCTATGACGACGTGTCCGTACACCCAGTCTCTCTGTGCTGCGGCACGATCGGTCAGAAATTCACCCTGCTCGCCGTTCGGTCGTGTATCGCCCAGCAGATCGTCCAGGGCATCGAACAGGGGGATGTCGCTGCTCGCCCACGTCTGCGGTTCGCCGACGATCATTTCTCTTTCGGCGTCGGTGAGTTCCGGCGCCCGCCGGTGCAGCAGTGCTTCGTCACCCAGGAGCCGGCGTAGTTCCACCTTCGTATCGCGGGTCGGCCACCACTCGTGCAGCGTCGCGGCCACGTCGGAGTCGACGGCGATCCGGTCGTGCAGGCGCTCCAGGTCCTCCTGCGTGAGCCCCCCGTCGACGTCGGCGCCGGTTGTGCCGTTGCTCGCGGCGCGATTGTCGGAGCGCTCGAATCCGGCGTCGATTCGGCTGAGAATGTCCTCGAAGCCCTCCTCCATCTGCGCCAGCAGCTCTTCGTTGCGTTCGGCTATCGCATCGGTCAGCAGATCATGGATGTGCTCGCTGAAGACGGCGCGGGCCGCGTGGTAGGAGCGCGCCGAGGTCGCTGAGGCGAGGGCCCGGGCGATCCGTCGTCCACCGATCGTGTACCGCTCCCCTTCCCACACCAGTTCGAGGTCGGCGGGCTGCGGGATGAGCGCTGCAACGTGCCGGGAGAGCGCCTGCTGCCAGAGCGCCCGGCCTTTGACCTCCGCGACCTCGCGCGACTCCAGGCGCTCCACATCGATTCCCGGTACGAGGGTGTCGCAGGTCGCCGACACGATGGCGGTCTCCCCGAGCGCCGGCAGCACCTGGGTGATGTATTCCAGGAAACGCAATGACGGTCCGAGTACCAGCACGCCCTGTGCGGCGAGCTGCGGATAGGTGAAGAGCAGGTACGCCACCCGGTGAAGTGCCACCACGGTTTTGCCGGTGCCGGGGCCGCCCTGCACGACCAGCGGGCCTCGGGAGTCAGCGCGGACCACATCATCCTGCTCGCGCTGCAAGGTGGCCGCTGCGGTACTCATCCGGCCGGTGCGCCGCTCTCCGAGGGCGGCGAGCAGGGCGCCCTCGCCCACCAGCTCACTCGCCCTCGACCCGTCGAGCGGCTCGTCGTCAATGCTGATCACTTCGCGCCCGTTGACGCGTATGTGGCGACGTCGTTCCTGGCCCTGGGGGTCGACCGGCGTCGCGGTGTAGAAGGCCCGTGCGGCCGGTGCGCGCCAGTCGATGACCAGAGGATCCCCGTCGTCTGCGGCGCTGGGTATGCCGACGCGCCCCAAATGCAGGACTGTCGCATCGATTGCATCGAGCCGACCGAAGATCAGGCCTTGGTCTGCGCGCCGCAGCTCCTCGCGGTGCCTGGTCAGCACGCGCATCCGGGCCTGCCCGGTCGCGTCGCCCGCCGGGATGGCGAGCTCGGCATCGAGGTACTGGAGCATCCCGTCGCGGCGGGTGAGGGCCTCATCGAGGATGAGCTGTTCCTCGGCTATGGCTGCTGCGTGCGCAGGATCTTCATTCAGCGGCGGGGTGACATTACGTGGAGGCACTCGCGCTCTATTCCATACGTTTTACGGTGACCGCAAAGACTGTAACACCACAACGCTGCGGAATATCCACACCCCTCGACTTCAAGGCCATCATGAGACAATGGCCACATTGGCAGCGTTATTGCAACCCATAGAGCAAGACGATCTGTTGGCGAATCTCGAAGCTTGTACCCTTGACATCACTGGCAAGTCGTGGCCATATCCGGGGCTGCCGAAATGTGATACATCCTTTCATCCATTACTCGAAGCCCGCACTGGATCTGTTTCGCACAGGATTCGAGGGGCGAGGAGATAGCTTGGGGTTCATTCCTCGTCCTCATCGCCGCAGTCGGGATCGCGCAGCGGGCGGATGCCGGTGGGGCCGAGGTCGGGCCGGCTGAAGGAGCAGGTGCCGTTGACGTTGATGTGCGCGCGGACGAACGGCGACAGCCGGGCGACGTCTTCGTCCCGCACCGGGTAGCCCTGAGCCTTGAGCTGGTCGAGGGCGGCGTCGATGTAGAAGGTGTTCCACAAGGTGACGCAGTTCAGGACGAGGCCGAGGGCGCCGAGCTGGTCTTCCATGCCCTTGTAGTACCGCTGGTAGAGCTCGCCCTTCTTGCCGTGGAAGATGCTGCTGGCCAGGGCGTGGCGGGATTCCTGGCGCTCGGACACCGAATTCGGCCTCAGCCAGACGCTGAGCCTCGGACTGCGCGACGCCGTGCTGGGCGCGGCAAGGTCAGCTTCGGCGACGCGGTGTTCTTGGGGGGCGAGGTCAGGTTCGGCGACGCGCAGTTCTCCGGTGGCTCAGTCAGGTTCGACGGCGCGCAGTTCGCCGGTGGCTGGGTTGATTTCATCAGAGTCGACCGCTGGTCTTGCCCGCCTATCGGACTTCCTGACGCGGCGACCGTTGCCGAGCCCGTCGGCGGGGCCGTGACGAACGAGTTGAAGCGTCAAAGCCGTTCAACTGGACTCAGCTTCGCGCTCCTCATCCGCTTCCCAGGATTGAGACGTTGCCGCCAGCAAGCCCTGTGGGAGCCATAGCCCTACCAGCGAGCTGTTTCGGGCGGCGGGCGAGCTTGATGAGGTCTTGGAGATCACAGAGCGAGACGTGCAGACGGGTCCGCTCAGCGGTGCGGTGATGCATGGGGATTCCTGTTCCGGCCACGGCGAGAGCGCCGGCGGCCGAGTCGCGCCCGGGCGCCTCGCCCACGGGCGAGCCGGGGCGAGGCTGGGCGAGTGAGCGAGGGCGGCCCGGCCGTGGTCGGCTGGCCACTCGGGGATGGTCTCCTCCGGCGACGGGGCCGGCCGGGACGGTGCTGGGGACCGTGGGGACCGTTTCGGGGTCCCCGGACGGCTGCGCGGCTGCCGTCGAGGGGTTCCCGCAGGCGGGGACACGTCTTTCCTGGAGAGAAGAGAGAGCTAAAAGCGGCTTTTTAGGGGCGTTGTGATCTCGGTCAGCGGGTCAAACCCCGGGAACAGGCGGAACCCAGTCCCCACGGTCCCCAACCGGCCTCTTCTATGGCCTGAGCTGGCCTCACGCTGGGGACCGCGATGGTCCCCGGGTCCCCACGGTCCCCACTGTCAACCCCTTGTTGGGGACGCTGGGGACCTTGTGGGGACCGGCAAGGTCCCCAGCAGGACGGGCGCGCATCAGCGATCACCGCGGACCATGAACACGCCGCCGCTCTGCAACTTGCCGGTGCCGCTGTAGCGCTTGTAGCTCGACAGGATCCGCGCCCGGACGAGACGGCACAGCGCGTGCCTCCAGGTCGTGCTTGCCCGTGTACCACTTGGAGCGCTTGGCGGTCTGCTGGGCGTCCCTGAGGGTGAACTCAGACCGGCGGGTCCGTTCGATCCACTGGAGCACCCAGGGCACGCCGGGGCTGGAGTCGCGGCTCTCGCTCAGCCGCCAGGCCGCGTTGACGTGGTCGGCCTGGCGCAGGGCCCACAGGCTGAAGGCGATGGCGTAGGTCATGGTCGTCGCGTCGATGGGCTGGCTCGGCTGCCGGCCTTCGGCGAGGTGGAAGACGGCCGCCAGCCGGAGGACCTTGCCTGCGAGCTTCCCAGCCCAGTCGGTAATGTGCGCGTAGCGGCCGACGACGGGCTCGAGGTGAGGTTCGAGTTTGGCGCGCAGCTCGCGCAGGAGCGCGTGACCCCCGTCATCGAGACCGATGACCTGGCGCTCGGCGTCGACCTCGGGGATGGCCGGGATGCGAGCGACGGTCTGATCCCACAGCGACTCCAGGAGCGCAGGCATGGGCGGGCTGTCCACCGCGCGGCGCCCGAGCGTGGACTCGGGGACCGCGAACAGGAAGCGCCCGAGCAGGCCTCGGCTTGCCGCGCCGGGGATGCGGGCCGCCTTGTCGAGGACGTCGGGCTGTACCAGGAGCCCGATGGCCAGGGCCTGGTGCGCCAGGTAGACGGCACCGCGGCTGACGCGTTTCACGCTGCTGGGGCTCTCGTCGTACGCCTTGAGGTAGAGGTCCAGGTTCGGATCGCCGCCGTTGTAGCGACCTCCCACGAGGTCGAACAGGCCGCCCTCATCGGAGATGACGCCCAGGCGCTCGTTGTTCTCGGGGGTTGAGGAACATCGGAACGGAAACCGGCGCTAAGGCCGGAGCGGCGCTTCTGGTGCTTTGACCTGGCTTGATCGGGTGGCGGAGTCTTCAGCGGTCGTGTTGATCGACTGTTGGGAGGCCGGGCATGCCGGTGGAATTTCTGACCGATGAGCAGGGGGCGGGCTACGCCGCGTTCGGGCGGGCGCCCTCGCGCGCGGAGCTGGAGCGGTTCTTCTTCCTCGACGACGTCGACCGGGAGCTGGTGGAGTCCAAGCGCCGGCCGCACAACCGCATCGGGTTCGCCGTCCTGCTGACCAGCGTCCGGTACCTCGGGGTGTTCCTCGACGACCCGGTCGACGTGCCGACGGTGGTCGTGGACTACCTCGCCGAGCAGCTCGGGATCGACGACGCCTCGGTGCTGAAGGCGTACGGCGAGCGGGAGAACACCCGGCTGGAGCATGTCCGGGAGCTGCGCCGGGTCCTGGACTATCGGGAGTTCGCCGAGGTCGAGGATGAGCTCCGGACGTGGGTGGACGCGCGGGCCTGGACGACAGGGGAGGGCCCGAAGGCGTTGTTCGACGCCTCGGTCGGTTGGCTTCGCGAGCGTCGCGTGCTGCTGCCGGGGGTGACGACGTTGACGCGGCCGGTGGCCTCGGTGCGGGAGGCGGCGAACCAGCGGCTGTGGGACAGCCTGTACGGGCTGTTGGATCCGGGACAGCGGGCCATGCTCGACGCGCTTCTCGTGGTCCCGGACGGCGCGCGGGTCTCGGAGCTGGACCGGCTGCGCCGCGGGCCAGTGCGGGTGTCGGGCCCGCAGATGAGCCGGGCGCTGGAGCGGGCGGCGGAGATCGCCGCGCTGGGCGTGGGTGAGGTCGACGTGTCGGGGGTGCCGCCGCGGCGGCTGGCGGAGCTGTCGCGGTACGGCGTGGACGGCAAGGCGTCGCTGCTGCGCCGGCACGGGGCGTCTCGGCGGCAGGCGACACTGCTGGCCACCGCGGTGTCCTGACCACCCGTGCGGTCGATGACGCACTGGATCTGCTGGAGGTGCTGATCTCGACCAAACTGCTCGCGCGCGCCGAGCGCGAGACCGCGAAGGCGAAGATGAAGACGCTGCCGAAGGTCGAGCGCGCCTCAGCGAAGTTGGCGGCCGCGATGCAGGTCCTGCTGGAGACCACCACCGAGCAGGTCGACACCGGCACGGGCGAGGTGTTTCCGCCAGCGGCCGACACCGTTGAGGCTGTGTGGGAGCGGATCGAGGCCGTCGTGCCCCGCCGGCAGCTGGCGGCTGCGATCGCCGCGATCACCGAGCTCGCGCCGCCGCTGGATTCGGACGCCGATGAGGCCTGGCGGGCCCAGCTCGTCACGCGTTTCCCGACGGTGCGGCCGTTCCTGGTCCGGCTGACCACCGTGGTGGACTTCGGTGCCACGCCCGAGGGCGCGCCGGTGCTCGCGGCGCTGCGGACGCTGCCGGGTCTGATGGGGCGTAAGAAGGTCGCCCCCGACGAGATCGGCGTCCACCTGCTGGCCGGATCCTGGCGGCGGCTGGTGCTGGCGGCTCCGCACCTGGAGCCGGGTACGGTGGATTGGAAGGCGTACACGTTCTGCGTGCTGGAGCAGTTCCACCGGATGCTGCGGCACTGGCAGATCTTCGCGAAGAACTCCTCCAAGTGGGGTGACCCCCGCGCGAAGCTGCTGGACGGGCCGGTGTGGGAGCAGGTGAAGGCGACCGTGCTGGCGAGCCTCAGCCTCCCGGCGACGCCGGGTGAGCAACTGGCGGCGCGCGCCGAGCTCCTGGACGCCACCTACCGGCAGGTCGCCGCCGCCCTGCCGCGTAACACCCAGGTCGTCTTCGACGACGCCGGCCGGCTGCACCTGGCCGCTCTCGAACCCGAGGCCGAACCGCCTCGCTGGTGAAGCTGCGCGAGGCCGTGAATGCGATGCTGCCGCGCGTGGACCTGCCCGAGATCCTGCTCGAGGTCTTCTCCTGGACCGGAGCCGATCAGGCGTTCACCTCGATCACCGGCGGCGAGGCCCGCCTGGCGGACCTGCACGTCACGATCGCCGCGTTGCTGGTCGCGCACGGCTGCAACGTCGGCTACACGCCCGTCACCTATGCCCCGCAGCTGGCCGACCTGCCGGACCAGAAGATGTGGCGCATCGATCCGCGCGCGGACTACGGGACCTTCACCGACGCCGCCCGTGGCCGCATCGACCTGAAGCGGATCGAGCGGCACTGGGAGGACATCCTGCGGATCATCGGCTCCATCCACACCGGCGCCGTCCGCGCCCACGACGTCATCCGCATGCTGTCCCGCGACGGCCGCCCACCCCGCTCGGCGACGCCATCGCGCACTACGGGCGGATCTCCAAGACCCTGCACATCCTGCGCCTGGCCGACGAGCCCGACTACCGGCACCAGATCAAAGCCCAGGCCAACCTGCAAGAAGGCCGCCACGCCCTGGCCCGCAAGATCTTCCACGGCAAGAACGGGCAGCTGTACCAGAACTACCAAGAAGGCATGGAGGACCAGATCGGCGCCCTGGGCCTGGTCCTCAACGCCCTCGTGCTGTTCAACACCCGCTACATGGACGCCGCCCTCACCCAGCTCCGCGCCGACGGTTTCGCTGTCCGCGACAAGGACGTCGCCCGGCTCTCCCCGTTCGTGCGCCATCACATCAACGTGCTGGGTCGGTACTCCTTCCAGCTCCCCGACCTGCCCGGCGGTCTGCGGCCCCTGCGCGACAAACACGCCACCGACGACGGGTGAACTTCGGGCAGCTGGGGGAGTGAGAAAGCCGCACTGGATTTTTCTCGTCCCCGGCCCGCCGACCAGCCTTAAGGGACCGTGAGCACGATCTTGCCTTGGATGTGCCCCTGGGCGGCGCGCTTGTGTGCTGCTTGGGCGTCTGCGAGCGCGAACGTGCTGTCGATGGCGACGCGGATCGTGCCCGCGTCCATCAGGCGTCCCAATTCCGCGAGCTGAGCGCCGTTCGCTCGTACCTGCGTGCCGGATACGGTGATGCCCAGTCTCGCGTTCTCCTCGTCGTCGAACTCTCCGAAGTACACCGGGTACAGTGCGCCGCCGCGCTTGAGAGTGGGCAGGAAGCGTCGGCTGTCGGGGCCCCCGACGGTGTCCAGGACGAGGTCGACGTCGCGGACGATGTCCTCGGGGCGCTGCTTGGTGTAGTCGATGTATTCGTCGGCGCCGAGGCCGTGAAGGAAGGTTTCGTGGGTGCCGGAGGCCACGGCGATGACGCGGGCTCCCTTCCACTTGGCCAGTTGCAGGGCGAGGTGGCCGACGCCGCCGCCGGCTCCGTTGATGAGCACCGTGGTGTCGCTGCCCAGCGCCATGGGGCGGTGCCTTGCCTCCTGGAACGGGGAGGGGTGGTCGTGCCCGACGTCGATCAGGTATTGCCACGCCGTCAGCCCCGACATGGACAGTGCGGCAGCGTGTGTGTGGTCCACGGCGGCTGGCTTGGGCGCGAGGTCGGATGCGGGTGCGGTGACGTACTCGGCGTACGCGCCGCTCTGCATCAGGACGGGAAAGCGCAGCAGCCCCACCACCTCGTCCCCGGCCGTGAAGCCGGGGACATCGGCGGCGACGGCTTCCACGACACCCGAGATGTCGGTCCCCGGGATCAGGGGCAGGTCGAACGGGGGCCTGAACTCGGGAGGGATGCCGGGCATGCCCTCGCGTACGTACCAGTCGGGCGGGTTGAGACCGACCGCCCTCACGCGGACGAGTACCTCGCCCGAGGCCGGTTCGGGAACTGCGACCTCCTCGTGACGCAGCACCTCGGGGCCGCCGAACTCGTGCAGCTGGATCGCTTTCATCATGCGGGTCGGCATCGTGTTCCTCCTGCATATATGCTTATTCGGATCAGTGGACCACATAAACGGTTCACTGATCCGAATATATGGATCAGTGAACCGGTTGTCAAGTAAGGAGACCGATGCGAGTCGACGCGCAGAGAAACCGCGACCATCTGCTCGCCGTGGCGGGTCCCGTCATAGCCGAGCAGGGCATCGACGTGTCGATGCGCGACATCGCGCGCAGAGCCGATGTCGGCCTCGCGACGCTGCTGCGGCACTTCCCGACGCGCGAGGCGCTCCTGGAGGGCCTGCTCCACGCGAGCTTCGGCGACCTGACGACCAGAGCGAGCGAGCTTGAGACAGCGCACACGACCGAGGACGCTCTCGTCTCATGGGTGCGCGACTGCGTCGCCTGGACAACCGAGTACCGAGGGGTGACCGTACTGATGGCGGCAGCCATCGAGGACCCCGAATCCGCCCTGCATGCCTCGTGCGTCACCCTGCGCGCAGCCGGTGCCCGGCTCCTCACCCGGGCTCAGGCCACAGGCGCAGCCCGGAACGACATCGACGGCGATGACCTCTTCGCCCTGATAGCCATGCTCGCGTGGGTCGGCGATCAACCCACACTCGCATCCCGCGCCAACCACCTCTTCGACCTCGTCACCAGCGCTGTACTGACGCGCGCGGACGGCGACCGGGGCACGGGTGCCCCCGGCGAACGGTGAAGCCCCCCATCACCGGCAGGTCCGGCGCCATGACGGCAGAGCTCTCTGTCCGGATCATCACCGCCGTTCACGGGACGAAGCGGCTGCCGGGGGCCGGGGGCGCGTGTTCGGCCCGAACAGGTGACTCAGCGCCGAGCGTCGCCGGGCGCGAGGAGGCTGGTCGGCTCAGAGATCGCCTCGGGGGACGGCTTGAAGTAGCGGCGGACATTCTCCGGCTTCTTGTGCCGGGACTTGGCCATCAGCATCAGCAGGGAGGCACCCTGCTCTCCGAGGTGGGTGAGGGCAGAATGGCGGTACTCGTGCAAGTCCCAGCCGGTCCCCGGTCCGCGCACGGCGGTGTGCTCATCGAGCAGGGCGCGGGCCTGGCCGTAGGAGAGGCGGGCCAGCCCGGTGTCCGGGCACACATCCCGCGGGCTTACCACCTTCCCCGGACCGGGACGGCGATGGGTGACGAACACCGGCCCGCGAGTACGGCCGCGCAGCAGACGGGGCAGGAGCCGGGCGGTTCCGGCGTCCCAGTAAACCGTCTCCAGGACGAAGTCCTCGCGTGCCTGTCCGCGGCGGCGGGCCTTGCTACGGGCGCCCTTGGCCTTCACGGGGCAGCGGCGCGCGGCGAGGTCCAGGTCCTCGATGTTCACGCCGAGGATCTCCTCCGACCGCCCTGCGGTCTCGTAAAGCATCCGCCACAGCGTCTTCTCCCGCAGGTGAACCTCGCGCCGAGCGATGAGCCGGTCCACGGCCATCTTCGAGCGGGCCGGGGTCTCGGAGTCCGGCACCGCCAGCCGCTTCGTCCAAGCCGGGACCGCCGGGCCGTCGTAGCCGTACCGCGCGCACCAGCCCAGCCACGACAACACCCCCGCCCGGCGGGCGTTCCAGGTGTTGACCGCCGCCGTCCCCCACAGCAACTCCAGGGCCTCGCCGATCTCGTCGTCCGCGACCGACGCCAGCAGGCGGGCCTCCCCGATCCGCTCGGCGGTCTTGCCGACCCCGGTCGAGTAGCTGCGGACGGTGTTCGGGTTGCGGAGCGAGTCGAGGAAGGCGTCGGCCGCCGCGCGGACGGTCAACACCTTCCCGGCAGGCAGTTGCACGACGGTGGGCATCGCTTCCCCCCTTGCCACGGATAACAGGGCTGCTTCATGTACGGCCGGGAGAACGTCACCGCAGGTGGCGAACCAAGCTCCCGCAGATAATAGGGTGTTATCTGCAGGAAGACTTCACGCCGGTCCGGCGACCGACACCCCATCAGCCGCCTACCAGGGCCGACGGAGGCTTAGCGCCGGTTTTCGTTCCGATGTTCCTCAAACCCCTTCTCCTGCAGCGCCATGCCGAGCGCCTCGACCGTGATGTCCTCGACCAGCAGCGCCGGTTGCGGCGGCAGCTCGAGGGGAACTCGTCCAGGCGCTTGCGGACGTCGTCGAGCTTCTCCTCGATCTCCTGCCGCTTGGCCCCCCGCTCGCGCAGGCTGGCCTTGAGCTCCTTCTCGTACCGTCGAGGTCCTCGACGTCCTCGTTGAAGTGCTCCTTGGCGTGGCCGGCGTCGTCGTAGAGCCCACCGAGAATCTGCTCGTCGGTCGCCTCCTGGCTCCCGCTGCTCCATACCTCGTTGAAGATGTCCTCCGCCTGGCTCACCGGCGCCCCCTGACGTGCCTCGGGTTCTGGGCGCCCTTGGTCAGGCCACTGTTGATCGTGGCTGCGATGCCCCGCGGGCCGCAGTCGCGGTCCTGGTCGAGTCCGATCGCCTCGGCCGCTCGTGTGAGGGCCGTCTCGGCTGTCCCCCGGTCCAGGAGCCCAGCGCCGATGAGCGTGCCCAGGCTGAACGCCGCGACGTTCAGGGTGTTGTTGCGCGTGCTCGGGACCGCGTCCAGGACTCGCTGGATCTCGTTGCGGACGGCGCTCGCGACGTACTTGTTGTCCACCCGGGGCGGCGGCCCGAACGGTCTCCGCGGCCGAGGTCTTCGCCGCCCGCGAAGCCGCCGGCCAGGAGGCCTGAAATGGAGCTCGCAGGACAGACCGCCCTGGTCACGGGCGCGAACCGCGGCATCGGCCGCCGGTTCGTTGCCGAGCTCCTCGCTCGTGACGTGCGCAAGGTCTACGCCGGCATCCGCAACCCGGATGCCGCCGACCAGGAGATGCGTGAGGACCCACGCGTCGAGCTCGTGCGCCTGGACATCACCGACACCGACGCGGTCGAGGCGGCAGCACACCGGGCCGAAGACGTATCGGTGTTGATCAACAACGCCGGGATCTCCACCTCCCAGCCCCTCCTAAAGGCCGACGTCGACACCGTCAGGCGCGAGATCGAGACACACGTGTTCGGGACCCTTTCCATGGCCCGGGCGTTCGCCCCCGCACTACGAGCGCACCAGGGCGCGATGGCCAATATCCTGTCCGCGCTGTCATGGTTCTCCTACCCCGGCTCCGGTGCCTACTCCGCGGCCAAAGCAGCCGAATGGAGCCTGACCAACAGCCTGCGTCTCGAGCTGGCTCCCGCAGGTGTCCTGGTCCAGGGCGTGCATCTGGGAGCGGCCGACACCGATATCAGCGCCGGGTACGAGGGACCCAAGATCGACCCCACCGACGTCGCACGCTTCAGCCTCGACGGGATCGAGAACAATCAGATCGAAGTCCTCGTTGACGACTGGAGTCGAACCGTCAAGGCCGCACTCACCAGCGAACCCAACGCCGTGCTTACCGCACTGGTCGGCTAGAAAAAGCCGACCACAGGTGTGTGGCGTGCCGGCACGGGCACGCCACACACGGCATGGGTGCCGCACTCGGCCAGGGCCGCCACCCTCGCCTGCGGATACGCACTGCGGCCCTGCCCGCGTATGGTGCCAGGACGCCCGAAGAGCTGAGCGTTCGCCGCGGTGTCCGGAATGCCGAAGACCGTGCCCCCCACCGCGACAAGCAGCCACCGCCGATACCAGGCGCCTGCGTCCGCGCGACCGCGACCGGCCGGCACACGCCCACGCCGACTTCGCCGCCCTTCAGGCGGGCGAGAGCAACCGGTCACTCTGAGCTACTTGCCACTTCGCCGGAGTTTCGGGAGGACAGGGCCGTTCCAGGCGGCAGTGCCGAAACCAGCTGCGGGCAGGTCCTGCTCACGCAGCGGGGTGAAGTCGACGTCGAGTTTCGGGTCGTATGCCTCGGGCTGGATGCCGAGTTCGTGCCTGGCCTTGCGGACCAGGCACGCGATCAGCGCGAGGCGCTTGACGGGCGTGTAGTCCCGAAGCGCCGGGGCGTCCCCGGCATCCGCCTCCCCGGCGAAGTCGGTGATCTTCCGTGCGGCGACGCCGTCCATCCACACCGCGCTATCACTGAGGCCGTCCAGCCACTCCATGCGCTTGGCCAGGTTCTTGAAGTGTGACCAGCTCGGCCCCTTGGCGGGCTTCTTCAGCCGGTTGAACAGCGTCGTGCCGTCGTTGTCGCGCTCCTCCAGCAGCCGCAGCAGCTCGGTGCGCTGAAGGGGGCTCATGCTGTCGTGGATGCCCGCGCAGATCGAGGCGTTCACCTCGGCGCGGATCTTCGAGGCCATCTTGTCGAACGTGGAGAACCCCGGCAGCTCCAGCCCGGCCTCCACCACCTTCTCCAGCGCGATGTTGATCAGGTCCGCCGGCCGGTTCTTCGCCGCGGCCTCCTTGCAGATCGACTGCTCGGCGATCCGCCGGGCCTCCGCCTGGTCGTACGCCACCCCGACCCGCTTGCGCACCAGGCCCCGGTGATGCTTCACGGTCCGCTCCGCCCGGTACACCGGCAGCGTGCCCTCCGGCAGCTCCACCTGCCGCCGCACGAACTCCACCACCTGCTCCGGCACACCCTCCAGCGCCGGGAAACACCCCATGCGCTGTAGGACTTCAGCATCAGAAGCAGGGCCAGCAGATGCTCGTCGCTGTCCGTCGCCCCGGCCGCCCACTCCAGCTCATCGCGAGTCGGCGAGAAGAACGGCCATGACCCAAATACGCCAGAAACCCGCCACGGGATGATCTTGGGGGCCTGAGCGGGCCCACCCGTCACCCGTTCAGCTCAGCGTCGTTGGTGGTGACGTTGGATGTCGTCCGGGGCGGGGTGGGCTGTGACCTCGATCGAGAGGACCGCGTATCCGCGGTTCAAGCGGCTGATCAGCGCGCACGAGCTGCACTTGTTCTTCTCGCCGAGCCGTGACGAGGTCGAGTGGGCCGCCGCTCGTGCTGGCTGTGACGAGCACCTGCTGGCCCAGCTGCTCATGCTGAAGTCGTACCAGCGGATGGGGTGTTTCCCGAAGCTGGACGAGGTCCCGGACACGGTCGTCGACTTCGTGCGTCGCGCGGTGGACCTGCCGGAGGGCACGGTGCCGAGGGCGGCGAACCGTACGGCGGAGCGGCAGCGGACCGCCGTACGGCAGCGCTGACGGCCGAGATCCTGGCGGCGGTCGGGGAATTCGACCAGGACGCGGAGGCCGGCGCTGTGGCCGCGCGGCTCGGCAGCGGGCTCGTGCTCGCCCTGCACACGATGGCGAAGGCCCTTCGGGTGCAGGCCGGCGCCGTGGGAGTGCCTGCGGCAGCGGTGAATGGTTTCGGCGGGTTCGAGGGGCAGTACGAGAGAATCGAGAAGGTCGCCGCCCACCATGGCAACTACTGGGAGGTGCTGCTGTACGGGCACCTGCTCAAGGACCGCTCCACGATGTACGACCTGACCAGCCGCCTGGAACTGACGACCACCTCGGAGGACAGCCGGGTCCTGGACGCGCTCGCGCACGCCCGCCGGTACAAGACCTCCCGCGACTACATCCCGGAACGGCACGAGGACGGCCGCCCGGTCGACATCTCGTTCGCCACGCTGAACTGGCAGAAAGCCGTCCGGGACAAGAACCGGCCCGGCGCGTTTGTCCGCAAGCACTTCGAGGCGATGGTCTTCGCCGCGCTCGCCGAGGAACTGCGCACAGGTGACGTCGCGGTGACCGGGTCCGAGGAGTACGCCGACTGGAGTGAGCAGCTGCTTCCCTGGGAGGATGTCGAGGCGAAGCTGGGCGATTACCTGGTGGAGGTCGGCCTCGCCGAGTCCGGCGACGATGCGCCGTACGACGCGGTGGCGTTCCGTCGGCAGCTGGAGGACAAACTCACTGCGGCCGCCCCGAGTGCGGATGCCGGGTACCCGGACAACGAGGGCCTGGTCATCGACCTTGAGACAGGTATCCCCTCTCTCAAGGCCCACCGCTCCGAGGGGCAGCGCGCCTCAGCGAAGGTGTTGGAGCAGGAGATCAGGGCGAGGATGCCGGAGCGCTCCCTGCTCGGGATCATCTCCCGCACGGCGTACTGGGTGGAGTGGTGGCGCCGCTTCGGCCCCGCCTCCGGCAACGAGCCGAAGCTGAAGGACCCCTTCGGCCGGTACGTGATCACCACGTTCGTCAAGGGCACCCACATGGGCCCGTACGAGGCCGCCCGCCACATCCCCGGTGTCAGCGGGCACGAGCTGTCGCTGTCCGCGAACCGGCACTTCTCCATCCCGACGCTCAACGAGGCGATCGCCGACCTGGTCAATGCGCACGCCCGCCTGGACATCTCCCAGGCGTGGGGCGACGGCTCCGCGGTCGCCGCGGACGGCACCCACATGGACACCTACCTCAACAATCTGCTGTCTGAGACGTCCGTGCGGTACGGCAAGCCGGGCGGCATCGCCTACCACCACATCTCCGACACCTACATCGCGCTGTTCACGCACTTCATTCCGTGCGGGGTGTGGGAGGCCGTCTACATCATCGAGGGCCTGCTCAAGAACACCTCCGAGCTGAAACCGACCACCGTGCACGCGGATACGCAGGGCCAGAGCTTCCCTGTCTTCGCGCTCGCGCACCTGCTGGGCTTCGACCTGATGCCCAGGATCAGGAACTGGAAGGACCTGACCTTCTACCGGCCCACGAAGAGAGCCGAGTACGTGCACATCGACGCCTTGTTCGGGGAGCCGGGCCGCAACGTCATCGACTTCGACCTGATCGAGTCCCACTTCCGGCACCTCATGCGGGTGGCCGTCTCCGTGCGCGAGGGCGCCATCTCCTCCACGCTGCTGCTGCGGCGCCTGCGGGCGGGCTCACGCAAGAACGCGACATACACGGCCTTCCGCGAGGTCGGCCGCGTCGTCCGCACCGTCCAGCTGCTGCGCTACCTCTCGGACGCCCCGCTGCGCCGGCGGGTGACCGCCGCCACAAACAAGGTCGAGGCGTTCAACGGCTTCTCCCAGTGGATCGGCTTCGGCAACGGCGGCGTCATCACCGACAACGACCCCGTCGAGCAGGAGAAGACCGTGAAGTTCAACGCCCTGCTCACGAACGCGGTGATCTTCCACAACGCCCTGGACATCGCCGAGATCGTGCGCCAGCTCCAGGAGGAGGGCTACATCATCGCCCCTGAGGACCTCGCCCACATCTCGCCGTACTTGACCGAGCACATCCGCCGCTTCGGCGAGTACTCCACCCACGAACTCGGCATCCAGCCCGAGGCGTACGACCCGCACCTGGACGTCGACTTCAGCCCGCTCCGAGGCAACGACCCGCGCGCCCCGGACGGCTACGGCCAGGCGGCATGATCAGGAGAAGTCGGCCCTGGAGTCCCGCTGGCTCAGACACCAGGGGACACCTGACCCGCCGGTAGGTTGGCGGGGCCCTACCGCCGTTCGGCTTCTGTTTGGTGCTGGCCCTGGGTGCGTGCCAGGACTCGATGGACGGTGGCCCGGCTGACGGAGAAGAACTCGGCGATGGTGTGCTCGCGGGTGGCGTGCTCCTTGACGAGGCCGGTCCAGCCAGCCCCGCAGGACTTGCCGCATAGGGTTGTAACAACTACAGTTACGACTAAACCCGAGGGACGAGGGAGGTGGAGTCCGACGTGAGCGCCAACAGCAGACTGACCATCGCGGCGCACACCCTGACATGGATCGGGCTGTATCAGCGGCGTGGCCACGAGGTCGCCACCTCCGAGCAGATCGCGACGAGCGTCAACACCAACCCAGTGGTGATCCGCCGCCTGCTGGCCCAGCTGAGCAAGGCCGGCCTGGCCGAGTCACGGCGGGGGGCGGGGGCGGGCTGGATGCTCGCGCGGGACCTGGCGGCGATCACCCTGCTCGACGTCTACCAGGCGATCGAACCGGGACCGATCTTCGCCCTGCATCGCGCGACACCGGACCCCGAGTGCGTCGTGGGCCACGGCATCGGACCGGCAATGACCGCCGTGTACGACGATGTGGAGGCCGCCCTGCGCAGGGAGCTGGCCAAGACCACGCTGGAGGACGTGCTGCGGGACGTCTTGAAAGCCGCCTGATTCGGACCGTCGACTTCCCCTGATCTAGGGGGATCGCATCCTGCACCCATCGCTGTAACCAAAATGGTTACATCAAGAAATTGGAGAGTCTCATGGGACAACTGGACGACAAGACCGCCCTCGTCACCGGCGCCTCCAGCGGCATCGGCCTGGCGATCGCCCGCCGTTTCGCCGCCGAGGGCGCCACCGTCTACCTGACCGGGCGCCGCAAGGCCGCGCTGGACGCCGCCGTCGCGCAGGTCGGCGCCCGCGGCATCGCCATCCAGGGCGATGCCTCCGACCTCGGCGACCTCGACCGGCTCTTCGCCGAGATCGCGAACCGCAGCGGCCGCCTGGACATCGTGGTGGCCAACGCCGGCGTCGGGGACTACGGCCCGCTCGGCGCGATCACCGAGGAGGAGTACGACCGCACTACCTCGATCAATCTCAAGGGCACGGTCTTCACTGTCCAAAAGGCGCTGCCGCTGCTGACGGCCGGCTCCTCGGTGATGCTGCTCTCCTCCAGCTCGGCCCTGCGGGCCACCCCGGGCCTGGGCATCTACGCCGCCACCAAGGCCGCGATCCGCAGCCTCGCCCGCACCTGGGCCGCGGAACTGGTCGGCCGCGGAATCCGCGTCAACGCCCTCACCCCCGGCCCCGTCGAGACCCCGGGCCTGGACGAGCTTCTCACCGCTTTCCCGCACGGCGATCGGCCCACCGCGGCCGAGCCCGCCCCACCGACCCCGCTCGGCCGCGCCGGCCATCCCGACGAGGTCGCCGCCACCGCCCTCTACCTGGCCGGCGACCAAAGCAGTTTCACCACCGGCGCGGAACTGCTCGTCGACGGCGGCGCCACACAGCTCTAGAAGGCTTCGACACAACAAGGAGTGAGTCATGAAGAGCGTGGTCCACTACCGGGCGGGCGATGCGGCAGCCGTCGCACACATCGAGGAATGGCCGGAGGCGCCGGCCCCTCGGGCCGGCGAAATCCAAGTGCGTGTCAGCATCTCCCCGGTCCACCGCGGCGATCTGGTCGCCACGGAGACCGGCCTGCCGGACGGATCCGCGGGGCGCAGGCTGGGCACCGAGGCGGCGGGCGTGGTGACTGCGGTGGGTCCATCGGTGCCGGCGCTCCGTGTCGGCGATCGGGTAGCGGTCTTTCCGGCCACGGGCGCATGGTCCGAGCACATCACCGTGCCGGCCGAGGCCGCCGTAGCCGTCCCGGACTCCCTCAGCGACGAAACGGCGAGCGTCCTGCTCGTCAACACCATCACCTCTCGGACGTGCTCCGTGCGGTCGATGAGCTGAGGGCTGCCGCGGCAGCGCCGAGCGATTCTCCACTCCTCGTGTCGGGGGCCGCGTCCGCGGTCGGCAAGCTCATCGTTCAGCAGGCCCGCGACCGTGGCTGGCCCGTTGTCGCCGTCGTCCGCAGTGACCGTGCTGCGTCAACGGTCCGCACAAACTGGCCGGACGTGCCCGTCGTGGTCTCCGGAAGCGGCGGCTGGCAGCGCGAGCTGGAGGGGGCGGTCCGCGGGAGGCCGGTGCCGGTCATCGCCGATGCGCACGGCGGTCCCTTCGTGCGGGAGATCCTGCCCTTTCTCGACGATGGCGGGACGCTGGTCGTCTGGGGCGATCTAGCCGCGCAGCCGTGGACGCTCTCGACGTTGGAGCTGCTCATGCGGGAACTGAAGGTCCGCGCGGTGAGCATCACGCGCTGGGCGACCCGCCCTGGGGATATCCGGGCCGCCGATCGGCGAGCCGCCCTCCAGATCGCCGCGCAGCATCCACACCTTCTCGCCGTTCATGCCGCCTACCCCCTCGCCGAGCTGCCGAGCGCCATCTCGGCGGCGCGGACCAGCGGCACCGGCACCGTATTGCTCAAGCTGAACTGACCAAACCTGGACCGCAGGGGAGCAGTGACCTCATGGAATTCAAGACCATCGGCACCATCGGTGCGGGAGCACCAGCACAAGCCGTGGCCGCCCACGCGGCACGCGCCGGGCACCCGGTGCTGGTCAGCAACAGCCGCGGCCCCAGCACACTCGGCGACGCCGTCGCCGCCATCGGGCCCGGCGCCTCGGCGGCCACGTTCGAAGAAGCGGCGGCGGCCGACCTGGTCCTGCTCGCCGTCCCGTTCGGCGCGGTCCCCGCGGTCGGGCGGCGGCTCGGGGACTGGACGGGCCGAGTGGTGGTCGACATGACCAACCAGTTCGCCCGGTCCGACCCCTACCGCGGCTTCGCCGACGTCTCGCCGCTGACCGGCAGCGAGTGGGTCGCCCAGCAACTGCCCGGCGTCACGCTGATCAAGGCATTCAACGCCATGTTCGCCACCTATATGGCTCCCGATCCCCGGCACCAGGACGGCAACCAGGTCGTCTTCCTCGCCGGTGACGACGAGAGCGCCAAGGCCCCCTTCACACGGCTGCTGACCGAATTCGGGTTCGCGCCGGTCGACCTTGGCGCGCTGCGCGAAGGCGGGGCGCTCATGCAGCTCGGCGGGCCGCTGAGCGGCAAGCACTTCCTGTTCCAGGGCTGAGGCCCGACCGACACCTCAAGAGACGAAGAGACAAAGGACAAGGACGATGGCAACAGATACTCAGACCTCGCGGACCGTGGCCGAGAAGTTCCTGGAGCGCCTCGGCAGGCAGGACCCCGACGGCATCCAGGAACTGTTCTCCGAGGAGATCGACTGGCACGTCCCCGGCAGTGACGCACTGCCCTGGACCGGGCGCCGTACCCGCCAGGAGGAGGTCGCGCCGTACTTCACCACCATGTGGCCGCACTTCGCGCACGGCCAGAGCAAGGTCGTGCTGGAGCGCTTCATCGTCGACGGTGGTGACGTGGTGCTGCTGGCGGTCTTCACGCACACCGCCGTGGCCAGCGGCAAGGAGTTCACCACACCGGTGGCCATGCACCTGGCGGTCGAGGACGGCCGAATCGTTCGCATGCACCTGTACGAGGACACACTGACCGTCGCCGAGGCGTTCAACGTCGGCTGAGCGGAGGGCACTCAGGGACCCCGCGGCCCGGGGCGGCCCGGCCGGGCATGTACGCATAGGGTCAGCCGAGAGCACGGCCGAAGCCGAAACGGAGAGCAGAACTCGCGCCCGGCCAATCGCTGCCGGTCAGCACGTTGGGGCGGTCGGCCTTCGGCGATGACTGCCGATCAGGTCCCCCAGCGATGCCAGGCCATCGGCCGGTGTCGCCATGTCGACCAGCGTGCCGCCCGCCGGGTCTGCCGCACTGGGGACTTGACCGGCGCCCACGAACTTTCGTCCCCCACCGTGTTCCGCCGGTCTCCGGCCTCCTCTCCCGGCTGAATGGTGTTCGCAAACGATCGTTTTCCGACAGGCAGGCGACGCGTCCAATGAACCCGTGCAATCCGGGGATTCACGGCAGCGCGAATCCAATCAGATCCGAATGGTGATTGCTGACAGGGTTTGACGACAGATAGGGTCCGATCCTCCGTATGGAAGGGGCCCGCGAGTGGCGAACCTGGTCTACAAGCGGGTCTCGACCGACCAGCAGTCGACCGCCCGGCAGAACCTCGTCCTGGATGAGGCCGGCATTGAGGACCCAGTCGTCTTCGAGGAGGACCCGGGAACCTCCTGCCGCCTCCACCCGCTTCAGCGGCCGAAGTTCCGCGAACTGCTCACCTACGCGCGGCCGGGCGACACTGTGCACGTCTCCGAGATGTTCCGCCTCGTGCGCGGCACCGGCCACGTCCTCGATGTGCTCGACGTCCTCCACCGCGACCAGGTGGCGCTGCGTATCCACGACGGCGCGTTCTCCGCGATGGACCTCACCGCCCGCCATCCGCGCACCGGCGAGCTGCTGTCCACCGTGAAGTCCATGGTGCAGACCCTCGCCGCCGCTGGCGAACTCCAACGCGACCTCCAGCGCGAGCTGACCTACGACGGACTGCGAGCCGCCGAGGCCAAGGGCAGCAAAGGCGGGCGCCGCCCCGCCGTGGCGGCCGACAGGGCCGGCGCCGTCCGCACCGCGTACCTGGAAGGCCGCTCCATCGCCGCCCTTGCCCGCAAGCACGACGTCAGCCGCGGCGCGATCCGCACAGCCGTTGCCGACCTCCTGCCCAACCACACCGCCATTGAGGAGGATGCCCCCGCGCCGGAGCTGCCGGTCACCCTCGATATGCCCGGCAAGGTCGCCGACTTCCTCCGCACCACCCAACTGGACCCCGCCGAGCGGGCCGCGCTCGACCAGGGGATGACCGTACGGCGCGGCCAGGGCTACACCCTGCGCGTCAGCGCCGTCCCCGCCGTGCACCGCCAGCTCCTCGACCGCTGCCAGCCGCTCGACGGCGCCCAGGGCGTCCCGGCGGTCCCGGCCCAGCGCAAGGCCCGCCGCGAGTACGAGAACCGCGTCAATGCCCTCGCTGACGACACCCCGTAGTGAGTCGCCCGGCCTCCAAGATCACCCCATGGCGGGTTTCTGGCGTATCTGGGTCACGCCCCAAGAACAGATGCAGCTCGTGCGCGGTGATCAACCGCTTGAACCGCGGGTACGCGGTCCGCTCGATCGAGGTCACAATCCCGCCTCGGGCCAGACGACAGCTCAACATCACCACCAACGACACTGAGCCGAACGGGTGACGGGCCGGGCCCTTCAGGGCTTCAAGATCAACTCATTGCCCCTTTGGCGCGTATCTGGGTCACACCCCTACGAAGACCCCGCCACCTCCAGCCGGCAACTCTCCCTCGACCGCGCGGGCTTCACCAAGCTGCTGCACGAGGCCGCCGTCGGCGACACCATCCGTATCGCCGACGCCGCCCGCCTGTTCCGCTCCGTCGCCGACATTCTCGCCCCGCGCCCAGTGCTCATCCGCCGTGGCCTACACCTGCGCGTCGAATCCGGGCTGCTCTCCGGCATCGACCTGGCCAGCGACGACCCCGGCACCAAAATGGTGGTCTCCGTCCTGGCAGCCGTACTGGAGTTCCAGCGCGACATGATCAGCGAGAACACCCGCGAAGGCGTCGCCGCCGGCAAGACCCTGGGTCGCCCCACCGCCCTCGACCCGAACACGGCGACCGCCATCGTCGAGGCATACCGCCAGGGCGCCGCCATCAAAGCCCTGGCTCGGCAGTACCGGGTCGCCCCCAAGACCATCCGGCGCGTCCTCGACGCCGCTGGCGCGCGCGACCTGCCTGGCCCGCTCGACACGCCCCTGGTCCGCCCTGGCGAGCTGGACGACGCGCTCGCCCCACAAGTGGACGTGGTCCTCGACGTACCCGGACGACTCGCCGATCTGCTGCGCATCGCTGGGGACGAGGTCGTCCGCCTGGCCCTCGTCTCAGGACGGAACATCCGCCGCGGCCCTGGCTATTCGGTCCGTCTGGCGGCCCCGCTTGCGCTTCACCGCGCCGTGCTGGAGCAAAGTGCTGCCGCTGCCGACAGCGCCGGCCCGGCTGAGCGCAAGGCGCACCGGGTGTCCGGGGCCCGCGTCGCAGCCGTCCAAGCCACCCGACTGCATGGGTCATGACCTGCGGAAACCCTTCGGCGAGACGCATTCGAACGGAAAGTCACGGCAAGCCGCTCAACTCTGCTCTGCTAACGGGACTTTTCGTTCGGATGCTCGTCATGCCCCGAGCTTGGCGCTGGGGATCAAGATCTTCCGTCCGATTCGGATCGAGGGGATGTCTCCGCGCTGTACCGCGTCGTATGTGGCGTCGTCGGAGATGCCGAGCAGTCGCGCGGTCTCGGGGACGGTCAGGGTGTGCCGGTCCGTGGGGGCGGGTGTCCGCTCCTGGCGGCTGTCGGCGGTCTGCCTGTGAGTCATGGTGCGTGGAGTAGCAGATCCGGGCGTTAACGTCCCCGGGCAAGATCGACACTCGTTTGACGTGCAGTGATGCGGTCGGGGGCGTGTCGGTGAGTGAGGTCTCGCCGGGGGAGCGGCGGCCACTCATGCCGCGACCTCGCGCAGGGCGTTGAGCGCCTCGAGGTAGGCCTCGCGGTAGCGGCCCCGTGGGGTGCGCCGCCCCAGCTCCCAGTACGAGACGGCCTGGGTGGTGACGCCGACGGCTTCGGCCACGTCGGCGATGCGGAGGCCGGCGGCCTGCCGCAGCGCGCGGCAGGTAGAGGGGGGCGGGAGGTCGCGGCGCTGCTGTACGCGCTCCCGGATACGCGCAGAAACGAGCGTTTCGGTCAACTTGGAGATGGCCCTGTGAGCTCGCTGGGATCAATCAAGGCGTCCACCGCGCGCCGCCAGCAGCCTCAGAAAGCAGGAGTGGGGGAGTGCCCAGGATCTCCTCTTATACCCATCAGAATGAGGTTTCTGTCTGGTTAAAATTCGCAGCATTCTCCCCTGCCGAATTGTGCTGGTGGGGGATCAAGGCGGCGGCGCGGCGCGCCGCCGTACCACGGCGCCTCGCCCGCCCGCCGGCCGGGCATGCGGCCTGGGGGCCGGTCCCGGCCGGCGGCGGCTCGGGCCGCCCGACTGCACCGCAGCAGACGCCGCAATCCAACGCACCCACCAACCACAGCGCCGCGCCGCTGTACCCGCCTTTACACGGGTCCCTCGTGCTCCGCATGGTCCCCGTCGTTCCCTGCCCCACCTGGCACAGGCCCCACATACTTGGGACATGGAGCCAATAACGTACGAGGATGTGGTGGACCACTTCGTGCAGGAGGTTCCGGAGTTCGCTCCGGTTTTGCGGGAGCACGTAGCTGATAACGGAGAGGTCTTACCGCACGTGCTGTTTTGGTACGTCACAACGTTCGTCCTTGACGCGCATGAGCGAGGAGACCAAAAGCTCGTCGGGCGATGCCTCGACGTCCTTGAGCGTGCCCTTCAGTCGACAGACGTCCGCGTGCGGGAAATGGTTGGAACTTCCTTCGTGGACAGCGTTGGCCCGTGGGATCCGGCCGTTCGTGACTTCATCGGGACGTGGCCTCCGCTTCTCAGAGAGCAGGCAGCTCATGACGGTTGGCAGGCAACGGAACCGCGCAACAAGATGCGCTGAAGAGTACGTGCCTCCGGCGGGGCACTCCGGCTCCGGGGTGATCACCGAGGACCGCGCATCGTCTCTGGCCGTAGGATGCTCCTATGTCTGTCAAGAGGCCTTAATCGTTCGTGAGCTTCCCCCCGTTCTCCGGACACCTCGCCTGAGGTCACCCTTGATCATCAGGAAGGATGCCCCTCATGCCCGCACCACACCCTCCAGAGTTCCGGCGCCCCGCGGTCGAGCTGGCGCGCCAGGGTGACAAATCCCTCGTCCAGCTCGCCAAGGACCTGGGCATCAGCCGCTCGTGCCTGCAGAACTGGATGAATCAAGCCGACGCCGACGACAATCCCGCTGCCGGCGGGGAGC
>NZ_JABBWU010000042.1:0-24013 GCF_012999525.1 Microbispora sp. H10836
GTAATCCATACCGTCGTCATTCCAGTATCGGAATGCACAGCCCCGTCACGTTCGAGAGCCTCTACCTGCCCTCAGACACCATCGAGTGACCACACCACAGGTGTCCGTGCTACGGGGGGAACCTCAGGCGCCGACACTGCGACAACCTAACACGTAACTTCTTGCGCATGAGGCAACGGCGGCAGGCGTTCGCAGTGGGCCTGCACGCTCTCGGACTGCGGTCACTGCCCACTGTCGTCCAGGGTCGTTCGTCGGCGTTGTCACGCACTTGGTCACGCAGTGAGCCTTGCTACAGGAGCTTCAGGACCGGGCTTACACGATCATGGGGACGCACGTGAAGGTTGAAGCCAAAGACGGGACGATATCGTATATTGATATCGTCGCAACCAGGAATGGCCCCGGCTTGGGTGCGCCCGAGTATTTTGAAGTGAAGAATGGCCCTTCGGTCAGGCTTTCACCCCAGCAGAAGACTGTGTATGGGCAGCTTGGGAACGAAGGAATGTAATTCTGCGAACCGACAAACTGAGTAGCTGGGGCTTGAAGAGTGGCGATTTGCTTCCGCAGGCCGACGTCAACGTGATTTTGTATGGCATGGTAGAAGGAGTCAAGGACCGCGCATCGGCAAGCGCCGAGCTCTATTGCACGCGAGACGAGGTGAGTGAAAGATGAGCTACGACCTGGCGGTTTGGCAAGGGGATGTGCCGTCGAATGATCGCGAAGCGGCTAGGGTGCATAATCACCTGTACGACGAGTACCTCGATGGCGATGAGCTGTTCCCTGTAGTAAGCGTCGTCGCCGACTTCCTGGCCGCCCTTACTGAGCGTTGGCCTGATAGGGATACCGGAGACGATACGCCCTGGGCTGCAACGCCACTTTCCAAAGGGGCAAGTGGGCCATACGTTTACATCGCGCTTGCGTGGAGTAGTGCAGATATGGCGTCTGCGCATGTGGCACAGGTTGCCAACAGGTTTGGGCTGAACTGTTTTGACCCTCAGGTAAAGGTTCTGCGGTCAAGGTAGCTTCGACTCTCTTGGGGGTTTTCTGAGGGCCCAGTATCAGGGTTAGAAAGGCCTAATGGCTGAGGTTACGGGGTCGGAACTGGTCATCCCAGGCATGCGCCATCGGCCCTTCCTCCGGGGCCTGCTCCAGGCGGGCGAGTTGGGCGTCGTCGAGCTTGCACGCCGCCCCGTCTGCTCTTTGGAGACAAGGGCCTCGCGGCAGCACGTTCCCGGCGATCAGCTCGGCGAGCGCGCCGGCGAGCGCGTGCGGCAGCGGCACGTCCTCCGCCCGCCACCCCCCGATCAAGCGGGCCAGGGCGGCGCTGTCGACGTGTTCCGCACGTGCCATGGACCGATTCTGCGCGATTGGCCTGGCCGATTCGGCCACGGCCGGGCATCGTCGACCGTACGCGCAGGTCGACGACGACAGGAGGCCGCGGTGGCGACGGTGGTGCTGCTGGGAACGCTGGACACCAAGACCGAGGAGTATCGCTGGGTCCGCGACCAGCTGCGTGACGCGGGCTGCGACGCGCTGCTGATCAATGTGGGCACCTTCGCCCACGGGGCGGACCTCGCCGACATCGGCGCGGACGAGGTGGCGCGGGCGGCGGGCGCCGAGCTCGACCTGCTCCGCGCCGCCCGCGACCGCGGCGCCGCGATGGACGCGATGGCGACCGGCGCCGCCGTGATCGTGCGGCGGCTGTTCGACGAGGGGCGCCTCGACGGCCTTCTCGCGATCGGCGGTTCCAGCGGCTCGTCCGTCGCCGCCCGTGCGCTGCAGGCCCTGCCCGTCGGCGTGCCCAAGCTGCTGGTCTCGACCATGGCCTCGGGCGACGTCGGCCCCTACGTCGGAGACGTCGACGTCACCCTCATGTACTCCGTCGTGGACATCTCCGGCATCAACCGGCTCTCGCGCGCGGTTCTCGGCAACGCCGCCGCCGCGGCGGCAGGGATGGCCCAGCGGTACGCCCGGGTCCGTCACGAGACCGGCGACGAGCGCAAGCTCGTCGGCGCCACGATGTTCGGCCTCACCACGCCCGCCGTCGACGAAGCCCGTGACTTCCTGACGAGTGCCGGATACGAAGTGCTGGTCTTCCACGCCACCGGTTCCGGCGGGCGGGCGATGGAGGCCCTCGCCGCCTCCGGCATGCTCGACGGCGTCCTCGACCTGACCACCACCGAGTTGGCCGACGACCTCGTCGGCGGGGTCCTCACCGCCGGCCCCCACCGGCTGGAGGCGGCGGGGCGAGCCGGCATCCCGCAGGTGGTCAGCGTCGGCGCGCTTGACATGGTCAACTTCGGGCCCCGCGACACCGTCCCGGAAAAGTTCGCGGACCGGAAGTTCCTGGTGCACAACCCCACAGTCACCCTCATGCGGACGACCCGCGAGGAGATGGCCGAGCTGGGGGCCAGGGTCGGCGCCAAGCTCGGCCGCGCCACCGGGCCCGTGGAGGTCTACCTGCCACTCAAGGGCGTCTCCGGGATCGACGTCGAAGGAGGGCCGTTCGCCGACCCCGACGCCGACGCCGCCTGCTTCACCGCGCTGCGGGACGGCCTCGCGGACAGCGGCGTCCACGTCCACGACGTGGACGCCGCCATCAACGATCCGGGCTTCGGCCGGACCGCGGCCGAAGCCCTGCACCGCCTCATCCGCGCATGCCGAACTGGAGAATGAGATGAACCGCGAGACCGCTCTCGGACGCCTGCGCGCCACTGTCAAGGCCGGCCGGCCCGTCATCGGCGCGGGCGCCGGCACCGGCCTGTCGGCCAAGGCCGCGGAGGCCGGCGGCGTCGACCTGCTGATCATCTACAACTCGGGCCGCTACCGCATGGCCGGTCGTGGGTCGCTCGCCGGGTTGCTCCCGTACGGCGACGCCAACGCGATCGTCGTCGACATGGCCAGGGAGGTTCTCCCGGTCGTACGCGACACCCCCGTGCTGGCCGGGGTCTGCGGCACGGACCCCTTCCGCCTCATGGGCCCCTTCCTCGACCAGTTGAAGGCGATGGGCTTCGCCGGCGTGCAGAACTTCCCCACCGTGGGCCTGTACGACGGCAGGTTCCGGCAGAACCTCGAGGAGACCGGGATGGGCTACCGGCTCGAGGTGGACATGATCCGCGAAGCGCACCGGCGTGACCTGCTCACCGCCCCCTACGTCTTCGACGCCGAGCAGGCCGCAGCGATGGCCGAGGCCGGAGCCGACGTCCTCGTGCCCCACGTGGGGTTGACCACGAGCGGCAGCATCGGCGCGGAGACCGCCCTCACCCTCGACGAGGCGGCCGCCGCGGTGCAGGAGATGCGCGACGCCGCCGTCGCGGTGAACCCGGACCTCATCGTGCTCTGCCACGGCGGCCCCATCGCCGAACCGGAGGACGCCCAGTTCGTCCTCGACCACACGGACGGGATCGACGGCTTCTTCGGGGCCTCGTCGATGGAACGCCTCCCCACGGAGAAGGCGATCGCCGCCCAGGCGACCGATTTCAAGCGCCTCCGGCTCGGCGGGCCGATCTCGGAATAGTGCGCGCGTCAGCGGACCGATCACGACCCGGACGTCCGCACGCCCGTCGACCGGCCGTTTTCCACTCGGACGTCCCACTCGGGGTGTCCCACCCAATCCGACGCCGACCGGCACGGCGGCGCACTTCCCGGTGACCGGGACCGGCTCACGCCGGAGCCGCGCGGCGGTGAAGCCTGTTCCCGGTGAGCGGGACTGCCCACTTTTGGTGTGCCGCGTCACAGCACTATTTCGGCCCAACACACGGCGGAACGGAAGACGCATGGGAAGCCTGGACGGGAAAGTCGCGATTGTTACGGGAGCCGGTCAAGGCGTCGGCCAGGGCATCGCGCTCGCCCTCGCCGCGGAAGGCGCGTCCGTGGCGGTGCTCGGCCGCACGGCGGCGAAGCTGGAGACGACCTGCGAGCTGATCCGTGAGCGCGGCGGGACGGCGGAGCCGTTCGCGTGCGACGTGACCGAGACCGAGGCGATCCCCGCGGTGGTCGAGGCCGTCGTGACCCGGTTCGGCGGGGTGGACATCCTCGTCAACAACGCCTACACCGGCGCGTACGGCACGCTGCTGTCGATGAGCGACGCGGTCTTCCAGAAGGGCTTCCGCAGCGGCCCGTTCGCCGCGTTCACGTTCATGAAGGCCTGCCATCCCCACATGAAGGCGCGCGGGGGCGGCAGCATCGTCAACCTCGTCACCTCGGCGATGGTCCGCTGGGACCCCTCCACGTACGGCGCGTACGCCGCGGCCAAGCAGGCGCTGCGCTCGCTGACCCGCACGGCGGCGGCCGAGTGGGGGCCCGACGGCATCCGCGTCAACAACATCGCCCCGCATGCCCTGTCCCCGGGCCTGAAGCGGTGGACGGAGGCCTTCCCCGAGGAGGCGGAGGAGTTCCGCAAGACCATCCCCCTCGGCTACATCGGCGACTGCGAGCAGGACATCGGCCGCGCCGTCGTCGCACTCGTGGGCCCGGACCTGCGCTACCTGACCGGCGCGACCGTGCCCCTCGACGGCGGGCAGGCCTACTTCGGCTGAGCCGCCGCACCCCCCGCACCACCTGCCGCCGTCTGGCGGTCAGCGAAAGGAGAACCACCGGATGAACGGCAAGGCGATCGGCCGCGTGGCGGCCGGTGCCCTGGCCCTCGCGATGCTGGCGGGCTGCGCCGGCGAGCGCGGCGGCTCGGCGGCGGTCCCGGCGAGCGGCGGCGACGCGCAGTCGCCGGCCGCCGCGGGCGGTCAGGGTCAGGAGACGTTCGGCACCCTGGCCTCGCCCTGCGGGCCGGGTGACGCCAAGGGCGCCACCGACCAGGGGGTCACGGACACCGCGATCACCATCGGCTACGGCGACGACCGGGGCTTCACCAAGGCGCCCGGCCTGTCCAAGGAGATGGGCGACGCGGTGAGCGCCATGATCAAGTGGTGCAACAAGCAGGGCGGCATCAACGGCCGCCAGATCGTGGGCCACCAGTACGATGCGGCCTACATGCAGGCGGCCACCGTCATGCAGAAGGCGTGCACGCAGGACTTCATGCTCGTCGGCGAGGGCTTCGCGATGGACGAGTCCGCCGAGCAGTACCGCGTCGCGTGCAAGCTGCCGGTGGTCGCGGGCTACACCGTCGGCCCGAACGCCGCGATGGGCCCGATGAAGTTCGAGGCCGTGCCGTACCCGGTGGACTACTACAACGCCGCGCCGCTGAAGCTGGCCGCCAAGACCTTCCCCGAGTTCACCTCGGCCGTGGACCTGGTGACCTCCACCTCCCCGGCGGTGATGGCGGGCAGCAACAAGATCGCGGGCGCCATGAAGGAGCTCGGCATCGCGCCGAAGAAGTGCGGCGTGCAGCTCAACGCCGAGGGTGACCCGAGCTACGTGCCGTTCGCGGAGAAGTTCAAGTCGTGCGGCGTCAAGGCGCTGTGGACGTCCAAGTCGCCGGACCCGGCGATGTTCAGCCTGCTCGAGTCGCTGGACCGGGTGGACGCCCATCCGACGCTGGTGTTCGAGGCCACCTGGTACAGCCAGGCCGTCGCGAAGTGGAACACCAGCGGCCAGGGCGACAACATCCACGCCGGTCTGATCTTCCAGCCCTTCGAGAACGCCGACAAGGTGCCGGCGGTGAGGCAGTACCTCGACCTGGTCGGCGCCGAGGGCGGCAAGACCGCGCTGCTCGGCATGCAGGCGACCTCCGCCTTCCTGCTGTGGGCCACCGCGGCCAAGGACTGCGGCTCCGACCTCACCCGCCAGTGCATGGTCGACAAGCTGTCGCAGATCCACGAGTGGACCGGCGGCGGCCTGCACGCCCCGACCGACCCGGGCGCCAACATGCCGTCGGACTGCACCCTCATGGTGAAGCTGACCGGCTCGACCTACAAGCAGGTCGCCCCGGCCACCGTGGGCGAGTTCGCGTGCGACAAGAGCAACCTGCTCAAGACGGACCCGGCGACCTGGGGCACCAAGCTCGGTGAGGACCGGGTCGCGACCACCTTCCTCACCCCCGACGTGATCAAGCCGCAGGCCTGATCGCCCCGGCGGCGGGCCGGTCCGCCGGTCCGCCGCCGTTCTCGCCGTCCAGAGCAAGGGCCCCGCATGACGTCGTTCCTGACCTTCACGATCCTCGGGCTGGTCCTCGGCGCGGTCTACGCCATCGCCGCGTCCGGGCTGGTCCTCACCTACACCACCTCGGGAATCTTCAACTTCGCGCACGGCGCCCAGGCCATGCTGGGCACGTTCCTCTACTGGCAGCTCACCTACGGCTGGGGCTGGCCGATGTGGCTGTCGCTGGTCGTCGTGGTGGGCCTGGCCGGGCCCGCGATGGGGGCCCTGCTCCACATGCTGATCATGAGGGGGCTGCGTGAGACGGCGGACGTGACCAAGATCGTGGTAACCGTCGCCATCATGCTCGGGATGGTCTACCTCTCCCAGTGGATCTGGCACCCCGAAGAGGCCCGGGTCACGGAGATGTTCTTCGGGGCGAACGCGAAGATCGAGTTCGGCGGCGTGGTCGTCCGCGTTCACGAGCTCGTCTGCCTCGTGGTCGCCGTGGCGGTCGCGATCGGGCTGCGGCTGCTGTTCACCCGCACCCGCGCCGGGGTGGTCATGCGGGGCGCCGTGGACGACCCGGACCTGCTCCGCCTCAACGGCCACGACCCCGACAGGATCGCCATGCTGTCGTGGGCGATGGGCTCGACCCTCGCCGTGCTGGCCGGCATCCTGGTCACCCCGATCGGCGGCGGCGCGCTGGAGGCCAACCAGCTGACGCTGCTGGTCATCGACGCGTTCGCGGCCGCGATGTTCGGCCGGCTGCGCAGCATCCCGCGGACCTTCACCGGCGCGATGGTGCTCGGCATGACGGCGACGTACGTCATGGCGTACTTCCCGACCGACTGGACATGGGCCGGCAACCTCCGCGTCTCGCTGCCGATGATCATCCTGTTCGTGGTGCTCATCGTGCTGCCGCAGGACCGGCTTCGGGTGGCGGCGGTGCGCACCCGGGAGCGGTACCGGCCACCCACGCCGCGCTCGGCGGCCGTGTGGGGTGCCGCGCTCGTGGCCGCGGTCTTCCTGCTCGCGCTGCTCCTGGACGACGGGTCGATCACGACGTTCGCGCTCGGCATGACGTTCGCGATCGTCGCGCTGTCGCTCACCCTCCTCACCGGCTACGCCGGGGAGCTCAATCTCGCCCCGCTGTCGTTCGGTGCGGTGGCCACGATCATCGGGTTCCACTTCGGCGTCACCGGCAGTGGCCTGGCCTCCCGGCTGACCCTGTGGGGGGTGCTGCTCGCCGTCCTCGTCACCGCCGTGGTCGGCGGTCTGGTCGCGCTGCCGGCGCTGCGGCTGCGCGGACTCTACCTGGCACTCGCCACGATGGCGTTCGGCGTGTTCCTGTCGAACATGGTGCTGCGCGACACCACCGAGCACACGCTCTTCGGCGTGACGTTCTCGATCTTCCCCAACGGCACGCTGATCGTGCCGCCGCTCCAGGTGGGCCCGCTCGACCTGCGCGACCCGCGCACGTTCCTGATGACCGCGACCGTGCTGTTCGCGCTGATCGGGGTCGGCCTGGCCGCGCTGCGCGCCAGCGGGTACGGCCGGCGCCTGGCGGCCATGAAGGACAGCCCGGCGGCCGCCGCCATGCTCGGCCAGAACCTGGTGAAGCTGAAGTTCGGCGTGTTCATGCTGTCGGCGGCCATCGCGGGCCTCGGCGGGCTGCTGATGGCGAGCGCCGGCGGCTCGGTCTCGGGCGACAACTTCGCCATCATGGCGAGCCTCGCGCTGGTCATGCTCACGGTCGTCGGCGGCATCGGCTACATCAGCGGCGCGCTGTTCGGCGGCCTGGTGTCCGGCGTCGGATTCACGATCATGGTGGGCACGTTCAACGACCTCGCCACCGCGCACCCCGCGATGGAGTCGATCTACAAGACGATCGGTCAGCTCCTCGTGGTCGCCACCGCCCTCATCGGCATGGGCGTCGGCAAGAACCCCAGCGGCACCGTGCACGACATCGTCGAGGGCTACCGCACGCTGCGCGGCGCGAGGGCGCTGCTGGCCGGGGCCGCCGCCGTCGAGGCCGCGCTGTACGGCCTGGCGCTGACCGGGGTCATCGGCAACTGGTGGTTCGCGATCCTGACCGCGTGCCTGGTCATGGCGTTGCCCGTCGCGGGCCGGATGCGGGCGGCCGCACCCGTCAGGCGGACCCCGCCGGAGCTGGCCGGTGTGGCCGAGCCGTACAGCGACGAGCTGCGCGAACGGCTCGACCGCGAGCTGGGACTGCCCGCCCGCGAGCGCATGGCGAAGGAGGCGAGCGTCCATGCCGTTGCTTGAGACACGCGACGTCACCGTGCGGTTCGGCGGCAACACCGCGGTCGACGGGGTGAGCATCGGCGTCGAGGCCGGGTGCGTCACCGGACTGATCGGCCCGAACGGCGCCGGCAAGACCACGTTGTTCAACACCGTCACCGGCCTGCAGCGGCCGGCCGCCGGGCGGGTGCTGCTCGACGGCGCCGATGTCACCCGCCTCGCCCCGGCCGGGCGGGCCCGCCTGGGCCTGGCCCGCACCTTCCAGCGGCTGGAGCTGTTCCTGTCGCTGTCGGTGCGCGACAACGTCAGGGTGGCCGGGGACATCCTGCGCGCCACCGGGCGCACGGTGGACGTCGAGAAGGAGACCGACCGCGTCCTGGCGCGCACCGGGCTGGAGGACATCGCCCACCTGGAGGTCTCGGCCATCCCGACCGGCCGGGCCCGGGTGGTGGAGGTCGCCAGGGCGCTGATGACCGCGCCGCGCGTGCTCCTGCTCGATGAGCCCGCCTCGGGCCAGACCGAGCGGGAGACCGAGGCGTTCGCCGCGCTGCTGACCGGCCTCGCCGCCGAGGGACTGGCGATCTGCCTGGTGGAGCACGACCTGCCGCTGGTCATGCGGCTGTGCACGACGATCCACGTGCTCGACTACGGCAGGCTCATCGCCTCCGGTACGCCGAAGGAGATCCGGGAGTCGCCCGAGGTCGTCGCGGCGTACATCGGCACAGAAGAAGTCGGCACAGAAGAAGTCGGCACAGAAGAAGTCGGCACAGAAGAAGTCGGCACGGAGGAAAGCGGCACAGAAGAAGTCGGCACGGAGGAAATCGGCACAGAGGAAGCCGGCGCAGAAGAGGTGCGCAGGGAGGAGGTCGCGTGAACGAGCAGGTGCCGTTGCTCGAGCTCACCGGGGTCCGCGCGGCCTACGGCCCGATCCAGGTGCTGCACGGGGTGGACCTGCGGGTCCACCCCGGGTCGGTGGTCGCCCTGCTCGGCCCGAACGGCGGCGGCAAGTCGACCACGATGAAGGTCTGCGCCGGTCTGCTGCCACTCACGGGAGGTGAGCTGCGGCTGGCCGGGCGGCGGGTCAACGGCATCACGGCCCAGGACGCCGCCCGGCTCGGCATCTGCTCGATCCCGGAGGGCAGGGGAGTGTTCCCCAACCTGACGGTGCGGGAGAACCTGTGGGCCGCGACCGGGACCGGGGCCCGCCTGGCGGACCTGGAGGAGGCCGCCTACACCCGCTTCCCGATCCTCGGCGAGCGCCGCCACCAGCTCGCGGGCTCGCTGTCGGGCGGTCAGCAGCAGATGCTCGCGCTGTCGCGCGCGCTCGGCACGGATCCGGTGATCCTGCTGCTCGACGAGCTGTCCATGGGGCTCGCCCCCATGATCGTCACGCGGATGTACGAAACCGTGGCGCAGCTCGTGGCGGAGGGGCTGTCGGTGCTGGTGGCCGAGCAGTTCGCCCGGGCCGTGCTGCCCATCGCCGACACGGCCGCCCTGATGCTGCACGGACGCGTCGTCGCATCCGGCCGTCCCGGCGACATCGAGGACCAACTCTCAAGCAGCTATCTAGGAGGCTGACCGATGCTGACCGAGGAACGACGCGAGCGGTTCACGTCTGACGTGGCGCGGATGAAGCTGAAGACCGACGGGTCGAAGCACGACGGCACGGTGCGCGTCATCGGTGTGCTGCTGATGATCGCCGGGGTCGTCGGCGGGCTCATCGCGTACAACAACTCCCTCACGCAGGACGACCTGAGAGACATCGCCTCCTTCCAGATCCTCGCGACGGCGTGCGCCGCGGTGACCGTGTCCGGCGCCGCGCTGTACCTCGCCGCGGCGGTGGCGCGCGTGCTGCGGCTGTGGCTGCTGCGCCAGCTCGTGGAGGGCCAGGCGCACACGGACCAGATCGCCGCCGCGCTGGAGGCGCGCGGCGCCTGACCACCGTGTTCTTCCCGGTCAGCGGGATTCGCCGGATCGCCGGCGGGTCCCGCTGACTAACGTCTGGACAGCTTGAAGACCGGAGTGGAGGATCCCCAATGACTCAGGAAGCGCCCCGGAAAGCGCGCCCGTCCCCGGAGACCGCGCAGAACGCTCCGGACGTGCTCGCCCCGGCGAAGCTCGGGCCCGTGACCCTGCGCAACCGCATCATCAAGGCGGCCACCTACGAAGGGCTGAGCCGCAGGAGCCTGGTCACCGACGAGCTGATCGAGTTCCACGTACGGCACGCCCAGGGCGGCGTCGGCATGACGACCGTGGCCTACTGCGCGGTCGCCCCGGAGGGGCGTACCGACCGGCGCCAGATCCAGTGGACCCCGGAGGCGCTGCCGGGCCTGCGCAGACTCACCGAGGCGGTGCACGCCGAGGGGGCCGCCGTCGCCGCGCAGATCGGCCACGCCGGCCCGGTCGCCAACCCGAGGTCGAACGGGCTGCCCGCGCTCGGCCCCACCCGGCACTTCCACGCCACCACGACGAGCTTCACCAAGGCCGCGACCCGGGACGACCTGCGGCGCATCGTCGCCGCCCACGCCCACGCCGCGAAGATGGCGATCGAGGCGGGCTTCGACGCCGTCGAGATCCACCTCGGGCACAACTACCTCGCCAGCTCGTTCCTCAGCCCCAGGGTGAACCACCGCAAGGACGAGTACGGCGGCAGCCTGGAGAACCGGGCCCGCCTGTCGAGGGACATCGCCCGCGCCGTGCGCGACGCGGTCGGCGACCGGATCGCGATCACCGCGAAGCTCAACATGGACGACGGCGTGCCCGGCGGCTTCTGGCTGGACGAGTCCATCAAGGTCGCCCGGTGGCTGGAGGAGGACGGCTCGCTCGACGCCCTGGAGCTCACCGCCGGCAGCTCGCTGCTCAACCCCATGTACCTGTTCAAGGGCGACGCCCCGCTGCGCGAGTTCGCCGCGGTGATGAAGCAGCCGGTGAAGCTGGGCGTCCAGCTCGTCGGCAAGCACTTCCTGCGCGCCTACCCCTACAAGGACGCCTACCTGTTGGACGACGCCCGGCAGTTCCGTGCCGCGCTCAAGACGATGCCGCTCATCCTGCTCGGCGGGATCACCAACAAGCAGGTCATGGACCAGGCGATGGCCGAGGGCTTCCAGTTCGTCGCAATGGCCCGGGCGCTGCTGCGCGAGCCCGATCTCATCAACCGCATCCAGGCCGACAACAACGTCAGGTCGCTGTGCATCCACTGCAACAAGTGCATGACCGCGATCTACGGCGGCACCCACTGCGTGCTGACCGGCCCGATCCCGACCCAGCGGAAGGGCTAGCGGTGCGCCGGGAGACAATCGCCGACCTGCTGCTCGACCGTCTGGGCGACGACCACCCCGGCCTGCGCACCCGTGAGCGCACCTGGACCTGGGACGAGGTGGTGCGGGAGAGTGCCGCCCGGGCGGCGCTGGCCCGGGGCCTGCGCCGGGAAGGTCCCTTCCACATCGGCGTGTTGCTCGACAACACCCCCGAGTACGTCTTCTGGCTCGGCGCCGCCGCCCTGGCCGGCGCGACGATCGTCGGGATCAACAGCACCCGGCGCGGCGCCTACCTGGAGCAGGAGGTCAGGCACGCCGACCTGCGGCTCGTCGTCACCGACGAGGCCGGCCTGAAGCTGCTCGACGGCCTCGACATCGGCGTGCCTCGCGACCGCTTCCTGCTGGTGGACGGCGACGGCTACACGGACACGGTCGCCGCGCACGCCTGCGAGCCCGTCCGCGACCCGGAGATCACGCCCAGGACGCGGATGCTGCTGCTGTTCACCTCGGGCACGACCGGCGCGTCCAAGGCCGCCGTCTGCTCCCAGGGCCGGCTGACCGGGCTCGGCTACGCCAACTGCGAGAAGTACGACGTCCGGCGGCACGACGTCAGCTACTGCTGCATGCCGCTCTTCCACGGCAACGCGCTGATGGCCCTGTGGGCGCCGTCGCTGACCGCCGGGGCGACCGTCGCGCTCGTGCCGAAGTTCTCCGCCTCCGGTTTCCTGGCCGACGTGCGCTTCTACGGCGTGACGTTCTTCACCTACGTCGGCAAGGCCATCGCGTACGTCCTGGCCCAGCCCGAGCGGCCGGACGACGCCGACAACACCCTCGACCACGCCTTCGGCACCGAGGCCTCGCCCGAGGACCAGGCCGCGTTCCTGCGCCGCTTCGGCTGCCGGCTCATCGAGGCGTACGGCTCCAGCGAGGGCGCGGGCATGATCCGGCTCGCGCCCGAGGGACCGGCGTCGGCGCTCGGCCGCCCGGCGCGGCCCGGCGTACGGGTGGTCAACCCCGAGACCCGCGAGACCTGCCCGCCCGCCGTGCTCGACGCGCACGGCCGGGTGACGAACGCCGAGGACGCCATCGGCGAGATCGTGGACGTCGACGGCGCGGCGAGGTTCGAGGGCTACTACAAGAACGACGCCGCCAACGCCGAGCGCGTGCGCCACGGTTGGTACTGGACCGGCGACCTCGGCTACGTCGACGAAGACGGCTACATCTACTTCGCCGGCCGGTCGGGCGACTGGATCCGGGTCGACGGCGAGAACATCTCCGCGCTGCTGACCGAGCGGGTGCTGCGCCGGCACCCGCTGATCGTGGCGGCCGGCGTCTTCGGCCTGCCCGACCCGCGCTCCGGCGACCAGGTCATGGCCGCGATCGAGATCCCCGAGGGCACCTCGTTCGAGGACCTCGGCCTGCCGGAGTTCCTGGCCGCGCAGGAGGACCTCGGCACCAAGGGGGCGCCGCGCTACGTGCGGGTCTCCCACGCGCTGCCGGCCACCGGGTCGAACAAGCTGCGCAAGAAGGAGATGCAGATGGACGGCTGGCGGACCGCAGACCGGGTCTACCGCTGGGCCGGGCGGGGCGCACCCGAATACAGCCTCATGACCGAACAGGACAAGGCCGCGCTGCGCGAGGAGTTCGCCGCCAACGGGCGCCTGCGCTTCCTCGGTCAGGCGTGAAGGAGAGCGGACATGGACCTGCGTGAGAGTCCGGAGCAGCGCGAGCTGCGCCGGGAGTTGAGGGAGTACTTCGCGGGCCTGCTGCCCGAGGACGAGCGGCGCCGCGTCGGCGAGGAGGGCGTCGGCGGCCCCCGGTTCCGCGAGGTCGTCAAGCGCCTCGGCGCCGACGGCCGGCTCGGCATCGGCTGGCCGGTCGAGTACGGCGGGCAGGGTCGCTCGATCGAGGACCAGTACGTGTTCTTCGACGAGGTCCAGCGGGCCGGGCTGCCGTTCCCGTTCGTCACCGTCAACACGGTCGGCCCCACGCTGATGAGCCACGGGTCGCCGGAGCAGAAGCAGCGCTACCTGCCCCGCATCCTGTCCGGCGACGTCGTCTTCGCGATCGGCTACACCGAGCCCGGCGCGGGCACCGACCTCGCCTCCCTCACGACCCGGGCGGTCAGGGACGGCGACGAGTGGGTGATCGACGGCAGCAAGATCTTCACCAGCGGCGCCAACACGGCCGACTACGTGTGGCTGGCCTGCCGTACGGATCCGGACGCGCCCAAGCACAAGGGCATCTCGATCCTGATCGTGCCGACGGACGCACCCGGCTTTTCCTGGAGCCCCATACAGGCGGTGGGCGGCATGGTCGTGACCGCCACCTACTACAGCGGCGTACGGGTGCCGGCCGACGCGGTCGTCGGCGAGGTGAACGGCGGCTGGCGGCTCATCACCCATCAGCTCAACCACGAGCGGATCGGCCTGGCCGCGCTCGGCGGCCGGATTATCCAGCTCTGGGAGCAGGTCGTCGACTGGGCGCGGGACAACGGCGCGATCGAGCTGCCGTGGGTTCAGCGGGACCTCGCGCGCACGTACGCGCGGCTGGAGGCGATGCGACTGATGAACTGGAAGATGACCGACGCGGTCGCGCGTGACGCGCTGTCGGGCGCGGACGCCGGGGCGGCCAAGGTCTACGGCACCGAGACCCACATCGACGTGCAGCGCACGCTGTCGGGGATCATCGGCGCGGGCGGCCGGATCCGCCCCGAGTCGCCGGGCGCCGTGCTCGCCGGGCAGATCGAGCAGCTCTCGCGGCAGGGCATCGTCAACACCTTCGGCGGCGGCGTGAACGAGGTCCTGCGGGACATGGTCGCCACCCAGGGCCTCGGCCTCCCGAGGGCTGGTCGCTGATGGCGCAGCCGAGCGATCCGGAGGGGCGCGCCGGTGTCTGGACTGAGGAACGCGCGGAGCGAGGGACGAGCGAGCACGTGACGAGAGCCGACACATCGCGCGCCTCCGGCACGACCACCGGACGTGAGCGCCCCGACGGTGAGCGGGGAACACAGCATTACGAGGACTTCGCCGGGCGGGAGATCGTCCCGCTGCGGGAGGGACCCGACCCGGTGAACGTGCCCATGATCCGGCACTGGGCCGAGGCCATGGGCGACCGCAACCCGGTCTACCTCGACGCCGCCGCCGCCCGCGCGACCGGCCGTCCCGGGATCGTCGCGCCCGCGTCGATGACGCAGGCGTGGACGATGCGGGGGTACGCCGCCACCGTCGCGGACACAGTGGAGGGCTCGAATGCCGGTGCCGGGGCGCGGGAGCTGAACGCGCTGCTGGAGAAGGACGGCTACACCTCGGTGGTGGCGACCGACTCGGAGTTCGAGTTCCACCGCGAGCTCGTGGTCGGCGACCGGGTGAGCGTCCGCGAGGTCGTGGAGTCGATCTCCCCGGAGAAGGCCACGGCGCTGGGCGTCGGCCGGTTCGTGACCACGGTCCGCACCTACACCGACCAGGACGGCGAGGTCGTCGCCGTGCAGCGCTGGCGTCTGCTGCGCTTCAGGCCGAAGACCCCTTCCACCGAGAAGCGGGAGCCGAAGGCGTCGCGGCCGCGGCCCGCGATCAACCGGGACAACGCGTTCTGGTTCGAGGCGGCGCGCGAGCACCGCCTGGTGATCCAGCGCTGCTCCGGGTGCGCGACGCTACGCCATCCGCCCGGCCCGTGCTGTCCCCACTGCGGCTCGTTCGAGTGGGACGCCGCCGAGGCGTCCGGCCGCGGGCACGTCTACAGCTTCGTGGTCAACCACCACCCCCGCCACCCGGCGTTCGAGTATCCGCTGATCGTCGCGGTCGTGGAGCTCGACGAGGGCACGCGGCTCATCACCAACCTGGTCGGCGTCGCACCGGAGGAGGTCGAGATCGGCATGCCGGTGGCCCTGGAGTGGCTGGACGCGGACCCCGATCTGGCGCTCCCGGTGTTCCGGCCGGTCGCGCAGGAGGAACAGGACTGATGGACTTCACGCTGGACGAAGAGCTCGAAGCGGTCCGCGTCCTGGCGAACGAGATATTCGCCGACCGCGCCACGACCGAGCGCGTACGCGAGGTGGAGGGCTCCCCGGCCCGGCTGGACGAGGAGCTGTGGGCGGAGCTGGGCAAGGCCGGCCTGCTCGGCATCGCGCTGCCGGAGGAGGCGGGCGGCGCCGGGCTCGGCCTGGGCGCGTTGTGCGTGCTGCTGGAGGAGCAGGGCCGCCACGTCGCCCCGGTGCCGCTGTGGCCGGCGGCCGTCGGCGCGCTCGCGGTCGCCGCGCACGGCACCCCCGGGCAGCGCGAGAGCCTCCTGCCCGGGGCGGCGGACGGCTCGTCCCGGCTCACCGTGGCACTTGAGGAGTTCGGCCCGGGCGACCCCGCCGAGCCGCGCTGCGCGGCCCGCCCCGATGGCGGCTCCGACGGCGACGGCTGGCGGCTGACCGGGGTCAAGGCGGTCGTGCCTTCCCCCTTCGGCGCGGGCCACGTGCTGGTGTCGGCGGCGGCCGAGGCGGGGCCGGGCCTGTTCCTGGTGGCCTCGGACGCGCAAGGCGTCTCCTGGGAGGCCGCGGAGACCACGTCCCACGACCTCGCCGCCACGCTCACCCTGGACGGCGCACCGGCGCGGGCGGTCGGCACGCCGGGCGACGGCGCCGTCGCCTGGACGATCGCGCGCGCGGCGGTCGCGCTGGCGGCCGTACAGACCGGAGTGGCCCAGGGCGCGCTGCGGCACGCCGTGACCTATCTGTCCGAGCGCAAGCAGTTCGGCCGTCCGCTCGGCACCTTCCAGGCGGTGCAGCACCAGCTCGCCGACTGCTACATCGACGTCGACGCGATGCGCGTGTGCCTGTGGCAGGCCGTCACCTCCCTCGAAGGGGGCGAGGACGCCGCGGCGGCCGTGCTGGTCGCCAAGTGGTGGGCAGGGGACGCCGGGCTGACCGTGGCGCACCGGGTGCAGCACGTGCACGGCGGCATCGGGGTCGACGTCGACTATCCCGTGCACCGGCACTTCCTGTGGGCCAGGCAGATCTCCGGCACGCTCGGCGGGCCGAGCACCGACCTCGCCAAGCTCGGCGCCCTCGTCGCCGCCGGAAGGATCGCGTCATGAACGGGCGGACGTACGACGAGGTGAGCGTGGGGGAGGAGCTGCCCGCGCTGCCGATCCCGCTGACCCGCACGCTCATCGTGGCGACCGCGATCGCCAGCCGCGACTACCAGGACGTCCACCACGACCCCGGCCTCGCGGTCGAGCACGGGTCGAAGGACGTCTTCATGAACATCCTCACCACCAACGGCCTGGTCGACCGGTACGTCACCGAATGGGCAGGCCCGTCCGCCGTCGTCATGGCGATCAAGATCAGGCTCGGCGTGCCCAACTACCCCGGCGACACGATGACGCTGACCGGTACGGTCACCGCCAAGCACGACGAGGACCGCCGGGTCGAGATCGCCGTACGCGGCGAGAACGGCCTGGGCGCCCACGTCACCGGCACCGCCGTCGTACGGCTCCCGGGGAAGGGCGCGATATGAACAGTCTTTCCGGCGCCGCCGCCATCGTCGGCATCGGCGCCACCGAGTTCTCCAAGGACTCCGGCCGCAGCGAGCTCCGGCTCGCCTGCGAGGCCGTGCTCGCGGCCATCGCCGACGCTGGCCTGAAGCCGTCCGACGTGGACGGGATGGTGACGTTCACCGCCGACACCAACGCCGAGATCCACGTCGCCCGCAACACCGGCATGGGCGAGCTGACGTTCTTCTCCCGCATCCCGCACGGCGGCGGCGCGGCCTGCGGCACCGTCCAGCAGGCGGCGCTGGCCGTCGCGACCGGCGTTGCCGACGTGGTCGTCTGCTACCGGGCGTTCAACGAGCGGTCCGGCGTGCGCTACGGCCTCGGCCAGGCGAACCGGCCGATCGAGACGGGAGCCGACAGCGCGGCCTACGCGTGGCTCAACCCGTTCGGCCTGTCGACGCCCGCCCAGTGGGTGGCCATGTTCGCCCGCCGCTACATGCACGAGTACGGCGCGACCAGCGAGGACTTCGGCCGAGTGGCCGTGGTCGACCGCAGGCACGCCGCGAACAACCCGGCGGCCTGGTTCTACCAGCGGCCCATCACGCTGGAGGAGCACCAGGCGTCGCGCTGGATCGCCGAGCCGCTGCACCTGCTGGACTGCTGCCAGGAGACCGACGGCGGCCAGGCGCTGGTCGTGGTCTCGGCCGAGCGGGCGCGCGACCTGCCGCACCCGCCCGCCGTCATCCTCGGCGCCGCCCAGGGCTCCGGCGACGACCAGCACATGATGACCAGCTACTACCGTCCCCGCATCACCGGTATTCCCGAGATGGGGCTGGTCGGGCGGCAGCTGTACGCGCAGAGCGGCCTCGGCCCCGCCGACGTGGACGCGGCGATCCTCTACGACCACTTCACGCCGCTGGTGCTGCCGCAGCTGGAGGAGCTGGGCTTCTGCGCCCCCGGCGAGGCCAAGGACTTCGTCGCCGAGGGCAATCTGGAGCTCGGCGGGCGGCTGCCGTGCAACACCCACGGCGGCCAGCTCGGCGAGGCGTACCTGCACGGCATGAACGGCGTCGCCGAGGCCGTGCGGCTGGTGCGGGGCACCAGCGTCAACCAGCCGGAAGGAGTGCGCAACGTGATCGTGACGGCGGGCACCGGGGTGCCCACCAGCGGCCTCGTCCTCGGGGCGGACCGGTGAACACCGGCGAGATGAACGCTGCCGAGTGGGCCGGCCGCGAGCTCGGCGAGCGCACGGTCGCCTACGACGAGCGGGAGGCGATCCTCTACGCGCTCGCCGTCGGCGCCCCCGCCACCGACCTCGACCTCGTCTTCGAGGAGCGGCTGCGGGTGCTGCCGACGTTCGCGCTGACCAAGGCCCAGTGGGCCCCCGACGCGCTCGGCTCGCTCGGCGCGTTCGACACCCGGACCGCCGTGCACGGCTCCCAGCGGCTCGTGGTGCGGGGGCCGCTGCCACCGGCGGGCGAACTGGCCATGACGGCCCGGGTCGCCCGGGTCTGGGACAAGGGCGGCGCCGCGGTCTTCGAGGTCGAGGTGGACAGCGAGTTCTTCCTCGCCACCTGGTCGTTGTTCGCGCCCGGCTGCGGCGGGTTCGGCGGCGAACGCGGGCCGTCCGCGCCGAAGCGGCCGCAGATCGCGCCCGCCCACCAGGTCAGGCTGGACACCTCGCCCAACCAGGCAGCGCTCTACCGCCTGCTCGGCGACCGGCACCACATGCACATCGACCCGGAGGCGGCGAAGGCGGCCGGGATGCCCCGGCCGTTCATGCACGGCCTGTGCACGCTGGCGGCGGTCACGCTGCCGCTGGCCGACGCCGTGGGCGCGCACCCGGCCGATCTGACCGAGCTGGCGGGCAGGTTCGCCGCCCCGGTCTTCCCCGGCGACCGCCTCGACCTGCGTACGTGGGAGTCGGACGACGCGGTCGTGTTCGAAGCCGCGGTGAACGGCACGCCCGTGCTGACGGGCGGGCGTGCCGTCTTCCGCGACGCTCAGCCGCGCGTCACGAGGTAGCGGGCCGGCACCTCGCCTCCGCCGTGCACCGGGACGTCCGCCCCGGTCAGGTAGGAGGCGAGGTCGCTGGCGAGGAAGAGGCAGGCGTTCGCCACGTCCCGCGGCACCGCCATCCGGCGCATCGGGATCACCTCGGACAGCGCCGCGCCGCCGTCCTCGCCGTACAGGGAGGCGGCGGCCTCGGTCCTGATGAGGCCGGTGGTGATGTGGTTGACCCGCACCTTGGGCGACCATTCCAGCGCCAGCGCCCTGGTGAGCACGAGCAGTCCGGCCTTGGCCGCCGAGTACGCCGCGGTGCCGGGCTGCGGGTCCACGCCGGAGACGCTGCCGATGTTGACGATCGAGCCGCCGGTCTCCTGCTCGCGCATGACGAGGTTGGCCGGCTGGGCCACGTAGAACGGCGCGAGCAGGTTGAGGTCCACGATCCGCTCGACGAACCGCGGCGAGACCGTCGCCGCGTCGGAGTCCGGCGAGCCCCCGGCGTTGTTCACCAGCACGTCCAGACGGCCCAGGTGATCCACGGCCTGCTCCACCAGCCGCGCCGCCTCCCCGGGGTCCCGGATGTCGGCGGCGGCGAAGCGCGCCGTCCGGCCGCCCGCGGCGGGCAGCGTCTCCGGCTCGTTCCGCCCGCACACCACGACCTCGGCGCCCGCGGCGAGGAACGCCTCGGCGATCACGAAGCCGATGCCCTTGGTCCCCCCGGTGACCAGCACCGCCCGGCCGCCGAAATCCATCGTCACGTTCACCGTGTCCTCCCACCTTCGATACGCCCCAGGGAGGGTACGGCCGCCCGCCCGCCGATGGGGGAGAGGTACCGGCCAGCGGGACCGCGCCTGACGGACCGGGACGCAACGGCCACCATGACGGTCATGACCGACAACGAGGCGCTGACGATCCCGGGAGTGCTGGAGCGGGCGGCCCGGGAGTTTCCGGGCACGGAGGCCGTGGTGGACGGCGCGTCCCGCCTGACCTACGCGGAGCTGCACGCCCGGGTGCGCGAGGCGGCCTGCGGCTTCCTCGCGCTCGGCGTGGAGCCGGGGGAGCGGGTCGCGATCTGGGCGCCCAACGGCACGCGGTGGATCGTCACCGCCCTCGGCGCGCTCTGCGCCGGCGCCGTGGTGGTGCCGATCAACACCAGGTACAAGGGCGAGGAGGCCCGCTGGCTCCTTGCCCGCAGCCGCGCCCGGGTCCTGTTCACCGAGGACGGCTTCCTCGGCAACGGCTACCTCGCCATGCTCGGTGTCACCGCCGCCGGCACGCCGGACCTGCCCGCCCTCACCGCCGTGGTGGCGTACGACGGCCCGCGGCCGGGCGCGACGAGCTGGGACGGCTTCCTCGCGGCGGGCGTGAGCGTGCCTGAGGAGGCGGCCCGGGACCGCGCGGCGGCGGTGCGTCCCGACGACGTGGCCGACATCCTGTTCACCTCCGGCACCACCGGCAGGTCCAAGGGCGCGATGTGCACCCACCGCCAGAACGTCCGCACCTACCTGGCCTGGAGCGCGCGGACCGGCCTGCGCCACGGCGATCGCTACCTGATCGTGAACCCGATGTTCCACACTTTCGGCTACAAGGCCGGGGTGTTCGCCTGTCTGCTGAAGTCGGCCACGATGGTGCTCCAGCCGGTGTTCGAGCCTGAGGAGACGATGCGGCTCATCGAGGCCGAGAAGATCACCGTGCTGCCCGGGCCGCCGACCATCTACGTCTCCATGCTCGACGCCCCCGGCCGTACCCGCCACGACCTGTCGTCGCTGCGGCTCGCGGTGACCGGCGCCTCGGTCGTCCCGGTGGCGCTCGTACGCCGCCTGCGCGCCGAGCTGTTCCCCCAGGTCGTCACCGCGTACGGGCTGACCGAGTCGTGCGGCACGGTCACCGCATGCTCGGTGGAGGACGACGACGTGACCGTGGCCACCACCTCCGGCCGTGCGATCGAGGGCGTGGAGGTGAAGGTGACCGGCCGGGACGGCGAGCCGGTGCCCGTGGGGGAGGACGGCGAGATCCTGGTGCGCGGGCACAACGTCATGGTCGGCTACCTGGACGACGACAAGGCGACCGCGGCGGCGGTCGTGGACGGCTGGCTGGTCACCGGCGATCGCGGCCGCCTCGACGAGCGGGGCTACCTCGCCATCACCGGCCGCTCGAAGGACATGTTCGTGGTCGGCGGTTTCAACGTGTACCCGGCGGAGATCGAGCAGGTGCTCGCCGCCCACGAGGACGTCGCCGAGGCCGTGGTGATCGGTGTGCCGGACGCCCGCATGGGCGAGGTCGGCCGCGCCTACGTCGTGCCCCGCCCGGGCATGGCGGTCACCCCCGAGGCGCTGACGGCCTACTGCCGGGAACGGCTGGCCAACTTCAAGGTCCCGCGCGAGGTCGTCCTCGTGGACGGCCTGCCGCGCAACGCCACCGGCAAGATCGACAAGGCCGCGCTCGCCGTTCGGCCGCGCGCGTAAGGCGGCCATATGGGAGCGCTTCCAAAAACTGGTCCGGCCTCATTATCCGAATAAGGCCGGACCGGATGCGGCCGCATCGGACGAAGAAGTTTCCAGGTTGTCAAAAGCCGGAACGGAGCGCTCCCCAGCGGTATCCGCCACGTGCGGAAATCGCCTGCCGTCCCCGTCAGGTCACATCGGGCCGCGGCGAACGGCACTGAAGGATATTGACCGGCCCGGAGACGAAACCTAGCCTTCATGGGAGCGTTCCCACGGCCGCCCGCACACTTTCCGCCGGTGAACGCTCTCAGGCTCTCGACGAATCCGGGGCGATCGAGGCGATGCCGCGCGAGCCGGAGACGGATCGAGAAGGAGGGCTCGTGAGCCGCTGGTCGGTTACTCGGCTGGAGTGCCGGCCGGCCTGTTCGGCGCCGCCGCCACGCGCCGCCTGGTGGATGCGGTCGCGCGGGCGGTGACCCAGGTCTGCGGCTGTCCGGGATCGGGGCCGCAGGCCAGAGAGTTCGGACTTGGACGTCTCTGACCATTGAAGGAGAGGCATGCGGCTTTCGGTGGACTTCGCCTCCGACCGTTCCGGTAGGACCGAGCTGGCATGGGGACAGCGGGCCATCTGGGAGGCCATCCACGGGGTGGGGCCGGACAACGCCCACTACTTCAACGTGCCCCGGGTGCTCGCCGTCCCCCGCGCGGGGAACCCGCGCCGCCCGGAGGTCGTGGCGGCGGCCCTGGCCGAGGTGGTGGGCAGGCACGACGGCCTGCGATCCCTGGTACGGCTTGGCGTGGACGGGCCGTACCAGGAGGTGGCGGCGGCCGGGACTCTGCCGATCGAAACGGTCGAGGCGGCACGCGGCGACGCGGACGACGCCGCGGCGGACCTCGTCGCCCGCCTGGCCGGTCGATCCTTCGACGACGGCGAGCAGCCGCTGCGCGCCGGTCTCGTGGTCTGCGACGGCGCCGCCACTCACGTGGCGCTCGTGATCAGCCACGTCGTGGCGGACTGGCGCGCGGCCGACGTCGTGGTGCGCGACCTGCGGATGCTGCTGCTGCGCGGAGCGATCGCGCGACCGCCGTCGTCGCAGTTGCTCGACCTGGTGCGGGAGGAACAGGCGGCGTCGGCCCGTTCGGACCGGGCGATCGCGCAGTGGGAGGCCCTGTTGCGCACCGTGCCGTCCGGCATGTTCCCGAAAGCGGTCGGAGCGGGCTCGACGCCGAGGTACGCGCGGGCCGTGTTGTCGTCGCCCCGGCTCGACCACGCCGCACATGTGCTCGCCCGCCGTGCCGGCGTCAGCACGGCCACGGTGCTCCTGGTGGCGGTCACCATGCTGCTGCGCGAGCTGACCGGGCACGAGGTGTGCGCGATGACCCCGATCGTGCACAACCGCTTCGACGATCGGAGCCGAGACCTGGTCACCAGCCTTAATCAGCTGGGACTGTTCACCCTGGGCTCGTGCGGAAGCCTTGGCGAGACCCTCGTGAGCGCGTATCCGGCGGTTCTCGCGTCCTACCGGCGCGCACGTTTCGACACGCGGGCCTTCGACGCGATGATCGACCGAGTGAGCGCCGACCGGGGCATCTCCGTGTTCCCGTCGTGCTGCTTCAACGACCTGCGCCCCGGCGAGGATCCGGGCGGCGCCGGCAGCGGGGACGGGGAGTCCGAGCTGGAGTGGCTCCCGGGGACGGACCAGCGCAGCTGCTACTTCTGCGTGGCCCTGATGCGCTGGAAGGGCACTCTCGGCGTGGAGCTGAGCGCCGACACCACCCGGCTGCCCGAGGGCGAGATGGCCGATCTGCTGCACCGGCTGGAGTCCTTCGTGGTCGGCGCGGCCCAGCCGCTCTCGTAGAAGGGCCGGCACAGGGCGGCCCGACGGCGAGGGTCAGGCCACCCTCCATGGGGTGTGGGCCCACGTGATCTGGCCGACGCCGATTTCCGGCGCGCTGACCGGGCGCCGCCCTCGCGTGCGCAGACCGTCCGCCGGCCGCGGCCGCTGTGGCCGCGGCAGGACAGGCGTCCGCTCAGGAGGGCGAGGACTCCCTCGGCCTGCGGGCCAGAGCGAGGTACACGATCGGCCCGAAGGGCTGGACGACCAGGGCGGGCCACCAGAGGGACTTGTGACCGCGTAGCCGGGTCTGGGGGCGGAGGAACAGATCGACGGCGGCGGTCGCGGTGAGCGAGAGCTCCACCGAGGCGAGCGTCAGGAGAACGGCCTGCTGCCTCGGCGTGAGATCGGCCCACCGCCTCGACCGCCCCGGACGGCCGCTCTTGCGCGGTTCGCCCGTGGGCGCGTGCTCGAATCTCTCTTTCATCTTTCATTTCCTCCCTGGAGGGACGGGTGACCGTTCCAACGTGCCGGTGGGCTTCCGCACCCCGGACGTGCCGGTGCCCACCTCCAGGGGGCTGGGGGTGGGCGCCGGAGTCTGTGGGGGTTACTTGAGGATCGGGAGGCGGCGGACCAGGGTGGTGTTGGTCCAGGTCGTGCCGAGTCCGAGGGTGGTGCCGGCGCCGGTGAGGGTCAG
>NZ_JABBWU010000043.1:0-18877 GCF_012999525.1 Microbispora sp. H10836
CGACCTCGAGAACGGCCTGTTCTCCGGCGTCAACCAGAAGTACAACGCGGGCAACCCGTCCATCAGCCACCGCTTCCTGACCGCGATCGTCAAGGGCGAGCCCAACCACTGGGCCATCCGCGGCGGCAACGCCCAATCCGGCGGCCTGGGCACCTTCTACAACGGCGTGCGGCCCAACGTCCCGGGCTACAACCCGATGAAGAAGGAAGGCGCCATCATCCTCGGCATCGGCGGCGACAACAGCGTCGGCGCGAGGGGCACGTTCTACGAGGGCGTCATGACCTCGGGCTACCCGTCCGACGCCACCGAGAACGCCGTGCAGGCCAACATCGTGGCCGCCGGATACTCCACGTCCACCGGCGGCACCCAGAACGGCACGCTCACCCCCGGCTCGGCGATCTCGCTGCGCGCGACGACGTCCGGCTACACCGACCGCTATATCCGGCACCAGAACGACCAGGTCCTCACGTCGGTGATCACTTCGTCCAGCTCGTCCCTCGACAAGAGCGACGCCACCTGGATCGTGCGCAGCGGCCTGGCCAGCGGGTCGTGCGTGTCGTTCGAGTCGAGGAACTACCCCGGCGACTATCTGCGCCACCAGAACTACCAGCTCTACCGGCAGCGCGACGACGGCAGCGCGCTGTTCGCGGCGGACGCCACCTTCTGCCCGCAGGCCGGTAAGAGCGGCCAGGGAACGTCCTTCGCCTCCTACAACTTCCCGACCCGGTTCCTCCGCCACTACAACAACATCGTCTACATCGCGAGCAACGGCGGCTCGAACACCTTCGACAACGCCACCGCGTGGAACGCCGACGTGAGCTGGGTCGTCTCCCAGCCCTGGGGGTAGATTCCCGCGACCACCGAAGCCGTCCCCGGTCCGCCGGGGGCGGCTTCCCGTCTTCACGGGGAGTTACCGATGTTGTCAGGATTTCGGATGGTTACATGTAGAACTCGTTCCGACATCACTGAGATAACAGAATGATCTTCGGTCTAACTCGTTCCACACGCCATTTGTGACGATGCGTGCGATGTATCCACCACCTTTCCTTACAACCTAGGAGATCGCAGGTGGCCGACACCCTCGCATCGTTCGAACCGGCCCACAAGGCCTTCGAACGGCAGGCGCGCCAAACCCCGCTCCGCACGGCGGTCGTCTCCGGCACGACCCGCACGACCTACGCCGCTCTCAACGCCCAGGCCAACCGCATCGCCCACGAGCTGATCTCCCGCGGAGTGCGGCGAGGCTCGGCGGTCGGCGTGTGCCTGCACCGCGACGAGAACCTGATCGCGGCGCTGCTGGGCGTGTGGAAGACGGGCGCCGCCTACGTGCCGCTGGACCCGGCCTACCCGCCCGAGCGGCTGGAGTTCATGATCGAGGACGCCGGGGTCTCGCACACGGTCACCTCCGCCGAGCTCGCCGCGCGTCTGCCACGACGCGAACTCGTCCTGCTCGGCGACGCCGGCGACCGCCCCGGCTCGGATCCGGACCTGCCGAACGACCCGGCCGATCTGGCCTACGTCATCTACACCTCCGGATCGACCGGCCGCCCCAAGGGCGTCGCGATCGAGCACCGCAACGTGATGACGCTGCTGCGCTGGGACGCCGGCTACTTCACCGCGGAGGAACTGGCCGGATTCCTCGCCTCGACGTCGGTCTGCTTCGATCCGTCCGTCCCGCAGCTCTACCTCCCGCTGCTGCTGGGCGGCACGGTGATCATGGCGGACAATCCCCTCGCGCTGCACACCCTGCCCGCCAGGGACGAGGTCACGATGATCAGCGCCGCGGCCTCCGCGCTGACCGCGCTGCTGCGGGAGCCGTTGCCGCCGAACGTGCGTACGGTGCTGTCCAGCGGTGAGCCGGTGAGCCGGGCCCTGGCCGACCGCGTCTTCGCCAACCCCGGCGTGCGGCGCATGGTGAACCTGTACGGCCCGACCGAGTGCACCGTGCACTGCTGCGCGCACGAGATCGCCAGGGACGAGCCGGGCGAGCCGCCGATCGGCACGCCGTACGCCTGGTCGCGGCTGTCGGTGCGGGGCGCCGCCGGCGAGGCGCTGGGCGACGGGGAGCTCGGCGAGCTGTGGGTGGCCGGGCCGCTGGTTGGGCGGGGTTACCTGAACCGGCCCGAGCTGACCGCGGAGCGGTTCGTGACCGACGCCGGGGGCGTGCGTCACTACCGCACCGGTGATCTGGTCCGCCGGGAGGGCGGCGTCTACCACTACGAGGGGCGGATCGACGACCAGGTGAAAGTCGCGGGCTTCCGCGTCGAGCTCGGCGAGGTGCGGGGCAGGCTGGAACGCCACCCGCTGGTCGGCCAGGCCGTCGTGCTCGCCCCGGCCGACGAGGAGGGCACCCGCAGGCTCGTCGCCTACGTCGAGCCGGCCGGGCCCGGCCTGGACGAGGGCCGGCTGCGGGCCTGGCTGCGCGAGTGGCTGCCCGACTACATGATCCCCGCCAGGATCGTCTTCCTCGACGCCGTCCCGATCGGTCCCACGGGCAAAGTGGACCGCTCCCGCCTGCCCGGGGTCTCCTTCTCCGCGCCGCGCGACGACACCGAGCGGCAGCGCAAGGACACCGAGTGGCAGCGGGGCAGCACCGAGCGGCAGCGGGGCAGCACCGAGCGGCAGCGGAACGATACAGAGTGGCAGCGGGGCGACACCGAGACGCGGGGTCACGTCGCGCCGCGCGACGACACCGAGCGGCGGATCGCCGCCATCACCGCCGAGACGCTCGGCGTCGAGCGGGTCGGCGTCCACGACCACTTCCTCGACCTGGGCGGGCACTCTCTGGCCGCCGCGAGGATCTGCGCCGGGATCGAGCAGGCGCTGGGCGTCCACGTCGCGCTGACGACCTTCCTGGCCCGGCCCACGGTCGCCGAGCTGGCCGAGTACGTCGGCGAGGCCGCGGCGTCCGCCGCGCCGAGCGCCGTGACAGGCGCCGTGCCGCCGCTGGTCCGCCACACCGGCCGGACCCGCTATCCGCTGTCCGCCGGGCAGCGCGGCAAGCTGCTGCTGCGCGAGGTGAGCCAGAATCCGCACGCCACCGCGATCGCCTTCCGGCTGGGGCTGCGCGGCCTCACCTCGGCGGAGCCGCTGCGGGCCGCCTTGGACGCCATCGTCCGGCGGCACGAGGCCCTCCGCTCCGTCGTCGTGGACGGCGTCGCCGTCGAGGTCGGGCCCCCGTCGCCGGTGCCACTCGAGGAGCATCGGCCGGCCGGTCCGCAGGAGGCCGACGAGCTGCGGCGGGCCGCGGTCGCCCACGATTTCGACCTGTCCTCCGGCGACTCGCCGCTGCTGCGGGCCACCCTGCTGTGGTCCGGGCCGGACAGCGCGGAGCTGGTGCTGCTCACCGACCACACCGTGTTCGACGGCGCGTCGCTGGGGATCGTCATGCGGGAGCTCCTCGACGGGCTCGCGGGCGGCGGCGAGGTCCTCCTGCCGGAGCCGCCGCTACAGATCGGCGACGTCGCGGTGCGCGAGCAGGAGAGCACCCGGGACACCGAGGCGTTGCGGGCCTTCTGGGCCCGGGAGCTCGCCGGGGCGGTCCCGCCTTACGAGCTGCTGCCCCGCCGGGACGACCGGCCGAGCCGCCTGCGCGGTGAGCGTCTGGTGCGCCGCCTGGACCCGGCGACGGTCGCGCGGGTCGGCGAGCTCGCGGCCGGCTGCGGCGCCACGCCGTTCGCGGTCTACCTGACCGTGCTCGGCATGCTGGTGGCGGGGCTGACCGACCGGCGGGACGTGGTCCTCGGCGCCGCCGTCGCCGACCGCGCCGCCCCGGGCCTGGAAGGCGTGGTCGGCGTGCTCGTCGACGTGCTCCCGGTGCGGCTGCGCCTGGATGACGAGCTGTCGCTGCGCGCGGCCGTACGGCAGGCGGGGGCGGCGACCGCCCGTGCCATGGACCACAGGGGGCTGACCGAGCAGGAGCTGACCGAGGCGGCGGGCGTCGAGCGCCCGCCCGGCTGGGTGCCGACCCCCGTCACGCTCTCGATGCAGCCGCCCGAGGTGCCCCTCTCGCTTGATCTCGAGGGCGTCGGCGTGGACCTGATCGGCGAGCTGGACGCGGGCAGCGTGCAGGTCCCGCTGATCGTCTACGTCAACGCCACGGCGGCCGGACCCGAGCTGCAGGTGGAGTACGACCTGGAGCACCTGGACCGGGCCGCGGCCGAGACCCTGACCGGCCGCCTGGCCGGCCTGCTGGACGACGCCCTGGCGCACCCGGACCGGCCGCTGTCGGCGTTCGAGGTCATCGGCGCGGAGGAACGGGCGGCGCTGCTGGAGGCGGGAACCGGTGCGCCGCTGCCCGCGGACGCGCCGCGGACCGTCGTGGAGGCGGTGCTCGGGCAGGCGGTGCGACGCCCGCACGCCCCGGCGGTCGCCGACGGGGAGGGCGTCCTCACCTACGGCGAACTGGCCGGCTGGGCACGACGGGTGGCCGCGGCCCTGGGGCCGGAGTCCGCCGGCTCCTGCGTGGGGGTCTGCCTGCCGCGCGACCGTCGTCTGCCCGCCGCGCTGCTGGGCGTGCTGCTCGCCGGCGCCGCCTACGTCCCGCTCGATCCCGGCCACCCGCTCCGGCGGCTCCGCGACCAGGTGGACGACTGCGGCGCGAAGGTGATCGTCGCGGCGGGCGAGGGGCTGGCGGTGGCCCGCGATCTGGGCGGCGTCGTCGTCGACCTGGCTCAGCTGTCCCCGTCGGAGGTGGTGCCGGACGGCGTCGAGGTGGACCCCGGCGATCTCGCCTACGTCCTCTACACCTCGGGCTCCACCGGCAGGCCGAAGGGCGTGGAGATCACCCATGCCAACCTCGCGGCGTTCGTCGCCTCGATGACGGTCACACCGGGGGTCGGGCCGGACGACGTGATGCTCGGCCTCACGCCGTTCTCGTTCGACGTGTTCGGCTTCGACGTGTGGGTGAGCCTGTGCCGGGGGCTGCGGCTGGAGCTGCTCGGCCGCGACGAGGCGCTCGACGGGCGGGCCGTGGCGCGGCGCGTCGAGGAGTCGGGGGTCACGCTGATGACCGCGACGCCGACCACGCTGCGCATGCTCGTCGCCTCCGGCTGGCGGGACGACCCCCCGGAGCGCGGCGGGGACGTGCGGGTGATCAGCATCGGCGAGGTGCTCGACCCGGCCCTCGCCGCCGAGCTGCTGGACCGCGGGGTCGATCTGTGGAACGCCTACGGGCCCACCGAGACCACGATCTACTCCACCATGGTCCGGGTGACCGCGCCGGTCGGCGACCGGGTTTCCATCGGCCGGCCGCTGGCCGGGGAACGGGCGTACGTGCTCGACCGGGCGGGGCGCATGCTGCCCGCCGGGGTGACCGGCGAGCTGTGGGTCGGCGGCGCCGGCGTGGCCGGCGGCTATCGCGGCCGGCCGGAGCTGACCGCGGCCGCCTTCACCGACGACCCGGAAGACCCACCGGGCGGGCGCCGCTACCGCACCGGCGACCTGGCCCGCTGGCGGCCCGACGGCACGCTCGACTTCCTCGGGCGGCGCGACGGGCAGGTGAAGGTCCGCGGCCACCGGATCGAACTCGGTGAAATCGAGTCCGCGCTCCGCGAGAGCGTCGCCGACGCGGCCGTCGCCGTGCGCGACGGCGACCACCTCGTGGGCTACCTCGCCGCGCCGCCGGGGACCGACACGCGCGAGCTGGAGCGGCGGCTGAGCGCGCGGCTGCCCGACTACATGGTTCCCCGCCGCTGGGTGCTCCTGGACGCCCTGCCCCTCACCGCCTCCGGCAAGGTGGACCGCACGGCGCTGCCGGAACCCGGCGACCGGGCGCCGCGGGTGCCGCCGAGCACCGAGGCCGAGCTGCTGGTGTCGGAGGTGTGGAGCGCCGTGCTGGACGGCCCCGAGCCGGGCGCGCACGACGACTTCTTCGCCCTCGGCGGCCACTCCGCCACCGCCGCCCTCGTGGCGGCCCGGCTGAGCGACGCCCTGGACCTGACCGTGCCGGTGCGCATGCTGTTCGAGCGGCGGACCCTGGCCGACTACGCCGCTGGGCTGGAGGCCCTGCTGCTGGCCGACCTGGAGGAGACGCCGTGACCATCAGCGACGAGCGCAGGAGCGCTCTCGCCGGCCGGCTGGCGGCGGCCCGCCGCGCCCACGCGCGTGCCGTCCCGGCGATCCCCGTCAGGGACAGGGACGGCGGCCCCGCTCCCCTGTCGCCCGCGCAGGCCCGGCTGTGGTTCCTCGCGCAACTCGACGACGTGGCCGCCTACAACGTGCCGACCGTCGTACGGCTGCGCGGGCCGCTGGACGTCGCGGCGCTGCTGGGCGCCGTACGGGATCTGGCCGACCGGCACGAGGTGCTGCGCAGCCTGTTCACCGACGACGGCGCGATCCCCGTCGACACCGGACAGGTCCCGATCACGGTGGAGGACCTCGACGACGACGCCCTGCTCGGCGCGCGGCTGCAGGAGGAGCTCGCCCGCCCGTTCGCGCTGGACACGCAGCCGCCCGCCCGCGCCCTGCTGCTCCGGCTCGGCGCCCGCGAGCACGTGCTGGCGCTGACCGTGCACCACATCGCCTTCGACGCCTGGTCGCGGAACCTCGCGCTGGCCGAGCTCGCCGCCCTGTACGCGGCACGGCTCGGGCTCACCGGCCCGCCCGCGCCGCCGCGGGTGCAGTACGCCGACTACGCGGCCTGGCTCGCCGGGCAGCCGGAGGGCGACCTGTCCTGGTGGACCGGGCGGCTGGCCGGGCTCGAGCCGGTCCTGGACCTGCCGGTGGACCGGCCGCGGCCCTCGGTCGCCGACTGGACGGGCGCCACCGTCCCGGTGCGGCTCGCGCCGGCGCTGACCGCCCGGGTACGCGAGGCCGCGGCCGAGACCGGCTGCACGCCGTTCATGGTGCTGCTGGCCGCCTGGCAGGAGCTGCTCGGCCGGGTCTGCGGCACCGACGACGTGCCGGTCGGCGTGCCCGAGGCGGGACGGCTCCACCCCGGCACCGCGGACATGCTCGGCTGCTTCGTCAACACGCTCGTCCTGCGGGGGGACAGGTCCGGCGAGCCGACCGGCCGCGAACTCCTGGCCCGGACGAAGGCCGGCGTGCTCGACGCGCTCACCCACCGCGACGTGCCCTTCGACCGGATCGTGGAGCACCTGCACCCCGAGCGCAACCTCGCCACCACGCCGGTCTTCCAGGTGCTGCTCAACGTGCTGGAGGACGGCGCCCAGACGCCGGACTTCCCCGGCCTGACCGCCGAGCAGGTGCAGTTCCCCCTGCTCACGACCAAGTACGACCTCAACCTCGCCCTGGACAACATGGGCGAGACGTACGAGGGCGAGCTCGCCTACCGCGTCGACCTGTTCGACGAGGCGACCACCCGGCGCGTCGCCGGCTGGTACCCGGCCCTGCTGGAGGGCATGCTCGCCGACCTCGACGCGCCCGCGGCGGCCGTGCCGCTGGAGCCGGTGACCGGGCCCGTGGTCTCCGGCACGCGGATGCCGATGGACCTGACCCGGCCGCTGCACGCGTTCGTCGGCGACCACGCGCGGCGCACGCCCGAGGCGACGGCGGTGGCCGACGCCTCCGGCTCGCTCACGTACGGCGAGGTGGACCGGCTGGCCAACCGCCTCGCCCACCATCTGATCGCGGCAGGAGTGCGGCCGGACGAGCCGGTCGGTGTCCTCGTCGGCCGGCACCGCGGGCTGGTTCCCGCGCTCCTCGGCGTGCTGCGCGCGGGCGGGGCGTACCTGCCGATGGACCCCCTCTATCCCGACGACCGTCTCGGCCACATGCTGGAGACGGCCGGCGCGCGGGTCGTGCTCGCCGATCCCGAGCACGCGGGCCGGCTCCCCGGCACGCTGGTCCTGCCCGAGCTGCTGGCCGCCGGGCCCGAGGGTCCGCCGGACGTCGAGGTCGCTCCGAACCAGCTGGTCCATGTGATCTTCACGTCCGGCTCCACCGGGCGGCCCAAGGGCGCCGGGATCGAGCACCGGTCGGCCCTGCACTACCTGCACGGCCTGGCCGAGCTGGTGCCCGACGTGTACGAGTCGTACGGCGTGGTCTCCACCACCGCCGCCGACCTGGGGCTGACCTGCCTGTACGGCGCGCTGTTCCGGGGCGCCGCGGTCCACCTCGTGGACCAGGAGACCGCCACCGACCCCGAGGCGTACGCCGCGTATCTCGCCACGCGTCCCGTCGACGTGATCAAGATGGTGCCGAGTCACCTGGAGCTGCTGGCCGCCCACGGCGACCTGGGCAGGATGCTGCCGCGCCGGCTGCTGATCCTCGCCGGGGAGGCCACGTCGTGGGAACTGGCCGAGCGCATCCGCGCGGCCCGGCCCGACCTGGAGCTGCAGATCCACTGCGGCCCGACGGAGACGACGGTCTCGGTGCTCGGCGGCCGGGCGCCCGGTAGGCCCACGGGGGTGGGATCGGTGCCGCTCGGCCGCCCGTTCCCCGGTGTGGACTGCTACATCGTCGACCCCGCCGGCCGCCCGCTGCCCGCCGGGGTGCCGGGCGAGCTGTGGGTGGCGAGCCCCAGCGTCGCCCGCGGTTACCTGAACCGCCCCGACCTCACCGCCCAGAGATTCGTCTTCGATCCGGTGACCGGAACGCGCCGCTGTTACCGCACCGGCGACCGGGTCCGGCTCAACGCCCAGGGGCTCGTGGAGTTCCTCGGCCGGGTCGACGACCAGGTCAAGATCAGGGGCTTCCGGGTGGAGCTGGGGGAGGTGAAGGCCGCCCTCCAGGAGCAGCCCGGCGTCCGGGAGGCTACCGTGCTGCCGGTCGGCGAGGGACACGCGCGGCGGCTGGCCGCCTGGGTCGCGCCCGCCACCGTGGACCTCGCCGCGGTGCGGGCCGGGCTGCGTGAGCGGCTGCCCGACTACATGGTCCCGTCCGCGATCGTCGTCCTCGACGAGCTGCCGCTCACCCCACTCGGCAAGATCGACCGGGCCCGCCTGCCGGTGCCCGAGGCGGCGCCCGCCGGGGAACGCGTGGCGCCGAGCACACCGGCAGAGCTGCGGATCGCCTCAGTGTGGTCGGACGTCCTCGGCGTGGCGGACTTCGGCGTCGACGACGACTTCTTCGCGCTGGGCGGCGACTCCTTCCGCGCGGTCCGCGCCGTCCGGGAGATCGACCCGGCGCTGCGGGTGATCGACCTGTTCACCCGGCCCACGGTGCGTGAGCTCGCCGCCCACCTCGACGGAGGTGCGCAGACCCCCGCCGGGCTTCTGCACCACCTCGCGGGGCCGCGTACGGCGAGCCGCACCCTCGTCTGCCTGCCGTACGGGGGCGGTTCGGCCGCCGCCTTCCGGCCGCTCGCCGCCGAGCTGGCCCGCCTCTCGCCCGGCACGGCGGTGGTCGCCGTCGAGCTGCCCGGGCACGACTCGGCGCGGCCCGAGGAGGACCCGCTGCCGCTCCCGGAGCTGGCCAGCCGCCTCACGGCCGAACTGGCCGGGGTGCGCGGCCCGATCGCCCTGTACGGGCACTGCGTCGGGTCGGCCGCGACGATGGAGCTGGCGTTGCGGCTGGAGGCCGCGGGAACCCCGCTCGCCGGTGTCGTCGTCGGCGGCAGCTTCCCCGACGCCCGGCTGCCCGGACGGCTGTCGGCCTGGTGGAACCGGAGGTTCCCCGCCCACCGCTGGTCCTCCGACCGCGCTCAGCGCGACTTCCTGCGCACGCTCGGCGCCGTGGACGACGACTTCGGCGACACCGGGATCATGCTGCGCGCCCTGCGGCACGACGTCGAGGAGGCGCAGACGTGGTTCAGCCGCCACCTCGACTCCCTCGGGGACTCCCCCGAGGACTCCCCGGAGCATGCGGAGCGCAGGCTCGCGGCGCCGCTGCTGTGCGTGATCGGCGAGCGTGACCGGTCGACCGAGCTCTACCGGGAGCGCTACCGCGAGTGGGGGGCGTTCGCCGAACGGGTCGAGCTCGCCACGATCCCCCGGGCCGGGCACTACTTCCTGAAGCACCAGGCCGAGACCCTGGCGCGGCTGATCGACGAACGGCTCGACCGCTGGGCCTGCGGCGACCTGCCCGATCCGGTGGGGCGGGTCGAGGTGGCCGGGCAGAGCGCCCGGCGGGACCTGCGCCGCTTCTACACGGTCGCGGCCGGGCAGACCCTGTCGCTGCTCGGCGCCGCGCTGACCTCCTTCGCCCTGGGCGTGTGGGCCTACCAGGAGAACGGCCGGGTGCTCGACTACGCCCTCGTCACCATGCTCGCCCTGCTGCCGTCGCTGCTCGCGGCGCCGCTGGGCGGCGCGGTCGCCGACCGGGTGGACCGGCGGCTGGTCATGCTGGTCTGCGACGGCGTCTCCGCCGTGGCCACCGCGGCCCTGGTGATCCTGCTCTGGCTGGGACGGCTGGAGGTCTGGCAGGTCGGGGCCATCGCGGGGGTGCTGTCCCTGGTGACGGCCTTCCACCGGCCCGCCTATCTGGCGGCCGTCGCGCAACTCGTGCCCAAGCCGTACCTCATGCAGGCGAACGCGCTGGCCAACCTCGGCACCGGCCTCGGCATGCTCGCCGGCCCGCTGGGCGGCGCCGCTCTCGTCACGACCGTCGGGCTGCACGGCGTGGTGGCGGTGGACGTCGTCACGTTCCTCGCCGGACTCGGCACGCTGCTGCTGGTGCGCTTCCCCGACAGGCTGTTCCGCCGCCTGGAGGAGTCCTTCTGGCAGGCCATCGCCGGCGGGTGGCGCTTCCTCGTACGGCGGCGCCCGCTCATGATCATGATCGGGTTCTTCGTCGTGGAGAACTACCTCGGCATGCTGGCCCAGGCCGTGACCGTGCCCGCAGTGCTGTCGTTCGGCGACGTCGCGGGCGTGGGCGCGGTGACCGCCATGCAGGGCCTGGGCGCGGTGCTCGGCTCCCTGGCCATGGTGTTCTGGGGCGGCACCGAGCGGCGCGCGGTCGGCATGGTCGGCTTCGTGATCGGGTTCGGGGCCGGGGTGCTGCTCGTCGGCCTGCGGCCCTCGCTCCCGCTGGCCGCCTTCGGCGGGCTGATGTCGTGGGCGTTCCTCAGCGTGCTGAACGCGCACTGGCTCGCCATCATCCAGCTCAAGGTCGGGCTGGAGCTGCAGGGGCGGGTGCTGGCCACCAACCAGATGCTCGCCGTGTCCATGACGCCGCTGGCGTTCCTCACGGCGCCGGTGCTGGCCGACGACGTCTTCGGCCCGCTGCTCGTCCCCGGCGGCGCGCTCGCGGACACGGTCGTCGGCGACGTCGTCGGGGTGGGGCCGGGGCGCGGCGTCGCGCTGCTGCTGGCCGTCTGCGGTGCGCTGCTGGTGCTCTGGGGCGCGCTGGGGCTGTGGTTCCGGCCGCTGCGGCTCATGGAGGACGCGCTGCCCGACGCTGTCGCGGGCGCCGAGATCGCCGATGACCTGGACGCCGTCCAGGCCGAGGCGGACGCCACGCTGCGGGAGGACACCGCGCACGTGGCCGCGGCCTCCGGTCCTAATCACTGACAAGTCGATCACAAGTCCGCCTGCCTACCTTCGGCCGCTGGAAGTCGGTGAACACCGAAGGCTCCAGCATCCGAGGGGGACCAACAGCATGTCGTTGAAGTCGAAGGTCACGGGCGCCGTCCTGGCGGCGGCGGCCGTGACCGCCGTCGCCACGCCCGCCATCGCGACACCCGCCGTACCGGCGGGGCAGGCGGCGCCGGCGCCGGGAAACCGGGCGCCGGCGTACCTGACGCCCGAGCAACAGGACGTTTTCCGGCGGCAGGCACCCCTGGTCGCGGCGGCCGACGAGATCAGGAAGGCGGTGGAGAGCGGCCCGTCCGCCGGGTACGCGGGGATCGAGCTGGCCGGTGACCGGGTGGTCGTCTGGTGGAAGGACAAGGTGCCCGGGCGGGTCCGGGCCGCGATGGGCCGGGCCGGGAAGGCCGTCACGGTGGAGATGCGCCCAGCCGAGTATTCGCAGAGCGAGCTGTCGGAGGCCGCGGACCGGCTCTGGGCCGCATCCGGTGCCGACCACGGTGGCCGCGTGCACGCCGTCAAGCTGGCCCTCGACGGTAGTGGGCTCACCGCGGCGGTCAGGGAGCAGGACGCCGCCGTCGCCCGGCAGGAGCTGCCGAAGGTGGGGGTTCCGGTCGAGATGGTCGCGCAGGAGCCCATGACGCTCAACAAGACTCGCTGTGACGACGACGCCCCCTGGTACGGCGGGGCGGCGATCCGCAACGCGACAATCGGCACCGGTGGCCCCTGTGGGGGGACCAGCGGCCCCGGCTACCACTGCACCGCCGCCTTCGCCGTGCACATCAACCTGGTCCGCTACCTGCTGACCGCCGGCCACTGCGGCGCGCCGGGCGACCGGTTCACCGACGCCGCGGGCCAGACCATCGGCACCGCCGAGGCCGAGCACGTGGGACACGACCTGCTGCTCATCAGGGTGACGGGCGTCGTCTCGGTGAACGACGCCACGGGCTGGATCTGGGACGGAAAGCCCGGCGTGAACGACTTCGTCAAGCCGGTGGCCGGATGGGGGTGGACCTACAAGGGACAGTCGTTGTGCGTCTCCGGCGCGACCAGCGGAGCGACGTGCGGGCACGTGGTGGACGGTAAGTACACCGAGATCTGCGGCGAGGACGTCTACGGGAACAACGAGTGCCACGACGACCTGATCTCCGCCAAGCGGCCGCTCGGCAGCACGGTCGGCGGCGACAGCGGTGGGCCCGTCTTCGAGTTGACCGGCGACTCCAGCATGGTGCGGGCGATGGGTTCCCACACGGGCACCATCAGGACGACCTCGATCTTCGGCAGCAAGAACGAGTGGACCCTCTTCCAGGACTTCGGCACGGCCACCCGGGACTTCCCCGGGCTCGAGCCCTACCTCGGTTTCGCCAAGGACCCCCTCTAGCCCCGTTTTCCGCACATGAGGATCTTTGGGATTCTTCGGTGTGTCGGGTTGGTCATGGGCTCGCCAATCGGCAGCCTGCTGGCGTGTGAGACAACCCGCGCAGTTCGGTGTCCCGTCGGTTGAAAAGCTGCTGGGGGCGTTGCCGGTGGTGGCCGGGTTCTGCTCCCGGTTGAAGATCCGTGACATCGTCGATGACGCCTGCCCGGTGCGTGACCTGGCCGGTCTCACGCACGGGCAGGTGATCGAGACGCTGGTGGCCAACCGGCTGACCTCTCCGGCCCCGCTGGTGCACGTGCGGGACTGGGCACGGGACTGGGCCGTGGCCGAAACGCTCGGAGTGGAGCCGGACCTGCTCAACGACGACCGGATCGGGCGGGCGCTGGACGCCATCGCCCCGCACCTGGACCGGATCGCCGGATCGGTCGGCCTGGCCGCGATCGGGGAATTCGGCATCGAGGTGACCCGGCTGCACTGGGACATGACCTCGATCTCGATGCACGGCGCTTACCCCGGCAACCAGGAAGGATTCCCGGCCGTGAAGTTCGGCCACCCCAAAGACCGCCGCCCCGACCTGAAGCAGATCCAGACCGGGATCGCGGTCAGCGCAGACGGCGGGATCCCCCTCTTCCACCGGGCCTTCGACGGCGGAGCCGGCGAGGTCGGCCAGGTCGTCCCCGTGATGAGAGCCTTGCAGGAACTGGCCGGCCGGCGCCGCATGCTGATCATCGGGGACTCCAAACTGATCTCCTACGGCAACCTGGCCGCCATGGACGGCGATGGCGTGGACTTCATCGCCCCGGCGTCCAAAACCTACGTGCCGGTGAGCGAGCTTGCCGGCCTGTCCTTGGACGGCGCGATCAGGGTCGGCCACATCGCCCAGCGTGACCGAGCCAAACCCGCCGACCGGCGCGGCACCTGGCATGTCCGGGAGGACGCCATGACGCTGGCCGGGCCACGCAAAGGCGACCCGGTACTGCGGCTGCGGCGGGTGCTGGTGCACTCCTCGGCTCGCGCCGGCGCCGCGGCCACCGCCCGAACCTTGAAGCTCGGCAAGGCCACTGAGGACCTGCAACGGCTGGAACGCGGCCTGGGCTCCCGGCACTATCCCACCCCCGCCGCGGTCGAGGCCCGGATCGCGGTCATCGCCAAGACCCGCAGGGTCAGCGCCTACCTGCGAACCGTGACCGGCATGGACCCAGCACCGGCAAACCCACCCTGACCTGGAGCTTCGACGCCGAGGCGATCGACGCCGAAACCGCCATCGACGGCTGGTACGCCCTGCTCACCAACCTGCCCCCCGAGCAGGCCGACGCCGCCGCCGTCCTGACCCTCTACAAAGGACAGGAAGCGGTCGAACGCCGCTACTCCGCCTTCAAAGGCCCTCTGGCCGTCGCGGCCCTCTACCTGAAGAACAACCGGCGCATCGCCGCCCTGGTCACCGTCATCTGCCTGGCCCTGCTCATCTTCTGTCTGATCGAACGCCAGGTCAGGCAGGCATTGGCCGAACAGGACCGGACCACAGTCGAGGGCTTGTACGCCGGACGAGCGGCCATCCCCACCGGCAAGCTCATCCTCGACGCTCTGGCCAGCATGAAGATCGTTCCCGGAAACGGCCAGGACCCGCCGATCATCCCCCAACCGACCGTTCTGCAACTTCGCTTGCTCGACCTCCTGGACATCGATCCCCGGCAACTCCGCTGACGATCACCGATGTGCGGAAAACAGGTCTAGCCGACCGAAGCTCGGATGGTATGCGCATGCCGATGTCCGCTTGACGGGTTTTGTCGGATTCCGGTTAACGATCTCGATGAGATTCGCCCGATTCACTGGCGCCCGGCTCCGCGCGGCGGTGTGATTGCCCCGGTCTGGTCCCCACAGGCATCCGAGAAGGGGTCGCACACGTGAGACTCGCACTGCGCACCACCGGCATCACGGGCGCCGTGGCGGGAGCCGCCGCGGCGCTGCTGCTGCCGGCCGTACCGGCGGTGCGGGCCGCGGACGGCGCCGCGCCTCGCGTGTCCTGCGCCGCGACGCTGTCGGCGCCGACGCGGCAGGCGGCCTTCGGCGAGGCCGCGCGGGCGACGGGCGCGCCCGAACCGCTGCTGAAGGCCGTGGCCTACATGCTGTCCCGCTGGGACGACCACCAGGGCAGGCCGAGCTCCGACGGCGGCTACGGCGTGTTCGACCTGAGCGACGACACGCCGGTGACGGGAGACGGGGCCGGCAAGGGCAGGGCGGCCGGGACGCGGAGCCAGCTCGCGGCGGCGGCCGAGCTGACCGGGCTGCCGGCCGACGCGCTGCGCGCGGAGCCGAACGCCAACATCTGCGGCGGCGCGGCCCTGCTGGCCTCCTACCACGACGGCGGCGACGACCTGGGCTCCTGGCGGGACGCGGTCACGCGGTTCGGCGCGAAGCACGAGTTCGTCCGGCAGGTCTACCAGACGCTGCGCGCCGGCGAGAGCCGCGTCACCGCCGACGGCCAGACGGTGACGCTCGCCGCCGACGAGTCGGTCGCCCTCCCGTCGCAGGCCAAGGCGGCCGGGCCGGGCACCGACTGCCCGTCCGGCCTCGACTGCGAGCTGATCCCCGCGCCGTACGCCAAGCACGTCCCGGCCGACCCGGACAACACGACGCGCTACGGCAACCACGACGTCGCCGACCGGACCGGGGCGGGCGGGCCGAAGCTCGACTACATCGTCATCCACGACACCGAGGGCTACTACGACCCCTCGGTGCGGCTCGTCCAGGACCCGACGTACCTCGCCTGGAACTACACCATCCGCTCCGCCGACGGCCATGTCGCCCAGCACCTCGACGCCAAGGACGTGGGCTGGCACGCCGGCAACTGGTACGTGAACATGCACGCCATCGGCATCGAGCACGAGGGCTTCGCGGGCGGGGCGGGGTGGTACACCGAGTCGATGTACCAGACCTCGGCCGCGCTGGTGAAGCACCTGGCGGCGAAGTACGGCATCCCGCTCGACCGGGCGCACGTCATCGGCCACGACCAGGTGCCGGGGACGATCCTCGGCGCCACCGAGAGCATGCACTGGGACCCGGGGCCGTACTGGGACTGGGACCACTACTTCGAGCTGCTCGGCGCGCCGATCGGCGGCGGCCGGGCGGCCACGACCCGGGTCGCGCCGGGCGACGTGGTGGAGGTGCGGACCGGCTACCACGACAACCCGCAGCCGCTGACCGGCTGCGCCGCCGCGTCGCCGCCCTCGCCGGAGTGCGTCGCCGGGGCCGGCACCAACTTCCTCCCGCTCCACCAGTCGCCGTCCGAGACCGCGCCGCTCGCCGCCGACCCCGGCTGGAAGCCCACCGGCGAGGCGGGCACGACGTACGTCAGCGACATCAGCGCCCGCGTCGTCTCCGGCCACAAGCTCGTCGTCGCGCAGGTGCAGGGTGACTGGCTGGGCGTGTGGTGGGCGGGCGCGCTGGCCTGGCTGCGCAATCCCGCCGACCGGCCCGTCGTGATCCCGGCGTCGGCCAAGACGGTCACCGTGAAGGCGGGGGCGACCACCCCCGCCGCCGTGTACGGCCGGGCCTATCCCGAGGCGCCGGCGTACGACGGCACCGGCATCCCCGTACAGGCGATCTCGCCGCTGGAGTACGCCGTCCCGGCCGGGCAGGCGTACGCCGTGAGCGACGACGACGTGGTCACCGACTACTACCGGGCGACGACGTTCGACGGGTCGGCGCCGGGCGACCGCACCGACCTCAAGGGACAGGACCGCTACTACCAGCTCTGGTACGCCCACCGGCAGGTGTTCGTCCGCGCGGCCGAGGTGGACCTGCACGACGCGCGCCCGGTCGCGGTGGTCAACACCACTCTCCCGGTCGTGCGCGGCGTGGCGAAGGCCGGCCGCACGCTGACCGCGTCCCCCGGCGCCTGGACGCCGTCGCCGAAGCGGATCCGCTACCAGTGGCTGCGCGACGGCGCCGAGATCAGGGGCGCGACCGGGCGGACCTACCACGTCAAGAGCCGCGACCGCGGCGCCCGGCTGTCGGTACGGGTGACGGCGTCGGCCCGCGGCTACGCATCCGGCGTCGCCACGTCGGCGGCCACCTCACCCGTGGGGCCCAACCGGCCCGCCCGGCCCACGCACCCCGGTCGCCCCGCGCCGTCCCCCTGGCGCTCCGAGCCCCGGCAGGTCGACTGGTCCCGCCGTTAGAGCGCCTGCCCGGCCGCGGGTCGGGCCCCGGGCGTCCGCGCCGGGACCGCCACAGCGGGGATTGTCGATTTCTGTCGCACGCGATGTGTAGGCATGAGGTCATGACGAGATCGAAACAGCCGGTGACGGTCCCGGCCGACGTGAGCGTCGGCGATTTCCTCGCCGCGGTCCCCGACGAACGCCGGCGGGCCGACGCGGAACGCCTCTGCGGGATACTCCGCGAGGTGACCGGTGAGCCGCCGGTGATGTGGGGGCCGAGTATCGTCGGCTTCGGCCGCTACCGCTACCGCTACGAAAGCGGGCACACGGGCGAGGCGCCCCTGGTCGGCTTCTCCCCGCGCAAGCAGCATCTCGTCGTCTACCTGACCGGCGGGTTCGAGGAGCGCTTCGCCGCGGTGCTCACCCGGCTCGGTCGGTACAGGGCGGGCAAGGGCTGCCTCTTCCTGAAGCGGCTCGGCGACGTCGACGAGAGCGTGCTATGCGATCTGTTCGACCGCACGGCGCGGGCGCACAAGGAGGCCGACCGGGCGGCAACCGGCGAGGGATGAGGCGCGGACCCGGCAGGGTGTCCGCCCTGCCGGGTCCGCCTCACCCACCGTTCCGCCATCACCTACCGAGCAGCCGCTCCCCCGTCCGGTGCCCGGAGGCGCGTCGCCGTACGACTGGGAGGCGGGGTGTCACCGCGGTTGCCCGCCCGATGGTCGCCCGTACAGTGCCCTGGTGTCGTCCGCCGCGCGCAGAGCGCGTACGCCGACGACGGCGAGGGTGATCCCGCTCGCCAGGAGCACAGCCAGCTGCACGCCACCGGCGAGGCCGGTCATGCCGAGAGCGGGGTCGGCCCCGCCCGGAGACAACGTGCCCGCCCGGGCGAGCACGGCGGGCACGGCCAGGATCGCGCCCGCCAGCGCAGCCGGCCCGGGCCACGTCAGCGTCCTGCCCATGGCCGCGCACCACACCGTCAGCGCCAGCAGCGACAGGGAGGCGAGGCCCGGGACGTCGACCCACATCCAGGCCTGCACGAGGATCGGCGCCGGGACCGTACCGGCCCGCGTCGCCGCCCCGAGCACGCCGACGACCAGGGCGAGCAGGAGGCCCGCGGCGACCGGGATCGCGACCACGGGCAGGGCCCGCCGCGCGGGCAGACGGGACGGCGGCGCGTCGCGGTGGAACCCGATCACCAGAGCCAGCACCGTGACCACGGCAGGGAGGATCGAGCAGGCCCAGCGCACCGCGCTCTCCCAGTTGAGGAACAGCGGCGGCATCAGCACGTACGGCACGACCAGGGCCGCCACGGCCGCCGCCTTGGCCGTGCGAGAGCGGCCGCGGACGAGCGCGCCGAGGGCGACCGCCCACAGCAGCGGCGCCAGCTCGGCCAGCACGAGCCGCACGCGCTCGGGCGACCCGGGGTCGCCGATCCCCATGACACCGTCGGGGAGCATCTCCGGGGGGATGCCGTACGTGAGCACGGCCTGCCCGGCGTAGACGCAGCTGATCACCGTCCAGAAGACGAGGCCGAGCAGGGCGGCCCGGCGGACCGCCTCACCCCACAGGTGGGACCGGGGCGGCGACCCCGGGCCGCCCAGCCGCACCCGCAGCGCGAGCGCGGCCACGCTGGCGATCTCCAGGAAGCGCGGGTGCTGGTCGTCGTGGCCCGCCCGCCCGGACTGGGCGCCTTCGAGGAAGGCCCAGACCATCTCCTCCTCGCGCTCGGCCCGGTAGGACGCGGGCAACAGCCGCAGCCACCGCCGGTAACGCTCCTCCAGAACGCTCACTGGTGCACCATCCTTGTGTCGGTAGTCGTGAGACTGCTGATGCACCCGAGGTGCCGCCGGGTCACCGCCCTGCTCGCTCGACCAGTTGAGGTCCAGCATGAGTTCCGCGGGATCCGGCGG
>NZ_JABBWU010000044.1:0-18063 GCF_012999525.1 Microbispora sp. H10836
CGCCGGACAATCTTTATAGAAGGGCCACCCCGTTTCGGGGTGGCCCTTCTGTGTTTATGGGGTCATGTCGTCGCTCCGGCGCCAGGTGGACCTGGCGGATGGGAGCGAAAGCGCCCATCGAGGCCCGGGCGGTGGTGACGGCGCGCTAGGCTGGCAGTGCCGAGCCACCCCACGGGTGGCCTTCGTCGCATCGGACGAGAAGCGAAGGCTGCGGCGGACGCGATCTCAGCGGACCTGCGGCGAAACAACGTGTCTTCCCTGGAACTCATCGGGTATGGGGTGGATCCCCAATAGTCAGGACATCGGGAAGACAGAGCCCTGCGGCCGGCGAACCGGACGCGGTGAGCAAGCAACAGAGGACAGAAGTGAACAGAGAAGACGGGCGCGACGGCGCGGGCCGTGGCGGAGACAACCGCGAAGAGAGCAGAGACCGGGGCGAGCGCGCCGGGGGATTCCGCGGTAACGGAGGAAGCGGCGGCTTCGGCGGTCGTTATGGAGAGCGGCGAGAAGGCTTCCGCAGCGACCGCAGCGACCGCAGCGATCGCGGCGATCGCGGTGAGCGCCCGTTCCACTCCGACAGGCGCGGCTCCCGCGACCAGGGCGGTCCGTCCGGTCGACGGTTCGGTTCACGCGATCGCGATGACAGGACGACCGGCTCCTACGGGGATCGCGAAAGGAGCGGCGGCTACCGCGACCGGGATGACCGCGGTCGCCGTCCCTTCGGCGCCGCGGATCGTGCGGGCGGCCGTACCGACGATCGCGGTGGGTACCGCGACCGCGACGGGGGGCGGAACTTCGAGCGCGGCGGCGACCGGCCGCGCGGCGCCGGAGGCTACGAGGGACGCCGGGATCGCACCTACCAGGACAGGGACGCCTCGCGGACCGATCGGCCGCGCCGCTCGTATGCGGACCGCGACGACTCCCGCGGGAGCCAGGGCTTCCGCGACCGCGAGGAGCGGGGCGGTCGCCCGTTCCGGTCCGATGACCGCGGCAGCCGGCCGTACGGGGAGCGCCGCACGGATCGTCGGGAAGGCGGAGGGTACGGAGACCGGCCCCAGCGTCAGGGCGGCGGTTTCGGCGGACGTTACGGCTCCCGCGAGCGCGACAGTCGCGACGGCCGGGAGAGCCGGGAGAGCAGGGAAGGCCGCTCCTACACGCCTCGGTACGAGCGCGACGATCGTGACGGGTCCGGCGGTCGCCCACCGCGACGTCCGGACCAGGAGCGCGGTTACGGCCGTGACGACAGGGGTGGCAGGGGCAACGAGCGCCCGGACCGTCCCCGGCGTCCCTACGGCGACCGAGGCGGGGACAGGGGCCCGAACCGAGGCTTCGGGGGAGAAGATCGGCCGCGGCGTCCGTTCGGGGACCGCGACGCCAGAGGCGGCGAGGACAGGCCCAGGCGTTCCTACGCGGACCGGCAGGACGCGGGCGGCGGTGATCGCTACCGTGACCGGGACTCCTCCTTCCGCGACAGGCCGCGCCGTACGTCGGAGGACAGGCCTGGCGGGTCCTTCCGCGACCGCGACGACAGACGTTCCGGCGGTGACCGTGAGGAAGGGGCTCGGACGTTCCGTGGGCGTGCGCCTGGTTCCGGTGACCGGCCGCGGCGCGAGTCCGGCGGTGACCGCGGAGGCCGTCCCTTCGGCAGGGATCGTGACGAGTCCAGGTCCTACGGTGGCGACCGCGGCGCGGCGCGTCCTTTCAGCCGTGACGATCGGGGCGGCAGCCGGGCCCGCTACGGCAGGCCGGACGAGCCGAGCAGGCCGAGGACACGCGAGGAAATCCCCCCGCTGGAGCCGGACATCACGCCGGACGAACTGGACCGGGAGGCGCGTGCGGAGCTCCGTTCATTGCCGAACGACCTTGCGGACCTCGTGGCCAGCCACCTCGTGGCGGCCGCCCGCGCGCTGACCGCGGAGGAACCGGACAGGGCGTACGAGCACGCCAAGGTGGCCCGCCGCTTCGCGGGCAGGATCGGCGTGGTCCGCGAGGCGACCGGCATCGCCGCCTACCACGCGGGTCAGTACGCCGAGGCGCTGGGAGACCTTCGCGCCGCGAGGCGGATCACCGGCTCGGACGAGTACCTGCCGATCATGGCGGACTGCGAGCGCGGCCTTGGACGGCCCGAGCGGGCACTCGACCTCGTCCGGTCTCGTGAGGCCGAACGGCTGGACCGCGCGGGCCGGATCGAGCTGGCCATCGTGGAGTCCGGGGCCCGTCGTGACCTCGGTCAGCACGACGCCGCTGTCATCACGCTGCAGCGGGTTCCGGAACTGCGCGACCCCCAGCCCAAGCCCTGGTCGGCACGGCTGGCCTTCGCTTACGCGGACGCCCTGGCCGACGCGGGCCACGAGGAGGCGGCGACCGACTGGTTCGCCCGCGCCATGGCGTTCGACGAGGACGGCGAGACCGACGCGGCCGACCGCTACGCCGAGCTGACCGGCGCACTCATCGAGGACCTGGAGGAGGACCACGACGAGTCCGGCCCCGAGGGCGGTGACATCCTCGACGACCTCCTCGACGACGAGGAAGAGGAAGACGAGGAGGAGATCGGCGACGAGGACACCCCGGAGACGGTCAAGGACGAGGAAGACCAGACCGGCATCCCCGGCGAGGTCGTCCCGACCGGTGAGCCCGCGGACCACGACCCGGCGCGCGACGCTTCGGCAGACGACGCTTCGGCAGACGACGGCTCGGCGGACGATGGCTCGGCGGACGATGACGCGCACGTGCCTGCGACGTCCTCGGCCGCAAAGGAGGCGCCCGGTGCCGACGAGAGCGATCGGCCTTCGGAGAAGGAGAGCGGGCCGTCCTACGGCCCCGCGTTCATCGAACCGAACTTCGGCGACGTGCTCGACGATCCGGAGGACTCCGAGGACCGGGTGAAGCGCCAGCCCTGAGATGTTCGAACGGGCGTCGCCGCGGCGGCGCCCGTTTCCTTTTGCCCCGCAAGAAGCATCCGCCTCCAACCGGGACGCCGAGGTCAGCGCGGGGTGCGGTCCAGCCAGTGCATGATCCCCGCGACGTTCGACGGTGCGCCGCTCAGCAGTTCGAACTGCTCGGCGGTGGCCGCGTCGGCGCGCAGCGCGGCGTACCGCTCCCGCGTCCGGTCGCGCACCATCGCGACGGCGTGGTCGAGGTCGAGACCCTCGGCCCTGGCCCGCCTGGTGAGGTCCACCCAGAGCCGGAGTTCCTCGGCAGACCGTTCGAGGGTCGTGGGCACGTCCTCCACGGGCCCGTAGTGGCTGAACAGCAGCCGCTGCGGTCTCAGGGCCGTGAACAGCGCTATCGAGTCGAGAGCGACGTCGAGGTCGAAGTCCGGCGGCGGCGTTGCGGGCCGGAGGTCTCCGGTCTCGGGCAGATACACGCCGGCGGCATCGCCCACGTAAAGGTCCCCCGTGAGCGAGTCCAGCAGGCCCACATGGTGCTTGGCGTGACCGGGGGAGTAGTGGCTCGCCAGGGTGCGGCCGTTGCCCAGGTCGATCGTCCCGGTGTCGCCCAGGGCCCGGATGCGGGCCGCGTCGGTGGGCGCGAGAGTGCCGAACAGTACGTCGAGCTTGTCGCCCCAGACCATCTTGGCGCTCGCCATGAGCCGGGACGGGTCGGCGAGATGGCGGGCGCCCTTCTCGTGAACGACGATCTCCGCGGACGGATAGTACTTCGCGATGTCTCCCACGCCGCCCGCGTGATCCAGGTGAATGTGGGTCACCACGACGGTCGCGAGATCGTCCGGTCCCACCCCGAGGGACGACAGGGCGTCCCTGACCACGGGAGCCGAGGTCGAGGTGCCCGTCTCGACCAGGCACGGACGGTCGCCGAGGATCAGATAGCCGGCGGTGATGCCGGAATAGCCCGCCATCCGCGTGTCGATCTCGTAGACGTCGCCGCCGAGTGGAGTCACGTTGTCCACAGCCCACTCCTGTAACTAGAACCGGTATCCACAGAATGGCATTCAGGGAGTCGCCGGCCCAACCCGGTCGCGCACAGTGATCTCGGTGGCAGAGAGGAGATCACATGCACCGCAACGAGGTGACGCTGGCCGGGCGGCTGTCCCTGGAGCCGGCGCACCGGGAACTGCCGAGCGGAGCCCTGCTGACACAGTGGCGCCTCGCGGTCCGCAGGCCCGGAGGCCGCCCGAGCTTCCAGCGGTCGGACGCGATCGAATGCGCGACCTTCGACGACGGGGTGCGCGACATGCTGGCCGGCTGGCAGCTCGATGATCTGGTCGAGGTGGAAGGCGCGCTGCGCCGCCGCTGGTGGCGCGGCGGCAGTCGCTACGAGATCGAGGTTCACAGGGCACGCCGCGTCGAGCCGGCCGTGCCCGCGGGGAGGCGGCGCAGGAGGACTCCCCGCGCCGATGACGGCACCGCCGCTGGGGACGCCACCGTTGGGACCGCTCAAGTAGATGCCGAAGCCGAAGCGGCTGATGTCGGCGAGGCGTCCGTGAGCGATGCCGTCGCTGAAGCCGCCCAGGCGGACGCCCCAGTCGCGGATGCCCAGGCCGAGGTGGCTGAGGTCAGGGAGGCGTCCGTGAGCCATGGGGCCGCAGGGGCGTTCTCCGGCGGTGCGGCTCAGCCCGCAGGCCTTCCGGGTTCTCCCGGCGGGCAGGCCGCGGCGTCTCCCGCGCCGTCGTCCTGCCGTCAGCACGTCGCCGACTCCGCGCAGCCCGCCGGCGAGGTGGTCAGTCAGTGGCGAAGGTCCGCATGACCAGGCCCGTCCTGGGCTTGGGACCGAACGAGGTCGACTTGCGCGGCACCCGTTCACCCTGCGCCGCGACCGTGAGGACGTCCTCCGTGGACAGCGGATTCAGCAGCACCGCCGTTCCACCGAGCCGGCGCGCCCTGTCCACGGCGGCGAGCGCGTCGTGGTGCACGACCATCACCGACTGCTCGCTGTCGGTGATCCCCCACACCTTGGGCAGGAGGAACGCCGTGAGGACCGAGGTGTCGAGCATCCGCCACCGCGCGGACAGCCCGGACGGCATGGCGTGCTCGACCTGCAGCGGGTCCGGATCCGTCAGCAGGTGGGCGGGTCCGTCGCCGGCGAGCACGAAGGCGGGGCCGGTCGCCGTGGCGAGGCCCGCGAGGGCGTCCTCGACCAGGGGGAACTCGTGGACCTGCCAGGCGCCCTTGGCCCGGGCGGCGGCCTCCTGCAGGGGCAGCCCAGGAATGACCCGGTGGATGGCCCTGAGGTCGGGCGGGTAGACCGTGGAGTCGACCAGGTACGCCAGGCCGTAGTCCCAGGGCCCGGGCCCGATGTGGTCCTTCTGCAGTGCCTCGTAGGTGGCATAGCGGTGGTGACCATCGGCGATCAGCGCCTGGCGATCACGCAGGTCCTCCGCCACGGCGTCGATCTCGTGGACATCGGTCACCGCCCAGAGCCGGTGGTGCACGCCCTCACGGGTCCGGACGTCCATCAGGGGGAATCGCTGTGTCGCCACGTCGTCGACGAGCCGGGAGGCGGTGCCGCCGCCCTCGTACAACAAGAAGATCGGCTCGAAGTTGGCCTGTGTGGCCCGCATCAGGGCGAGCCGGTCGGCGACGGGTTCCGGCAGCACGTTCTCATGCGGAAGGATCGAGGCCGACCCGACCCCCACGCCACCGATCAGGCCCCGCTGCAGGAAACCGACCCCGCTCTGCTCGTACACGTACAGGCCGGGCAGGGAGTCGACCGCCAGCACTCCCTCGGCGAGCCATTCGCCCAGCGCTGCGCTCGCCTCGCCGTAGTGGCTGATTCCGGGAAGGATCAGGCGCACTACGTTGTTCGGATGACGACTGAGCAGTTCCCGCAGTTCCTCGGGGGAGATGAGGTCATACGGTGGGGAGGTGACAGCGGCCAGGTCGTCCACCGCGTATCGGACGCCGTGGAACGGACGTAGCACCAGTCCCGCCCGTTCAGAACTCTCCATACCGGGCATGTTGCCATAAGTGCCCGGACTCCCCGACGCTGCGGTGCCCGGTTGCTTGCGAAATCGGAGTGCAGGAGGGCTTACCCGATGATCGAGGGGCGAAACGAGGCATTTTCTTCTTCCAATGATCCGGGCGGTACGCCTTCCGGTGGTGTCTACGAGTGGTTCCAGCGCGGCATGAGACTGCTCGAAGAGGGCAGCCCGGCCGCGGCCGCGGCGATCCTGGAGCACGCCGCACGGGCCGAGCCCGACTCGCGCAGCATCCGCGAGGCCCTCGCCCGCGCCCAGTTCAACTCCAAGCGATACGACGAGGCCGCCGGCAGTTTCCGCTGGATCGTCGACGCCAATCCCGCCGAGGACTACGCCTACTTCGGTCTGGGCCTGTCGCTGTGGCGCAGCGGAGACGTCGAGGGAGCGCAGGAGCCGCTCGCGGTGGCGGTCGCGATGCGCCCCGACCTACGGCACTACGTGTCCGCGCTGAAGCAGGTCCGGGCCACGCTGCGGGCGAGGCGTGCGTGACCGTAGGCCATACTTCCGCCATGTCAGAAATCACCGGCACCCTCGCGGACGCCTACGACACGTTGCTGCTGGACCTCGACGGTGTCGTCTATCTCGGGAAACAGGCGGTTCCCGGTGCGCCCGAGGCGCTGGTCAAGGCTCGGGACCTGGGCGTGCGGCTCGCGTTCGTGACGAACAACGCGAGCCGCACACCGGGGGCGATCGCACAGCACCTCAATCATCTGGGCGTTCCGGCCGCCCCGGCGGATGTGGTCACATCCGCCCAGGCAGCCGCCCGGCTGATCGCGGAGCACGTGCCGGCGGGCTCGGCCGTCCTGGTCGTGGGGGGCATGGGACTGCGGATGGCGTTGCGCGAGCACGGCCTGCGGCCCGTCACGACGGCCCTGGACGCTCCCGCCGCCGTGGTGCAGGGGTTCGCCGAGCACCTGTCCTACGGGCTGCTGTCCGAAGGGGCGCTCGCCGTACGTCAGGGAGCCTGGTTCGTCGCGGCCAACGGCGATGCGACGATGCCGACGGGCCGGGGCGAACAGCCCGGGAACGGGGCGATGAGCCGCGTGATCGCCACCGCCGCGGGTGTCGAACCAGTGGTCGCGGGCAAGCCGGAGCCGCCGCTGCATCGGGAGTCGATGATCCGTACCCGCGCCGAGCGGCCGCTGATCGTGGGCGACCGGCTCGACACCGACATCGAGGGCGCGACCCGGGCCGGCGTCGACAGCCTGCTCGTGCTGACCGGCGTCGCCGGCCCTCTCGACGTGCTCACCGCCGCGCCCCGGCACCGGCCCACCCACATCGCCGCCGACCTGTCCGGCCTGCACGCGCCCATGGTCCCCGTACGGCGGAGTTCGGGCGGCTGGACCTGCGGCGACTGGACCGCCGCCTGGCAGGACGGGGAGCTCGTGCTGACCGGGGAGGGCGACCCCGTCGAGGGGCTGCGCGCCGCGTGCGCCGCCACCTGGGAAGCCGCGGGGGACGGTCAGGCGGACGAGGACGCGGTCAAGGGCGCCCTGGCGTCGCTCGGCCGCTGACCGGCGTCAAGAACGGCGGCCGTGCACGCTTTCCGGTGAGGGCTCACCGCTTTACGGGGCCGCTGCTTCACGCGGTGACCGGGGCCAAGGTCATGACGGCAGTGGCACGGCCTCGGGTGCCGACTCACCGCTCCACGCGGCCACTGCTTTACGCGGTGACCGGAGTGCCTGCCCGTCAGGGCGGCCGTTCACGAGGTGACGGCCGCCGCTTCGGACCCCGCAGCCGCGGGCGCGGTGCGTCTCGCGATCCGGGGTCCGCTCAACGGGATGGGCGGGAGCGGTCAGAGGAGCTTGCGCAGACGCAGCAGATCGCCGAGGCTCGCGTCGATCTTGATGCGGCCGCCGAGCAGCGCGCGGCCCATGTCGAGGTCGCCGTTCACCATCGAGACCAGGTCCTCGCTCTTGAGCGTCAGCTTGACCTCGGCGGGCCGCCCGTCCTCCGGGGGCACCTCCTTGAAGGGGTCGAGCCCGTTCCGGTGGAGGCGGCCGTAGAACGTCACGCCGAGATCGGAGATCCGGCAGGCCAGCCGGCGTTCGACCACGTGCCTGGCACGGTCCTCCTCGCTGATCTCGTCGAACTGCTTGACGAGCTTGTCCAGCGCCGCCCGGCACTCCTCGACGGTCGCCATGCGCCTGCCTCTCTTCTCACGGACCGTGTCTTCTCGTGGACCGCTTCGCCTCGTGCCGTGCGCGGATCAGCGGTCGACGATGTGATTTCCCCTCCACCTACCGACAGTAGCTTTCCACCGGCGGGCTGCGCGAAATCCGCGCCGGGTCATGGAACGGCAACCGCCCCGGGGGCGAGACCATGCGAGGGAATGTCTCGCCGTCCCTCGCCGAACGGCCGGATGGCGCACGATCGTCGGTGGCGTCCGATAGCGTCGAGGCGACCAGCGCCGTCGCGGCCCATACCGGGGACCGCCGCGGCATGGGCCGCGTGCGCGTACGGCACGTCCGGGGCCCGGTCCGGCGAGAGCACGGGCCGAGGCCTCCGGCGCGAGTGTGAGACCGCGCGCGGAGGATCGTGACGGGGCAGCGCAGCAGGAAGGGACCATGACGGACAGCGGTATCGCGGCCGGGGAACACCTCGCCTCGGGCGCCGACGGCGTGCAGGCCGCGTTGTCGCCTCTCGGACGGCTGGCGCACGTGCCGGTGTCCGAGCACGTGGGCGTCTTCGAACAGGTCCTGGCCGGTCTCGAAGCGGTGCTCGCGTCCGTGGAGGATGCCGGGGGACCGCAGGCCGGAGCCGGCGGCAACGAAGAGAGCGACCGGTGAGTGCCACGAGAGCGGCCGCGGTCGCCGGGAGCCGGACGCACCCGGCACGCGGCGCCGCGGCGGGGTGGGTCCGGTGAAGCGCGTCCGGCTGGACAGCGAGCTCGTGCGCCGGGGGCTCGCCCGTTCCAGGGAGCAGGCGGTCCAGCTCATCGAGGCGGGCCGGGTCAGCGTCGGAGGCCGGGTGGCGGGCAAGGCGGCCACCCAGGTGGACACCGCCGCCCCCATCGTGGTCGCCGAGGCGGCGGAGGGCCCCGACTACGTGTCCAGGGGCGCGCACAAGCTGCTCGGCGCGCTGCGCGCGTTCGAGGGGCTCCGCGTGGAGGGGCGCCGATGTCTCGACGCGGGAGCCTCGACCGGCGGCTTCACCGATGTGCTGCTCAGGCATGGTGCCGCCCACGTGCTCGCGGTCGACGTGGGGTACGGCCAGCTCGCCTGGTCGCTGCGCACGGACGAGCGGGTCACGGTGATGGAGCGGGTCAACGTCCGCGACCTGACCCCTGAGATGGTGGGCGAGCCGCCGACGCTGATCGTCGGGGACCTGTCCTTCATCTCCCTCCGGCTCGTCCTGCCGGCCCTGGCGGGCTGCGCGGCCGAGGTGGCGGAGTTCGCGATGCTGGTGAAACCCCAGTTCGAGGTCGGCAAGGAGCGCGTGGGGCAGGGAGGCGTCGTACGCGACCCGGCCCTGCGGACGCAGGCGGTGCGGGACGTCGCGGTGTCGGCGCGCTCGCTGGGCCTGACGGTCAAGGGCGTGACGGCGAGCCCGTTGCCGGGACCGTCCGGGAACGTGGAATACGTGCTGTGGCTCGGGAAGGGACCGGGACACGAGCCCGTTCCCGACGTGGACGCCGCCATCGACACGGCGGTCGCGGAGGGACCCCGGTGAGCGCGGGCGGCGAGGCGTGGAGACGATGAACGCGATGAGCACGGGCGGCGCGGCGGGCGACCGGACGGACGCCAAGAGGACCGTCCTGGTGACGGCGCACACGGGCCGGGAGGCGGCCGTGCGCAGCGCCCGCCTGGTCGTGGAACGGCTGATCGAGGCGGGCATCAACGTCCGGGTGCTCGACGAGGAGGCCGAGGAGCTCGGCCGTGTCCACGCGGAGGTCGTCCCGGAGAACGGGGCGGCGCTGGAGGGGGCCGAGCTGATCATCGTCCTGGGCGGTGACGGCACGCTGCTGCGCGCGGCCGAGCTGGCCCGTCCGGCCGCGGTGCCGCTGCTCGGCGTGAACCTGGGCCATGTGGGCTTCCTCGCCGAGGCGGAGGTGGAGGACCTGGCGTCCGTGGTGGACCGGGTGGTCGAGGGCAGCTACGAGGTCGAAAAGCGCATGACGGTCGAGGTCGTCGTGCGCCTCAACGGCTCGGTGCTCGCCCGGACCTGGGCGCTCAACGAGGCGTCGGTCGAGAAGAAGGACCGCATGCTGGAGGTCGTGGCGGAGATCGACGGCCGCCCGCTGTCGCGCTGGGGGTGCGACGGCGTGATCTGCGCGACCCCCACCGGGTCGACGGCGTACGCGTTCTCGGCGGGCGGCCCGGTGGTGTGGCCCGAGGTGGAGGCGCTGCTCCTCGTGCCCAACAGTGCCCACGCCCTGTTCGCCCGGCCGATGGTGGTCTCGCCGAAGTCCACGCTCGCGCTGGAGATCCTGCCCGACACCAGCGCCGGCGTGCTGTGGTGCGACGGGCGCCGCCGCTTCGACATCCCGCCCGGCGCCCGCGTGGAGGTCCGCAGGGGCGAGGTGCCGGTGCGGCTGGCCCGTCTGCTCGGCGTGGAGACCACCGGTGCGCCCTTCACCGACCGTCTGGTGGCGAAGTTCGGCCTGCCGGTGCAGGGCTGGCGGGGCCGGGTGCGCTCCGGCTGATCGCGAAGGCGCCGCGGTCCACAGCGCAGTGTGGCGGTTGGTGGCGATATGCCGGATGAGCAGGCATTTCATGTCCACAGATCTTCGTTCGGGTCGCGGGCCGGACACGCCGTCCTCGAAAATCTTGACGAGTTACGCGTAGGATCTCTGGCGAGTTCGGTCGGCAAAACGGGAGGGACCAGTGCGGCCACGGGTCGAGGAGGTCCGCATCCAGGGGCTCGGCGTGATCGACGAAGCCATCCTGGAGCTGTCACCGGGATTCACCGTCGTCACGGGTGAGACGGGAGCCGGCAAGACGATGGTCGTCACCGGCCTCGGCCTGCTGTTCGGCGGGCGGGCCGACCCGGCCAGGGTCCGGCCGGGCGCGGACAAGGCCACGATCGAGGGCACGCTCGTCATCGAGCCGGGGGGCCGCGTGGCCCAGCAGGTCGCCGACGTCGGCGGCGAGGTCGAGGACGGGCAGCTCATCATCTCCCGGTCGGTCTCCGCCGAGGGCCGCTCCCGTGCCTGGCTGGGCGGCCGTGCCGTGCCGGTGGGCACTTTGACCTACATCGCCGACGACCTCGTGGCCGTGCACGGCCAGATGGACCAGCAGCGGCTATTGCAGCCCGGCAGGCAGCGCGCGGCGCTCGACCGCTACGCCGGCGACGAGCTGATCAAACCCCTGCGGGCCTACGAGCAGGCATACAAGCGGCACAAGCAGGTGGGCGAGCTGCTCCACGAGCTGACCGTCAAGGCCAGGGAGCGGACGCAGGAGGCCGACGTGCTGCGGTTCGGCCTGGAGGAGATCGAGAAACTGGAGCCCCGGCCGGGAGAGGACGCGGAGCTGAAGGAGGAGGCCGAGCGGCTCTCCCACGCCGACGCGCTGCGCACCGCCGCCACGACCGCGCACACGGCGCTGCTCGGGGATCCGATGTCGGGCGCGCAGGACGTGCAGGACGCCGTGTCGCTTCTCGGTCACGCCAAGGCGGCCGTGGAGTCGGTGCGCGACTTCGACCCCGCGCTCGCCGGGCTCGCCGACCGCCTGGCCGAGGCCGGTTACCTGGTCTCCGACGTGGCCACCGAGCTGGCCGCGTACGCCGAGTCGGTCGAGGCCGACCCGGCGCGGCTCGCGGCGGTGCAGGAGCGCAGGGCGGCGCTGAACGGCCTCATGCGCAAGTACGGCCTGGACGTCTCGGCCGTCCTCGCCTGGGCGCAGCGGGCCGCCGAGAGGCTGTCGGAGCTCGACGGCGACGACGAGCGCATCGATGAGCTGACGCGGGAGCACGGCGAGCTCACCGAGCGGCTGGGCGAGCTGGCCGGTGAGCTGACCGCCATCCGCACCGCCGCGGCCGAGCGGTTCGGCCGGGCGGTGACCGAGGAGCTGACCGCGCTCGCCATGCCGCACGCCCGGGTGAGCGTGGCGATCACCGCCACGGAGGGCTTCGGCCCGCACGGCGTGGACGAGGTCGAGCTCCGGCTGGCCTCGCATCCCGGCGCGCCGCCGCTGCCGCTGACCAAGGGCGCCTCGGGCGGTGAGCTGAGCCGGGTGATGCTCGCCATCGAGGTGGTCTTCGCCGGCGCCGACCCCGTGCCGACGTTCGTGTTCGACGAGGTCGACGCCGGTGTGGGCGGCAAGGCGGCCGTGGAGATCGGCAGGCGGCTGGCCAAGCTCGCCAGGACCGCGCAGGTCATCGTGGTCACCCACCTGCCGCAGGTGGCGGCCTTCGCCGACCAGCACCTCGTGGTCGAGAAGGCGAGCGACGGCAGCGTGGTCCGCAGCGGCGTCGTGACGCTCGACCAGGAGGGTCGGGAGCGGGAGCTGTCGCGGATGCTCGCCGGCCTGGAGGACTCCGAACTCGGCCGGGCGCACGCGGCCGAGTTGCTGTCCATCGCCGCCGGCGACAAGGCCGCCTGGGAGAAGCAGTCCTCGGGTGGGTCCAAGCGCTCGGGCCGCCGAACCGCCGGCTGAGCGCCGCACACCGGCCCCCCGGGCTGAGCGCCGCGCACTGGCCCCCCCGGGCTGAGCGCCGCGCACTGGCCGGGCGCCGCGCACCGGCGTTCCGGCTGAGCGCCGCGCACCGGCGTTCCGGCTGAGCGCCGCGCACCGGCGTTCCGGCTGAGCGTCGCGCGTCGGCCCCGGGCTGAGCGCGTGTGTCCCGAGGCCGTCCCCGGCCCGCCCGGGGCGTACACTCGGCGGAGCGCGCGCGGGGGTGACGTTTGGATCGGGGCGCGCCGGGAAGCAGTCAAGCCCCGGGAACGAGGGGGCGAGGAAACGGGGGTCGGACGGCGTCGCGGAAGGTGTGCGTCAACCCCGGATGCCCCCGGTCGGCGCACCTCGGCAACATCCCCGACTTGCAGTGAGAAATCAGACGAGCCGTGGGGTGTGGAAGCGTGGCGGTCGCCGCCTCTGGCAGGATGGTCATGATGAAGGTCCCGAGCTTGAATGTTCCGGGCCTCCGCCGCAGGAAGGCCGAGGGCCTTCCCGGGGTGACGGCAGTGGCGAGAATCGACAGGCGGACGAAGAGGCTGACCAAGCGCCTCAAGCCCGGGGAAATCGCGATTATCGATCACGTCGACATCGACCGGGTCAGCGGGGAGGCCCTCGTCGCGTGCGGCGTGGCGGCCGTGGTCAACGTCGCCGCGAGCATCAGCGGCCGTTACCCCAACCTCGGGCCGCAGATTCTGATCGACGCGGGCATTCCCCTGATCGACAACGCGTCGCCGGAGCTGTTCGAGCGGATCGCGGACGGCGACGTGATCCGCGTCCACGAGGGCATGGTCTACCTCGACGAGGAGCTGATCGGCAAGGGGCAGCCGCAGACCGCCGAGAGCGTCGAGGCGGCGATGACCGAGGCCCGCGCGGGCCTGGCCGTCCAGATCGAGGCCTTCGCCGCGAACACGATGGAGTACGTCCGGCGCGAGCGCGACCTTCTGATCGACGGGGTCGGCGTGCCCGACATCCGCACCTCCCTGGAGAACCGCCACGCCCTCATCGTGGTGCGGGGCTACCACTACAAGGAGGACATCGCCACGCTGCGGCCGTACATCCGGGAGTACCGCCCGGTGCTGATCGGCGTGGACGGCGGTGCGGACGCGCTGCTCGACGCGGGGTACGTGCCCGACATCATCGTGGGCGACTTCGACTCCGTCTCGGAGAAGGCGCTGTGCTGCGGCGCCGAACTGGTCGTCCACGCCTACCGCGACGGGCGGGCTCCGGGGTTGGAGCGGGTGCACAAACTCGGCCAGGAGGCGGTCGTGTTCCCCGCGACCGGGACGAGCGAGGACATCGCCATGCTTCTCGCCGATGACAAGGGCGCCACGCTGATCGTCGCGGTCGGCACCCACTGGACGCTCGACGAGTTCCTGGACAAGGGCAGGTCGGGCGCGGCGAGCACGTTCCTCACCCGCCTGCGGGTGGGCAGCAAGCTCGTGGACGCCAAGGGTGTGAGCAGGCTCTACCGCAGCCGGATCTCCACACCCTCCCTCCTGCTGCTCGTGGCCACCACGCTGGTCACGATCGGCGTCGTGCTCTCGGTGTCGCCGATCGGCCAGGTGTGGCTGAACGGCCTGCGCGTGGCCTGGAACGGCTTCATCTTCTGGCTGGTCGGACTCTTCTCGTGATCGATTTCCGTTATCACCTCGTCTCGATCGTGGCGATCTTCCTCGCGCTCACGGTCGGCATCGTGCTGGGCAGCACCGTGCTCGAGCCCACGTTCTTCAAGTCGGCCGAGGAGATGACCGCGTCACTGCGGCAGGCCAACGAGAAGTACCTGACGCAGATCTCGGAGCTGCAGACACGCGAGGAGGGCGGCGACTCGCTGGTCACGACCCACCTGCCCGAGCTCGTACGCGGCCAGCTCGCCGGGGAGCGCGTCGTGCTCGTCGAGGCTCCGGGCGCGTCGGCCGCCCTGCGCGACCCGATCGAGAAGCTCGTGACGAGTGCGGGCGCCGTCTACAGCGGCAGGGTCAGCCTGACCGAGAAGTTCACCGACGCCGAGCAGGCGAACGTGGTGGACGGGCTGGCCGCCAACCTCGCCCCGGCCGGCACCGCCTTCCCCGACGGGGCCTCGCCCTACGACAAGGCCGCCGCGATCCTCGCGAGCGCGATCGTGACCAACGACCGTGCGCAGGCGGGCCGGGTCAACCCGGCGGCGACCGCCGTGCTGGAGTCGTTCCAGGCCGGCGACTTCCTGACCCTGAACGGCGATCCGGAGCAGCGCGCCACGATGGCCATCGTGGTCGCGCCGTCTCAGCCGTACGAGGGAGAGGACGCCGCTCACCAGACGGACGCGATGGTGTCTGTGGCGGCCGGCCTCGACACCGGCGCTCTCGGCACCGTCCTCGCGGGCACCGTCACCGCCTCCGGCACGGGCGGGGTCATCGCGGCCCTGCACGACACCGGCGGCGTGGCCTCGGCCGTCTCGACGGTCGACACCGTCGATTTCGCCGCGGGCCGTGTCGTCGTGGTCTACGCTCTGCGGGAGCAACTGACCGGCCGTTCCGGCGCGTACGGCGTCGGCAGCGGCGCGACGGCGTTCGAGCCCGCGGTGACCGCGCCCAGCCAGACCCCCACCCCGGTGGCGAGCCGGGGCTGAGCCGCCCGCCGGCACACCAACGGAGAGAAGGGCAACAGCCGTGGCCACACGTTCCCAGGCCGGCACCCGCGCCGCCGCGGCGCTCGGGGCCGCCGTCGGCGCCGCGCTCGGCGCCGTCGCCGCGCGCGCCGCCTTCGCCGCGTTCCGGCGCCGCCCGCCCATCGGTGACGAGAAGACCGCCGACGAGTACTGGACCCGGGTCAACCACCGGGGCGAGCCGGTCACGCTGCTGGAGGGCCCGGCGTTCGCCGCCGGCGCGGTCGCCGCCTCCGCCCTCGCCCCCGGCCTGCCCGTACGCACCCGTGCGGCGGCCGTGCTCGCCGGCGCGGGCAGCGGCGTCCTCGGTGCGTACGACGACCTGTTCGGCTCGACCTCGTCGAAGGGGTTCAAGGGGCACCTGGCCGCGCTCGCGCGCGGCGAGGTGACCAGCGGCGCGGTCAAGATCCTCGGCATCGGCGCGACCGGGCTCGCCGCGGCGGCGCTCGCCCCCCGCGACGGCCGGGGCATGGTGACGCGGTCTCTCGACACCCTCGTCGACGGCGCGCTGATCGCCGGCAGCGCCAACCTGGCCAACCTGTTCGACCTGCGGCCCGGCCGCGCGATCAAGGTCGGGCTGCTCGCCGGGGCGCCCCTGCTGGCCGCCTCGGTCGCGGCGCCGTACGGCCCGCGCTCCCGCCAGGCGGCCGCGCTGACCGCCGTTCCGCTGGGCGCGGCGGCGGCGCTGCTGCCCGAGGACCTGGGCGAGCGGGCGATGCTCGGCGACGCCGGGGCGAACGCGCTCGGCGCGCTGCTCGGCCTGGCGGCCACCGCCCGGCTGGGCCGGCCCGGCCGGATCGCCGCCCTCGGTGTCGTCGCCGCTCTCACCGCGGCCTCGGAGAAGGTCAGCTTCACCAAGGTCATCGCCGGCAACCGAGTGCTCAACCGCCTGGACATGCTCGGCCGCCGCGCTCCGCAGACCGCCCCCGGCACGTCGGGGCCGCGCGGGTGACCTGGACGACCAGGGTCGTCCGCGACGGCGTACGGCACCGGCATGGATAAGCGGCGTGGATAAGCGGCATGGTTAGACGACTCGGGGCGGGGATCGCCGGGGCGGCGGTCCTCATCGGGGTCATCACGGTCCTGGCCCGGGTGACAGGCTTCGCCAAGCAGCTGGCGTTCGCCCGCACGGTCGGCACGAACTGCCTCGCCAGCGCCTACTACACGGCCAATAACGTGCCGAACATCGTCTTCGAGGTCGTGGCGGGCGGCGCGCTCGCCGGGATGGTCGTCCCAGTGCTCGCCGGCGCCGCCACCAGATCGGACGGCGGGGCGCGCGACGAGATCGGCCGGATCGCCTCCGCGCTGCTGACCTGGGTGCTGGTGCTGCTGGTGCCGCTCGCGGCGCTGACCACGCTGGTCGCGGTGCCCGTGGCGCGCCTGCTCGTCGGCTCCGAGGTGGGAGGCTGCGACCCCGGTCAGGTCGCCGCCGTGGCCGCGCGCATGCTGGTCGTCTTCGCGCCGCAGATCCCGTTGTACGGCATGGCCGTGGTGCTCTACGGCGTGCTGCAGGCCCATCGCCGCTTCTCGGGGCCGGCGCTGGCGCCGCTGGTGTCGAGCGTGGTGGTCATCGTCGCGTACCTTGCCTTCGGTCCGCTCAGCGGCGGCCACAAGGATCCCGCCACGGTGCCGGGACCGGCCGAGATCGCGCTGTCGGCGGGCACGACGCTCGGGGTGCTGGCCCTGGTGGTCACCGTGGTCGGGCCCACGTGGCGGCTCGGCCTGCGGTGGCGGCCCACGCTCCGCTTTCCCGAGGGCGTCGCCGTACAGGTGCGGCGGCTGGCCCTGGCCGGGCTGAGCGCGCTGGTCGCCCAGCAGGCCGCCGCGGCGATCCTGATCCCTGTGGCCAACCGCGTCGGCGGGGGCGCGTTGCCCGCCTACAACTACGCTTGGGCGATCTACCAGGTGCCGTACGCCGTGCTCGCGGTGCCCATCGCGACCAGCGCGTTCCCCGCGCTCGCCGCACGGGCACAGGCCGAGGCCGAGGGCTTCGCGGCGCTGGCGGCGCGGACGACCCGTGCGGTTGTGCTGGTCTGCGGCCTGGCGGCGGGCGCGCTCGCCGCCATCGCGGGACCGGTCGCGCACGTCTTCCTCGCCCAGGCGGACACCGAGGTCGCCGCGGCCGAGTTCGCCCGGGGGATCGCGCTGTTCGCGCCGGGGCTGATCGGGTACGGCCTGGTGGCCCACCTCAGCCGGGTGCTGTACGCCGCGGGGCAGGGCAGGGCGGCGGCCCGGGGGCAGGTCGCCGGATGGCTGGTCGTGGCCGTCGCCCAGGTGGCGTTCGTCATCGTGCTGCCGGACGGCTGGGGTCTGGGCGGGCTCGCGCTCGGCCAGGCGGCCGGCATGACCGTGGGGGCCGCGCTGCTGCTGGCCTCGGTCGTGCGGGCGCGGGGAGCGCGGGCCGTCCACGGCGTCGCGCGGGCCGGTCTGGCAGCCCTGCTGGGCGGGGGTGCGGGGTTCCTCGCGGGAGCGGCGGCCGCCCGGCTTCCCCTGGCGGGGGCAGGGCCGTGGGGCGGTCTCCTCACGGCCGCTCTGGCCGGTCTGACGGCCGTGGTCGCGGGGCTCCTCGTCGCCGCGCTCGTGGACCGCGCGGACCTGGCGGCCGCCCTGTCCGGAGTCAGACGCGGGAGAGTCGCGAGTCCGGCGGACCCGCCGGCCGAGGAGGCGGTGTGAGCGAGCGTAGCGAGCGAGTAGATGAGCACGGTGCCTGGCGCATGCCACTCCGAGCCGCAGGCGAGGAGGTGGCATGAGTAGCCCTGTGTCAAGCCGCCGCCTGTTGATCTTGTCTGAGCAGGGCCTGGAGGGCTCCGTGCTTGGCGGGGTCGTAGGCGACGCCGTCCTGCCAGCAGTGCCAGATCACATACAGC
>NZ_JABBWU010000045.1:0-15983 GCF_012999525.1 Microbispora sp. H10836
TCGCCATCACGGTCGTGTTGATCATCCCGATGGGCCAGGCGCCGGTCACGTGTGCGGTGAAGGTCCGGCTGCCGCCCGGCATGATCTCCCTGGCTTTGGCGTCGGAGGTGTCGTCCCAGCCGCTTTCGCCCGCGAGGGTGGAGGTGAGGATCCGGGAGTCGGGGGCCAGGCGCACGTTGCCGACGTTGGCGACGGTGTAGGTCACCTCGACCGTTCCCGCGGCGAAGGGGTTCCACGACCAGGTGTAGTGGGCCTTGACGTCGCTCACGGCGACTTTGGCCACGTAGGCGCCGCTCACGCGGATGTTGAGGCGGACGCCGACCCGGTTTTGGACGCGTACCTGGCCGGAGATGGTGTCCACGGAGGCGGTCACGCCCGCGGGGTGATCGCCGGGGGTGGCGTTTTGGGGGATGGAGACCTTCACGGGTACCACGGCGGTGGCTCCGGCGGCGATGGTCACCTTGTCGGGGATCTCGATCCAGGCGCCGCCGTCGACGGGTTTGACGTCCGAGGGGCGCATGTCGAAGTAGCCCTTGGAGGTCAGGTAGCCGTCGTTGGCGTCGATCGCGAAGTCGACCTGCTGGGTGGAGCGGTTGATGACGGCGATGTGCTCGGTCGTCTGCTGCCCGCCGGCGAGTTCGACGTCGATGACGCGGCGGCCGTCGGGGCCGTTCGCGTCGGCGGGGACGACCGACCAGGTGACGTCGGCTTGGGAGGGGGTGGCGAAGGCGACCAAGGCGACCATGGCGACCAGCAGGGTCGCGCCGAGGGCGCGAAGCACGGGCGACAGGACGAGGGCGCCCCGCGTGCGGCTCTTGGTCAACAACGGTCTCTCCTGTCTCGCATCATGAACGTCCGGGCCGTGTGCTGAACACTCCCACGGCCACGGACGTCCACAGTAGGCGACGCCGCCCTGACTTCGGTTCAGGACTGGTTGAACAGCGAAAGGGTCAGGGTGGAGTGGTATTCGCCGGCGGCGACGTCGACGGAGGTGCGCAGGGCGAGGTCGGCGTTGACCTGCGAGGTGCCGATCTCGTCGGCGGAGTTGGCGGTCGAGACCAGCAGTTCCTGGCCCTCCAGACCCACGTTGGGGGCTCCGGTGCCGTCGGAGACGACACTGGAGACCGGCTCACCGGCTGAGACCGCGCCGGTGGAGGAGTCGCTCAGCAGGCGCGGCTTCCAGCCCAGGTATTCGGGGCCGATGGTCTTGGCCGGGTCGTCGGATGCGACGAACTGGCTCGCCTGGCCCACGACCGCCCAGTACTCGCCGGCGGGGATCTCCTCGGGGGTGCGGGTGTCGGTCACCGTGACCGTGGGCAGGGTGCCGGTGAACTGGCGAGCGGCGGCGTCGGAGCCGTTCTCCTGCAGGGACACCCCGTTGTTGTCGGCCACGGTCATCGACAGCTGGCCGGGGGTGGTGGTGGGCTCGATGTTCACCGACACGTCGATGCCGCTGCCGGGGTCGTCGGCCAGCGCGGGAGTGGCCACGCCGACACCGGCGAGCGCGAAGCCGAGCACCGACGCGGCGAGCGCGGTCCTGTTGATTCTCATGTGATCGTTCGCTCCATAGATGGGGGGTGAGGCCGGCCGGCTGTTCGGCCGGCCGGCCCCGGTTGAGCTACGGCGGTGTCCTCGTCGTGGGGACCGTGGTCACCGCCGGTGCGGTCAGCGGCAGCTGGCCGCGGAGTAGGCCGCGTCGTAGGACGAGGTGACCTGCTTGCCGTCGATCGTCGCGGTGCCGGTCACGGTGACCTTGCCGGCGTCGATCTGGGGAGCTCGGGTGTTGAAGGACTGGTAGGCCTGCTTGCCCGGGGCCACGTCGGCCACGGTCTTGGTGCCGTACGGGGTGGTGAGGGTGATCGTGGCCGGCACGTCGGAGTCGTTGACGGCCGTGACCGCCAGGTAGGCCGAGGTGCCGATGCAGCGGGACGAAGCTGTGACGGTCAGCTTGACCTCCTGCTCCTGGGCGGTGGCGAAGGACCAGGAGTCGACCTCGAAGAGGTCCGCCCCTTCGGGCCCGGCGTAGGTGAAGTACACGTCGTGCACACCCTTGACGCCGTCGAGCGCGGCGGTCAGCCTCGTCCACTCGCCGAGCGGCGCGTCGACGGGGATGGTCACGACCACGGGCGAGTTACGGCCGTCCAGGCGAATCTCGATCTTGCCGCCGGCGGCGAGCGGGCGCACCTTCGCGGTGACGCCGGCGGCGCCGCCCTCGCCGAAGTCGACCTTCGCGAGTGAGGTCCAGTCGCCGTTGTCGATGTCGTGCACCACGAGGTTCGGAGCCTTCGCACCGAACTCCTCGGAGGCGCCGTCGACCTTCTTCGTCGCGATGCCCTGCTGCCAGGCGATCGTCTCGGCCTCGATCACGCGGTACGGGTCGAGGTTGCGGACCTGCTCGACGCCCTTGTAGTCGCCCCTCACCTCCTTGATCGTGCCGTCCGCGTTGAAGTCGAGCTTGGCGAGGTGCGGGCTGCGGAAGCCCTGGGTGGCGCCGCCCGTGATACGGCTGTTGAGCGTCTGGGCGTGGTAGGTGAAGTAGTACTGGTCGCCGAGCTTGAACACCGACTGGTGGTTGTTGCCGCCGGCGCCGAAGTAGGTGCCCGGGTTGCGGAAGATGATGCCCTTGTACGTCTCGGGCGTCCAGGGGCCCATCGGGCTGTCGGCCATGAGGTAGGCGATCGCGCCGGTCGGCGGGCCGTTGGGGTCGACCGGGCCGCCGAACCCGAAGTTCGACGAGTACGAGTAGTAGTACTTGCCCTCGCGCTTGAACACGTGGCCGGCCTCGAAGACGAGTGGCGCGTCGATGACCTCCGCCGAGCCCTTCGTACTGATCATGTCGTCGCCGAGCTTGATCACACGCGTGGACTTCGGGTGGTTGGTGTTCTCGGCGCTGCGCGACCCGTCGTCGCCGCCGCCACCGAAGTAGAGGTAGGCCTGGCCGTCGTCGTCGATGAACACGCCCGGGTCGAACAGCCAGTTGATGCCGTTGGACGCGCCCGGCGTCGCGCTCGTGATGAGCAGGTTGCCGCGCTCGTCGTGCCACGGGCCGACCGGCGAGTCGCCGACGATGACGCCCGAGCCGCCGCCGTTGTTGGCGAAGTAGAGGAAGAACTTCTCCTTGCCGTCGACGACCTTGCTCTCCATGGCGGGGGCCCAGGAGTTGTTCGCGTAGCGGGCGATCCCGCTCGGGCCGGCGACGGGGATCTCGCCGTGGTCGACCCAGTTCACGAGGTCGTCGGACGAGATGACCGTGATCGTGTTGATGCTGGCATAGGTGTTGGTGGAGGAGACACCGGTGGGACCGGGCTTGTACTCCTGGGTGTCGTTGGTCATGTAGATGTACACGCGGCCGTCGTGAACGAAGGCGTTGCCGTCCGCGCCGAACTTGTGCGAGATGAGCGGGTTGCCCTCACCGGGGTTCTTGCCGAGCGCCTCGATGGTCGTCGACGGCACGAACTCGGAGACGGACACGTCGTCGACCTTGAAGTCCATCAGGTGAGTGTTCGGGTCACTCGCCGGGTTCGACGTCCACGGCGTCTCGATGAAGAGCCTGGCGGTCGCGACGCTCTGGCCCGCGGGGATCGTGAACGTGCCCTGGATGAGCCCCCACTGCCCGCGCGCCACCGTCACCGTGCCGACGTTGGTGTACGTCGAGCCGCCGTAGTGCATGGTGGCGAAGAACTGCTTGGTCGCCGGACTGTTCGGGTTCTCGTACTTGACCCGTGCCGTGATCGCGTACGTCTTGCCGGCCTGCACCTTGCCGGACAGGTCCTGCATCGGGCCGGATCCGGTCGTCTTGCGCTCGGTGACGAGCACGGCGTTCGACCCGCCGTAGGCGTCCGTCGTGGGCGACAGCGTCGCGCCGTCGGTCGCGTTTCCGTTGTTGACGAACCAGCCGGCGAGGCCGTCCTCGAACCCGCCGTTCACGATGATGTTCGGGGCGGCGGCCTGGACCGGCCCCGTCGTCGCTGCGACCGCGGTGGCCAGCATGGCGCCGGCCACGGCAGCGGCGGCGACCCGTCGCAGGGCCGCCTTTCGAACGCGCTTCAACACCTAATATCCTCCTTGACCTCGGACTTTTCCGGGGGCACGGACGCCCGCCCTGACGATCCGCGACGTGTGAGGGGGCCGGCCGGTCGGCCGGCCCTGGTTGTTCGATGGCGGTGTCCTCGTCGTGGGGACGGTGGTCACCGCCGGTGCGGCCGGCGGCAGCCGGCCGCGGGGTGAGCGGCTCAGCGGCAGCCGGCCGCGGGGTAGGCGGCGTCGTAGGACGAGGTGACCTGCTTGCCGCCGATCGTCGCGGTGCCGGTGACGGTCACCGTGCCCGCGTCGATCTGGGCGGCCCGGGTGTTGAAGGACTGGTAGGCCTGCTTGCCCGGAGCCACGTCGGCCACGGTCTTGTTGCCGTACGGGGTGGTCAGCGTCACGGTCGCCGGCACGTCGCCGTCGTTGACGGCCGTGACCGCCAGGTACGCCGAGGTGCCGATGCAGCGGGACGAGGCCGTCACGGTCAGCTTGACCTCCGGGGCGGCGACCTTGAGCGTGCCGAGCCGGGCCAGCTGATAGCTGAGCGCCCGCTCCGGCGCGTCGATCTGGTTCTGGCTGCCGAACTGCCCCGCCCGGGCCGCCTTGGCGCCGGCGAGCGCGTCCCGCATCGCCGTCCAGGCCTCGGCCGGGTAGTCGCGCTCGTCGAGCGTTCCCGCGTACGCGATGGCCGCGTCGAGCGCGCTCGTGTCGAGCGGCCTGTTCTGCGCGGTCAGCGTGTCGCTGAGCTTGTAGTAGTCGAAGTCGACGTGCCCGCCCTTGTCCTTCGTGGCGTAGTCGAACAGGCCGACGCGGTGTCCCATGAAGTGCGAGAGGCTGCCGTCCAGGGTCTGCGGGCCGACGCGGTCGCCCAGCTTGGTCCACTGCAGCCCGTCCAGGCTGTAGTAGAACGTCGTCCACAGCTGTCCGACCGGGGAGCTGAAGTCGAGGTCCGCCTTCACGTACACCTGGGTCGCGTCTCCCAGCGGCACCGTCGTGCCCGGCACGAAGTTCTCGACCGCCGCCTGGTCGATGTCGACCGCGAACGGCTGCCCCCGGTTGACGACCCCGAGCGTGTTCTGACCGTCGACGCGCTTGACCGCGACGTAGGAGAATCCGCGGTTGTAGGCGGCCAGGCCGGCGACGTCGCCGTTCTTCATGGCGGAGATGTCCATCTTGGTCTCGACGGACTGCCGCGGCCCGAACGTACGCTGCGACAGCGTGTTCCGCGCCTCTTCGAACCAGGTCAGCTCGTCCCGGCCGGACAGCTTGCCGTAGACGTACTTGCCGGTGACCACCTTGCCGGTCGTCAGCCGCAGCCATCCGTCCCGGTCGGTCAGTGACCAGTAGCGGTTGTCGGGGGCGTGGTTCCACTCCCACACCGGGTCGAGGCGCGACCCGTTGGGGGCGATCTCCTCCTCGGCCGGGCTCTCGGCCGTCACCGGCTGCCCGACGACCGAGACGTCGTCGATCAGGTACTCCACGCTCGACGACGCCGGCTGCGGGTTGGCCCACGGCGTCTCCACCGCGAACTTGAAGTTGTCCACGTTCGCCGTCGCCGGGATCGTGTACTGGCCCGTGACCGTCGTCCACTGCCCGGCGGGTACGTTCCCCGACGCCATCGTCTGGACACCCGCACCCCAGTCGGCCACCAGGTTGAACCGGATGCTGCTCGGGCCGGAGGTGTACTTGATCTTCGCCGACACGGTGTAGGTCACACCGCGCTGCACCTTCCCGTTCAGGTTCTGGTTCGGTCCCGAGCCGTTGAGCGTGCGGTTGCTCACCTTCAGCGCCGCCGAGCCCGCGGCCGGGTCGGTCGTGTCGCGGCTGATCGTCGCACCGTACTGCGTGCCCCACGGCGAGACCGTCTCGGACTCGAACCCGGAGTTCTGCAGCAGCTCGACGCCGATGAGCGAGTCGTCGTACCTGGGCGGCTGCGGGATCGTCCACTGCTCGTCCATGTACGGCCTGTGCGGGGCGTCGTTGGCGAAGTCGTCGGAGGCGACGACGCTCTTCTGCTGCTCGAACCTCTCCTCCGCCGGGCTCAGCGTGATCGGCTTGGCGAACGCGCCGCCCACCGGCACGACCCCGTTGTTCCCGAAGACCGGCCAGCCGTCCTGCCAGGTGGCGGGGATGAGCGCCGGGGTGCGCCCGATCGGGAAGTTGTCGCGGAAGAACATGCCGTACCAGTCGGTGCCGCCCCCGTCGCGCGAGATCGGCACGAGGCTGCCCTGCGCGAAGCCGTTGGAGTTGAGCACTCCGCGCGCCTCGTAGGTGTTCGTGCCGTCGGCGGAGGTGTAGCGCCCGAGCAGGTCCTTGGAGCGGAACATGACGACCTGGCGTCCCTGCCCGGACGGCCAGGTGATGATCACCACGTAGTAGTAGCCGTTGATGTGGAAGACCTGGGCGCCCTCGAACAGGCCGCCGATGAACGGCTTGCCGGCGTAGTCGCTCGCCGCGAAGATGCTCGGAAAGTCCTTGTCGATGCCCGACATATCGGACTTGAGGCGCACGGCGCTCGTGCTGCCGGAGCCGTAGAAGATGTACGCCGTGCCGTCGTCGTCGAAGAACAGCGACGGGTCGTGCAGGCCGCGGCCGAGGGGCGTGCGCTTCCACTTGCCGTTCTCGACGTCGTCGGTGCTGTAGAGGTAGGCGCCGCCGAGGTTGTTGGTGTTGAAGACGGCGTAGAACTTGCCGTCGTGGTAGCGCAGGGACGACGCCCACTGGCCCTGACCGTAGGAGTTCTGCCCGTTGCGCAGCGAGAACGCGTCTCCGATGTCCGCCCGGTCGAACACGTAGTTGACGATCTCCCAGTTCACCAGATCGTACGACTTCATGATCGGCGCGCCCGGGCTCAGGTGCATCGTCGTGCTGATCATGTAGTAGACGTCCCGGTGCTCCTTGTTCTCGGCGGCCGGGACGCGCTCCACGCTGATGTCCGGCACGTCCGAGTTGAGGATCGGCACGGTGTAGGTGCCATCGCCCTTGTCGGTCGAGGTGTACGACGGCTTCGGCGACCACGTCGTGTCGGCGTTCGCCACACCGCCGGCGGGAACGAGGGCGGCGCTGAGCAGCACGCCGGCGGTCGCGAGCGGGACTGTCCTCGACCGCCGCGGGATCACCGGAGTGATCGCCGCGTATCGGCGCTTTCTGGGCACGAAGACTCCTCTGGTGGCGTTGTCAGGCAATACCTGACGATGGGGGGCGTGGATTCCGAGGGCACGGTCGGCGATGGCGAGTGGGCGGACTGCCGGTCCGCGGAGGAGAACCCGTCCCGCATGTGGCCGGCGTGACGGCCCGGGGGGAGGAAGGGCCGGAGCGCGCGGGCGCGGTGAAGGCAGGTCCTACCGGTGGCGCTGCGTGACGCTCATCTGTGGAGCGCGGATAAGGCGGCCATGAGGCGGGGGTTCATGAGGGAGGCGCGGTTCGTGCGGGCGGGTCGACGCGGAACGTTCCCGCCGAGGGGTGGAGGGTGAGCTGCGCACAGGGGGACCGCTCTCATGAGTGGGGGGCTCCTCATGGTGTTAGCGCTAACATTTTTTGTGGGGCGTATCGGTGTTGTGTCGTGACCGTAGGCGGGACGATCCGCACTGTCAAGACTGTGAGACGTGCATCGAAATCGGTAATGTGCTGTCCATAAATCCGAAACGTGCTACGTGGCACGTGGGCGGGGGTGGGAGCCCGTTCATGCCGGTTTGTGGTGTTCGATGACAATCTGGTGACGTGTCCTCTCGATCGTGATCAAGGCCGTACCATCCTTGATGTACGACGAGGGGAGAGTCGTGGACGAGCGTAAGGCGCCGGCGGGTGTCGACCCCTTCACGCCCAGCGTCGCCCGGATGTACGACTACTACCTGGGCGGCAAGGACAACTTCGCGGCGGATCGTGAGGCCGCCGAGAAGATCATCGAGATCCTGCCCAACCTTCCCGACATCGCCCGGGAGAACCGCGAGTTCCTGATCCGGGCCGTCACCCATCTCTCGCGGCAGGGCATCCGGCAGTTCCTCGACGTCGGCGCGGGGCTGCCGACGCAGCGCAACGTCCACCAGGTCGCCCAGGAACTGGCCCCGGATTCCAAGGTCGTCTACGTCGACAACGACCCCATCGTCCTCGTCCACGCGCGCGCCATCCTCGCCGAGAACGAGCGGGTGCGCGCCGTCGAGGCGGACATGCGCGACCCCGACGCGCTGGTGCGGCACCCGGAGATCCGCGAGCACATCGACTTCTCCCAGCCGCTCGCCGTCCTCCTGCTCGGCGTCCTGCACTTCGTACCGGACGACGACGAGGCCATGAAGATCGTCACAGCGCTCCGGGACCCGCTCGTGCCGGGCGGCTATCTGGTCGTGTCGCACGGCTCCCTCGGCGAGTTGAGCGAGGACCAGGAGGAGGAGGGCCGCAAGGTCTTCAGCAGGACCTCCGCTCCCGGCACCACCTCCCGGTCGTACGACCAGATCCTCGCGTTCTTCGACGGCCTCGACCTGGTCGAGCCGGGCGTGGTGCCGCTGCACGAGTGGCGGCCCGACACCGACCACCCCTACGTACGGGAGGGCAGGGCCGGCGCGCTCGGCGGCGTGGGCCTCGTCCGCTGACGCCCGCCCGGGCACCGGCGGCGCGTCACCGCCTCCCGGCATGTCGTGCACACACGCCGGGCGTCGCGCCCGGCGTGCGTGCGATGGGCGACAGGCCCAGGGCTACCGGGGCTCAGCCGCGGTAGCGGAGGACGGGAACGACGTCGTCGTACGCCGTGTCGTCCCCCGAGCGCCACGCCTTGGTCGCTGCCGCCAGGCGAGCCCTGTCGGCGGTGCGGATGCCGCGCAGGAGCCTGCGGTACCCCCTCTGGTCCCGGCAGATGCCGCAGCAGCAGCACCGGACGCCGGTCCAGCGGAACTCCCAGAAACAGCGCGGACGAAGGGTGGTGAGATCCTCCGCGAGGGTGGCGGGCAGGTCACAGCCGGGCTCGGCCCCGTGGTCGTGGCTGGCCTGACGGGCCAGGTCGCCGTGCCAGAGCCGGACGATGAGCGGCGTGGTCTTGTCGGTGCGGGACATGCGGTGCAACGCCTCCGTGTGCCGGTCGGCGCGCCATACCCGGGAACGGGTACGGCTGACGCCGTTGGACGGTGGCATCACGTGGTCGCCGCACGGACCGGTCCCTTTCGTCGCTCTCGTCGTACAGGATGCCGCAGCCGGCGCCGCTCCGCGAGCCCCCGGCGGCACGCGTTCGTCTTGGAAGCCCTACAGCAAGCCGAGAATCGTGGATCGCCCCGACAGGGGCATTCCCTTTTCCGGTTTCACTCCGGCGGTGACGTGACCCAGGAATACGAGGTAGATGAGGTCGTCAAATGCTGAGTTCTTTCGAAGCCGACTGCAGGGAAGCGCATGAGCTGCTGTCTTGCCGGGCCGTACTCGAGGTGCGGCGCAGGACGCTCGGCGAGGAGCATCCGGACACGCTCACCAGCCGGCACACCCTCGCTCTCGTCCTGCGCGACCTCGGGTGGTGGGAGCAGGCCGAGACCGAGCACCGGGCCGCGCTGGAGGGGCGGCGCCGGGTTCTTGGTGAGGGGCACTGGCTCACGTTGCTGAACCGGCGCAACCGGGTGCTCGTCCTGCGCGATCTACAGCGGTGGGACGAGGCCGAGTCCGAGACGCGGGAGGTGCTCCGGCTCCGCCGCGAGACGGTGGGCGAGGACCACGCGGACACGATTTCGACGCACCGGGACCTGGCGAACCTGCTGGAGGACATGGGGCGGTGGGACGAGGCCGAGGCGGAGCATCGGGCGGTGCTGGAGGCCGAGCAGCGCGTGCTGGGCGAGGAGAACCCGTCCACGCAGGCCCGCCGCCGTCATCTGGGCCTGCTGCGGCGTAGCGACGAGGTTTCGGAATGGGAGTGACAGCGGGATTGCCCGTGGCGTGAACCAGGCTACGGCGCGTGGCCGCTTCCACCGGCGCACCGCCCTGCGCGTGAAGGCCGCCGTCGGTGATCGGACGGCGGCCTTCACGGGCGTGGTCAGGCGGCGGCGGCCTCCTTCAGCTCCACAGCGGAGCGGCGGGGTGCGCGGGGGACCGCGGGGCCGTATCCCAGCCGCAGGATCATCTGGATGTGCCCGCGCCGGTGGTGGGGGTCGCTGCGCCGGCGCATGTCGCGGAGGTCGAGCGGCTGGTTGAGGAACGACGCGGACACTCCGTGGACGGTGGCGGTCAGCAGCACGCGTTGCAGAGCCTGGCCCGCGCGCAGCCAGTCGACGGGGCCGTCGCCCGCGGTGGTGAGCACCGCCAGCTGAGGGCGGGACTCGAAGTGGACCGGCCCGCGCCCCCTGTGCGTGCCGAAGTCCCGCACCGGCGCCGGGTCTTCGATGCAGCCGGGCCCCTGCACATAGGACGGGAGGCCGTCGCGGAGCCGTCCGCTCGTCGTCCACTCCCGCAGCTCGGCCAGGTAGTCACCGTTCTTGGACAGCTCGTCGTCGGCGATGGCCACGTGCTCCAGCAGTTCGGCCGAGGCGCACCGGCCGAGCACGACCAGGCCGGCCCCCTCACAGGCGGCCGCTTGGCGCAGGTCGGCGAGCACGTGCTCGGGGATCCGCCGCTCGCTGAACGGTTCCCGGTTGGTCCGGCGCAGGCCGATGCAGTCATAGAGCTCGCGGGTCCGCGAGGGGGCCGGCCCGTACGGCGACACGCGCAGGGCGGCCAGGAGCCGGGGTTCCTCCCCGGTGTTCGGCAGCAGCCAGATCACCGGCCGGTGACCGGCGGTCCGTACGGCGAGCCGGAGGTCGAACAGGGCGGCGCCGCAGCTGACGTGCAGCGAGCGCCCGCGCGGGTCGCTGACCCGCAGCCGCCGGTCGGGGTCGGCGAGCAACTCGGCGAACTCTCCCCGGACCGCTTTGAGCCGCCAGGGCTGGGTGTTGAGCACCGAGGGCGCCTGTCCTGCGGCGGCGAGCAGCCGCTGGAAAGCGGGTTCTGTAGCGAGGGGAGACATCACGGTGCACCTTCCTCATGGAGGTCTTCTGTGGGGGCTCGCTGTCGTCACTCCGGGACACCTCGACCGAGTTGGCCGGGGGCCCGGCGCGCAGTGGGCGCCGGGCCCCCGGCCTGGCCTAACGGGTTCGCTTCCGGAGCCGTGCCAGCTCGGTCCGGAGCCTGTCCTGGACCTCGGCGATGGCCCCGTCCATGGTCGCCGCGTCGGCGTGCGCGTGCAGCGGGCGGCCGTTGACGTCGATCACCGCCCGCGCGGTGCAACGGTCCTGGGGGGCCGGCCCGGGGGAGTAGGTCAGCGTGACCCGAGCCGCGAGGATCGGCCTGTCCGTGAAGCGCGCCAGCGCCGCGACGCGCTCGCGCGCCTCGGTGACCGCCTCGGCGGGGACCTTTCCGCTCGTCGCCACCACCACAGCTTCGGAATCGAATGTCGTGTTCACGGTGTCAGTCTTTTGGTCGTGCCGGTCCGGCGACAGGGCCTTTCGGGTCCGGGCCGGTGAGGACTTCCGTCGCCAGATCGAGGGACCGATCACCCTTGCCGGGCTCTCCGCCGGGAGTCCGCCCGGTGTGGAACCGATGACCTTGGTCCTCGGGGACGGGGTCCTTGTACGGCGGCCCGGGCGCGTCGTCCGCAGAAGGATGAAGGTGACAGGACAAGCCGGCCGACCGAGCCCACGAGGTGATCCAGATGTCCGACTCCCCGACCGGAGCCGCACTGCCCGCCCCCCTGGCCGACCAGGTGCACGCCGCGATCGACACGCTGGTGACCGGCGCGCTGAAGGCACTGACGGAGTACGAGTCCTTCACCCAGGAGCAGGTCGACCACATCGTCAAGAAGGCGTCCGTCGCCGCGCTGGACCGGCACGCCGCGCTCGCCCGCCTGGCGGTCGAGGAGACCGGCCGCGGCCTGTTCGAGGACAAGGCGGTCAAGAATATCTTCGCCTGCGAACACGTGACCCACAGCATGGCCGGGCTCAGGACGGTCGGCGTCGTCTCCCGCGACGAGATCAACGGCATCGTCGAGATCGCCGATCCCGTCGGGGTGGTCTGCGGCGTCACGCCGGTCACCAACCCCACCTCGACCACGATCTTCAAGGCGCTGCTGGCGCTGAAGACCCGCAATCCCATCGTGTTCGCGTTCCACCCGGCGGCGCAGCGCTGCAGCGCCGAGGCGGCCAGGATCGTCCGGGACGCCGCCGTCGCGGCCGGCGCGCCCGAGAACTGCGTCCAGTGGGTCGAGGAACCCTCCCTGGAGGCGACCGGTGCGCTGATGCGCCACGAGGGCGTGTCGGTCATCCTCGCCACCGGCGGGAACGCCATGGTCAGGGCCGCGTATTCGGCCGGCAAGCCGGCGCTGGGCGTGGGGGCGGGCAACGTCCCCGCCTACATCGAGCGGACGGCCAAGCTGCGCCGGGCGGTGCATGACGTCGTGCTGTCCAAGACGTTCGACAACGGCATGATCTGCGCCTCGGAGCAGGCCGTCATCATCGACGAGGACATCTACGACGCCGCGCTGGGCGAGTTCGCCCGGCTGCACGCGTACGTCGCGACGCCGGAGGAGAAGGCGAAGCTGGAGGAGTTCGTGTTCGGGGTGACGGCGCACGGCGCCTCCTGCTCCGAGGCGAGGCTCAACCCCGACGTCGTCGGGCGGACCCCGCACTGGATCGCCGGGCAGGCCGGAATCTCCGTGCCGCCGGACACCTCCCTGATTCTCGTGCCGGTGGACGAGGTCGGTCCGAACGAGCCGCTGACCAGGGAGAAGCTGTGCCCGGTGCTCGCGGTGCTGCGGGCCCGCACCCGGGAGGAGGGCCTGACCCTCGCCGAGCGCATGGTCGAGTTCGACGGCCTCGGGCACAGCGCCGTCATCCACACCGAGGACGCCGACCTCGCCGAGAGGTACGGCATCAGGGTCAAGGCGGTGCGGGTGATCTGGAACGCCCCCGCCTCCCAGGGCGGCATCGGCGACATGTACAACGCGTTCCTGCCCTCGCTGACCCTGGGCTGCGGCAGCTACGGGCACAACTCGGTGTCCAACAACGTCTCGGCGGTCAACCTGCTCAACATCAAGCGGATCGGGCGGCGCAACAACAACCTGCAGTGGTTCAAGGTCCCGGCGAAGATCTACTTCGAGCCGAACGCGATCCGCTACCTGGCGGACATGCCGGACGTGCACCGCGTCACGATCGTGGCCGACGCCGTGATGACCCGGCTGGGGTACGTCGACCGCGTCACCGACGTGCTGCGGCGGCGCGGCGAGCGGGTGGCCCTGCAGATCATCGACGACGTGGAGCCCGAGCCGAGCGTGGCGACCGTCGACAAGGGCGCCGACCTCATGCGCGCTTTCGGGCCCGACACGATCGTCGCCCTCGGCGGCGGCTCGGTGATGGACGCGGCCAAGGTCATGTGGCTGCGGTACGAGCACCCCGAGGTCGTCTTCGCGGACATGAAGGAGAAGTTCTTCGACATCCGCAAGCGCGCCTTCCGCTTCCCGGCCCTGGGCGAGCGCGCCCGCCTCGTGTGCGTGCCGACCACCTCGGGCACGGGCGCGGAGGTCACGCCGTTCGCCGTGATCACCGACACCGCGACGGGCAAGAAGTATCCGCTGGCCGACTACGCGCTCACCCCCAGCGTCGCGATCGTGGACCCGGTCCTCGCCGCCGACCTGCCGAGGGTGGTCACCGCCGACAGCGGCTTCGACGCCCTCACCCACGCCGTCGAGTCGTACGTCTCGGTGTACGCCAACGACTTCACCGACGGCCCGGCCCTGCACGCCATCAGGATCATCTTCCGGTACCTGGAGCGCGCGGTCACCCGTGGCGCCGCCGATCCGGAGGCCAGGGAGAAGATGCACAACGCCGGCACGATCGCCGGCATGGCCTTCGGCAACGCCTTCCTCGGGATCGTGCACGCCATGTCCCACACGCTCGGCGCCACCTTCCACGTGGCCCACGGGCGCACGAACGCGATCCTGCTGCCGCACGTGATCCGCTACAACGGCACCGTCCCGTCGAAGCTGTCGGGCTGGCCCAAGTATGAGGACTACCGCGCCCCCGAGCGGTTCCAGGAGATCGCCCAGACGCTGGGCCTGCCCGCGGCCACGCCGGCCGAGGGGGTCGAGTCGCTCGCGGTGGCCATCGAGCGCCTGCGCGACGCGGTCGGGATCGAGCGGTCCTTCCAGGACGTGGGCGTCGACGAGCAGGCGTTCCTGGACGCGCTCCCGCAGCAGGCGCTCAACGCGTACGAGGACCAGTGCGCGCCGGCCAATCCCCGGATGCCGATGCTGGATGACATGCAGGCGCTGATGCGGGCCGCCTACTACGGGCGTTCCCCGAAGTAGCATCCGCCGTCTCCGTGACGGGCCGCCTCGTGCTCACTCCGATCGCGGGCGGCCCCTTCTTGTCGGTGGTGGCCGGCAGCATGACGACATGACCACGCTGCCCCCCGATGTCTCCTGGCTCCGCGGCGAATACACCGAGGAGTGCTACAGCTTCATCTACGTCCGTGCCACGCCCGAGCAGGTGGTCGCCCACCTCGGCGGTCGATGGGAGGACTTCACGCCGGGCCCCTTCCCCGACGACCCGGATCACTACCCGGGCCCCGGGGAGGCTCTCGGCGTCACCGCCATCGGCGACTGGACGTTCGTCTTCGACCCTGACTGGCTCGGCACCTGTGAAGACGTGATCACCAGACTCTCCCAGGGCACTCGCCTCGTCTCCCAAGCCGCCCTCGGCATCAAGTGCATGGACTACTTCTACTGGTATGAGGACGGCGAGATCAGATTCTGCTTCGAAGCCGATGACGGATATGTGATGGAGACCCCGGCCGAACTCGCGCACACGATGGCGGAGATCGACAGGCTCTACCCGTCGTTACCCCAGCTTTACGATGGGCCGGCCTTCCTGCTCGTCGAGCGTCTGACCGGGATCAGGACGACGGAGCGACTGCTGAAGGGCTCCACGTTCATGTGGGGCGTCGTCCCACAACCAACCACGTCGTGACGTCGGCCGGCAGTGCGGCTGGTCGTGCGTGCGGCCGTGTTCGCGCCGCCGCCGGGCGCCGCCTCGCCGAGCGACACCGGCAGCCGGCTCATCGCAGTGTCCCGCCCCGATGCGTACGCCGATCGGAGGGCTTAGCGTAGGGGGCATGATTCGGGTGTTCCTGGTTGACGACCATGAGGTCGTACGGCGTGGTGTGGCGGCGTTGCTGGACGCCGAGGACGACATCGAGGTGGTGGGCGAGGCGGGGACGGCCGAGTCGGCCGTGGCCCGTATTCCCGCGCTGAAGCCGGATGTGGCGGTGCTCGACGTGCGCCTGCCCGACGGCGACGGGGTGGACGTCTGTCGTGAGGTCCGCTCGAAGGTGCCGGGCCTGGCCTGCCTGATGCTGACCTCCTACGCCGACGACGAGGCGTTGTTCAACGCGGTCATGGCCGGTGCGGCCGGATACGTGCTCAAGCAGATCCACGGCTCGGACCTGGTCGGGGCGGTGCGCACGGTGGCCGGCGGGCAGTCGCTGCTGGACCCGCAGACGACCGCGGCCATGCTGCACCGGCTGCGCGACCAGGCCACGAAGAAGGACCCGCTGGCCGCGCTGTCGGACCAGGAGCGGCAGATCCTGGAGCTGATCGGGGAGGGCCTGACCAACCGCCAGATCGGCGAGCGGATGTTCCTGGCGGAGAAGACGGTCAAGAACTACGTGTCCAACCTGCTGAGCAAGCTCGACATGCAGCGCCGCACGCAGGCCGCCGCGCTCGCCGCCCGCCTCAAGGCCGGTCGTCAGGACTGATGGGCGAGCGCCGCGGGCGGCACCCGGGCGGACATCAGCCGGGGGACGCGCACCCTGATCGCGGACATGCCGGTGCCCACCCCCAGGGGGCTGGGGGTGGGCGCCGGAGTCTGTGGGGGTTACTTGAGGATCGGGAGGCGGCGGACCAGGGTGGTGTTGGTCCAGGTCGTGCCGAGTCCGAGGGTGGTGCCGGCGCCGGTGAGGGTCAG
>NZ_JABBWU010000046.1:0-9136 GCF_012999525.1 Microbispora sp. H10836
CGTGGGCTCGATGTTCACCGACACGTCGATGCCGCTGCCGGGGTCGTCGGCCAGCGCGGGAGTGGCCACGCCGGCGAGGGTGAGGCCGAGCACCGACGCGGCGAGCACCTGCGTGGTCCTGTTGATTTTCATGTGATCATTCGCTCCATCTATGAGGGGCGGGGCCGGCCGGCTGTTCGGCCGGCCGGCCCCGGTTGAGCTACGGCGGTGTCCTCGTCGTGGGGACCGTGGTCACCGCCGGTGCGGTCAGCCGCAGCTGGCCGCGGAGTAGGCCGCGTCGTAGGACGAGGTGACCTGCTTGCCGTTGATCGTCGCGGTGCCGGTCACGGTGACCTTGCCGGCGTCGATCTGGGCGGTCCGGGTGTTGAAGGACTGGTAGGCCTGCTTGCCCGGAGCCACGTCCGCCACGGTCTTCTTGCCGAACGGGGTGTTCAGCTCGATCGTGGCCGGCGCGTCGCCGTCGTTGACCGCCGTCACGGCGAGGTACACCGAGCTGCCGATGCAGCGCGGAGCGGCCGTCACGGTCAGCTTGACCTCCGCCGAGGGAGCCGCGGCGATCGTCAGCGAGAGCGTCTTGATCTCCTCGGTGTTCCCGGCCTTGTCGGTCGAGCGGTAGCGCAGCTGGTGCTGCCCCTCGCCCGAGACGGTCACCGGAGCGGTGTACGCCGTCCAGTCGCCGTTGTCCAGCGAGTACTCGGTCTTGGCGACCCCGCTGCCGCCGGCCTCGTCGGCCGCCTTCAGCGTGACCGTGACCGGGCCGGTGAACGAGCCGCCGTCCGGCTGCGCCGGGTCGGTCGTCGCCGTCGTCACCGGAGCGGTCTTGTCCTCGCTACCCGCCTTGGTCAGCTTGAAGTAGTCGAACTTGACCGTCTTGGACGCGCCCTGGTTGGTGCCGATGGTGTAGACGCCGACCTTCGACGCGTCCGCCACGGCGCTGTTCTTCACCGGGGTGACCGTGCCGTTGGTGGCCAGGTCGGTCCAGGTGGTGCCGTCGGAGGAGTAGGAGCCGGTGAAGCTGTCTCCCACCTTCTTCAGGCGCAGCCACCACACGCCGGTGGTGCGGTTGGCGACCTGCGGCTGCGGGTTCTGCACGGTGCCGCCGACCTCGCTGCGCAGCTCGATCGTCCGCGCCACCGTCGACCCTGCGGTGTTGGTGGTGAGGAAGTCGAACTTCACGTAGTTGTCGTCGTCGCCGTAGACGATCAGGCCGCCCTGCTGGTACTGCTCGCTGAGAGCAGAGCCGTCGACCTTGGTCTCCAGCGTCCAGTCGCCGCTCGGCGCCTTCTGCAGGATGAAGTTCTTCGGAGCGCCGTTGGGCGTTCCGTAGATGTCACCTGTGGTGGTGTCGATCTCCAGGTTGCCGCCCGTCACACGCAGCGTGGTCGGGTCGGGACGGACGATCGAGTCCCAACGGCAGTTGTCGAGCGAGGTGCCGTTGAAGTCGTCGTCCGGGTTCGGGCCGGTCGCCTTGTCGTCCGGCGTGATGTGGAACCAGTCGAAGGCGGCGTCCACCACGGGGTGGTTGGCCCCGGCCAGCGAGATCAGGCCGATCTTCGGGTTGGTGATCCCGGCGAGCGGCTTGGTCTCGGACATCGCGGTGAAGTTGCTGCCGTCCGACGAGTAGTGAGCGGTGATGTTGGTGCCGTCGCTGATGAACCGCACGTACACCGTGTCGGGGTAGGCGTCCCCGAGCTGGGCCGTGTTGCTCGCCGTCACCTCGTTGGGGTTGCCCTGGTCTTCCCGGATGAACTGGAAGATGCGGTTGGCGTGGTTGGACCCGTTGGTCGACCGGCCCTGCAGCACCATCTTGGCGTAGTTGTCGTCGTCGCCGTAGATGATCAGGCCCGCCTGCTGGTACGCGTCCTGCGCGTTCAGCGTGAGCTTGGCCGTGGCCGTCCAGGCACCGGAGGGAGCCGGCTGCACGACGATGTTCGGCGTGTTGTTGGTCGTCTGGTAGATGTCGGTCGTCGAGGTCGGGATGATCAGCTTGCCGTCGGCGACGCGCAGGTCCTGGTTCTCCCGGATGACCGACCAGCGGTCACGGTCGAGCTGGGTGCCCAGGAAGTCGTCGGAGCGGCCGGAGAAGCACACCGTGGCCGGCGCGTTCACCTTGATCTCGACCTTGGCGGTGGACGAGGCGCCCTTGTCGTCGGACGCGGTCACCACGGCGGTGTAGTTGCCCGGCGCGGTGTAGGTGTAGCTCGCGTTGGCCGTCGTCGGCTGCGGCGAGCCGTTCACCCCGAAGTCCCACTTGTAGGTGATCGGGTCGCCCTCGGCGTCGGTGGCCGTCGAGGTGAAGTCGACCTTCAGCGGAGCGATGCCCGTGGTCGGGTTCGCCGTCACGGTCACGATCGGACGCTCGTTCTCCGTGGCACCCTTGCCGATGAAGTCGACCCAGTTGAAGTTGACCAGGTAGGCGTCGTTGGCCGCGCTCGCCGGCTTGCGCACGACGAAGTAGAGCGGGCCGCTGGTCGTCGGAACGTTGTTCAGGTTGACCGTGACGTCCTTGAACGTGTTCCAGCCGCCGGTCGGGGCGATGTCCGCCGAGCCGATCAGCGTCCCGTTGTTCGGGTCGCCTGCACGGATCTCCACGGTGCCGCCGGCCCCGCCCGAGGAGGCGCGCAGCCGGATAGCGCTGATGTTCGTCAGGTTGACCGGGTCGAAGGACCACCAGTCGCCGTCCTGGACGAAGGCGATGTGCTTGGCGCCGCCCGCGCTGTCGGAGGTGTTCTCGGCCTCGACACCGGCGGCGTCCGTGCCCACCCCGCCGGTCACCCGGCCGGTCTGCGTGAAGTGCTCGGCCTGCTTGCGCTTCGGCTGCAGGAGCACCTCGCCCCGCCCGGTCAGCGACGGAGCGTCGCCGTTGCCCTTGTCGGCGTAGCTGGCCTCGATGACGTAGAACAGGTTGTCGGTCTCGCCGTGGCCCGCCTGCTGGGTCTGCAGGGTGCCCTCACAGCCCTTGAGCTGGTCGAGCGGGTGGCCGTGGCTGTCGTGACCGAGGATCGCCTGGATCTTGACCTTGTCACAGTCGATCGTGCCGTCCTCGGGGTCGGTGACGGTGACCGTGAACTTCACCTGGTCGCCGAACTCGAAGAAGGCGCCGTTCGGCGGCACGTTCACCTTGACCGTGGGCCGGTTGTTGCCGGCGACGACGACCACGTTGGCGGTCGCGGTCTCGCCCTCCTCGTTCTTGATGGTCAGGACCGCGCTGTACTCACCCGCCTTCTCGTAGGTGAAGGTGGGGCTGGCCTCGGTGGAGTCGGTCTTGCCGTCACCGTCGAAGTCCCAGGCGTAGGTGAGCGCCTGGCCGTCCGGGTCGCGGCTGCCCTCGCTGGAGAACTTGACGGTCAGCGGGAGCGGGCCGTCGGTCTTGTCCGCCGTGGCGTGGGCGACCGGCAGCGGGTTGCCCTTGATGTAGTTGATGCGGTAGATGCCGGAGTCGGCGTTGTCGCCGCCGAAGCCGGAGCCCCACTCGATCAGGTAGAGCGCGCCGTCGGGGCCGAACTTCATGTCCATCGGCTTCTTGAAGCTGAGGGACGAGAGGATCCGGTTCATCTCGACGAGCTTGGTGCCGTTCTCGTCGAGCTGGAACGACCACATCTGGTTGTTGTTCCACTCACCGAAGACGGCCTTGCCGTCCCAGTACGCCGGCCACTTCACGTTCGACTTCAGGTCGGCGTTGTAGCGGTAGACCGGGCCGCCCATCGGCGCACCGCCGCTGAGCTCGGGGAAGGTGGTGTTGGCCTGGTAGTGGTACCAGATCGTGGCCGGGATCACCGGGGGCAGGTTGGTCAGTCCGTCGTTGTTCGGCGACTCGTTGACCGGCGCGGCGCAGTTGAACGCCTGACCCGACTGGTTGGTGGCGAAGTCGAAGTCGATGTACGGGGTGTTGTTGCCGATGCAGTACGGCCAGCCGTAGTTGCCCGGCTTGGAGATCAGGTTCCACTCGACCGTGTTCTGCGGACCCCGGGTGGCGCTCGCCGAGTTGGCGTCGGGGCCGTACTCGCCGAGCATGATGTTGCCCGTCTTGGGGTCGATGCCCATGCGGAACGGGTTGCGGAAGCCCATGCCGTAGATTTCCGGCTTGGTCTTCGCGGTGCCCGGAGCGAACAGGTTGCCGGCCGGGACGGTGTAGGTGCCGTCGGCCTCGGGGTGGATTCGCAGCAGCTTGCCGCTCAGGCTGTTGGTGTTGGCCGAGGAACGCTGCGCGTCCCAGGCCGCACGGCCCGACCGCTCGTCGATCGGCGTGTAGCTGTTGGAAGCGAACGGGTTGGTGTTGTCACCCGTCGCCAGCCACAGGTCGCCGGTCTTGTGGTCCATGAGCATGCCGCCGCCGTGGTGGCAGCACTCGGCCCGCTGCACCGGGACGTCGAGAATCTTCTTCTCGCTCGCCAGGTCCAGCGTGTCACCGGTGACCGTGAACCGGCTCAGCCGGTCGACGTTCTCACCCGTGGGCGAGTAGAAGAGGTACGCCCACTTGTTGGTGTCGAAGTCGCGGTCGAGGGTGATCCCGAGCAGACCGCTCTCGTTGGCCGTGAAGACGTTCAGCTTCGCGGCCGTGACCGTGCCACCGGCGGGCTTGATGATCTTGACCTCGCCGAGCCGGTCCACGTAGAACACGCGGCCGTCGTTGGCGATGTCCATCATCATCGGGTTCGACGTGTTGTCGTCGAGGGTGACCTTCTCGAAGCTGGTGCTCTGCGAGGCCGAGCAGTCGGCCTTCTCAGCGCCGGCGGCGGTCTTGATACCGCCCAGCAGCAGCTTCAGGAAGTTGGCCTCGCTGAAGTTCTGCTTCTGGTGGCCGAGGCCGGTGTACCACGAACGGCCGCCGTCGTAGTCCTGACACCAGGTGTTCGGGTGGTCGGCGCCCATCGTGGCGCCGGTGTAGGACTTCTCGTCCATCGACGTCAGGACGTGGACCGTGCCACGCGGGTTCGTCTGGTAGTCGTACCACTCGTCGGTACGGACCCAGTTGGTCGGCAGGCCCTTGGTCGACGGGTGCGCAGGGTCCTCGACCTTGACGGTCGCCTGCTGGATCGCCGGGTGCTGCTTGAAGTACGCACCGACGAGCTTGCCGTACCAGGCCCAGTTGTATCCGCTGTCGGCGGCGGCGTGGACACCCACGTAGCCGCCGCCCTTCTGGATGTAGCGCTGGAACGCGTCCTTCTGGTCCTGCGTGGTCACCGGGTCGCCGGTCGTGGACATGAAGACCACGGCCTGGTACTGCGCCAGGTTCGCGTCGGTGAACGCGGCGCTGTCCTCGGTCGTGTCGACCGCGAAGTTGTTCTGCTGACCGAGCTGCTGCACGGCCGCGATGCCCTCGGGGATCGAGTCGTGCCGGAAGCCGGTGGTCTTGGAGAAGACCAGAACCTTGAAGTCGGGCTCCGCTGCCGCCGTGGCGGCCTCGGCGCTCACCGGCGCCGAGAAGAGCGTGATGGTGGGGGCGAGGAGGGCGAAAGCCATCGTCGCCGCGGTACGACGTCTGGGACGCCGTCCGCTTGGCTGGGCCGCGTTGTGCGGCCAGGCCCACGTTCGAGAACGTGGTGTCATGGAAAACCCTTCCTGACCGGGGGGACGTCAGGCAAGGCGCGCGCCGCCGCGCTTGTTGCCACTTGGTCGAAGCGGATATTTCGGTTGCTGGAGGGTGCCGACTCCAGGTCTGAGGAGGCCGTCAGCGTCAGTAGGCTGCCGGCCTGGGTAATGAATCCATGATCGTGGTCGGATCGTCGAGGATCTGGTTCACCACCATGCTCGCGGCGCCGCGGGACGCGGCGCCGAAGCCGAGTGTCGAGGCGACGAACCGGCACTGAGTGGCCGGTGCGGCCATCACGAGCCGTTGCAGCTGGTCCTGCGCGTGCGGCAGCAGCCACTCGGCCAGTGAGGCGAAGTAACCTCCGATCACGATCACGCGGGGGTTGAACAGGTTGGCCACGATCGAGCCGCCGAGCCCGAGCCACTGGCCGACCTGCGCCACCGCCTGCATCATGCGCCGGTCGCCGGAGGCCAGGCCCCGGGCGATGTCGGCCACTCGTTCACCGGGGTCCGGAACCGGCATGCCGGGCAGTCCGTACGCCTGCTCGGGCATGGCGGCGCGCACGAGCGCGGCCAGCCCGACCTTGGTCTCCCAGCAGCCGATGCGGCCGCAGCCGCACTGGTCGCCGTTCGGGTCGACCCGCAGGTGCCCGACCTCGCCGGAGAAGCCGTCCGCGCCGCGCAGGAGTTTGCCGCCGGAGATGATGCCGCCGCCGACGCCCACCTCGCCGGTGAGGTAGACCAGGTCGGGCGTGCCCGCCGCGACCCCCGAGGTGAACTCGGCCAGCGCCGCGAGGTTGGCGTCGTTGTCCACGCGCACCGGCACGCGCAGCGAGCCGAGCATCGCGGAAAGCTGGTCCGCCAGGGGCAGGTCCTGCCAGTAGAGGTTCGGCGCGAGCGACACGACGCCGCGCGCCACGTCCACGAGGCCGGGAACGGCCACCACGATGCCCGCGGGGACGGCGCCGGCCCGCGCCATCGCCTCCACGGACTCCTTGGCCACGAGCCCGAGCCGGCGCACCGCGCTGTCCGGGCGGCTGCCCATGGTGTCGAAGACCACCCGGCGCTCGACCAGGACCCGGCCGCTGAGGTCGGTGCCGTGGACCGCGATGTAGTCCACGTTGATCTCCATGCCCAGAGCGCCGACGTGCGCGCCGTGCAGCGCCACCGCCCGCCTGGGACGTCCGACGGCGCCCACGTGCTCGACGCCGAGCTCCCGCACCAGCCGCCGTTCGAGCAGCTCGGACATGAGGCTGGAGACGGTGGCCCGGTGCAGTCCCGTCGCGTCGGCGATGTCGGCGCGGGACAGGGAGGCGTGGTCGCGCAGTTCGCGCAGCACCATCGAGAGGTTCGCCCGGCGCAGTGCGGCGGGGCCCGCCGGCGGAGAGCCACCCCAAGGACGGGTGAGGTGCGACTCGTACGTCACTCTGCCCTCACCTGCCCTTTGTTTGTCTCTGAGATCAATTAATCAGGGTTGTAACACGCAGATGTCCGGACGTGCACCCCTGCGACGCGTAACGAGTTGGCATCGCTCCGTTCCACCCCAGGTCAGCGCCAATTTGTGACCTGGTTACCGGAACGTTACGCAAATCGCTGTCTGTACCCCCTTGTGCCTGGAGGGAAGGATTGCCTTTAATTCGGCGAGCCATGCGAACTAATTGAGGGAGACCGGTGGACCACAGCAGGGCCGACGGCCGTACGACCGACTCGCCGAGTCGGGGCGGGTCCGCGGGTGTTCCCGCGGACCAGGCCACCGTGCGCCGTTCCAACCTTGCTCTGGTGCTGCGGCACGTGAGCGTGTACGGCCCGTGCTCGCGGTCGGCCGTCGCCGTCGCGACCGGGTTGAACAAGACGACCGTTACCAGCCTGGTGAACGAGCTGCAGGCACGGGGGCTGGTCAAGGAGACCGGACCACAGCACGCCGGCTCCGTCGGCCGCCCCAGCGTCGCGCTCGTCCTGGACGGTTCGGGGGTCGGCGCCCTGGGCGTGGAGGTCAACGTCGACTACATCGCCGCCTTCGCCACCGACCTGGCCGGAAGGGTGCTCGCCGACCGGCGCATCGGCTTCGACGCCATGGGCTCCAGTCCGGAACGCTCACTCGACGAGCTGGCCCGGGTGGTCGAGAGGACCGTCGCCGACCTCGACAGGATCGGGGTCGCTCCCGCGGGGATCACCGTGGCCGTTCCCGGCCTGATCGACACGACCACCGGCACCGTCGTCGTCGCCCCGAATCTCGGCTGGCGCGGGGTGGCGGTGGCCGAGCGGCTGTCCCAGGCCGACATCCGCGCGGACATCCCCATCGCCGTGGACAACGACGCCAACCTCGCGGCGCTGGCCGAGTTCACCTCGGGGGTCGCGGCGGGCACGCCCGACCTGGTCTACCTCACCGGCGAGGTGGGCGTCGGCGGCGGCATCATCTCCGGCGGCCGGTTACTGGGCGGCGCGGACGGGTTCGCCGGGGAGGTCGGCCACGTCATGGTCGACCCGTCCGGTGAGCAGTGCCGCTGCGGCCGCATCGGCTGCTGGGAGACCAAGGTCGGGCTGGCCGCGCTGGTGCGCATGGCCACACCCGACCGCGCGTACGGCACCGGCCGGCAGCTCGTCCGCGACCCGGAGGAACGGCTGGCCGAGATCGAGCAGCGGCGCGCCGAAGGAGACCCCCGCGTCGAGGCGGCCCTCGCGGAGGTGGGCCGGTGGCTCGGGCTCGGAGCCGCCACCCTGGTCAACCTCTTCAACCCACGGGTGATCGTGCTCGGCGGCTACTTCGCCAGGCTCGCCGACCGGCTCATTCCCGCGGCCCAGGGGGAACTGGTCCGCCTGAGCATCACCGGCGCCGCCGACCGCTGCCGGTTCGTCGCCTCCGACCTCGGCTTCGGCGCCGCCTCGCGCGGAGCGGCCGGAGTCGTCGTCGAACGAGCGCTGGCAGATCCCACAGCGATCGCGATCCGACATCCCAGCCATCGGGGGGCGTGAGGAACCCCGATGCCCCTTCCACTCCACTCGCGGCGGACCCGCGTGTCCACCGCTCCGTCCCCGCGTACCGCCCGTCCCCTCTGACCGTCCCCCCTCCCCGCCAGACTTCCCGTCCGCCTGACCGTCCTGCCTGACCGCCGGCACTCCCGCCCATCCCGCGTGCCGCGGCCGTGGCGCATGCGGTCAGGCGGACGGGAGCACCACCGTACCTTTCCCCTCACCACAAGAACGTCCCGCCCGCCTGACCGGCTGTCCGGACCGCAGCGGCACCGTTGACGCCGACCTCGGTGCCGCCGCGGTGGTGCCAAACCGGCGCCGTCAGGCGGGCGGGGCCACAACCGCGTCCCTATTTTTCAGGAGGCTCCTGTGCCGAAGTCATCATCCGACTCGGCGTCTCTACTCGTGATGCGAGGGATCGTCAAGCAGTTCCCCGGCGTGCGTGCGCTGGACGGCGTGGACCTTGAGGTCAGGGCCGGGGAAGTGCACTGCCTGCTCGGCCAGAACGGTGCCGGGAAGTCCACGCTTATCAAGATTTTGTCTGGTGCTCACGCGCCTGATGAGGGCGAGGTGCTGCTGGATGGCGCGCCGGTGCGGCTGGCGCCGCCGACCGCGGCGATGGGCCATGGCATCG
>NZ_JABBWU010000047.1:0-7325 GCF_012999525.1 Microbispora sp. H10836
GTCACAGTCGACGGCTCCCCCGTCCACGTCCTGGAAAGCGGCACCGGGCCCGCGGTGCTGATGCTGCACGGCTCCGGACCCGGTACGACCGGATCCGGAGCCTGGGCGACGACGGCACAGGCGCTGGCGACCGGCGCATGATGCAGGCGGTGGCACAGGTCGGCCAATAGCTCGGGCTCGGCGGCTCGATCGTGGCCAACCTGTTCAACCCGCGAGTGATCGTCATCGGGGGCTACTTCGCCTCACTGGCCGAGTGGCTGCTGCTCCACGCGCAGGATCAGCTGCAGCGGCTCGTGGTGGCCGCCCCCGCCGCCCAGTGCCGATTCGTCGCCTCCACGCTCGGCTTCGGCGCCGCTTCCCGCGGCGCCGCGAGCATGGTGGTCAACCGGATCATCGACGACCCGACCACGATCATGGATTCACTACCCCGGCCGACAGCCTACTGACGGCCCCCACAGACCTGGAGGCGGCACCTCTCCAGCAACCCCCCGTATCCGCAACCAACGCCAACAAGCGGCAACAAGCGCGGCGGCGCGCGCCTTGCCTGACGTCCCCCCGGTCAGGAAAGGGTTTCCCATGTCACCACGTCATCGAACGTGGGCCAGGCTGCTCGACGCAGCCCTGCCAGAAAACGGACGACGCCCGAGAGGTCGCACCGCGACCACGATGGCCTTAGCCCTCATCGCCCCTTTCATCACGCTCCTCGCGACGCCGGTGAGCGCCGAGGCCCCCACGGCGGCTGAGCCCGCTTTCGTCGCTGCACCGGCGCTGCTGCAGCCGTCCGCGTCTGGCGCCAAGGCCGCACCACCAGAGGTCAGCTTCAAGGTACTCGTGGTGCGCAGCACCCAGGACGCCGTGTCCTCGGCCGGTCTGGCCGCGATCCGGGATGCGGCCAGACCCGGTGAATTCACGGTCGTGGCGCCCGGGCCCGCTGACGTGGGCGACCATTTCACCGAGAAGAAGCTGAAGCAGTACCGCGCGGTCGTGTTCTTGGACACGGGTCGCGCGAGCCCGCTCACGGACACGCAACGCGCGAACTTCGAGAGCTACTTCCGCGACGGCGGCGGCTTCGTCGGCGTCGGCTCGGCGGTCGAGACCGACGAGTCCTGGTCGTTCCTGACCGACCTCCTGGGGACGCGTGCGTCCGGCAGGACCGACGTGCAATCGGCGGACGTGAAGGTCGCCGACCGCGTCCACGACGCGAGCAAGGATCTGCCGCAGTTCTGGTCGCGAACCGACAACTGGTACAACTTCACGAAGAACGTCCGCGGTATGTCACACGTCCTCGCCACCGTCGTCGAGGACCCGTTCGGGCCGCAGCCGCAGGGCGCCGACCTCGACGGGATCGCCGGGGGCACGATGGGCGCCGATCACCCGGTCTCGTGGTGTAAGGACTTCCGGGGCGGCCGCTCGTTCTACACCAGCCTGGGCAACACGGCCGCGAGCTTCGACGCCGGCCTCACCAAGCACCTCAAGGGCGCGATCGGCTGGGCCGCGGGCCAGGCCGACCCGGTCTACAGCGACTGCGGCGCGACCGTGCTGGCCAACTACCAGCAGACGAAGATCGGCTCGCCGCCGAACCTGCAGGAGCCGATCGGCTTCGACCAGCTGCCGGACGGCCGCGTTCTGCAGACGGACCGCCTCGGCTCGCTGCGCATGCACGACTCGACCACGGGCGTCACCACGGTCGTCGCCAACTTCGCCGACCCGAGCCTGCCGATGACGCAGCAGATCTACTCCGCGGGCGAGGACGGGCTCTATGGCCCGGCGGTCGACGCCAACTTCGCGACCAACAAGTGGGTCTACCTCTACTACTCGCCGAAGCAGGTCACAGACGTCAAGCTGAGCGACGGATCGGTCGTCACGCAGACCACGCCGAACACCACCCCGCCGAACGTGGCGGCGTCCAAGACCGCGTGGGATCCGTACGTGGGCTATTTCCAGCTCAGCCGCTTCAAGTTCGTCGACGCCACCGACAGCACGCCGGCGCACCTCGACATGGGCTCCGAGCAGCAGATCATGCGCGTGCCGGTCAACCGCCAGGAGTGCTGCCACGTCGGGGGCGACATCGACTTCGACAAGCACGGCAACCTCTGGTTGGTCACCGGCGATGACACGCCCGCGGGCGGCATCAACGCCGGCGGCTACGGGCCGTTCAACTCGCAGAAGACCGACGAGCAGCAGACCGTGCGCGTCACCAACGCGACGGGCGGCACGTTCACGCTGACCTTCGATGGCCAGACGACGCAGCCGATCGCGTGGAACGCGGATCGCGATGCGATCGACGCGGCGCTCGAGGCGCTCCCGAACATCGAGGCGGACGAGATCCAGACCAGCGGCGGCCCGGTCAACACGTCGAACGTCAACGTGTTCTTCCGCCGCGGCAAGCAGCAGTCCGACCAGCCGCAGATCACCGCCGACGGCGCCGGCCTGACCGGCACCGCCACGCCGGCGGTCGCCACCAGCACGGCGCAGGCGGGCGGCTGGTATCAGCGGCTCACCGGTGACTCGCGCCGCACCGCGCTGAACACCAACGACCTGCGCGGCAAGGTGCTGCGGATCAAGGTCAAGGACGGCGACATCTCCGCCGCCGACGCCAACAAGGTCAACTTGGGCTCCGGCACGGGCGCCTACTCGATCCCGTCGGGCAATCTGTTCCCGCTGGTCGCGGGCGCGCCGCAGGACAAGACGCGGCCGGAGGTCTACGCGATGGGTTTCCGCAACCCGTTCCGGATCCAGGTCGACGAGAACGACGTGGCCTACGTCGGCGACTACTCGCCCGACGCCCAGACACCGCAGCGCTCGCGCGGCCCGTCGGGCACCGGCCGCTACGAGATCGTGCGCAAGCCGTCCAACTACGGCTGGCCGACGTGCTACAAGCGCGACCTCGCGTACTACGAGTGGAACTTCCACGAGTTCGCGCCCGGCACCACCACCGCGGGCACGCCGCTGAACAACCCGGCTCAGAAGTTCGACTGCGACGGGCCGACGCAGCGCAACGACTCGCTGTGGAACATTGAGGGCGGTCCGACGGTCGAGCCGGGCCTGAGGGACGTCCCGCCGGTCACCGACCCGGACATCTGGTACTCCTACCGCGACAACAACACGAGCACGCCGCTCGGCACCCCGTGCGAGGCCGGCTATGCGCCGACCCCGGGCCCGATCGCGCCCGGCTCGACGACCGAATGCCCGCGGCTGTTCCCCGAGCTCTACACCGGCGGCGTCGGTCCGCACGGGGTCACGAAGTACCACTACGACCCGGAGAACCCGAACCCCAACAAGTTCCCGCCGTACTACGACGACTCGGTGATCATCAGCGAGTGGACGCAGGACACGCTGCGCGAGGTCAAGCTCGACAAACAGAGCAACCACGTCCAGAAGATCAACAACTTCCTGGATTGCGGCAGCCGTGCGAACGCCGGGGCAGGCAGGTTCCAGTTCGAGTGCGACAACCCGATGGACCTGCAGTTCGGTTCTGACGGCGCGTTCTACCTGCTGACCTACGGCAACGGGTTCAACGTCATCAGCCCCGACGCGGGCATGTACAAGTGGGAGTACGTCAAGGGCAAGCGCGCGCCGAAGGCCGTGCTCACCACGGACCGCACCGACGGCTCAACGCCGCTGACCGTGAACTTCTCCAGCGCCGGCTCGCTGGATGAGGATCCCGGCGACTCGATCCGCTACGAGTGGAACTTCGGCGACGGCTCGGCGATCGAGACCGACCCGAACCCGGCACACACCTACACGCGGTCCGGCCGCTACACGGCCGTGCTGACCGTGCTCGACTCGTCCGGCAAGCGAACCTCGACCAGCACTGTGATCACTGTGGGCAACACGAGCCCGAAGGTGGTCGTCAATACGCCGGTGGAGGGCGGGACGTTCACGTTCGGCGACGACATCCCGTTCTCGGTCACGGTCACCGACCCCGAGGACGGGACGGTGAATTGCTCCGAGGTGGAGGTGACGTTCGTGCTCGGCCACGACTCGCACGGCCACGCCGAGGAGTCCGTGAACGGCTGCTCGGGCGTGCTCCACACGATCGCCGACGACGTCTCACACGGCGGCAACGTCTCCGGCGTGATCCAGGCGCGCTACACCGACCACGGCGGTCCGGGCGGGGTCCCACAGCTGACCACGACCGGCCAGCACCAGATCCGCCAGAAGCACCAGGAGGTGGAGTTCGTCGTCAACCAGTCCGGCACCAACACGGCGAACAACACCGACGGCGCCGCCGGCGTGCACCGCGGCAGCCTGGGCTCGGGCGACTGGCTCCAGCTCAACGGCCCATTCAACCTGACCAACATCGATTCGATCACGTTCCGCGTGGCGGACGCGGCGGCCGGCCGCACGCCCGGGTCGCCGCTGGCGGCGATCGAGGTCCGTCAGGACTCGATCACCGGGCCGATCCTGACGACGGCCAACCTCGTGTCCACCGGCGGGACGGGAACCTGGACGAGCCAGACGTTCCCGGTCTCGATGTCCGGGACGCATGAGCTGTTCCTGGTGTTCCGCTCGGTCACGGGTGGCGCCACGGGCGGCAACCTGTTCAACCTCAACTGGGCCGAGTTCGTCGGCACGGGCATCGGCACCTAGCGAACCCGCCCGTACAGCGGCAAGAAAGAGAAGAAGCTCATGCGAAGAAGATTTCGCGCATCGGCAGTGGCCGCCTGCGTGACGGCGGTCGCACTCATCCCCGCGGCACCGTCGTGGGCAGAGGAAACGACACCGCCGACGATCAACGTGGCGACGCTGTCGCCCTCTGCGCCGACCGGCCAGAACAACTGGTACCGCGGCCCGGTGACGCTGAACATGTCGGCGACCGACGACGTCGGCATCGCCAAGTTCCAGTACTCGCTCAACGGCGGCGCCGCCTACATCGACGTGCCCGTCGAGGGGGCGCCGGCGTCGGCCACGGGGTCGGCGGTGATCACACAGGAGGGCAACACCAGCGTCCGGTACCGCGCGGTCGACACGTCCGGAAACGTCGCGGCGTTCCGCTCGATCTCGGTCCGGATCGACACGCGCGCGCCGGCCGCATCGTACCCGGCGATCACCGACGGTCACGTCGGTCACGTCGCCACACTCATCCCGACGCGCACGGACCCCGCCCCCGGCTCGGGCGGAGTGGCTGTGCTGAACATGTACCTCGACGGCAAGCTGGTCCCGCCGCTGCCGGTGCAGACCTCCGACCTGTCGCTCGGCGTGCACACGCTCGCGGTGCATCTCTCTGACGCTGCTTCCAACAGCGCGAAGTACACGCAGACGTTCATCGTGACGACATCGTTCGCGGACGTCGGCACGCTGATCACCCGGTTCGTGACCGCCGGCAGCGTCCCGGCGGAGGTCGGCGCGGCGCTCCAAGCCAAGCTCGACCAGGCGAAGGCGCTCGCCGACGCCGGTTCGGCCAAGCAGGCGAGCCAGGCCATGAACGAGTTCGTCTCGATCGTCGGCGACCAGATCGCGCCCGGCTCGGCCCGCAGCACACTCGTGGGCGATGCGCGTTACCTGATCGACCAGCTCAAGGGCCGGCTCGCGCCTGAGCCCGCGACGGGCCTCGAGTCTGAGCCCGCGGAGGGCCCGAAGTTCATCCCGGACCCGGTGCTCGCCCCGCTCCCGCACAACCCGGACGCCGACTACAACGTCCTGGTCTTCTCCAGGACGACGGGCTTCCGGCACGACCACATCCCGCACACCGTGGCCGCGATCCAGAAGCTCGGCATCGAGCAAAACTTCAACGTCGACGTCTACGACCCGCAACTCTCGACCGTCACGCTGCCCACGAGCCCCTTCCTGAGCCTCGACACGCTCAAGAAGTACGACACGATCGTCTTCGAGTCCAACGTCGGGCACCCGGGCCCGCTCGATGCGATCACCGAGCAGCCGAACTTCGAGGCCTACATGAACCAGGGCGGCGGCTATGTCGGCATCCACGGCGCCGCCGACTCGTTCGAGCTCCGCACCTGGCCGTGGTACGGCAACCTCGTCGGTGGGTTCTTCACCAACCACCCGAACGGCCAGAACGGGTTCGGCCAGTGCGGCAGCTGCATCCACGCCGAGGTGGTGACCGAGGACAACACGCACCCGGCGACCGCGCATCTCCCTGCCAAGTGGATGACGGTCGACGAGCTCTACAACTTCGACCGCAACATGCGGGCCGACGTGCACACGCTGCTGAGCCTCAACGAGGACAGCTACCAGCGCAGCCTCAACAGCGGCAACGCGGCCACCAGCCCACTGCGGCTGATGAACGGAGACCACCCGATCGCGTGGTGCCAGAACTGGGGCGGTGGCAAGGCGTTCTCGAACATCCTCGGCCACTTCCGGACGCATTACTACGACGACTCGTTCATGCGGATCATCCTCGGCGGGATCGAGACGACCGCCGACCGCACGGGCGCCAACTGTTCGTCCTACCGCGAGACCAGCCTGCTGATCGAGGCCGACCGAGCGGCCGGGCTGCTGACCGCGGCCGCCGCGGACGCCGCCGATGCCGCCCTGGACATCGCGCGGGACAGCTACCTGGCAACCAACTACACCACCGCCATCCCGGCGCTGAACTCGATCGTCGACCTGGCTAACGACAAGGCCTCCGGCGACGCTGCGGCGCGTTCCGAGCTCGCGCGGCAGGCGCGCGCGCTGCGGGAGTGGATGCAGAACCTCAACCGCAACCGCTGACCCGTTCACGCGGCGGGGGCGGTGAATCGCCGCTCCCGCCGCGCTGACGCTGTAACGCACCACTATCGCGGATTTATGCACGACCTTCTCGTGATCACCAACGAAACATCGGTAGGTGCCGCACGTGACCCATCCTCCGAAGGGAGCGGTGATGCGGTCGGGTCGACGCCCTGCAGGCGGCATTCGAACACTAGGTCCGGGCTTTCGCGGGCGCCGCCCCGCAGACCGGCCTCACGAGTACGCCGCGCCGTACAGGGTCTTCAGCCAGTCGAGAAGTCCTTCGGTCCTTGTGTGGCCCGGTGGCGAACCGAGCAGGACGTCGAGCATGCTCAGGGGAGCTTTAGGCGGTCGAAGTAGGGCGCTGGCGGGCGGTTCCGCGATGGTGCAGGATGGCTAGCATCCGTCACCTTTCCTATACGATCCGAGTGGCCGCCAGCATGCAGCAGCGTTGCGACCGATGTCAACAGGTTCGCGAAGCTGACGGAATGGCGGTAAAGGCTTGACGGGCGGGCCGGGGCCGAGAAATGCTGACTCAACCGGATCGGATCGGATCGGATCCACCTCACCCGCCCCATATGCGAGGAGAAGCAGGTGCCCAGAGCACTGCTCCTTACCGGCGATGCCGCCGAGGAGCTCGACACCATGTATCC
>NZ_JABBWU010000048.1:0-7166 GCF_012999525.1 Microbispora sp. H10836
TGGCTGTATGTGATCTGGCACTGCTGGCAGGACGGCGTCGCCTACGACCCCGCCAAGCACGGAGCCCTCCAGGCCCTGCTCAGACAAGATCAACAGGCGGCGGCTTGACACAGGGCTACTCATGCCGTCTCCTCCCCTGTGGTGATCAGCTCATGGAGGCGCCGGGCCTGTTTGACGAAGGCGCTGCCGCCGGTCCGCTGCGCGGCCGCGGCCAGTCGTGGGATCCGTAGGCGGGCGCCGGTGAGGGAGGCTGCGGTTGCGGCGACGATGAGCAGGTCGGTCATGCTGGTGCGGGGTCGCTCCCGCGCTTGCGGGAGGAGCTCGGTGAGCATGCGCGCGGCGGCGTCCCACACCTGGGCGTGCGCACCGGCCGCAAGGGCGTCCGCGAGCGCGGTGACGACGCGGCCGAGCCTGACCATGTCCGCCGCGACGAGCACGGACAGGAAACCTCCGAGATCGCCACCGTTCAGGTCGCCGTGGGCGGCGTGGACCAGCAGCGCGTCGACCGCGATGCCCCGCGCGCCGTCGTCCTCACAGCCAAGGCCGTGGGCGAGTGCGGCGGCGGTCACCGCACCGACCGGCCCCTGCCCGCAGGCGAGCCGGTACAGCGGTGCCAGGTCGGCCCGGCGGGATTTGATCAGCGGGGGCAGCCGCGGCAGGATCCAGGCGGTGATCACCTCCCGGTGGGACGGCATGAGCAGGGGCCACCAGCCCATCGTCTGGGAGGCGGTGTTCACCGCATCGGCGGGATTGACGACGCTCATGCGCCGGACGAGGTCCGGCAGGTCCTCCTCGTGAGGCCGCACGGCGGGGAAGATCCGCGTCACGATCGTGGCAGAGCCTTCATAGAAGGGCAGCCGCACGACCCGGTGGCCGATCACCGGGTCGGCGAGCCCGCCCCGCCGTAGCCACGCTGCCAGCTTTCGGCCCGCGGTCGATGTCAGCGTCCCGGCCCGGGTGACCGCCGCCGGGGGGATCGTCTGCGGTAGCCGCAGGAGCGCCTGCTGGAAATCGGCATCCAGTGGCTCGGCGCAGGCCGCTTCCAGCCGCTCCATACGCTCGACCAGGGTCATCGGGTCGATGTGCCCGGACGTGACGGTGGGCGTGGCCAGCAGCACCGGCACGTCCCCGGTTTCGAGCTCGCGGGCGATCTCCCGCAGGCGTGTCACGACGAGGATGTCGGGAGCCGGGTCCCAGTCGCGGAAGGGGTAGAACTTCACCAGGCCGCGGAGCCTTCTGCCGGCCTCGGGCGCCACCGCGGCGAGCACGGCGCGCATCGTCAGCAGATGCGGATCGTCGTTCATCCCGCCGATGCCGTGGGCGGCGAGCTCGACGTCGAACAGGAACGGCCAGCTCGCGCGAAGCACCGGCTCGACGACCGCGCGGACCGCCTCGCGGTCGCGGTGGACGAGCGTCACCAGCCCGGCGAGCAGGCGTTCGACTGTCAGCGGGTCCCGCGCGGTGACGGCCAGTTCGGCGAGTTCCTCGGGCAACTCGATGACAGGGACCGGCTCAGCCTCCTCTGCCGGTGGGGCCGGCAGGGCGGTCGGTGCGGGGACCCGCCGCCCGTCCAGGTGGAAGGCCGGGGTCAGCCGGTCCCGCAGGTCGGCGGGAAGAGCGTCCGCCGCCGCGCGGACGGCTGCATGACCGTCTTCGTCCGCGTGGCCGGCCAGCCGTGACGCCGCCGCGACGGCGCGTTCGGCGATGTCGCGGTGAGCGTTGCCGAAGGCCGCGGCGAGTGCTTGCAGAGCGGCGCCGGTCCGCTCCTGCCTGCTGCGGGTGCCGGCCTGCGCCCAGGTGAGGGCCGCGCGGACGATTTTCTTCTCTGGACGGAACATCAGCGTTTTGGTCGCTTCGGCGAACAGTTCGTCCGAAAGCAGCCCGGCGTCGTCCGCGCGCCGCAGCTCGCTCACGGCGAGCTGAACGACCGGTCCCGGGGCGGTGGGCACCAGCCGCGCCAGATCCCTGACGGGGATCTCCTGTGGGCTCGGCCGCAGGGCGGCGTAGAGGTCGGTGAACGGCCGAGTCTCACCGTCGACGAACGCGCCTGCGCAGCCCTCCAGCAACGTGCCGCGCTCCAGGACGCCGTCGCCCGCCTGGTGCGCCACGGCGGCGGCCCATGCGGGAACCAGGTCTCCTGTTCCACGCAGCTGCGCCGCCAGACCTCGGCTGCGCAGCAGGCTTCCGGCCAGATGACGGGTCAGCCGCTCATCGGTGACACCGCCACCGGCGCCGGCCACGGCATACAGCCAGCCGAGCACGAAGGCGGAATCGCCGGGCGGCTCGAGGCCGGTCTCTTCCACCAGGCGGGCGGCCGGGTACCACGCCGACAGCCAGTGCGCCCGCCCCCCATCGGCCTCGTCCCTCCACACCTGCTCGCCCGCCAGCCGGCGGACGAGTTCCGCCCGCCACCGCGTCGACCGGCCGCGCACCACCCTGGCGATGCGGCGCGCGTCGTCCTCGTGCCCCTCGAACAACCACAGATCGGGGCGGGTCAGCCAGAATGCGACCTCGACCGCGTCGTTGAAACAGGCCGCGCCGGCCACACGCAGCGCGGGCGCCTGCGGGTCATGCGGCGGGCCGTCCCACCAGCCTCTCCCGAACCCGCCCTGTGCGGCGAACTCCCGCAAGTGCCCGGCCAGCGCGCGCCTTGCCTCGTCATCCGCCCGCTCGAGCAGATCGGCGGCGCCTTCCGCATCTGCGGCCCGGAGGCGGCCCGGCAACCCGCCCGGCTGCCCGGCCCGCTTCACGATCGCAGCCCAGAAGCTCATCGGCTCACCTGCTGCTGAAGGCGGCGGGCCTCCTGGACCAGCCGGCTGGATCCCCCGCGCGCCGCCACCTCGGCCAGCCCGGGAACGCCGGCGCGTTGCCCGCTGAGGGTGGCCGCCTTGACCGCGACCGCGAGCAACTCCCCCAGCCCGGCACGGGGCTTGTCCCCTGTGCGCGGAAGCAGGGGCGGCAGTGCAGTGAGGAGAACACGCCACACCGCCGCGTGCGCGCCCGCCGTCGTCGCCTCGTCCAGGGCGGCGGTGATCCGGTTGAGCTTGACCAGACCGGCGTCGACCAGCCGCGCGACGGCCTGACCGAGATCGGTCGCGGGCAACTGCCCGCGCGCCGTCAGGGTGACGAGGGCATCGACGGCCCCGCCCCGCTGTGCGGGGTGCTTGTTCCCCATCCCTATGGCGAGCGCACTCGCGGTGGCCGCCCCGACCGGCCCGTCACCGTGAACCAGCGCCGCGAGAACTTCACCCCCGCCGCCAGAGCTGTCGATGTCGAGGGTCAGGGTCTCCAGCAGGTGGGCGGCGACGACCTCCCTATGGGAGGGCATGACGGCCGGCCACCACACCGTCTCCCCCGCGCCGTACAAGGCCGTCGCCGGCCCCGTACAGAGCTCGGCGACGGGCTCGGGAACATCGGCCGGCGGCGCGATCCGGACGTACATCTCCCGCACGGTGACGTAGTGGTCCGGGCTGGTGTTCCAGTGCGCGTACGGCCGCTGCGCCGTCTCCATGCCGACGGTCACCTCGGGGTCGGGCAGCCCGCTCCGCCGCAGCCACTCCGCCAGCGTCCGGCCCGCCCGCGAGGTCAGCCCTTCGGCTCGTACGGCGGCCCGCGAGTCGGTCTCGCGCGGCAGCCGCAGCAGCGCCTGGTGGAAGTCGGCCTGAAGCGGCTCGGCGCCCTCCAGCCGCTCCATCCGCTCGATCAGCGTCTCCGCGTCGACGTGGCCGGTGGGGGAGGTCGGTGTGGCCAGCAGCACCGGCACGCTGCGGCCCGCCTCCAGCATCTCCATGACTTCCCGCAGCCGGCGCTGCACCAGCAGCTGGATCGGCGAGTCATAGTCAGGCTGGCCACGCCTGTAGTCCGCCAGCAGGGCCGACAGCTTCCTGCTGTCGGCGGGCGCGACGACCGCCAGCGCGCAGCGGCTCATCAGCGCGTGGGTGCTCCGATCGAAGCCGCTCATGCCGTACACGTAGACGGTCGGGTCGAACGGCTGCCGCCAGTGCTTGTGCCACCACGGCCGCAGTGCCTGTGCCACGGCGTCCCGGTCGCGGTGGGTCAGCTCGACCAGCGCGGCAAGTGTGCGTTCGAACTGCGGCGGCTCGTCCGGCCACCGCAGCGCCTCGAGTTCCCAGGCCAGGTCCTCCGGCGAGGTGAGCAGGGGCGGCAAGGCGGGCAACGGGTTCACCGCCAGGGCGGCCAGGACCAGCGTCGGCGGCTCGGCGGCCTCCACCGGACCGGCGACCGCCGCGATCTTCTCGCGCAGGTCGGCGGGAAGCCGGCAGGCCGCCGTACGGACCATGTCCAGGGCCGGGCGGGAGGCGTGCGGAGCGAACTTGACCGCCAGCCGCACGGCCCGGTCCCCCAGCGCGGGAGTGTCCTGGTCGAACACGGCCGCCAGCGCCGGCAGGACGCCGTCGGCCCTGGACGGCGCGGCGCCGGCGATCCAGCGCAACGCGGCCGTGACGTACTTCTTCTCCGGCCGGAAGGCCAGCGCCGCGACCGCCTCGGCGAACGGATCGTCACCCAGCAGTCCCGCCTCGTCGAGCCGGCCCAGCTCCTCCAGCGCGAGCTGGACGAACGGAGACGCTGCCGACGGCAGCAGCCGGACGAACTCGACGGCGGGAATCTCCCTCGGCTCGGGCCGCAGACCACGCCACAGCGTCACGAACGGGGCGATCTCGTCAGCCTCCCCGCCCGCCAGGAACCGTTCCACACACCCGCCGACGAGCACCTGCCGCGGCACCCGGCCCTGCCCCGCGAGCGTGACCAGCGCGGCGACGACACCCCTGTCGCCGTTCCATCCGACGTCCCAGGCAAACGCCTGGGCGGCGCCCCCGGCCCGGAACGCCCGGGGCAGCAGGTGCCCGAGCAACGGGTCCCCGGCGAGCACGTCGGGCGTGCCCTGGTTCATCCAGTGCCGCCTGACCAGCCGCCACAGCCAGCCGGCGGTGAACGCGTCGTTGTCCGGCGGCTCGATGCCCGTTTCCAGCACCAGGCCCGCGGCCAGATCCCACCCCGGTACGCCGTTCTCCATCAGCCCTGACGCGGACCCCGACGGCGGCCGTAACCGCTGCACCAGGCGAACGGCCAGATCTTCGCGCCATGTGGCCGGCCGGTCCCCGATGAGGGCCAGGATCCGGGCGGCGTCGGCTTCGGGCTCGCGCACCCAGCGCAGGTCCCGCCGGTTCAGCCATGCCGCGACCTGCGCGGCCCCGCTCAGGCAGGCCGCCCCCGCGAGGCGGAACGCGTTCGTCCGGTCCTGCACCCAGCGTCGGCCCTCCCACCCCTGGGCCAGCCGCTCGGACAGATATCCCGGCAGCTGATCGGCGACCGCCCGCCGGCCATGCTCGTCAAGGGTGGCCAGGAACGGTGCCAGCTTCTTGCCGTCGCCCGTGTCGATGCGGGCGGCCACCTCCTTCCAGGGATTCATCGCGTGCCGTCCTTCGGGTCCGTCTGGGCCTGGTCGCGCACCTGCTGGGCGGCCAGCACGTGCTTGCACGGGCCGCGGCTGCCTCGGAAGTCGGCGTACCAGGGGCACGTGCAGACCGGGCCGCCCGGGGTCAGCCGAACCCGCCGCTCCCCCACCACCGCGGTGTCAGGAGCGGTGAACCGGACGGCTCCTCGCTTCACCAGGTCCCGGGCCGCTTTCAGCCGCGGATTCATCGCCGCCACCCGGCCCGGGTCGTAGGGCAGCTCCCGGTGGAAGTGCGCCGCCTCGGCCACGTCGTAGCCGACCCGGCCCGCCGTACCGAGCTGGGTCAGCGCGGCGCGGATCCGGTCCCTGGGCAGCCCGCACCGTTCCGCCAGCAGATCGGCGTCCAGGCGCGGCTCGAACGCCAGCATCGCACCGACCAGGTCGGCGTCCTCCTCCGCGTGCGCGGTGGCCAGGTCGTCCAGCACCGCGCCCTCCCCCGAAAATCCCCTGCGCGGCTCCGGCGACAGGGTCAACACGTAGCGCATGCCGGGCAGCTCCAGCTCCCAGGCGCTCGCGACCGCAAGCCCGTGCGCCGGGACGGCCGGGCCGTACACCCGCAGGCCACTGGCGAAGCGCAGCAGAGGCAGCAGGGTGGCCAGCCGGTCGGGGCCGGGCAGGCAGACCGCGCCCGCCGCCGGACGGGCCGACAGACGCAGCGACCTGCCGGCGGGCACCGCCCACAGCACCCCGCGCCTGGGCAGCGACCGCAGGAACCGCACCGCCTCCGGCCCGGTCAACTCCGCGCGCAGGTCGAACCCCGAGGCGATGACCTGCACCTCGGCGAAGCCGCGCACCCACCGCGTGGGCAGCGGCACCTTCTTCTCCACCACCGCGCCGTCGAGCGTGGTGGCCACCAGTTCCTCGACGCCGACCCGCAGGTGCAGAGGGTCGTTCCCGCCGACCCGGACCAGCGCCCGCCGCAGCGGGTCGTTGACGTCCACGTTGGTGGTGCCGAGCTCGACGACTTCGCCGTCGAGGGCCTGCTGCAGGACATCCAGCCGGGCGTAGACGCCGCCGCAGGCGGAGAAGGACTCGAAGCGCAATCGGTCACCGTTGCACGTCACCACCGGATCACGAACGATGCCTGTGGGCCGGGCGTCGTAGTAGCGGGCCCTGGCCACGTCGGCGACCCCGAGCAGCCCAGCCGCCGCCGGCGCCGCCCGGGTCAGCAGGCCGCTGAAGAACGCGGGGTGGAAGGCCGGCCCGCTGGGGGTCACGCCCCCGGAGGTGGACAGGTCGAGCAGACCTGAGGACAGGTCGAGCCCGGAGGAACGCACATAGGAGTACGCCAGCACCGCATCAGCCATGGCCCGGGACGCTACAGATCATGACCGACATTCCGCCGATGCCTGAGCCGCTTGCGCCGATCGGACGCCGATGTACTGCGGGTGTCGCTGATCTCGTCGCCGCTGCAGCGCACCGACCGCGGGGACGGCTGCGCGCCGAGCCCGCCTGGTCCCCGGCGACGTCCCGCAGGAACCGCGAGAGCCGCGAGCATGGTCTTCCCCGCGACGTGCCGGCGGCCAAGGCTGCGCGTCCGAGGCGGCGCACGCCTGGCCGCGCCTAGAAGGCCACTGAAGATCTTGTGTTCTGGCCTCGTTCTTTCTGTGCTGAGGCCACAGTGGTTGATGTGCAGGGTGAGTGGGCTGGGGAGCTGGTCGGGCCGGATGTGTGGCAGACCTGCCGAGAG
>NZ_JABBWU010000049.1:0-6898 GCF_012999525.1 Microbispora sp. H10836
CCGATCCCGTTGAAGGCGATCGCGGTCAGCGGGCCGTTCGCGCAGACGAACGCCTGCCCGGTGGAGTTGGCGGTCGGTCACAGCTGCGTGGTGGAGGTGAGGTTCGCTCCGGCGCAGGAGGGTCCGGCCAGTGGTGCGCTGACGTTCACCACCGCTGACGGTGCCGAGCCGGCCTACACGCTGCCGTTGACCGGTACGGGGGCGGCGGTGAACGCGGTGCCGGTGATCAAGCCGCCGGCGACTCCGTTGCGGGGTGTGGTCGGTAAGCCGCTCACCCTGACGGTGGAGTTCACCGATCCCGACACCGGTGACAACCACACCGCGATGGTGTCCTGGGGAGCCGGGCAGGCTCCGGTGCCGGTCACGGTGACCTCGCGTCCGGGTGGCGGGACGGTCACGGCGACCACGACGTTCACCTCCGCCACCAGCGGACGGGCGCTCGTGCTGGTCTACGACGGTGTGAACGGGCCGGCGGGGCTGGAAGTTCCTTATGTGATCGAGGAGGCGGGGGCGAACACGGCTCCGGTGGTGTCCCCTGGGCCGGACGCGGAGGTCAGCACGGGTGAGGCGTTGCAGCGGACGGTGACCTTCACCGATCCGGACTCCACCTCCTGGACGGCGACGGTGGATTACGGCGACGGGTCCGGCCCGCAGCCGGTCACGCCCACGGCGGCCAAGCAGATCGCGCTGGAGCACCAGTGGGCGACCGCGGGGACCTACCCGGTCACGGTGAAGGTCACCGATGACGGCGGGCTGGAGGCCACGGCGACGTTCACCGTCACGGTCACCGCGGGGCAGACGCCGAACCAGGCGCCCGAGGTGACGGTGCGGACGTCGATGGACACCGTTGAGGCGGGCAGCACCTGGATCGGGCTGGGCTCGTTCACCGACCCCGATTCCGGTGACTGGTCCTACACGGTGGACTACGGGGACGGGTCGGGTCCGCAGCCGCTGACGCCAACCGCCGGCCAGTTGAAGCTGGAGCATGTGTTCGCTTCGGCGGGTGATTACACGGTGGTGCTGACGGTCACCGATGACAAGGGCGGTGCCGGTAGCGCGCAGGTGGTGGTCCATGTGACCAACGCCGCTCCGCAGGTGGCGTTGAAGGCGCCGCCGGAGACGGTGGCGGTCGGTGAGCCGGTGACGTTCAGCGGTTCGTTCACCGACGCGGGCGTGGGTGACTCCCACACCGCGACCTGGACCGTCGGCGGCCGGCAGGTCGCCGGAGCGGTGGCCGAACGCCACGCCAAGCCCAAGGCCCACAGCACGGCCAAGACCACGGCTGAGGGCAAGAGCGGGCCCAAGAGCGGGGTCGAGGGCACGGTGGACCTGCCGTACGTGTTCACCGAGCCGGGCGTGTACGAGGTGGCGGTCACGGTCGCCGACGACCACGGCGGCCGGACCACGGCCGACACGGTCGAGGGTGCCAAGGTGCGGGTGCTGGTCTACGACCGGACCGCGTCGGTGGTCGGGGCCGGCACCGTCGCCACCCCCGCAGGGGCGTGCACGGTGACCACCGAGTGCGCCAAGGAGGAGGGCAAGGCCTCCTTCACCCTCACCGCCCACTACCCCTACGACAACAAGAAGAAGAACAAGGGCAAGGGCGACACGCCCACCGGTGAGCTGACCTACACCGCGCCCGGCTTCACCCTGGGCGGCGCCTCCTACCGGGTGCTGTCGGCGACCGGTGGCACCGCGACCCTGCGCGGCACCGGAACGGTCAAGGGAGCCGGGAAGGTCGTCTTCGAGATCACCGCGACCGACCCCGGAGCCGGGAAGCCCGACCAGCTCCACCTGGTCGTCTGGAACAGCAAGGGTGAGCGGATCTACGACAACCAGCCCACCGGCTCACCGTCCCCGGTGAACGGCGTGCTGCGCGTCAGCGGCTGACCCGAAGCCGCAACATCCTGCGCGCTCGTGGCGCGGCCGCGAGCGCGCAGGGTCCTCCTCGGCCCTGCCGTCCCACCACAAGTGGCAAACCAGCAGGGCCGAGAAGCAGGGCAGACAGCAACACGAAAAAGCGGCGAGCGGGGCGGGATGACTACAGTCATTCCGCCTGGCCGCTCCTGTTCAGAGGCTGCCGGTGAACCCGGAGTCGCACCTGATCCTCCAAGCGCTGGACGCCCTCATCGTCTCGGCAGCCGGGGCCGGACCGATTCGGCGGACCCTGTGCTGCATTCACTACTGCGCCGCAAGGCGCTTCGTAGTTGAGGAGTCTTACTGTTGAGTCCGTTAGCCAAGCGCGTTTCCGTTCGACGGGTCGCGACCTCTCTGATCGCCGTGGTGGTCAGTTTGATCACTGCGATGGTCGGCTCTCTCGCCATTTCATCGCCCGCTCTGTCTGTGCCTGTCCCGGCGTCCTCCGGGGACGCGAACGCGGCCGCGGACACGGAAGTGAAGCTCATCCGCCTGGCCGATCTTCATACGTCCTACGGCCAAGTCAAAAAAATCAACAACAAGGGCCAGGTCGCTGGGTCCATAGGTGGTCCTTGGCCCGAGGGATTCAAAGCCGCCCTGTTCTCGCAAGACGGGAACATCGATATCCACTCGCTGTTCTCCAACCCCGATAACGCTCTATACGAGTCCATAGGCTACGACGTCAACGATGACGGCACGGTGGTCGGCCATGTGGACAACGGCCCTGGCAAACCGACGTCCTTTGTTTACAAGGACGGTGCGGTGACGTTTCTGGAGCCGGCCCCTGCGGGCGATGGGTGGCGTTGCTGCGACGCTGCGGTAGCCATCAACGACAAGGGGCAGATCGCGGGGACGCACTGGGTGCGAGACCCGGACGGCTCCGTTCTGGAGCTGATCAAGCCCGAAGACCTGGACGAGGATTGGGGCAACGGAAAGGGTGCTACCGAAGGCCGTTCCCTGAACAACTTCGGTTCGGTCGTCGGTGTCAGAAACACGGGCAACGGTCACGTCGCGTTCCGCACCAAGCCCGGTGAACCCGTCCAGGTCCCGCGAGACCTGCTGCCATACGACGGTGGCTGGGATCACACCGAAGCCTATGACATCAACGACAACTACGAGGTCGCCGGCTTCGCTGAGCAAGAGGACGCGGATGGCGGTGCCATCCCCATCATCTGGGACGCGAACCGCGAGCCCCATGTCCAGCACACCGATTACGGCGGCAAGGTGTACGCGATCAACAACGCCGGTATCGGCGTAGGAGTGAAGTACGCAGCCGACGGCACGCCAAGAGCCGCTTTGTACCTGGACGGCCGCCCTGTCGACCTGACCGACCTGGTGCGGGCAGCGGGCTGGGACGTGCAGCTCAGGTATGCCACTGGCATCAACGACCGCAACCAGATCGCTGTTATCGGCCGATACGCCAACCTCATCAGGGACTACGCCTTCCTGCTCGACTTGGGAGGCCAACCCGTCGTCACTTCGGTCAAGCTTGAGACGAAGAAGTACCCGTCGAATGACTGGAGTGAGGCTGCGTCGGTCACCGACGGGGACCCGGCACGCCTCATCGTTTCGGTGACCAATCCCAGCACCCTGCCTGTTACCGTCCAGCTCAAGCTGTCCAAGTCGCCGAATCCGGGTGAGGCCGTGCCCGGCACACCATTGCCCGTAGAGCCGGTCTCGGTCGATCTCGAGCCGCATGAGGCCGTCGATGTGCCGGTGAAGTGGGACACCAGGGGGGTTGCCTGGGATGCGGCCTGGGAAAACGGCAAGTCGAACCTGGAACTGTATGTGAAGGCGCGGCTGTACGTGGGCGGTGCCGAGCAGGGTTTCGCCGAGTCGGCGAGCATCCTCACGCGGCCGAAGCCGGTGGTCCTGGTGCACGGCTGGAAATCAAATGCGCAGGATTCTTGGGGTAACACTCATGAGATCCTGAAGAGTCTGCACCCCAACGGTGCGTCTTTCGCGGTCGGCGACGGTCAGTTCGGCCCCGATGGTGGCACCCTCAACACCGGTACCGAGGACCCGATTGACGCGATTTCCAAGCGGACCAATACGCTTGAACAGAACGCCAAGGAGATGGCGAAGTATATTGAGAACGTGCGCACCCGGACAGGCGCGTGGCATGTCGATGTCATCGCCCACTCGATGGGTGGTCTGATCGCTCGGCAGTACATTCAGGGCGAGATGCCGAGTTCGCCGGATTACAAGCCGGTGGTGAACCGGATGTTGCAGATGGGGACCCCCAATCGGGGGACTCCCTGTGCGGATATGGTCGTGCAGGCCGCCGCGCATGGTGTCGTTCCCAACGCCCCGGCTACATATGAGAACACCACTGCTTACGTCCGCAATTGGTTCAACAAGAACTACATGAACCTCAAGGGCGTGACACCCTCCAACCTGGCGGGCGAGGGCTTCGTAGTTCCCTGTCTCAGCCAGGACCACATGACGTTCTACGACGGTGATCTGATCGTGCCGTTGTGGAGTGCTGCACAGTTCTATACCGACACTCCCAGGACCGGCACGATTCACACGTCGATGACCGATTCGGAGCCGGATTTCCAGGCCTATGTCAAGCCTCGGCTCGCATCGGTGCCGGGCAAGGCCGCCGGCCCGAGTCTGCCCGGGTTGACTGAGGGAGTCGGCGGCACGTCGGCATCGGACACCCCGGCGCGCTTGGCAGCCACAGCTACGGACGATGGCGGTGCCGATGGCGGCACGGACGCCGGTTCGATATTCGCCACGCCGTCCACTGTCGTGGAGCCAGGCAAGACGGTGAGTGTGCCGCTGGATGTTCCGCAGGGCACGGCTTTCGGGGTGACGGGATCGTTGCTGCCGCCGACGGTGGGGTTGCTGCTGCGTGATCCGTCGGGGAAGACGGCGGCGCAGTACGCGGCGGGCGGCGACGAGGCCAAGCAGCCGATCCAGGCACTGGGTGTCGTCAGTCCGCAGGCCGGGGCGTGGAAGCTGGAGATCACCAATACGGCCTCGGAGCCGGTCACGGCCGATCTGGGTGCCTGGGTGGCCGGTAACCCGGTGAAGGTGACCGTGAAGGTGGGGCGGCCGGCGGAGGATGGCCGCATCACGGTGACAGGTGCCGTCACCGATGAGGGTCAGCCGGTGACCGGGGTGCCGGTGCAGGCGATCGTGATCGGAGAGGACGGCGCGCGCGTCGAGTTGCCGTTGAAGGACGACGGCGACAGTGGTGACGGCGCCGCCGACGACGGCGTGTACGGTGCCGCGTCCGAGTCGTTGGCTGACGGTGTGTATGCGGTCACGGTGAAGGCTGACACGGCCAAGGGGCTGCGGACGGCGTTTGATGTGATCGAGGTGAAGAAGCCCGATACGCGGGAGTTCGAGCTGACGTTGTCGGCCGGGTCGGGGGGTTCGGTGTCGGCGTCGCCGGCGCAGGACACCTACCGGGCCGGGACGAAGGTGAAGGTGATCGCGACTCCGGATGCGGGGCGTGTCCCGATCGGGTGGGTGGTCGACGGTGAGGAGCGGGGCGCTGGGCCGCTGACGCTGACCATGGACCGGGCGCACACGGTGGAGGCGCGGTTCGGCACCTACAAGGTGACCGAGATCGGCAGTCTGCCCGGCGGGGACGCGTCGAGGACCGATGTGTGGTCGTTGAACGACAGCGGTCAGGTCGCCGCCACGGTGACCGGCGAGGACGGTAAGAAGCACGCGGTGCGCTGGCAGGACGGGGCCTTCACTGATCTGGGTGGCCTGGCCTGCACCGACGGCGCGGTCAAGTGCGAGGCCGGTGCTGCGGGTGTCAACGAGGCCGGGGACGTGTCCGGCTGGGCGGTGACGTCGGTGAACGGCCACAACTCCCGGCACGCTGTCGTCTTCCGCAACGACGGGCCGGTCACCGACCTGCAGCCGGGCGACAGCGCGGCGGACGGCTCGGCCGCGACTCTGAACGACAACGGTCAGGCGTTCGGTTATACGAGTCCGGGCAGGTACGCGATGTGGGATCGAGGGGCCAGGACCGCGGCACCTCCGGACTATGTCGCGGGTCTCAGCTACAAGGATGAGGCCATGCAGAACTGGGGTGCCCCGCGTCTCAACGCCTGGGGTGCGGTCTCGGGCAGCTACGCGCTTAGTCGGGAAACCGACGGTACCGCCAGGGACACGGGTCCGGCGGTCTACGCGGACGGTGTGCTGACCAAGCTCCTGGGCACGGTCGACGGATGCGCACAGACGGCCGGCCGGGCTTCCGACATCAACGACGCCGGTTTGGTGGTCGGCACCCTGCGGTGCGGCGCCCATGAAGGCAAGACGATCAAGCGTGCCCATGCGTGGAGGGACGGCAAGCCGGCCGACCTCGGTATCGGCGAGGCGGCCGCGGTCAGCGACAACGAACTGGTCGTCGGGTTCGAGCAGGGGCCCAGTCTCAACTCCTGGCACAGGTCGCCGGTGATGTGGGTGGACGGCACGAAGTATCCGCTGAAGGATCTGCTCTCTCGGCCGTGGTGCCCGGAGGACGCGAGTAAGACGACGCAGCCGTGCATGGGCATGTCGTACGTGCGGGACGTCAACTCCTCGGGTCAGATCCTGATGCAGGGTTTCGTGCGTGACCGGGCGGCGGACTCCGACGGTTTCACCGAGTCGGCTCGTTCGTTCCTGTTGAGCCCGACGACGGCGCAGGCGGATCTTCAGGTCACGGCCGAGGTGTCGGTGTCCGAGCCGGGGCCGGGGTCGAAGGTGACCTGGACGGCGACGGTGACGAACAAGGGTGACGGTCCCGCGACCGACGTCCGGCTGGACGTTCTGCTGCCTGATGCGCTTGCGGGGGCGGCGGTGTGTTACCCGTGGCGGGGCAAGTGTGCGCCGATCAAGGGTGGGTTCCGGAACACGGTCAAGGTTTTGGAGCCGGGGTGGAGTGCCAGGGTTGAGGTGACGTCGGCGATCCCGGCTGATGCGGCCGACGGGACGGAGTTGAAGGTTCAGGCCTTTGGTTACAGCCTGGCGGTGGCCG